>JAYNYG010000081.1:0-11864 GCA_038102935.1 Alphaproteobacteria bacterium | reverse complement strand
CGTTAGCACAGCACTCTTCGCTACTCGCAAGATGGACCGACATTCAGAGGTGCAGGGGACAACCGCCGTGTTTGAATTTGTGAGCGTCTAACCCTCGTTTCTTGTGCGAAACACAAGTTATCAATAGGTTAGCGTAAATCTACCTAAGTCATTTCCTACGAAAGAGGCACCTTCGGCGTCTGTCTTCGTTCGTATCAACTCAACCCGGTCTGAATTCCTCATGAGAAATCCGACGCCCTCGACCCGATCCCGAGTTTCGTTGCAATCGTTAGCTCATATCCGCCACTTTTTTGATTTGCTCGAGTGCGACCTCAGCATCGATCGTGCCTGACTGCACCATCTCCATGAGCTTACGCACAGCTGTCTCTTTGGTCTTCTCACCCGTCTTACTCTTGAACTTTGTCAGCTCTGCGATGAATGCGTCACCTGAGATGTGCCTGCCATAGTGATTGCGTATCTGTTGAACGCCAGTGCCCATGCTCGTTGCGAGCTGATAGACGTCGACGCTCTGCTTGAGGCGCTGGATCGCATAGAAGTGTCGAAGCGAGTAGAGCGTGCGTGCTTTATCGTCTTTTGAAAGCACTAATCCTCTGTCCCGATCCTCATAGGCGACACGCTCTAAAAAGTTCTTGAAGGACTTAGACAGATCAGCAGAGCGAAGAGAGCCATCCTTCTGCTCACTGTAGAAGATTAGATCATGTGGCTCTGTGAACTTTGAGAGCTGCTTAAACTCGTCCATGACACGGATCGTATGTTCGCTATGCGCTATAGCTGTTCGACCTGTCCGTACCTTAGATGTCTCAGACCGAACGCTGATGACCAGTACGTTATTGCCATCATCATTCTTCTGAACTCTGAGATCGCTCCATGTGAGCTGCTTTTGCTCGCCGACACGTAAGCCTGTTGATGCTCCAAGCAATACAAAGGCACGCAGCATCTGACGTTGTTGCTTGTGGGCGCTGTTAAGCCTGCCAACCCATTTTCCACGACCAAGTGCATAGTTGTAGAGATTGCTCGTGAGAACAGTCCACTCATGATCTGTGAACGTAGCTCGATAGCCGTCGCCACGAAGGTTCTTCGGCATCGCATCTTGAGCACTGATCTTGATTGTCTTTGTTATGTACCCTTCATCCGTCGCAACACGAAGAAACTCATTGATCAGGGATGCTTCAGCTCGAAGCGTTGCAAAGGAGGGGTCTACGGCAATGTTACGGGATGCTGTGCCTTTTGCCCCAATACGCTTCTCGTTCACTTCTATGCGCTTTTTGCGCTTGGGGTCTTTCCAGTAGTTCAGGCGATAGTCCCAGTAGCCATCGCAGAAGGGTTTTGTGAGATTGCCGAGAACCTTATTTCCCATGAACTCTGAGACGTAGCGTTCGTAGACACTGCGCTTCCATTCGAGGCGTTTCTCAGTGAAGTGATGCTTTTTGCGATCTAGCCAGTCATGGAAGAACTTATCGACTGTGACCTCTGTCAGAGAGAAGCCACCCTTATGTTTCACTAGGAGATCGACATAAGCAGCTTGCGCTTTGAGCATTGCCTCGCTGGCATCTGATGTGCCGCAGCTTCGTCGTATGTAACCGGCAATGCCTTCGACCTTTGCTCGGAAAAAGAACCTATCGCTATCTAGGTCGTTACGCCGAAAGATAATCAGCCTGCTGCCGTGAAGAGGGCTTTCTTGGCGGTCTTTATATGCTTCAGCCATGACGCACGTGCTTTTTTGAGAACTGCTGGTCTAAGACAAGAACTGGTAACAGAACGTGCCTGATTCGTGCCTTTTTCATCAAACCAGTAAAGCAGGAATCGCAGAGTTCTGCGAGTCGTGCCTTAAACGTGCCTCCAAAGAAAAAGGGCTTCGCCGCAGCGAAGCCCTTGATACATAACGATATATTGTAGAGTTTGCCCTAACGCTTCGAGAACTGGAAGCTGCGGCGGGCTTTCGCGCGGCCATACTTCTTACGTTCAACGGTGCGGCTGTCACGAGTGACAAAGCCTGCCGCTTTCAAAGCTGGGCGAAGACCCGGCTCGAACGCCATCAGCGCCCGGGTCAAGCCGTGGCGGACAGCGCCCGCCTGGCCGGACAAGCCGCCGCCTTTAACGGTGCACATGAGGTCATACTGGTTCAACCGGTTCGCAACGTCGAACGGGGAGAGCGCCAGCATCTGTAAGTTCGGGCGCGCGAAATATTCGGTCACGGCCTTGCCATTAACGGTCAACTTGCCAGAACCCGGCTTGATCCATACGCGAGCGACGGATTCTTTCCGGCGGCCCGTGCCATAAGCGCGGCCATATTGGTCAATCTTCGGCTCTGGCAGCCCATCGCTGGAGATTTCAACGGCGCCGTCAACAGCGCCATCTTCACCAAGCGCGTCTTTCAGATCCGCGAGTGTGCGAGTTTCATCAGCCATTAGCTGGACCTCCGGGCGCGGAACGCGTTCTTATTGTTCATAGCTGCGACATCCAGGGGCTGAGGCTCCTGAGCGGCATGGGGATGGTCAGGACCGCCATAGACATGCAGCTTCTTGATTGCAGCACGGGCGAGTTTGGTTTTTGGCAGCATGCGCTCAACGGCTTTCTCAATCACACGCTCCGGGAAGCGGCCTTCAAGAATTTCGCGCGCGGTGTTGCCTTTAATACCGCCCGGATAACCAGTGTGGCGGTAGTAGGTTTTGTCATCCCGCTTGTTGTTGCCCGTCAGGACAACTTTTTCAGCATTTACAACGACGATGTGATCGCCGGTGTCGACATGCGGGGTGAATTGGGGCTTATGCTTACCGCGCAGGCGCATAGCGATGACACTGGCGAGACGGCCGAGCACGAGGCCCTCCGCATCAATAACGTGCCACTCGCGTGCGACCTCGCCCGGTTTGGCGGAGACCGTTGGCATTGGGATATTACTCCAAAGGATAGGTTATGGCCGGGCGCTCAATCAGCCCCGGTGATGCCGCAGGGTATACGCGCGGTTTAGATGTACTGTCAATGCAAAAAATCGCGTGATTTCCGTAATTTATGTGTGCGGTAAAATAGTACCGCTATATCGGAAGCGCGTAAGACCCGGTCACATGTGCGACGATCGTCTCAGGCGCCGAATCATTGAAGATCGATACTGTGTAAACAACCAATCTCCGACCGAAGCGTAGCGGCGTCGCATCTGCCGTAAGTCCTTCCAGTTTCGGCGGTTTTAGGAATGTTGTGTTCTGGTTGGATGTCATTGCCATCGGCGTCCAGCCAAGTTTGCCGTTGATACCAGCAAACATCGCAACATCCGCCATCGCCATCAGCGCGGGACCGGAGATTGATCCGCCGGGCCTAGCGAAGCTGGGGGCAAACGGCAAAATAACACGGGCGGAGCCATCTTCCCGCATCGCCGTCGCAACGACGCCAATCTCGCCGGAGATCGGTACAAGCTGGTGCATGCGCCTTGTGAACTCAGCGGCGTCAATCTGCTCGCCAAGGGGTAGGTCGGCCAGATCAGTCATGCTGCATCTCCATTGGCCGATCAGGCATTGAGCGGTTATCGTATTTGCGACGATACAATTCGCACTTTGGAATACAAGCCATGCCAGACACGACCACGGTAAGCGATATCCTGTTGCGGCAAGACAAAGGCGCCGTCGCGATCCTGACGCTGAACCGCCCGGCCCAGCGCAATCCCTTGTCCGAAGCCATGCTCGCCGCTCTCGCGGAGACGCTGGACGCGATTGCGGCAGACGCATCCATTCGCGCCGTCATGTTGCAAGCGGAAGGGAAGGCATTCTCCGCCGGGCATGATTTGAAGGAAGTGCAGGCAAATCGGAACCGGGACTATTACGACTGGCTGCTGAGAGAATGCGCCGGCGTGATGAAGCGCATTGTGCGCTTGCCGCAGCCGATGATCGCCGCTGTAGAAGGCATTGCCACTGCCGCTGGATGTCAGCTCGTCGCCAGCGCTGATATAGCCTTCGCTTCAGAGGATGCGCGGTTTGCGACGCCAGGTGTAAACATTGGACTCTTCTGTTCGACGCCGATGGTCGCGCTCTCCCGCAATGTGGCGCCGAAACACGCGATGGAGATGCTGCTCTCTGGCGAATTGATGGACGCCGAGCACGCAATGCGCATCGGTTTGGTGAACCGGGTTCTGCCTCCAGGCGCCGTTCGGGGTGCAGCGCTCGCATTCGCTGAAAGCATCGCCAGCCGGTCCGGATATACTGTCAAAGTCGGCAAGCAGGCGTTCTACAGGCAACTCGAACTCGGTCTGGATGAGGCCTATGATTATGCGTCAGATGTTATGGCGGAAAACATGATGGCGCGGGATGCCGAAGAAGGCATCGGCGCATTCATCGAAAAACGTGAACCCAAATGGGAAGGTCAATAGAAGAATGAGCGGCATGAATTTCGGCGTACAGGTTCCCCATCGCGGCCCGATGACGGACCCGGATTGCATCCGCGCCATCGTGACGGAGGCCGAAAAGCTCGGCTACGGCACGCTCATCGTCTCAGACCATATCGTGGTGCCGAAGGATATTTCGTCCCGCTATCCTTACTCTGAGGAGGGCAAGTTTCCGGGCCAATCGGGCGGCGAATGCATGGAGCAGTTGACGCTGTTGGCCTATGTCGCCGCCATGACGACGACGATGAAACTGCTGACCTCTGTCATGGTGGTGCCGCACCGTGAGCCGCTAATGGCCGCCAAGTCGCTCGCGACGACGGACCAGCTTTCCGGCGGGCGGGTGATTGTTGGTTGCGGCACGGGCTGGATGCGCGAAGAGTTCGAAGCCATTGGCGCGCCAGACTTCGATAACCGCGGCGAAGTGACGGACGACTATATCCGCATCTTCAAGAAAGTATGGACGGATGATGACGCCGCCCATGATAGCCCCTATTCCAAGTTCTCCAACATCACGTTTGAACCGAAGCCGGTGCAAAAACCGCACCCACCGATCTGGATCGGCGGCGAGTCTGGCCGCGCTCAGCGTCGCGTCGCCGAATTGGGGGACGGTTGGTATCCGCTCGGCGCCAATCCACGTTCGCCCCTGGATTCCGCTGAACGCTATGCGGCAGGCCGCGACAAGCTCTACGAGAAAGTAGAGGCCGCGGGCCGCAACCCGGCAGACATAGCGCTCGGCTACAACGCGCCCTTCCACAGCCAGGCAGAAACGAAGAACCGCGAAGGCGGCCGCCTCATCCTGACAGGCAGCGCCGCAGACCGCGCCGCAGACATCGCCGCGCTGAAAGACGTTGGCGTTAGCACAATCATCCTGAACGTCCACGGCCAAACCCTCCCAGAGACCCTGGATCGCATGCGGGAGTTCCAGGCGGAGGTGGCGCCGTTGGTTTAGGCTAGTTTTAGTCCAATCACGCCGATAATGATCAGTAAAACCGACACCATTCGGAGGGCGCTTGCCGCGTCGCCGTAAATGGTAACGCCGACGATGAACGTGCCAGCAGCGCCTATACCTGTCCAAACCGCGTACGCAGTGCCGATGGGGATGGTTTTCTGCGCATAGAAAAGCAGTGTTCCGCTAACCCCTATGCAAATGCAGCCGAAAACGATCCAACCCCAATGAAGCCCTTGGTCGGTATAGCCTTGCTTTAGTCCGATAGGCCATCCGATCTCAAATAAACCGGCAGCCAAAAGCGCCGCCCATGCAAGGTTCATTGCCTCATCTCCGCCAACGCCCCGCCAAACGCAATTCCGGCACGGTCCAGAAGATCACGACTGGGATTGATATTGCGCCGAGCGCCAAGGCGATGACGGCTGCGTAGCCGTGAGTGATGTCATGGATGTAACCGCCCAGCGTTGCGCCGACGGCGGCCCCGGAGCCCATGCCCATGAAGATCGCGCCCATGATCAAGCCGAGATCGGGGCCGCGCCCAAAGATGCGCGCTGTCAAGGCTGAGATCACGGGGCCGCGGCTGCCGAAGCTGGCGCCGTAGAAAATTACGAAAGCCCATAGCAGCAGCATGCTTGGCGCAATCGCTAATGCCGTCAGCAAGATATAGCCGAAAATCGTCAAACTGTAGGAGAGCGTGACGGATATCAGCGCGCCATATCTATCTGCAATCACGCCAAATATGAGTAAGCCAACGGTCGCAGAAATACCCGAAACACCGAATGCGCTCGCCGCCGTGATTGGGTCAACGCCATTCTCTACCAAGAACGCAACGACTTGCGGCTGGACGGAGAACATCGACACAGCGGTGATGAAATGTACGGCCGTCAGCGCCCAATAGGGCCGGGAGCGGACGGCGCGCTTGAATGTCCAAGCCGTTAACGGCGCTGACGACGCTGTGTTCCGCTGTTCCATTTGGTCTGGATGGCCGCGTGCGATCCGCCGCCAAGGCGCTAACAGAATGAGCACGCCAAACCCTGCGACGATGATCGCGATGCCGCTATAGGCGTCCCGCCAGCCAAGTTCGTCGATCAGATATTGGGTGACCGGCGAAAACGTCATGACGCCGATGCCGGATGCGCCTGACACGACAGCGATGGCGGTTGTCAGCGACTTGCCGAACCACCGCGCCAAAAGTGTCGATTGGACAGCGATGCCGAGCGCCGCCGCGCCAAATCCGACGATCAAGCTAAGGCCGATATAGAACTGCCAAAGCGAAGTCAGTTGCGACGCGAGAAACGGCCCAAACGCCAAGCATGCCATGCCAAGCGGGAACAGGACGGCAGGCCCGAACTTATCAAACAGCCGCCCGGCCACTGGCGAAAACACGCCAAGCCCCAGCATGCCAAGCGCGTAAATGCTGGCCGCCTCTGCCCGTGACCAGCCGAAATCGGCGCTGACGGGTAGCAGAAAAACCGCGAAGGTTTCGCTGACGCCGCGCGCGGCGGCGCTCATGATCACGAAGAGTCCAAGCGCCACGAAACCGAGCGTCATGCCCTTCCGGGCGGCAGATGGTTCAGGCGGATTCAGCGGGGCTGGACGCCGAGCAAGCGCTCCCGGAAGCGGTGCTTCATGTAAACGCCGTCTTGCGGCGGCAAGGCCATTCCGGCAGCGTCCGGGCTGATTTTAACAACGGCGCAGGCGGGACCGCGAACGGTCATCGTCCATTCCTGAAGCTCTGCCGCTTCTGCCGCGGTTTGGATGTCGCGGACGGACTTGTAGCCAAGCCCAATCGCCGTTTGCGCCAGGTTCACGCCGCGCGCCGTGTGCGTCGTTTGCTGGCCAGTTTCGCCGTACCGCTCATTGTCCAGGACAACGACGATGAGGTTTTCGAGGCCCTCAGCGCCTGCAGCCGCGAGGCCCGTCAAGCCCATGAGTACTTCGCCATCGCCCGTCAACGCCATCACGCGTTTTTCAGGCTGTGCCGCAGCGAGGCCCATGGCCATTGGCACCGCGCCACCCATTGCGCCGTAGAGATAGAAATTCAGCGGATGGTCGCCCGCCGCTTTCATATCGTAACAGGGCGAGCCGAGGCCACCGACGACGCAGAGGTCATCGCCCCGATCGGCCAATAAGTGCATGACGAAGCTGCGGCGGTCGATAAGGCCGTCCGGCTTGGTTTCAATGCTGCTCATTTCTTGTTGTCTCCAAGCCCGCCGTCAGAGAATTTCTTGGTGCCGACCAGTTTTTGCGCCAGCAGAACCGCCGTTTGCGTCTGGCCGTTATAGGCCTGCTCAATCGCGACGCGGACAGTTTCAGCCACATCTTCCGGTTCTTCGCAGCGATAGCACTTGACGCCGGAGATTTCTAAATGCGCCTGGGTGGTTTCGCCCATTTGCATCTGCCAGGAATTAAACTCGCCCCATTCGCCGCGCATGGTGATGAACATTGGCAGCGGGAATTGGCAGGTCTTGGCGAGGCTGAGCATATTGATTGTGTTGCCGACGCCGCTGGACTGCATCAACAGCGCGCCCTTTTGCCCGCCAAGCCATGCGCCCGCCAAACATGCGACGGCGTCCTCCTCCGTCGCGACGGACATGGCGCGCATGCCGTTTGCGGCTTGGGTGCGTTCGATCAGGCGTTTATGGCCAGCGTCTGGCACATAGGCGACTTGGGCGATGCCGGCATCTACGAACGCGTCAAAGATCGCGTCCCGCCAGGCGTCGGCTTGGGCTTGGTCCGTCACGGGGGTGAGTTCCTTCAGGTATTCGGGCGTGATACGCCATAAGCGATTCCAATTCCTGCAGTCTAAGGCATAACCCAGCGACAATGGCAGCCCCTTCGAACATGGCAGAATTGCCTGAAACGCTGGTCTTAGCGGCGAAGGCGGTGAAGTACCCATCGGCGCGGATTATCTTCTATTACGTGGCGATGTTCGGGACGGTGGCGATCATCGGCCCGTTCCTACCGCTTTGGATGGAGGGCAGGGGCCTTTCGCCGGTGGAAATCGGCTACATCCTGGCCGCCATGTCTTGGGTGCGCGTGACAGTAAACCCGCTGGCGGCCCATGTGGCCGACGTAACAGGCCGCCGAAAACGTCTGGCGATGCTGTGCGCTGGCGGCGCATGTATAGCTATGGCGGTGCTGACGCAAACGTACGGCTTCTGGGGCATTCTGGCCGTACTGGCGATTGGTAACGCGCTGCAAGGGCCAGTCTTGCCAGTCGGCGAGAACCTATGTTTGCTCACCATTCGTGCGCGTGGATTGGAGTACGGCTTTCTCCGCTCCTGGGGTTCTGTTGCTTTCATCGTGGTCGTAACAGCGGCGGGCTTTTGGTTAGAGGGCGCGTCGTCAGACCACGTGGCCTATATGCTGGTCGGCGGCTTGATGCTGATCTTCGTCGCCGTCGCCTTCTTGCCAGACCTCCGCTCCCCGCCGAGGGAGGATGCAGGCCGGAAATTCGCCGCCGCCCCGGCTTGGGCGCTGCTGCGAGACCGGCGCTTTCAACTGCTGCTCCTTGCCGCCGCCGCTAATATGAGCGCCCATGCGGCGCTGAATGGTTATTCGACGATCTATTGGAAAGCGGCGGGCATAACCGAAAGCCAGATCAGCATGCTCTGGTCCATCGGGGTGGTGGCGGAGATTCTGCTGTTTTGGGCCAGTGTATTCCTAGTGCGGAAATTCGGCCCCGGCGGCTTGATGGCCTTGGGCGCTGCAGGCGGCGTCATCCGCTGGATTGGCCTTGGCCTGACGACGGATTACGAACTGCTACTCGTCTTCCAATCCCTCCACGGTCTGACATTCGGCGCGGCCCATTTGGGCGCCATGACCTACCTCCAGCGCCATGTCCCAACGAGTTCCTCCGCCACTGGACAGGCGCTCTATTCGGCGCTCGGCATGGGCATGGCCATGGCCATCATGCAGCCCATCACCGGCGGCATCTTCGAAGACCACGGCGGCCAAACGGCGTTTCTCGTGATGGCAGGGCTGGCTGGATTAGGGCTTGTGTTCGCGCTTGGGTTGGCGCGGCTGTTGCGGCGCGAGGGTTCTGAATAGGGCGGAAGGCTTGCTCTTGTCCTGGCAGGCGCCCACCCTCACCCTGTTCCCTCTCCCTCTGTTGGAGGGCGAGGGGACCCTCACGGAGGCTTTCTCCTATTTGATAGCAGGAACCTACATCGCCACAGGGTCTCCTCGCCTCCCAACGGGGGGAGAGGAACAAGGAGAGGGGGGCTTTCGCAGGATGGAACGAAATCCTAGCACTCGAAACCGCCCCAACAAACCGCCCGCCGCGCTGCGGCTTTACTTGCGCGAAAGGTCTAATAGCTGATACGTAGCGGCCTCCAAAACCACCCTAAGGAAGAGGACGATGAGCGCGAGCGTATTTATTGACGGCGAGGCTGGGACGACTGGCCTGCAGATCTTTGAGCGGCTGAATGGACGGATGGATATCGATATGATCCGTCTGGACGATGCTGAGCGCAAAGATGCCAGCCGCCGACGGGATGCGCTGAACGCAGCTGATGTGGCGATCCTCTGCTTGCCTGATGTCGCCGCGCGGGAAGCCGTTAGTCTGATCGATAATCCGTCAACGCGGGTGATTGACGCCTCCACGGCGCACCGGACTGCGGATGATTGGGTCTATGGGTTTCAGGAATATGCCTCCGACCAGCGCCAGCGGATGAGCGGCGCCACGCGGATCAGCAATCCTGGCTGCTACTCGTTGACGTCCATCGCCATGCTGCATCCGCTTATTGAGAACGGGTTGGTCGCGAAGGACTGGCCGGTCACGATCAATGCTGTCTCCGGATATTCCGGCGGCGGCAAATCTTTGATCGCAGAGTTTGAAGGCCCGGAAGATGCGCGCACCGAAAGCACGATCTTCAGTTATGCGCTTGGCCTGAAGCACAAGCATCTGCCGGAAATCAAGCGCTGGGCCAACCTGGACCACGCGCCGCTGTTTGAGCCGCATGTGGGCAGCTATCGCCAAGGCATGCTGGTGCAAATTCCGCTGCCGCTCTGGGCGATGGCGGGCAAGCCGGAGCCGCAGCGCATTCATGCGGCGCTAACTGAGCATTACGAGGACGAACCGTTCGTTGAGGTTCCCCCTATCGGCGCGCCCGAAGGCGACCGGCTGGACCCGGAATGCTTGAACGGCACCAATAAACTCCGCCTGCATGTGCTGCCGAACCCGGATGGCGACGCCGTTGTCGTCGCGGGCCTGCTGGACAATCTCGGCAAGGGCGCGTCCGGTCAGGCTGTGCAAACGCTGAATATGTTGATCGGCGTTGACGAAGCAACGGGACTTTAAGCGATGATCGAAGGCAGCAGCCTGCCGGCGCCGAAAGGCCTCGTCCTCCCGCATAAGGGCATTCTGCCCCGTGTCGCGGATGATGTATTTTTGGCGCCGGGGGTTGTTGTCGTCGGCGACGTTGAGATCGGGGCCAGGTCCAGCCTCTGGTACAATGTCGTCGTCCGTGCGGATGTGGGGCTGGTTAAGATCGGGGCTGGCACGAACATTCAGGACGGCAGCGTCGTTCATGTGACCGGCGGGCAGTTTGATACCTTCATCGGCGATGATGTGCTGATCGGCCATTTGGCGATGATACATGGCTGCCAGATCCACGACCGCGCGTTCATCGGCATGAAGGCGACGATCCTCGACGGGGCCGTTGTGGAATCGGACGCTATGGTCGCGGCCGGCGCCATCGTCACGCCAAACAAGGTCGTCAAATCTGGTGAGCTTTGGGCCGGGGCGCCAGCGAAGAAAATGCGTGATATGGATGCGGATGAAATTGCGCGCCGCGCCAAATCTGCGCCAAACTACGCGGCGAATGCTGAGCAGCACCGCCGCGATCTCGGCCACGACTAAATCCGCCAATACTGGAGACCCGCCCCATGGCTTTGGATCACGCTCTAACGCCGGAAGGCGCGTTACCGGATGACGGTACGGCTGGCACACTCGTCGCCCGCGTCTGGCTGCCGGGCAAAGGCCCAGCCGTTGTCCGCATTGACGACGACGGCGTCTATGACCTGACCCGCCGCTTCGCGACCATCGCCGATATCCTTGGTGAAGCGGACCCAACCGCAGCCGTGAAGGCTGCGACGCCATCGGCGCGCATCGGCGCATTAGCGGAGATTCTGGCCGCCAGCGCGCCAGATAGGCGCGGCGATGACGATGTCCATTTTTTGGCCCCGCAGGATATCCAGCCCGTTAAAGCCGCTGGCGTTACCTTCGCCGCTTCCATGCTGGAACGGGTGATCGAAGAGCAGGCGAAGGGCGACCCGGCCCGGGCGGAAGCTGTGCGGGAGGCCGTGAGAGAGAAAGTTGGCGATGATCTCTCACAAGTCGAGCCAGGATCGGATGCGGCAGAGGACTTGAAGCAGCGCCTGATTGAGCTTGGCGTCTGGTCGCAATACTTAGAAGTTGGCATCGGCCCCTATGCAGAAATCTTCACCAAGTGCCCGCCAATGGCGGCGGTTGGTACGGGCGCGATGGTCGGCCTCCGCCCAGATTCGGATTGGAATAATCCAGAGCCTGAAATTGTGCTGGTG
>JAYNYG010000031.1:12603-51698 GCA_038102935.1 Alphaproteobacteria bacterium | reverse complement strand
GGAATTATCAACCTCACCCAGACCATGGCGATTGAGTTGGCTGAGCATAATATCGGCGTTAACGCCGTCGCCCCTGGCCCGACATATACACGCGTCACCAAAACAGCCGAACCGCCGCCATCAGCATTGATGCGCATGCCGCTTAAACGCTTTGGCCGCCCTGAAGAAATCGCAGCAGTCGCGGCTTTCCTTGCATCAGACGAAGCCAGCTTCGTCACCGGCCAGACCTGGAGCGCCGATGGCGGCTTCACCACATCTGGGATGATGGAAGGCTAATCAGTCGCGGCCTCAACCCGCCTGAAAAGCTTGGCGGGGCAGTGAAATTTCGGTAAAACACGTGTTCCTTTGCGGTTAGCCGCGCTAAACGCCAGTGGATTCTTAGGATTTCGAACAGGCGGCGGCTGAAGCTCAGTCGCCTTGCCGGCTAGCGCTGCAGCAAGGGGGTAACCGCGGGTGCGAGGGGGTTACGGCATCGAGCAGCGGAGAGTTGGGCACGTCCCGCTCCGCCTGCTAACGAGGCCGGTACGCCTAAATCTCACCCGATTTGCAACGTCGTGCGCCGCTCTGGCGCGCAGCGGTCGAGAGTATAAGGATTGAGCCTGTGTCAATGACGCCTGAGCGCCAGGGTCTTTACGACCCCCAAAACGAACATGACGCCTGCGGCGTCGGCTTTGTTGCGGACGTGAAGGGCCGAAAATCGCATGATATCATTGAACAAGGCCTGGAAATTCTCCTAAAGCTTGATCATCGCGGCGCGGTCGGCGCAGACCCGTTGGCCGGTGATGGCGCGGGCATCATCACCCAACTTCCTGATGCGTTTTTCCGCGCGCAGGACCTGGGCTTTGACCTGCCGGCAGAAGGCGAATATGCCGTCGGTCAGATGTTTTTGCCGAAGGACGCCGAAGCGCGCGGCAAGATCGAATCTGAAATGGAAACCCTGGCCAAAGCCGAAGGCATGACCGTCCTCGGCTGGCGCGACGTGCCAGTTAATGACGATGGCCTTGGACATACAGTCAAAGCCAGCGAACCCGTAACCCGGCAGATATTCATCTCGCGAGTCGAGTCCGGGATGGATCAGGACAAGTTTGAGCGGAAGATTTTTGTCATCCGTAAGATGCTGGGCAACAAATGGACCGGCGAAAAGTTGCCCGGATACCAGGATTTCTACGTCTGCTCGATGTCTTCCAGGACAATCGTCTACAAGGGCATGCTGTTGGCGGGCCAAGTCGGCTCATATTTCGCAGATCTGCAGGACGAGAACTTTACGTCCGCTCTAGCGCTGGTGCACCAACGCTTCTCGACGAATACCTTCCCGTCTTGGCGCTTGGCCCACCCGTTCCGCATGATCTGCCATAACGGCGAAATCAATACGCTGCGAGGCAACGTCAACTGGATGGCGGCCCGCCGGCACGCCATGAAATCTGAGCTGTTCGGCGATGATCTGGACAAAATTTGGCCGCTCATCCCACACGGCCAATCAGACACCGCCAGCTTTGATAATGCGCTCGAACTCCTAACGCTGGGCGGCTATTCCATGGCCCATGCGATGATGGTGCTGATCCCGGAAGCCTGGGCCGGCAACCCGCTGATGGATGAAGAACGCCGCGCATTCTACGAATACTATGCCGCGACCATGGAGCCATGGGATGGCCCGGCTGCGGTGGCGTTCACAGACGGCCTCCAGATCGGCGCGACCTTGGATCGGAATGGCCTCCGCCCTGCCCGCTACCTTGTCACCACAGATGATAAAGTGGTGATGGCGTCTGAGATCGGCGTGCTTGATATCCCGCCGGAGAAGATCGCGCGGCAGTGGCGTCTGCAGCCTGGCAAGATGTTCCTGATCGATATGGAGCAAGGCCGGATCATCGATGATGCCGAGTTGAAAGATGATCTATCTAAGGCTCAGCCGTACCGCGAAATCCTGTCCAAGACTCAGTTCCGCTTGGAAGACCTGAATCAGGTTGAGGCGCAAGCGCCTGTTTCCAATATCCCGCTGCTCGACCGGCAGCAGGCGTTTGGCTATTCCCAGGAGGATCTCAAATTCTTCCTGGAGCCGATGGCGGCGGTTGGCGACGATCCGTTGGGCTCAATGGGCGCAGACGTGCCGATTTCGGTGCTTTCTGAAAAATCCAAGCTGCTCTATACCTATTTCAAGCAGAACTTTGCGCAGGTCACCAATCCGCCGATCGATCCGATCCGCGAAGAAGTCGTGATGTCGCTGGTCTCTATGATTGGCCCACGCCCGAACCTGTTCGGATTCGGCGATGATGCCGAAGACCCGCACTGGCGGCTTGAAGTGAAGCAACCAATCCTCACGAATGAAGAATTGGAGAAAATCCGCCACGTTACGGATCTCGTTGGCGATGCCTTCAAAACGCGGACGCTCGACGCAACCTGGCCCGCAGACCAAGGCGTTGGCGGCCTCAAAGGCGCCGTAAAGTGGTTGCAGGATGAGGCAGAAAAAGCCGTCAACGAAGGCTTCAACATCCTCATCATCTCCGACCGGGAAATGAGCGCAAACCGCATCCCGATTCCCGCCCTGCTGGCTTGCTCTGCAGTGCATCATCATTTGATCCGCACGGGCCTTCGTACCGAAACCGGCCTCGTCATTGAAACTGGCGAAGCGCGCGAAGTACATCACATGTGTGTTCTGGCTGGTTACGGCGCTGAGGCGATCAATCCCTATCTCGGGTTTGAAACCATCCGCGACCGGCTTTCGGAGTTGCCAGAAGGCATCACCGTTGAGAAAGCCTTCCAGAACTACATCAAGGCGCTCAACAAAGGCATTCTGAAGGTCATGTCCAAAATGGGCATTTCCACATACCAGTCTTATTGCGGCGCGCAGATCTTTGATGGCGTCGGCCTTTCTACAAAGTTGGTTGAAGACTACTTCACCGGGACGGCGACGACTGTTGAAGGCATCGGCCTTGAGGATGTTGGCCAAGAAACCGTGATGCGCCACGTCCGCGCGTTCGGCGATGATCCGACTCTTGAGGACATGCTCGAAGTCGGCGGCGAATACGCCTTCCGCTTCCGGGGCGAAAAGCACGCTTGGAACCCGGAAAGCGTTCGGAATCTGCAACATGCCGTACGCGGCAACAATACTCAGGACTACAAAGCGTTCGCGGCCTCGATCAACGAGCAGGACAAGAACCTGCTGACGTTACGCGGCCTGTTCAAGCTGAACTACGCGGACACGCCCGTGCCTCTGGACGAGGTTGAGCCTGCGGAAGAGATCGTAAAACGCTTCTCCACAGGCGCCATGTCCTTCGGCTCCATCAGCCGTGAGGCGCACACGACGCTCGCGATCGCCATGAACCGCATCGGCGGACGCTCCAACACGGGCGAAGGCGGCGAAGAGCCTGACCGCTTCAAACCCATGGACAACGGCGACACGATGCGGAGCCGCATCAAGCAGGTCGCCAGCGGTCGGTTCGGCGTGACGACGGAATATCTGGCAAACGCAGACGACATCCAGATCAAGATGGCCCAAGGCGCCAAGCCCGGCGAAGGCGGCCAATTGCCCGGCCATAAGGTTGACCGCAACATCGCTGCTGTCCGGCATTCAACGCCGGGCGTTGGCCTGATTTCGCCGCCACCGCATCACGATATTTACTCGATTGAGGATCTGGCGCAGCTCATTCATGATCTGAAGAACGCCAATCCAAGAGCCCGTATTAGTGTAAAACTTGTCTCTGAAGTTGGCGTCGGCACGGTTGCGGCTGGCGTGTCCAAAGCGCGGGCGGACCATGTAACGATTTCAGGCTTTGAAGGCGGCACGGGTGCAAGCCCCATCACCTCCCTCACCCATGCAGGCAGCCCTTGGGAAATCGGCCTGGCCGAAACCCATCAGACACTCGTGCTGAACGGTCTGCGTGGCCGGATCGCCGTGCAGGTCGATGGCGGGCTGCGCACGGGCAAGGATGTCATCATTGGCGCAATCCTGGGCGCGGATGAATTTGGTTTCTCCACGGCGCCGCTCATCTCCATGGGCTGCATCATGATGCGGAAGTGTCACCTGAACACCTGCCCTGTCGGCGTCGCGACCCAAAACCCAGAGCTTCGCCGCCGCTTCACCGGCACGCCGGAGAACGTGATCAACTACTTCTTCTTCCTAGCGGAGGAAATGCGCGAGATCATGGCGGAGTTGGGCGTACGCAGCGTCAATGAGCTTATCGGCGCCACCGAGAAGCTAGATATGAAAGACGCCATCGACCACTGGAAGGCCGACGGCATCGATCTGAGCGGCTTGATTTACAAGCCCATCCCCGGCCCTGGCGTCAATACGTTCAATTGCGAGACCCAGGACCACCAGCTCGACAAGGCGCTTGACCAGAAGCTCATCGCCGAGGCGATGCCGGCGCTTGAGAATGGCGAGGCCGTTGTGATCCACACTGAGGTTCGCAATGTAAACCGTACCGTCGGCGCTATGCTTGCCGGCGAGGTAGCGAAGCGCTACGGCCATGCAGGCCTGCCGGAAGACACTATCGCCATTAAGGCGACCGGCGTTGGCGGGCAAAGCTTCGGGGCGTTCGGTACGCGCGGCATGTCCATTGAGCTTGAAGGCGTCGCCAACGACTATGTCGGCAAAGGCCTTTCTGGCGGTCGGATCGCAATTTTCCCGCCGAAGAACTCCTCCTATAAGGCTGAGGAAAACATCATCGTCGGCAACACCGTGCTTTACGGCGCGATTGAGGGCGAGTGCTACTTCCGCGGCGTCGGCGGCGAGCGATTTGGCGTTCGCAATTCCGGCGCATTCGCTGTCGTTGAAGGCGTCGGCGACCATGGCGCCGAATATATGACAGGCGGTTGCCTCGTCGTGCTTGGCGAAACAGGCGTGAACTTTGCTGCTGGCATGTCTGGCGGCGTTGCGTACGTCCATGATCCCCATGGCCGGTTCCGAGACCGCTGCAATCTCTCCATGGTGGACCTTGAAGGCGTCGATAAGGCCGGCGGCCCAATGGCGTCCCATGATTTCAAAGGCTCTATGCTTGAGCATGATGAAATGCGCCTGAAAACAATGATCGAGCGCCACGTTCATTATACTGATAGCGCTGCGGGCAAAGCGTTGCTGGAGCGTTGGGACACGGCGCTGAATGAATTTGTCAAAGTAATGCCGCAAGACTACCGCCGTGCGCTCAAAGAGATGCAAGCGGAAGATGCCGCCAAGGGGAGCGAAGCCCATGGGTAAGCCAACCGGATTCCTCGAACTCGACCGCGCTGAGCGGGCCTACCGGCCCGTCGACGAACGCCTCCACCACTACAAGGAGTTCGTTGAGCCCTTGCCCGAGGCTGAAGTTCAGGCCCAGGGCGCGCGCTGCATGGATTGCGGCATTCCGTTCTGCCACAACGGCTGCCCCGTCAATAACCAAATTCCGGATTGGAATGATCTGGTTTATGCCGGCCAATGGGAACAAGCGTTGGTCAATCTCCACTCGACCAACAATTTCCCGGAATTCACGGGCCGCATTTGCCCCGCACCCTGCGAGGAATCCTGCGTTCTCAACATCAATGATGACCCGGTTGCGATCAAAACCATCGAATGCGCCATCGTTGACAAAGGCTTCCAGAACAATTGGATTTCGCCTGAAGTCCCTGAAACGAAAACTGGCAAACGCGTCGCTGTCGTCGGCTCCGGCCCTGCTGGCATGGCGGCTGCGCAACAGCTTGCGCGCGCCGGTCATGACGTTGTGCTGTTCGAAAAGGCTGACCGTATCGGCGGGCTGCTGCGCTATGGCATTCCAGATTTCAAAATGGAAAAGCACCTGATTGATCGCCGTATGGAACAGATGGCGGCTGAGGGCGTAGAGTTCCGCACCGGCGTTAACGTCGGCGTCGATGTGAAGGCCGCTGATCTTGTTGCTGAATTTGATGCTGTCGCCCTCACTGGCGGCGCAGAAATGCCGCGTGATCTGCCTGTGACAGGCCGGGACATGGACGGCGTGCATTTCGCCATGGAATTCCTGCCGCAGCAAAACAAGCGCAATGCAGGCGACACAATCCCGGACGACATCGGCATCCGTGCCGACGGTAAGAATGTGCTGGTCATCGGCGGCGGCGATACGGGGTCTGATTGCATCGGCACCTCCAACCGCCATGGCGCAGTCTCCGTAACGCAACTCGAGATCATGCCGGAGCCACCGGAGAAGGAAGATAAGCAGATGGTTTGGCCCGATTGGCCGATCAAAATGCGCACCTCCTCCAGCCACCAGGAAGGCGCTGACCGCCACTTCGCCGCCAGCACGATGGAATTCAAGGGCGAGAACGGCCAGGTGAAGCAAGCGACGATCAGCGAAGTTGAATGGACCGCCCAAGGCCCGAAACCCGTCCCAGGCACCGAGAAAACGGTTGATTGCGACCTGGTGCTGCTAGCGATGGGCTTCACTGGCCCCGTACAAGACGGCATGGTCACGGAACTTGGCCTAGACTTGGACCCACGCGGCAACGTCTTCGCAGATGATTTCAGCTACAAAACAAGCATGGACAAGGTCTTCACCGCAGGCGACATGCGCCGCGGCCAATCCCTCGTCGTCTGGGCCATCCGCGAAGGCCGCCAATGCGCCCGCGCGATTGATCTGGAACTGATGGGTGAGACGGAGCTGCCGCGATAAGGCCGGCGCAGGGGCATCGCACACCGAAATACAGCTCATGTCTTCCTACAAACGAACTGTCCTCACCAATCTAGACAATCTCTCGGGATTCTGTTCCCAGATGAGATCCGAGGGAAAGAACTACCCCCCAAAACCACCTGTTCAGTACCCCCTTTCAGACCCATCAAAAAATAACAATCAAGGAACCGTAATAATCAAGCACATACTTCATCTAAAATAGTATACTCTGGCGCCAGAACGACACCACTCACCTAACTCATCAGCATACGTCAGCGCTATAAACAACCATGCATGCAGGTGAAGGCTGTTATACACAGGCACAAAACTGCGCCTTTCACGCTCTCTTTGATCTGCCATTGCAAATTCGTTTGTAATGGTGTCGTCCGAATGAAAAATCATCGCCTCTCCGTTAGGGTGAGCAATATCGCATATTTGTTCCCAATGCTGCTGTGATCCGGGAAATGTATCAGAAATCAAACCGATAACCATTTTGCTTATTATTGGCGGTTTATATTTCTTTTCTAAGCTTCGTTTCTTTGCTTTTCGGCCAGACGAGAAAGCATATGTAGTTATCAATTTCCCAACATCTTCCCACTTATTATCGACTGCAAACTTTGCTGCCCTTGTCATAAGCGAATGTAGAAACCCCAGCGTTTCCAATAGTGCCCTAGAGCAAACAATCGCCCCAATACAATTTCCGGAGTTCCAACAACATATAATT
The DNA here is from genome assembly GCA_038102935.1 of Alphaproteobacteria bacterium. Classification (GTDB taxonomy): domain Bacteria; phylum Pseudomonadota; class Alphaproteobacteria; order Bin95; family Bin95; genus VMCJ01. Next base: position 44,366 of record JAYNYG010000031.1, on the reverse strand, counting down.
GAGTCTGTGAGGTCAACAATCCGTCGAATAACAACTTGCAACAGCCCATCAAAGTGACCCGAGACGGTCTGCGATGACGCACCATCCATTAGGTCAACTCGATCTTTCAAGTATTGCTCTTTTACTTCCCTGTAACAAATTCAATGAAGCGGTTAGGGATGGCCAGTCACCCTCCGGCATTCGAGCCTTCTCAATCCAATAAATGTCCGAATTCATATGCTCAATGCGGCATCACGTAGTGCCCTGGTTCGACTTCTTCCAGCGCCGTCGCGGGTGGTTCGTAGCCGACGGGTTTTACGGGGCTGGGGATTTCGTCGGCGTTTAGGGCGCGGTTTAGGTTGCGGTTGCGGGGGTCGGCGACTGGGACGGCGGCCAGGAGTTTCTTTGTGTAGGGGTGGCGTGGGTTTTCGAACACCGCGCGGCGTGTGCCCAATTCGACGATCTGGCCGAGATACATGACCGCGACGCGGTGGCTGACGCGTTCGACGACGGCCATGTCGTGGGAGATGAACAGGAAGGCGATGCCGAACTCGTCCTGAAGCTCCATCATCAGGTTGATGACCTGCGCCTTAATCGTCACGTCAAGCGCAGACACAGCCTCATCCGCAACAATCATGCTGGGATTCAGCCCAAGCGCACGGGCGATGCAGATGCGTTGGCGTTGACCGCCTGAGAATTCATGGGGGAAGCGTTGCGCGTATTCCGGCGGCAGGCCGCAGCGTTTCAGCAATTCCGCCACCCTGTCCTTCAACTCAGACCCCGATGCGATGCCATGCACCTTCATCGGCTCAGCGATGGAGGCGCCGGCGGTGAGGCGCGGGTTCAGGCTGGCAAACGGGTCCTGGAAGATCATCTGCAGGCGAGGCCGGATCGGCCGCATCTGGTTTGACGAATAATCCGTGATGTCCTTGCCTTCAAACATGATTTGACCGCGTGTCGGCTCCACCAGTTTCAGCAACGACCGGCCTGTTGTCGACTTACCGCAGCCGCTTTCACCAACCAACGACAGTGTTTCAGACGGCATCACATGGAAGTTGATGCCTTCCACGGCATGCACGCGCCCTGTGACGCGGCCAAACATGCCAGTGCGGATGTCAAAGCGTGTGGTGAGGTTGCGCGCCTCGATAATCGGCTCGCCGGATGCCATCGCGTCCATCGGATAAATCCTTAAATCAAATACTGTTAGCTAACGGCTTTGAAGCTCTCGTCGAACACGATGTCCGGGAACGGCTCCGGCTGGTCTTTGCCCTGCATGGAGCCGAGCTTCGGCACGGCGCTTAGCAGCGTCTTGGTATAGGGATGTTCTGGCGCGTGGAAGATTTGATCAATCGATCCCTCTTCCATCACGTTGCCCTTGTACATGACCAACACCCTGTCCGCCATTTCTGCAACGACGCCCATATCGTGCGTGATGAACATAACCGCCATGCCAATTTCCTTCTGGAGATGGCGGATAAGGTCCAAAATCTGCGCTTGAATGGTAACGTCCAGCGCGGTCGTCGGCTCATCGGCGATCAAGAGGTCCGGGCGGCAGGATAGCGCCATCGCGATCATCACACGCTGGCGCATGCCGCCGGAGAGATGATGCGGATATTGCTGCATCTGCTTTTCAGGCTCTGGGATGCGCACAAGCCGCAGCATTTCAAGCGCCGTCTCGCGGGCCTCATCCTCAGTCTTGCCTTGGTGCAGCATGATCGGCTCCATGATCTGGAAGCCGACAGTGAACACAGGGTTCAGACTGGTCATCGGCTCCTGGAAAATCATGGAGATGTTGTTGCCACGGATCAGTCGCATCTCTTCCTGGTCAGCTTTGGAGATATCGACAACCGTGCCGTCATTCTGCCGGATGCGCGCTGAACCGCCGACGATCTTGCCGCCAGCGTAATCATTCAGCCGCATCAGCCCCATGGCCGTCACCGACTTGCCGGACCCGGACTCGCCGACGACTGCCAGCGTTTCGCCGCGATCAATGTGAAAACTGATGCCATCTACGGCTTTAACCGTATTATCTTCAAGCGGGAAATGAATCTTTAGATCCACCGCTTCGACGATGCGTTTCTCGTCCATACGCTAAGCCTGCCTACCCTGATGTTCGCCGCGCGCTCTAAATTAAATGGGCGCGCGTTCAAGGGCATATGTATAGGCGGTTTGCCCTGCCTCGCGCAACGTTTCGTTCACCATGCGATGGGCGCCGCGCCCAAATCCAGAATGAACGGGGAGCCGTCGGCATGGCTTTCAACAACCGGATAGCGTTTGGCGATCAAAGTGTCATGCCCTGGGATCAATCGGCCAAGGTCGCCGCCGACCATGCTGTTGAGCTTACGATACCCGGCCAGCATCTGGCGGAGGTCATGGAAAATGATGAATGCCCGTTCCTTCTCCACTTCCTGCCAGAAGTGAATGGCGTCCGTCGCCAGCACGACCGGCCCGCGTTCTGTGTTCACCGTCAGCGCCAATTGCCCAGCGCTGTGACCGCCGATCAATGTGTATTCGACACCTGGGGCAAACGTTCCATCACCCTGCAGGAAGGTCAGCCGGTCCTCATAGACAAGGCCAGCGATCTGCTGCGCCTCATCCATGTGATACGCCTCGCGGAGGAGCGCGTAGCTCATATCAGGCCCGGTAATGCTCTCCATCTCCAGATCATTCATATAGAATTTGGCTTTGGGAAATGAGGCGAGGTCGCCCACATGGTCCCAATGGGCGTGGGAGATAATAAGGTCTTCCACATGGCCCGGATCGACGCCGAGACGCCGTAACGCATCCGTCGGCCTCGCCAGCCAATCGCGGCCAAGCGCCTTTACCTTCTGCTCGGCCGCTCCTGTATCGATGACAATGGCGCGGTCGTTGGAGACCAGTAACCAGGAATAATAATCGAGACCGCCCGTTTCCTCTGCCGCATCGCCCCAAAGGTAGGTGATGCTGGCGGGACGGGAGGGCTGCGTGGTGTAGCGAATGCCGTAAATCTTCCAGATGTCGCTCATTGCGTCATATCTCCAATGGCTTATTCGGCGGCAGGTCGAAGCGCAATGCGACCCGCTCACTGATCTCTAAATGGGTCTCGGCTGGGTAGCGGAAAGGTTAGGCCTGTCAGGTTTGTTCCCTAACTGGCGTCTTGAGCGCGCTTCTCTAGGGCATCAATGATAATGGTGTAGTAGCGGTCGCCGAACTCCATGGCTTCGGCTTTATTCAGCAAATCCATCGTCGTTTCAGCGCCCGTCATGACAACGCCGCATGATTCAGCCAAATCCAGCGCGTAGTCCAGGTCCTTCTTGATATATTTCACCGGAAATGTTTGCGCTGGATGGGTGCCCGGAAGCATGCTGTTCAGGCCATGATTCCGCAGCACGAAACTATCGGCTGAGCCGGTCGTCAGCGTCTCAAACAACACTTTGCCGTCCACAGCGCCCGATTCCTGCGCAACCTTGAGCGCTTCAGCAATGGCGCGGACCGTCTGCACGACGATCATATTGTTCATTAGTTTAACCGCCTGCCCGGCGCCCGGCCCGCCGCAGAGGGTGATGTCGACGCCCATGGTTTCGATATACGGCTTGGCCGAGTCAAAGCTGGACTGATCACCGCCGACCATGAAGTTGAGCGTGCCGTTGTCAGCCGCAGTCGTGCCGCGCGAGACAGGCGCATCAAGAAAATGCACGCCATTCGCTGCCGCAGCCTGCGCGATCTCTTGGGCGAGCGCCACGGGGCAGGTCGAACAATCGATGATGAGCTGACCGGGTTTGGCGTTCTCTAGCAACCCGCCCTCGCCCAGCACAACGGCCCGCACCTGCGGTTCGCCTGGAAGCGATAGAAAGACCATATCCGTTCGCGCCATCACATCCGCCAGGCTGTTAGCGCTTTCAACGCCGTGTTCGGACAAACGCTGTAACGGCGCCTTATTCTGGTCAAACGCCAGAACGGGCTTGCCCGCCTTCTGCGCCATATTCCGGCACATCTTCTCGCCCATAACGCCGACGCCGACGAAACCGAGCATGTTTGGCTCACTCATAATTCAAGTCCTTTAAGCGTTCAGGCTGCGGGCGTGCTCAGCGGCGGATTGGCCCGCCTGTCGCCCGAATACAGAACCGGACATAAGGCCAGTACCGCCCGGATAGTTTTCATAAAACAGCCCGCCGACCAGCTCGCCCGCCGCGAACAGCCCCGGGATCGGCCGATCAGCCTTGTCTTGGACCGTGTTCTTCTCGTCAATCTTCAGGCCGCCGAAGGTGAACGTGACGCCTGTCGTCGTAATCCAGGCCTCATAGGGCGGCTCGTTGATCGGCAGCGCCCAGTTGGATTTGGCGGGGCTGATACCCTTGGTGCCGATGCCATCCAGGATCGCCGGGTTATATTGCGCGTCGATGGTCGCCTGATCGGGACAGGCGGAATTATAGGCCTCAATCGTGGCTTTCAGCTTGTCGGCTGGGATATCCAGGCCTTCCGCCAATTCCTCAATTGTGTTTCCAACAACGCGGGTGATCTCTTTGATGCGGTATTCATCGCGCAATTGGCTGACGGTTTTCTGGTCGAAGATCTGCACCGCCGTGTAGTTCGGCTGTCCCATGATCGCTTTGCCGAAACGGACATAGGTCAGGTTCCGGTAATCCTCGCCCTCATCGACAAAGCGTTCGCCGTTCACATTCACCATGATGCCAAGCGGATAGGAATGCTTCTGGAAGTTATCCAGCACCCACCGGTCGCCGAACGGCGGCGCGGAAATATCCCAGCCGACGGAATGACAACCGGACCAGTTCCCATAAGGTACTGCGCCGATATCCAGCGCCATCTGAATGCCGTCGCCCGTGTTGTGCCGGGTGCCGCGAACGCGGGCCAAGTCCCAGCCTTGCCCTAGGTAACGAACCCGCATTTCGGGGTTCGATTCAAACCCACCGCAAGCCAGCACGACGGACTTGCAGGCGATATCCTCGTAACCGCCCGGCGCCCGCACCTGCAGGCCAGTGATGCGGTAATCATCCTGCTGATGCAGCTTGGTAGCGCCGGTGCCATAGCGAATTTCGATGCCAAGATCATTGCAGCGCTTCAGTAGGAACTCCACTAGGCCAGCGCCACCGCCGACAGCCTCAATATTCACGCCGCCGTAGAAATGCTGCTTGCCATCCACCAGAAACGATTGGCGGCCATACATTGGGATAAACCGCACTCCGTTCTCGCGGAGCCACGCCATGGCAGGTCGGGAGCCATCGATTAACGTCCAGGCCAAATCCTCGTTCGACTGGCCGCGCGTCACCTTCATCAGCGTTTCGTAGAAAAATTGGCGGTCGTGGGTCGGCAGTATCATTTTGTCGGATTCATCGTCCGACATATCTACCAGCACGTCCTCGCGAACATCGTCCAGGCCGTTATGCATGAAGCGGAAGCCGCCGGCGGTGAAGTAGGAGTTGCCGCCCTTCTCATCTTCCGGCGCTTTTTCCAGCACCAACACCTTCGCGCCATTCTCGTGGGCGGAAATCGCGGCGCAAAGGGCTGCATTGCCGGCGCCAACTACAACAACATCATAGGCCGCATCACCCATCATCTTACTCCAAGCATCGAAAGTTTTCATCAGGACAAAAGGGTAGCCCGAGCCGCTAAAGCTGCACAAGCGCGGGCATGGTTCCCGAAAGCCTTTCAAAGATGGTTCACGCGCTATTAACCGGCACGGGTTCAGGTTGTGGATGAATTCTTTAATTTCACGGAAAGCTTTGTTTATGTTGCAAGCCGCTGCCCCCGCCCAGCCAATGACTCCGCCACAAGCCCAGCCCGCGCCACAAGCCGCGCCGCAAGGCGTGTCCGCAATTCCCTATTTCGGCGGGACTGCAAAATATGTGACCCCCAACAAGCTAACCCAATGGCGCGTGCAGACGTTTCATTTCAAGGAACGCGATACGCTGGCGTGGATTGAAACCTTCGACGCCAACGACATTCTGGTCGATATCGGCGCTAATGTCGGCATGTACTCGATCTGGGCTGCGGCGACGCGCGGGATCAAGGTGATTTCTTTTGAGCCCGAATCGCAGAACTACGCTCTGCTGAACCAGAATATCTACATCAATGGCCTGTCTGATCAGATTTCGGCCTATTGCATGGCTATCGCCGAGAACGCCGGGTTCGACAAATTCTATCTTGGCCGTTTCGAAGCTGGCGGCTCCTGCCACGCTTTTGGCGAAGCGCTCGACCCGAACTTGGCGCCGATGCAAGACCAGTTTAGCCAGGGCTGCTTTGCTGCTCCTTTGGATGAGTTGGTTGAAGCGGGCGTCACGCCGCCGCCAACGCATATCAAGATTGATGTTGATGGGCTGGAACACGCGGTCGTCGCCGGAATGGCTCGCACGCTGCATCACCCTGAACTGAAATCCGTCCTTGTCGAGATCAACGCCAATCTGGCTGAGCATCAAGCGATCCTGACCCATATGGCCAATATCGGTTTCCACGTGGATGACCGTCAGCGCGCCGCCTCGCTCCAAACGGAAGGGTTCTTCAAGGGCGCCGGCAACGTCATTTTCTGGCGCGACGCCGCTGACGCTGAACGCCTCGGCGCCATCCTGGCCGGTGAAGAACCGGCGGCGCCCGCCCAAATTCGGCCCTCTGGTCCAAAGGTTGCGGGCCTCTCGACCGCGGACGCATTCGAAGCCGTGCAAGCAAGTATCGCGGAAGCGGCGGTTATGCTTGATCCAACGCCGCATTGGTACGCTGATGAGGTATTCCCGGCTGATTTCTACGCAGAGCTGATGGCGCGCATGCCAGCGCCCGATGCATTCACATCCATCACAGATATGGGCTGGGTCGAGGGCGACGCGGGCAGCGAAGGTCAGCGCGGCGTGCTCGAATTCACGCCGGACGCTCTGAGCCGCCTGGATCCTGAACTCGCCGCATTCTGGCAGGAAATAGCCCAGCAATTCCGCACCGAGGCCTTTGCCCTCACAATGTTGCGCAAGTTCTTGCCGCAGATCGGCGAGCGCTTTGGCGATGATGTTGGCACCATGCGATTTTCCGCGACGCCGATGCTGCTCTCCGACAACGGCAAATATGCGCTTGGCCCGCACACAGACCGCTCCAAGCGCGTTCTGGCGGCGCTGTTCTATCTGCCACAGTCCGCCGCGAACCCGGAACTCGGCACGTCGCTTTACCTGCCGAAAAACCCGACCTTCACTTGTGCTGGCGGGCCCCATCACGGCTTTGAGCAGTTCCAACGTGCAGCGACCATGCCATATGCGCCAAACTCCGCCTTCTGTTTCTTCAAGACGGATACGTCTTTTCACGGCGTCGAACCTGTCCCCGGCGATGGCCAGCAACGTCGGCTGTTCAGCTACATCCTGGAGACGGCCTCCTAATCCGGATCAATCGCCGGACGGATATAGCTCTGCGAGAAGCTCAGCTGTGTGTTCCCCCAGATCAGGCGGCGGCATTCTGATTTCGCAGGGCGCTGAAGCGAATTTGATTGGAAACCCCAGAACTTCCATATCGCCATGGACTGGATGCTGAATTGTGAGCCGCATATCCTGGCTTTTGACCTGCGGATCATTGAAAACGCCCGCAACATCATAAATATGGCTGCACGGAATGCCGGCAGCGTTTAGATGCTCCACCCAATAATCGGCGCCCGCTGTCGCAAGCCGGGCCAGCACCGCCGCATTCAGCCTGTCCCGGTTCTCAACCCGCAGATGGTTGCTGGCGAAGTCTGGGTCCGCTTTCAGCGGCGATAGATCGAGCGCATCCATTAACCGACCGAAGAACACATCGTCATTGGGCGCGACCGCAATGGGCCGGTCAGCGGTCGCAAACAGACCATAGGGCGCTGCGATGGGGTGGTCGTTGCCAGATCGCGGCGTCACACGGCCTGTCGCAAAATAGTTGGACGCAAGATAAGCCAAGAGGCTGATCATTGAGTTGGTCAAGGCTACATCAACATGCTCCGGCCCGCCAAATCGCTCGCGGCGAAGCAATGCCGACGTCACGCCGAGCGCGCCATAAATCCCTGTCACAAGATCGCTGATCGGCAATCCGCTCCGAAGCGGTGGATCATCCTCGCGACCATTGGAACTCATGAAGCCGCTAACGGCTTGCGCGATGAAATCAAATGCTGGCCGGTCCCGATATGGTCCATCGGCGCCGAAGCCGCTTACGCTGCATGTGATGAGGCCTGGCTGCAGTTCCTGCAGGCGCTCGGGATTAAACCCGAGCCGGGCTAGGACGCCGGGGCGGTAATTCTCGACCAACGCATCTGCGGTCGAAATCAATTCCTCCAGCGCCGCCTTATCTTCAGGCGTTTTCAGATCCAGCACGATGGAGCGCTTGTTACGGTTAAAGTTGGCGAAATAGTAGCTGACGCCGTTTTTCTCATCGCCCTGTCGCCGGACAGTGTCCCCCACTGGCGCTTCCACTTTGATGACGTCTGCACCCAAATCGCCCAGGATTTGGGTGCAGAACGGGCCGGACAGCACACGCGTTAGGTCTACGACGCGGTATCCTGAAAGCGGCTGGGTAGAATTCATCTCTGACATCTGGGCCTTCGCCATTTGAATGACACGCCTGGAAGCGCTACACAATCCCTAGCCGTTGAGCAATGAGGACGCCCCCATGGACAGCATCGAAATCGTCGAGGTCGGCCCGCGCGACGGCCTGCAAAATATTGAGCAGACCGTGCCGACAGATATCAAAGTGGAGCTGATCCATGCGCTCGCAGATGCTGGCTTCAAGCGGATGGAAATTGGCTCCTTCGTCAGCCCAAAGGCGATCCCGCAGATGGCGGATATGGATGATGTCGTTCGCCGCCTTCGCCCGATGCCGGGCATTATGGGCATGGCGCTGGTGCCGAATTCAAAGGGTGCCCGCCGAGCGATAGATGCAGGCGTAATGGATTTGGAAATGGTGATTTCCATGTCCACCTCCCACAATCAAAGCAATGTCGGGCGTCCAACGGAAGAATCGATCACCGACCTTGAATACCTGCTGCAGGACGTTGACCCAGAAGGCAAACTCTTCCTCCGCATCGGCCTTGCGACATCATTCCACTGCCCATTCGAAGGCCTGACGGACCCTGCAGTCGTGCTGCGCAATATTGAGCGCATGCTGAAATTCCGTCCGAACTTGGAATTTGCGCTCAGCGACACCACGGGCCTAGCTTCACCAGATCGCGTCAAAGCCCTAGCAACACAAGCGTTGGCTGAATTCGGCGACGACGCGAACTTCATCTTCCATGGCCATGATACGGCTGGGTTCGGAGTCGCGAACGTACTGGCATGCATTGATGCTGGCATCCGAAGCTTCGATGCCTCGGTCGCTGGGCTTGGCGGTTGTCCGTTTGCGCCGGGCGCTACGGGCAATATTTCGAGCGAAGACCTTGTCTATTTGATGCACCGGATGGGAGTCCAAACAGGCGTCGATCTGGAGAAGCTGCTGGACGCCGGGGACATCATTGAAGCCGTACCAGGCGTTTCCGGCGTGGGGCATGTGCGCAAGCTGCCACGCGAACGCGCCCTGGAATATCGCAATGTTGCTTAGCCTTTGCGCATCCTAAGCTTCAGGAAGTATGCGACCGGGATAAGCGGCGCCAGCGAGATCAATGTTAGCGCGATAAAGCCATCTTGGAAGCCGAGCATCTGCGCTTGGGCGGAAACCACACGGTCCAGATAAATCATCGCCATGCCTTGCTGGGCAGCCTCTGGCAGGCCAGCCGTTGAAAGCTGGTTCGCGACCGCGCCCAGCATTTCCATCATGGTGCTGTTCGATGTTGTTTGGGTGGCGCCCAAATTCATCGCATGGAATTCGGTACGGTTCTCAAGCAGCACGACGAAAACACTGATCCCAGTGGACCCGCCCAGCATGAGCGACAGGTTCGCGACCCCTGCCCCGCGTCGCATCTGCGCCGGCGACAACGCGCCAATCGCCGTTGTGTTGAGCGCTGGCGACACAAACGCAGAACCGACACGGCCAATCAGCAAGGCGAAGGCGATATAGGCGAAAACCGTATTAGTGTCCGCGCCCGCAAGCATGAACATGCTGATGGCGATGATGGAGAGCCCAAAGATCATCACGTAAGGCGCAGGCAATTTATCTGAGACACGCCCCGTCAGCGGCAATACAGCGGCGGCGAATAGACTCCCCGGCAACAACATTGATCCAGCGACAGAAGGCGAGAAGCCTTGCACGATCTGCCCAAAGATCGGGAATGCATACACGCTCGCAAAGTTGCCGAAGCCGAAGAGGAATGACATCACAAGCGCGGCGACGAACGCTGTATTCTTGAACAAACTAAAGTCTAGGAGTGAGGCGCTCGGCCGCTTCTGCGACATCACGAAGGCGATTCCGCTGAGAATAGCGATCAGCGCCAGCACCATAATATCATCCGATGCCCAACCCCATTTCTGGCCGTTGCCCAGCATCGTGAACCAGCAAAACACCGTCGCGTTTATGAGCCCAAAGCCCAGCAAATCGAATTTACCGGTCGGTGTTCTTTGTTCCTCTGGCGGTAGAAAAAATGCGCCAAGCGTAATCGCCAGCATGCAAGCAGGGATTGGCGCCAGGAAAATTGCGCGCCAGCTCATGGCGTCGATCGCAACGCCGCCAATTGACGGCCCGAGGCCAAGCGCCACAGTAACGCCCATGCTGAACATGCCCATTGCAAGCCCGCGCTTTTCCATCGGAAAAACTTGGAAAAGCACCAGCATAACAAGCGGCTGTAGAATGCCCGCCGCAAAGCCCTGCAAAACCCGACCCAGAATCAGAACTTCAAGCGTCGGCGCCACATAGCAAACCATGCTGGCGCCGGCGAAACCGAGCATCACGACTGTAAACGTATGCCGCTGCCCAAGCTTCCCAATCACCCAAGAGCTTGCAAGCAATCCTGTCGTATTCATCGCGAGGAAAGTCGATGAAAGAAACTGCGCTTGCCCTTGCCCAACGCCAAAAGCGCCCATCACATCCGGCACCGCAACGTTCACCATCGTGCCCGTGAAAATAGAGGTAAAGAAGGCTGACAGCACGGCCAAGGTCGCCAACCATCGCGCGGCCGGGCTGAAGGCTTCAGCTGCCGCAGGGACTGCCGTCGCAGCCATTATGCCCCGCCATTCAAGGCTAGACGCAAAAGCGCGCCGCTACCGGATGCCACGGGACTTGGCGATCTCATCATAAGCCGCATTGATGCGCGCGAGCTTCTGGTTCGCGACGGCGATCACTTCCTCTGGCAAACCTTCAGCCATCAACTTGTCCGGGTGATTGTCACGCGCGAGCTGGCGATATTGCGTTTTGATCTCCGCATCCGTGGCGCCGTGATGAACGCCAAGAACCGCATACGGATCTCCGCCATCCGCCGCCATATGGACGGCCCGAATTCGGGCGAAGTCTGCCGCTGTGAGGCCCAGAATTTCGGCGACATCTTGCAGAAATTTAAGCTCAGCCGGATGAACTTCGCCATCGGCGATTGCTATTTCGAAGAGGCAGTCGATAACCTCTTCTTTGACCTCCTGCGCGCCTTCCAGCACACGCGCAAGCTGGCGGGCATAGGCTTCAAACCCGGCTGTATCCTGCTTAGCGCGATTGAAGAGGGCAGCCACATCTTTTTCGTCTTCAGGCGCTGTGCGAAACACACGCTTGAAGGCCGCAATCTCATCCGGCGTCACTTGGCCATCAGCTTTCGCCATTTTTGCGCCGAGCGCGATCACGCCAATGGTGAAAGTGCCTTGTCGGGTCACATCCTCGCCGAGCGGTGGCGGCGCGCCATCAGCGCCCGCATCATTTTCGCCCAGTCGCTGAACGGCATAACCGCCTGCCGCTCCAACCAGAGCGCCAATCGGCCCGCCGACGGCAAACCCTGCGGCCCCGCCCAGAATTGCGCCTAGAATACTCATGGTCTTATCCGCGCTCGTCAGAGAGAGCTTCGCCTTCTAAGGCGGCAATCAGTTCTAGAATTGCGTCGCCGGCGCCGTCGAGGTCTGAATTAGCGAAACTGCGTACGACCAACGTCGTGCCGTGACCGCCGGGCGAGTTATAAAATGGATAGCTGCCAACGTCTGACTCTGGATAGTCATTTTGGATTGCCAGCAGCCCCTCGGCGATCACACCCTCCGCCAGATGCGTCGCAATGGAGCGGGAGCGCATGATCTGGCCCCGGCGCAATAGAGGCGTTGCGGCGCGGAACATGGATTGCGCCACCTGCGGCACGCCCGCCATCACAAATACATTTTCCATGACGAACCCTGGCGCTACGCCAAGATCATTCTCAATGACATCAGCGCCTTCTGGCGTTAACGCCATGCGCTTGCGCATCTCAGTGAATTCGCGGCCAGATTTTTTGTAGTTCGCTTCAAGCAAAGCATAAGTCGTTGGATGGTAGGTCGCTTCCTTACCGAATGCAGCGGCCACAGATTCGGCGGTGATATCGTCATGAGTCGGGCCAATTCCGCCCGTCGTGAACACGTAATCGAACTTAGTGCGGAGCGCGTTCACCGCAGCCACAATCTCAGATTCGATATCCGGCACAACTCGGACTTCGCGCATCTGAATGCCGATTTCATTCAATCCAGTCGCAACAAAGTTGATGTTAGCATCCTGCGTGCGCCCCGAAAGGATCTCGTTGCCGATCACGAGCATACCGGCAGTCACTGTGCCTGTGTCGGCGTCTGTATCGGCCATGGCGGCGGTCTTTCTAAGCGGACTGGACTGGGCGATGATATTAGGCGCGCTTGGCGAAAGGTCCAAGTCCGATTCCAATGCTTAATCAGGCGTATTATCCGATGCAGTTCGAAAAGCCCTTGAAACCCGCAATTCTGCTCCGTCGTTACAAGCGTTTCCTAGCTGACGTGCGCTTTGAAGATGATGCGGCGGATGCAGAACCTACGACGATTCATTGCCCGAACCCAGGCTCAATGATGGGCTTGGCAGAACCCGGAATGCGGGTCTGGCTCCGTCCGGCCGTGAATCCAAAGGCCAAGCTGCCGTTTGGGTGGGAGCTGACGGAGATAGGCGATAGCTATGTCGGTGTGAATACTGGTCGGCCAAACCCGCTTGCAGAAGCAGCAATCAAGGATGGTTTGATCAAGGAACTCACTGGGTATGAGACGATTAAGCGCGAGGTGAAATACGGCGAAAATTCACGCATTGATTTGCTGCTAACAGACCCCGACAAACCAGATTGCTACGTTGAAATCAAAAGCGTCACCCTCGCCCGTGAAGGCATAGCGGAATTCCCAGATTCGAAGACAGCACGCGGCGCCAAGCATTTAGACGAGCTTGCCAATATGACGAAAGCCGGGTGTCGCGCCGTCATGCTCTATGTCGTCCAACGGACGGACTGCGCCTCATTTCGCCTTGCCGGGGACATCGACCCCGCTTATGTCGAAGCTTATCGCGCTGCACGGACTACAGGCGTCGAGACTTTATGCTATCAATGCGCGATGAGTTTGGATGGCATTTCGCTTGATCGCGCACTCCCCATCGCAATTGACTGATCTAGATATGGAATTTCTTTGATGAACCAAAGCGCGCTACAGCAACGCCGAGTCAACCGGGATCGCATTACGATCCATACAGAAGCGGATTTCGTCGGAATGCGCCGTGCGGGAAAATTGTGCGCGGAAACGCTGGATTTCATCGCCCCGCATGTGCAGCCCGGCGTCACGACCGAAGAACTGGACCGCCTTGCACATGAATTCATGACGACGCGCGGCGCCGTTCCCGCGCCCTTGAATTATCGGGGTTTCCCAAAATCCATCTGCACGTCGATCAACCATGTGGTCTGCCACGGCATTCCTGGCCCGAAACGGCTGCGGGATGGCGACGTGCTGAACATCGACGTAACAGTAATTCTCAACGGTTGGCATGGCGACAGCTCGCGGATGTATGTCGCTGGAAAGCCATCTGTAAAGGCGCAGCGTCTAATTGATGTGACCTACGAATCCCTGATGCGCGGCATTGCAGTCGTTAAGCCGGGCGCCACATTGGGCGATATCGGCTACGCCATCCAATCCTATGTTGAAGACGAGCGATTCACAGTTGTCCGTGATTTCTGCGGCCATGGGCTTGGGCAAACATTCCATATGCCGCCGAGCGTGCTGCACTATGGCCGCAAAGGCGAAGGCGCAGTGCTGGAGGCAGGAATGTTCTTCACGATTGAACCTATGGTCAACGCCGGGCGACCAGACACTAAAATTCTGGCCGATGGCTGGACGGCAGTGACGCGAGACCGTTCACTCTCCGCGCAGTTTGAGCATTCGCTGGCCGTCACCGATGATGGTTGCGAGCTTTTCACACTCTCGCCCGCTGGCCATACCAAGCCGCCTTACAATTGATTCCAAGCTATGGCGGAAGAGGCGACATCTGAGCGGAAATCGGCGCTCGCCGGTCATCGGCAGCGCCTGCGGAAGCGCTTCATGGACGGCGGAGCGGATGCGGTCGCCGATTATGAGCTTTTGGAACTCATCCTGTTCCTCGCCATTCCGCGCGCCGATACCAAACCGATCGCGAAAGCCTTGATTGACCGCTTTGGCAGCTTCGCAGAAGCCGTAAGCGCGCACCGCACAGAGCTATTGCAAGTCAAAGGCATGGGGGAAGCGGGCGTTGTCGCGCTCAAAACGATATCAGCGGGCGCTGAACGCCTCGCGCGGGAAGTTGCGCATGCGCAGCCGGTGTTATCATCATTCCAAGCCGTTGTGGATTACTGCCGTGTCGCTATGGCCCGCCAACCGGTTGAACAGTTCCGTGTTCTCTTCCTCGATAAGCAAAACAACCTGATCCGCGATGAAGTTCAGGGCGAAGGCACGATTGACCAAACGCCCGCCTACCCACGTGAAGTCGTCCGCCGCGCGCTCGAACTCGGCTATACCGCCGTTATACTGGCGCATAACCATCCGTCAGGTGATCCAAAGCCGTCCAAGGCGGACATCACTTTGACTAAGGCCATCGCAAAAGCGGGCGATGCAATTGGCGTTGAAGTGCTCGATCACATCATTGTTGGGCGCAAAGGCCATACGTGCTTGAAAGCCGGGCGCTATTTTTGACGCGCAAATGCGCTTCAACGCTCACGCCATCGCCACCAAAACGGCGCCCTCGGAAGCTTTGATGCAGCCGGGCCGACCAATTCATCAGCCTCCTCCTCGCTGAGCAGACGACGATCCGTCCAGAGCCATTTCAGCATCTGCCGGTCATCCGCTAGAAACGTCCCGCGCCGCTTCTGATGCACTGCGAAGAAAGGTCCGCTAAGGCGTTCAAACCGTTCAATATGATGGTCAAGCATTGCAGGCCCGTTTTTCCAGATGGTCGCGGGCTATGCGAGCGAGGGGTCATATACCTTATCCGGCCTGCCATCGCGCCGCAGGACAAAGGCATAGAGCAGATAAAACTCAGTGTAACTGCCCTTGTCAGCGAACAGGCTTTCAGGGCTATCGCCGAACGCTTCCATCTCGGCCAGCATATCATGCAGCACGTCGCCGCGCATGGGATAAGGCGTTTAGGTCAGCGGCCCTGGTTTGCCGAGCCAAGCCTTGGAGACGCCAAAATAATCCAGGCTATGGGCCAGCCATCTACGATCATGCCGGCGTTTCTTCGCCATATAGATCGTCCGCGCGCGTCCATCCTCAGTGAAGAACGCATCAAAACCAAAGTCCAATAGGAAGTGATTTTTACCATCTAGCCAGACCAACCAATCCCCGCCGGACGCAGCACCCCCAAGCAGTTTCAAAACTTGCTGACTACGCCAACCATCCATCCGCTCAGGGGCTTTCATGAGGTCTGCCGCCTTATAAATTGTTACACATGCCGCAAAAGCGCCGTAAGCCTCGAGATTCGCCATGACATAGTCGTAGCTCGCATTGCCGTCTGGATCATTTGCAACGATTGTGATGCTGCGGATGTGGCCCGCCGCCGCGTATTTGGCGATGCTACGGGCCTGTAACAGCCAGTGTAGGCAATCAGCCTCTTGCACGACGGTAATGAAATCAATTTGCCGCAACGGCTCAGGCTCGCCTATTCTTGATGGTAGTTCAGAAACATACGCTCGAAATCCGAAACCGCCATCCTCTGGCTGCAATAGGAACCAACCATGACAGATAATGCTCGCCGTATCCCGCCTTCGCCGAACCTGTTTGCGAAGAACAAATCTATCCCTTACGAGGTGATTTCAAAGCTGGAAGGCCACGAAGAAGGCGCAGGCGATAAGCGGCTCTTGATCAAACCGCTGATCACGGGCGAGACAATGTTGTTCATGGAAGCCAAGCGCCCACAGGGCCTTGTTGACCCAGAGCACGCCCATCCAGATCATGAGTCGATCTGCTACTTGGTTTCAGGTCGTGTGCGGGTGGTAATCGAGGGCGAAAGCTGGATTGCGGAACCGGGCGACGCATGGGTTCACCCACCGGGCGTCAAACATTATCACGAGGCGTTGGAGGATTCGGTCCAGATCGAAATCAAGTCCCCTCCGACAAAGACTTGGGACTGATCGCCCGTGTCGGCTAGACTAACACGTTCTGATCATTCAAATCAGTCGACGCAATGCCAAGTATGTTGATCAAGTCCCTATCAGATATCTGAATAATTGCGCCAAGGGCGTTGTTTGATGTGATCGCCAACACCTCAGCAAGGTCGTTGAACCCGAGAATGCGCAGGTCAATGACATCACCGCCGGGACCAGATTGGAAATCTGTGATGACATCAGCGCCAGACCCGGCGACATGGCGGTCACTGCCAGCGCCGCCCGTGAACTGATCATCGCCGCCGCCGCCGGTGAGTACGTAATCGCCGTCGCCGCCATCCAGCAGATCGTCGCCCTGATTGCCGAAGAGCGTATCGGCGCCAAAGCCGCCATCTAAATCATCATTGCCTGCTGCGCCCGCGAGCAAATCATCGCCTGACTGACCAAACAACATGTCGTCGCCTTCATCGCCGATGATCTTATCGTTCCCGGAATTCCCAAAAGCCCGATCATCGCCAGAGCCTGCGCGCACCAAGTAATCGCCAGCCTGCCCAACGAGGAAATCAACGCCCGCTCCGCCAAATATGGCGTCCAAGCCGCCGCCCGCACGAATTTCATCATCGCCACCGTTCCCGAGCAGCTTGTCATTCGCGCCAGAGCCAAGAATGCTATCAGCCAGTCCCGTGCCGACTGACCCGCCAGCCTCCACATGAAAAATGTGGACTCTGAGATCGGCCTTCGCCAATCCATCAAATGTCACACTGCCGCCAAGCGCGCTGACAGCATCAACCCAGAGCCGTCCGTCATTGAACTCGAACATTGCGCCCGGATTAATTGCGTCCGAAATTTTTTGTGAATTCGCCATTCAGTTCACGCCGCCAGATCGCCTGATCGCCGTTCACTGAACCGTTGAAGTATATGAGATCGCCATCGAGCGCGACTTGATCACGATCATCCACAGTTATGGCAGCGCCTGTATCGTCCTTAGCTGTCGTTATCAGGCCAGAGGCCTCAAGCCGCACGAGCGTCAGGCCGCCGGCATAAGCCCCGGTCACAAATGTCGGCGTTGCACCGCCAACATGCGTGAGGAACCCATTGACCTAATCCGGCAGCGCCACGCGGGACATCCCGCCATTCTCCGCTAAGCGGTATATGTCGAAAGAGCCATTTGAGGTCGCGCCGAAATACATCCGGTCGGCCATCATCGCCTCCTGCTTCCGGTGCTTTATGCACCACTCCGTTGCCGGACCGACAAAACACTACACCATAACTGTGCCAATTCAGCCAGGTTCCGCCGCTTTCTGAACCAGCGCCTCAAGCGTTTCGTACGGCTGTGCGCCGACGACGCCGTAGCCGCCTGCAACGAATGTCGGGACGCCAGTGACGCCGTATTGGCGGGACTTGGCCCAATCTTCGTCGATGGCGGACTTGAAGCTGCGGTCTTCCAGAACGCCCCGCGCCGCTTCAACGTCCAGACCAACCGCGCCAGCGACTTCCAGTAGCACTTCCACATCGCCGATATTCATGGCGTCAACGAAATAGGCCCTGTATAGGGCGTCATGGATCGCTTCGCCGCCGGGCTGTGTATCCGCCCATGCGCCCAGTTCTTGCGCCAAGCGACTGTTGTAGGTGTGGGTCCGCTTGCCGTAAGGCAGGCCTTCGGCGTCCATTCGCTCTTTCATTTCGCGGTAGGACTTGTCGATGTCCATGCCGCGGCCAGCGAAAAGGTGCTCCAAGGATTGGCCATCAAGCGGTGTGTCTGGGTGGAGCGGGAAATGGACCCACTTAACCTCAACATCAAATTTTTCTTTGAGTTTTTCAACACGCCCGGTGCTGAGATAACACCACGGTCAAACGTAGTCCGTGAATATTTCCAGTTTGATCGGCTCGGCCATTAGGGCGCTCCTATGAGTAAAATTAAGATTGCATCTATCGCATGAGGATGGCGGTCCCGTAAACGTTAGGCAGTCTCGGCGAGCGCAGCCCCGCTCTCGAAAAGTTGGGCGATTTCGACTTCCGTCAACCCTGCCTCGGCCAATACTTCCGCCGTCTGCTCGCCAAGCAGCGGCGTCGGCCTGCCTGCTGTGAGAGCCGTATCCGCGAACTGAATATAGTTCCAAGCGGATTGCATTTCCCCGACCTTGGGATGTTGGCGAACGGCGACCATGTTGTTGGCGTGGGAATGCGGATCATCAAGGAAGAGCTCGCTATCGCCGGCCTGCGCCTCAGCGGCTGGAACGCCTGCCGCCTTTAGCGCAGACAATGCGCCAGAAACAGTTTGTGCGGCAAAGGCGCTTGCCAATGCCGCCGCCAAAGGAGACTGCGCCGGATGCCCATCGCCTTCGTCTGCGACACCGCCAGCGCCTGCCCATTCGATTAGCGCTTCCTGCGAACCGACATCATCCGCCGCCACATACAGCCAGCCATCTTTGACAGGATACAAGCGATGGCAGGCGTTTAAGCCATACTGCTGCTGGTCCGCCAGCGGCCGGTCCGGCTTGCCGGCATAACGGCTGAACCAAGCGGAACTCAGCACAACGCCGCCATTCAATAGGTTGCTTTCGACGCGCTGCACCACCCCGCGCGTCTTCCGCTGATACAACGCCAAGATCAACCCAAGCGCCCCCATAGCGCCCGTCGTGTAGTCCGTCGGCGCAAGCTGGGCTGGGAAGGATGGCGGATTGTCCGGGCCGCCCTGCGCCCGTTGCAGGCCCATCAACGCCTGCGCTAATGGGTCAATGCCCGGACGCTTTGAATACGGCCCTGTCCAGCCATAGCCAGTCAAATGCGTTTCGATCAGCATCGGATTGAGCTCAGGCGTGATGCCCATACGCTCCGAAGCGCCGGGGCGCATATTCGCAAGCAGTGCATCGCAGGTTTTAGCTATGGCTTGGATCGCAGACTTAGCGCCTGGTTTTTTCGCGTCAAAGCAAACAGAGCGCTTGTTGAAGTTGACGTTGTAGAAATATGTGCGGCCAATCGGGCGGGATATATCGCCAGCGGGCGGTTCCAGCTTGATGACCTCTGCGCCCAAATCCGCTAACAGCCTGCCGCTCGTGGGCCCAGCGATCAAGTTAGTGATCTCCAGCACACGGATGCCCGCAAGCGGCGGCGCCTGCTGTTCCGCAGACAGCGCCGGCGCCGCGCTATCGGCCAAAGCTGGCGGCGCCGTCGTATGCCCTGCCCTTGGCCCACGCGGACCTGCAGGCGTCGCAGTGAAGTGGATGGGCGCGCCCATTTGCATGACGTCGCCAACACTAGGGTCCTGAAGCGTGTGGACCATGCCGTTATGCAGAACCTGCTCGTCTTGCAGGCTTTCTTCCGCCCATCGCGCCGGGGCGAACGGCACATCCGCATCTTCAAATGCAGCAGACCATTCAGCCGCTGTCCTGGTCTTCATAATCTCTGTGAGCTTATCGCGCATTTCCTGCACGTCTTCCGGCGTGTCGCCGCCTCGCCCCTTGTCAAAGCGCGGTTCAGCTACGAGCTTGGCAATGTCCATTAGCTTGGCGCAAGACCCTATGAACCCTTCATGCACACAACCAAGTTGCACATAGTTCCCATCGGCGCATTCATAGACGCTGTAGAACGGCGCACTGCCAGACGGATGTTCCTGGAATACATGCGGCGCAATCCCTTCGCCGACGACCTTTGGGTGGTAGAGCAATGCGCCTGCAAGCAGCGACGTTTCGACAAACCGCCCACGCCCGGTCTCTTCCCGCGCCAGCAGGCTGGACGCTGCGCCGATGGCCGCGAAAAGTGCAGCGCCTACGCTCGGTAGCGGATGGATCACATGTACGGGCGCTTTGCGGAACCCTGGCATGCCGCCCATGACGCCAGATCGCGCCAGCACCAGATCATCCACCGCTGGTTCGTCTTTCAGCGGCCCCAATTTGCCATATCCAGTGATAGAGCAGGCAATGAGACGGCCATTCAGCGCTTCAAGCTTCGTGCGATCAACGAGTGTCTGCCTTGGCGATGACGGTGCGAAATCCTCAATCAGGATATCAATGCCAGGCGCAAGCTTAGCGACGGCGGCGACTGCGCCATCCGCATCGATGTCCAGGTCGATGGCTTCCTTGCCCCTGTCCCAGATCACAAAGCCTCCGTCGCGGAACAGCGGCGCGGCCTTGCCCGTCGCGCGCAGCACCCGAGCGCCGCAGTCTGAGAGAAACATGGTCGCGAGCGCCCCGGCCTCTCCAGTCGAAAGGTCCAAAACGGTGACGCCATCAAGAGCGCCAGTTGCAGGAGAGGTCATCGAACGGTCTTCCAGGCATGGTCAATGGATCAACACGAATAGCGTAACCGACGGATCGAACCGCTGGAATAGGCGCGAATTCAGGATACCAATGGCGGCGAGCGCCTGATCGCAGCGACAGGGCTTCAATTTCCATCGGGAGAACGACATGATGGCGGCAGAATTATTGCAGCTAGAATAGGCGCGCCCAGGCAATGACGGCATTCGACCTAATGAACTTACCGCCGGACTATGTGCCGAACGCCTATGCGTATTTCGCCGACCTGCGCGCGAATAGTCCCGTTCATCCGAATTCCGATGGCAGTTACCTCCTGACGCGCTATGCAGACATGGTCGCTGTGTATCGCGATCCAAAACTGTGGAGTTCGGATAAGCGGGCGGACTTCAAGCCAAAATTTGGCGACTCGCCGCTCTTTGAGCATCACACAACCAGCCTTGTGTTCCGCGATGCGCCTGATCACACACGTATCCGAAAACTGTTCCAAAACGCGTTTACGCCCAAAGCATTGGCTGCCCTCGAACCGCGGATCGAAGCGCTTATTGACGGTTACCTTGATGAGCTTGAGGACGCTGGGGGCATGGAAATCGTGTCTGAATTCTCGTTCAAACTGCCGGTAGAGGTTGTTTGCGATATGCTTGGCGTACCGGGAGAGGACCGCGAACTCATCCGTGATTGGGCTCTGCTGATCCTCGGCGCGCTGGAACCCAAGATTTCTGAAGCGCAATTCAACGCAGGCTGCAAGGCTGTTGAGGATTTCAAGGCCTATCTCCGAGACCAGATCGCCCTTCGCAGGCGCAAACCAGCGGCCAAGCGTCAGGGCGAAATTCTGTCAGACCTTATGGATGCGGAGGAAGACGGCGAAAAATTGACGGAGCTGGAATTGCTGCATCAATGCATATTCATGCTGAATGCAGGCCATGAAACCTCGACCAACATGATTTCGCACGGCATCCATGAATTTCTGCGCAATCCAGGTGAGATTGCGAAATTACAGGCGGATCCAGGGCTCGCCGATAGTGCTGCCGAGGAAGTTCTTCGCTACCAAGCGCCAATCCAGATCAACAATCGTCGCTCGACTGCCGATACAGAAGTCGCCAGTGTGCGCTTGCCTGCTGGAACCGTGGTCCATCTTATGCTCGGCGCCGGCAACCGTGACCCCGAGCAATTTACCGACCCGGACCGTTTCGATATCGAACGCCGCCCGAACCGCCATCTCTCCTTCGGGCTTGGCGTGCATATTTGCGCCGGAAACACGCTGGCGCGCATTGAGGCTAGGATTGCGTTTCAGAAACTGTTCGCGCGGTTTCCCAGCTTGACGCTTGAGGCGCCGCCGAAGCTCGCCGGGCGTATTCGCTTTAGGGAAGTCGAGGAGCTACGGGTCTCGCTCTAACTAGAGGCCATCAGGTAACGCGACGCCGCTTTCCTGAAACTGCGCCGCCAAGGCCGCCTTCGTTTTTGCGAGGCCAACCTCACAGGACGCCTCGCATCTGGCGACGAGCGCGCTTTCAGTATTGGACGCCCGTAGTAGCCACCAGCCATCCGCCATATTCACACGAACGCCATCGACCGAGTTCATGTCAGCGCCAGCCCGCTCCAGACGTTCGGTAATTTCATCGACAACGGCAAACTTCCGATCCTCTGGGCAACCGAATCGAAGTTCCGGCGTGTTGATCATCAACGGCAGAGACTTCCTGAATTCGGCTAGTGTTTGCTGGCCATCAGACAGAATCGAAAGCAACCTGACGGCAGCGTATAAGCCGTCGTCAAAGCCGCAATAGCGGTCTGCAAAGTAAAAATGCCCGCTCATATCGCCAGCAAGCAGTGCCCCGGCCTCATGCATCTTAGCCTTAATCAAGGAATGGCCTGTTCGCCACATTAAGGCCTCGCCGCCAGCGCGTGTTACGGCATCAAATAAGGATTGGCTCGTCTTAACATCGGCGATGACCGTTGCGCCCGGCCGCTCAGCCAGAACCGCTTCTGCGAACAGGACAAGCAATTGGTCCGCCCAGACAATCTCGCCATCGCCATCTATAACGCCAATTCTGTCGCCGTCGCCATCAAACGCGATCCCGATGTCGGCGCCAGTACGCCGGACCTCGCCTTGCAGCTGCGCCAGATTTTCAGCCTTTGCCGGATCAGGATGGTGCGCTGGGAAGCTCGAGTTTACATCGCAGTTGATGAGAAAATGCGTCCTCGGCAGATTCTCTGTCAGGTCCGGTAAGATTGAGGCCGCCGCGCCATGGCCTGGGTCCCATACAACGCGCAACGGCTCAGAGATGGGATTGTCGCTAATTATGCGCTCGATATGTGACGCATCGACCGGCCTATGCTCAGACGCGCCCTGCCCGCCAACGAACGCTCCATCGGCGGCAATCATTCCAATCCGCTGGAAATCTTCGCCATAGAGAGCACGCTTGCCCAGAACAAGCTTAAAGCCACTATATTCTTTGGGATTATGCGATCCAGCGACCATAATACCACCGTCCGTCTGAAGCACATAGCACGCACAATACGGCGTCGGCGTCGAACAAAGGCCCGTACGGCAGACCTGCACGCCGCTATCAATCAACCCATTGGTCAATGCGGCTTCGAGCAAAGGTGAGCTATCACGGCCATCATAGCCGACAGCGACCCTAAAACCGCCCTCTGCACGCAACATCACGGCATAAGCGCGACCGAGGGCATAGGCGTCCGTTTCCGTCAGCGTATCGCCGACCAGCCCGCGAATGTCGTATTCACGCAGACATGTCGCATCAAAAACATGGCCCATCCGACCGTCCTTTCAGCATGACGGCGCGTTCTGTATCATGATTCTAGCGGGCGGCATGGGGAGAAAGTATGTGGGGGAAACTCAGCGCTACGTCGCTCAGCTTGCCTGACGCCGGGCTGATAGACTGGCGTAGCCATCGATAAGCGCCTGGACGTCGCCGCTAAGATCATTGCGGCTGAGCGCATGCGCCAGCGTAGCTTCAAGGAAGCCGATTTTATCTCCACAATCGAACCGCGTGCCTTCAAAGCGCAGCCCGTGGAACGGCGCTGAACCAACCATCTGAGCCATCGCGTCCGTTAGCTGAATTTCACCGCCAGCACCCTTTTCTTGTGAGGCCAAAATGTCGAATACCTCAGGCAAAAGCACATAGCGGCCGATCACAGAAAGTGTGGATGGCGCTACAGATGGTGCAGGTTTTTCAACTAACCCCTTAACTTCGGCCAAGCGCCCGTCGTCGTTTCCGACATCAAGAACGCCGTAGCGGTCCGTGTGTTCGCGCGGGACGTCCATGACGGCAAGCGCGTTGCCGCCTGTCTCGTTGTAAACGTCGATCAATTGGCCAATGCAGGGCTGGTCGGACATGACCAAGTCATCAGCAAGCAAAATCGCAAATGGCTCATCACCCACCAAATGCCGCGCGGACCATACGGCGTGACCAAGGCCCGCCGGATCCTGCTGGCGGACATAAGCGACAGAGCCAGAAGGCACGACCATCTCAGTGGCGACTGTCAGTGCATCCAGCTTGCCGCGCTTTAGAAGGGTGTCCTGCAGCTCATAGCTGAAATCAAAATGATCTTCGATGGAGGATTTGCCACGGCCCGTAACGAAGATGATCTGCTCGATACCGGCAGCCTGAGCTTCCTCAACGGCGTATTGAATCAAGGGCTTATCAACAACAGGCAGCATCTCTTTCGGCATTGCTTTGGTCGCGGGCAAAAATCGCGTGCCAAGACCGCCAACTGGAAACACTGCTTTACGTACGCGCTGCGGCATTCAATCAATATCCCTTTTGGCGCCAAAGAAAGCCCGCACATTAGCGGCCCGATCTGTGTAGCCGTTATAAGCTTCAAACGTTAAAGAACAGAAGACGCTCACGATTTTTCGTCCAAAAGAACGGCGCGTGCGCGTTCTATCTGCCCCGCCAAAAACGCACTGCCGCCGTTATCCGGCCGGGCGCTGCCAATCAACCGCTCATAGGCCGCAATTATGTCATTTTCTTGGGCATCTTCCTCGAGTCCGAGGACGCTCAGCGCATCTGCGCGGCTCATTTCGCTGGCTTTTTCCTGATCTCGCGCTGCACGCGCATCAGCCAATGATGTTGGATTTCTAACGCCAAACCGCCGGGCGATATAATCGTATACGAGGCGCCGTGCGTCCGGATCTGCAGCGAGCTCGCGCAGGAGCGCATCCAACTGGGCCTCATCTAAATCATCAAGCTCAGCGCCTGCGAATTGACCTTCGAGCACCCTGCCTGATGTGACGGCGCCGTTCCTATCCTGCCGCGCCTCAAGCCATTCGGTTCGAACCCGCGCACCGCCCGTAAACGTGCCCCAAAGCGCAATCGCCAACATTGCGGCGGCAGATGCAGCGCTGATCGGTATCGGGATGCCAAACCGCGCCAACGCGAGACCGAGAAGGCCAGACAAGAGGAACGCGACTAGAAATTTGACGGCGAAGCTGGAATTACGGGTGAGAATACGGACCAGCCAGCGGGCGACCACGATCAATGCGGCGAGAATTAGCAGCCGCACCAGTACGTAAAGCAACATTGACCCTCTCCGCGCTCCGCTCCGTTTGCTAGGCCCCCAAACCCTTGCAGGCATACATACGGTACTAAGCCCGGAATTGGAACCGCATTCAGAGAATTCAGCGGCAGATCAGCGGCTTCTTAGGGTTTTGCCCATCCGAGCAATCGACAAAAATCTCGCCCTCCGGCCTAAACCCGTGAAAGACAAAGGCGAAGGTCACGTCATGGGCGACATCCAACGGTCCATGCGGGCCGCTTTCCTGCACCACCACATTGCCGACATCCTTTCCCTAGCTGATTTCTGAGGCATCGAGCGCAGAGTTCTGTCCTGCGACCCATGTCAGCATCAGCTTGCCGTCTTTAATGCCGCCGCGTTTCCGCAACAAAGCCATCAAATAGGCCTTTTCGCCAATAGCGATCACGCGGGCCAATGGATCGATGCCAACAGGCGATGCGCCCCGGTACAAGAATGGCCAAGGCGCACTGTCGTAGCTGACATAAGGATTGCGGCCATAGGCGCGGAGTTCCGGCTGGTTTGGCTTCAACACAAGTCCATCTGGGCGACGGCGTTGGAAGCGCTCAACTGACTCCATGCGGGACGGGATGACTTTAAGCGACGTCCCCGTCAACTCGCCGACAATCGCTTCGCCAAGGAACTGCTGCCACCAGCTTTCCGTCTGCCGGTCCCAAATCACGAGGTCAGACATGCGGAGTTTACCGGTAGTGCCAAAATCCAGCACTTTGTCCCCAACCCGCCGATCAAAAACAATCGCAGAGTTACAGAGCGGGCAATACGTGACGGTCACCGGGACGCCGCCCACCTCATCATTCACAATCTCATGCCAGATCAGGACTGAAAGCGGATAGGCCTTAGCTTTCCCGTTGAAAACGAGCGCGATCACCGGCTCCTGCGGCGCGAGGGTTTTTGCAGCTTCGGCGACGGGCATGAACTCAGGATCATCGATAGGCGGGATCCCATCTTTCGGCGGGCCGCCGCCAACGATCTCCGTCAGCTCAACAGAATGCTTGGAAAAATCCGTGTTCGGCCACTCACTGGAACTCCAATAAGCCGGATTCGCTTGCGCGACTGCAGCGACTAGTGCGAATGACCCAGCGATAAGAGTAAGAAATGCGCGCGGCATATGAAGCTCCATGGCGATTACGCTTCATTATGAACTGAAATTGGGCGCAAACGGGGTCAGAACCCGCTCGCACCCTATAACGATGGCGTGAGACGCCCTCTAACCTGTTGCAGTCTAACGCTTCAGGTTGAAGAATCCTGGGGCAGTAAGGATGCGATTTTCCTGCGCCAACAGGTATCCCGCCTCTTTGGTCATGCCAAGGAACGCCGTCCAGTCTGGGTCCGCTTGCATGGCGGCGCGGCGGGTTTCACGGTCAGCTGCGTTCTCATAGGCCCATACATGGACATAGGTGTTGATCGGGCCAGTTTCGGTAATGCCGTAGAGCGCCGGTTGGCCAAGATGCTTGGTTTGAACGGAGAGGCCGTGCTTTTCGTACAGGGCGAGTTGCGCTGGCACCGTGCCAGGCTTGCAGGTGTAGGTTCGCATATCGAAGATCATGGAATCGGCTCCAAGGTGGGTTGCTGTAGACGAATGATCCTGGCGCCGACTAGAACAGAGTGCAAAGCCCCTTCGGATCAAGCGGAACGCGTTACATGGCTGAGAGAGTAGACTGTATTGTGATCGGCGCCGGAGTCGTTGGCCTCGCCTGCGCCAAATTCCTGGCTGAGTCGGGGCGTGAAGTCATCGTGCTTGAAGCCGCCGATATGATCGGGTCCGAAACCAGCTCTCGCAACAGCGAGGTTATCCACGCTGGCATCTATTACCCGACCGGGAGTTTCAAAGCGCAGGCCTGTGTTGGCGGCAAAAAATGGCTCTACGATTACTGTGAAGAGCGCGGCATACCGCATAAACGCATGACCAAACTGATTGTCGCGACGGATGCTGAGGAAGCGCCTCGCCTTAAAGCGATCCAGCAAAAAGCAGCGGAAAACGGCGTTGACGATTTAGAGCTTCTCGGCGCAAAAGCGGTTAAGCGAATGGAGCCTGCGCTCCGCACTGTCGGCGCCCTCCTCTCTCCGTCCACCGGCATGATCGATAGCCATTCCCTGATGCTCGCATATCAGGGGGATGCCGAAGCTGCGGGCGCGATGATCGCATTCCTATCGCCCGTGATTGGCGGCAGGCTCCGACCCGAGGGCGGTGTTGAGCTTGATGTCGGCGGCGATGAACCGATGACGCTGGCGGCGGATTTGGTTGTGAATTCCGCCGGTCTGGATGCTGTGCCAATCGCGCGGATGATCGAAGGGCTCAATCATGCTGTTTTGCCAAAGGATGATCTGGCGAAGGGGAATTACTTCAGCCTCATCGGCAAGCAGCCATTTAGCCGCCTTATCTATCCAATGCCGGTGCCAGGCGCGCTTGGCGTCCATGTGACCGTTGATCTCGGCGGCCAATGCAAGTTTGGCCCAGACATCGAATGGGTGACTGAGCGGAATTACGATATCGATCCTGCACGGGCAGATTCGTTCTATGAGGCCGTCCGCGCTTACTATCCGGACCTTCCGGACGACTCGCTCGTTCCAGCCTATGCCGGCATCCGCCCCAAAATTCACAGCCAGGGCGAGCCGCAGCCGGACTTTATGCTGCAAGGCCCAGCGGACCACGGCGCGCCGGGGCTGATTAACCTATTTGGTATCGAATCGCCCGGTCTTACGTCCTCGCCGATGGTTGCGCAGCAAGTCGTGCGCATGACGAACAGATAGTTTCATCAGGCCGGTAGCGCTGGCAGGCAGAGTGCGTTTAGGCTGAAAGAAATTCCGCTGGCAGGATATGCAGGTATGAGCGACAAGCTGATTCAATATTATTTTACGATGACCTCACCTTGGAGCTATCTCGGGCATGAGCCGTTTCTGAAGCTCGCAGATGAGCTTAGGTATGAGGTGGCCTTCAAGCCGGTTGATTTCGGCGCCGTGTTCGCACAATCCGGCGGCCTGCCTTTGCCACAACGGCCTTATCAACGCCGCCGCTATCGGATGTTTGAATTGCAGCGCTGGCGGGATTATCGCCAGGCTGACCTGAACCTCCGCCCAAAGCACTTTCCGGTTGATCCAACGCTCGGCAACATCATGGTTATGGTCGCCGCAGATCAAGGCTTGGATGCAGGCAAACTCGCAACGGCGATCATGCGTGGATGCTGGGTGGACGAGAAAAATATGGGCGACCGGGCGGAATTGATTGCTGTCGCGGAGGCAGCCGGGTTCGATGGCGCGGCACTCGCCTCCGAGGCTGAAACGGATGCTGCCAAAGCGAAAGCTGACGTCCTGACCGAGGAGGCCAAAGCAGCCCAAGTCTTTGGCGCGCCCACATATATCGTGCGCGGCGAGCCATTCTGGGGCCAGGACCGGTTGGAACTCGTTGAGCGCGCAATGCGAGGCGATGCGCCAGCCTATGCGGTCGAGGAACCCTTCTGAAGCAAGGCGAACAGGGAAACGGCATGAACGAAGAGAAGCGCTATATCGACTATTATTTCTGCCTGAACTCACCCTGGGTTTATCTGGCGCAGAAGCGGCTTGAGGAGATCGCGGCGGCGCATGAAGCGACGATCCGCTATTTCCCGGTCGACCTCCGCGAGATGATGCTTCGCCTTATCGGTCACGATGATCCGCCGCAACGATCAGACCTGCATCGTGCTTATGGCAAGTTGGAAATGCAGCGCTGGGCAAAGCGCTACGGTTTACCGCTTTCCGAGAAGCCGGACTATTACCCTGTGAGCCAAAAGCGCGCCGCGTGCATGGTCGCGGCGGCGGATCGGCTTGGCTGGGACCCAGCGCCCTTAGTGTTCGCCCTGCCTCGCGCCTGCTGGTCTGAGGACCGGGATATCAATGACTGGAAAACCCTCAGCGCTATTGCCGAGGAATGCGGCTTTCCGGGCGATGTTTTAACCCAAGCGGCCCAGGACACGGGCGTCCTTGAAGAATTCGAAGACAACACCAATCGCGCACTGGATCGCGGCGTGTTCGGCATCCCGAGTTATGTCGTCGATGGCGAAATCTTCTGGGGCCAGGATAGGCTGGAGTTCCTAGAGTTCCGCCTCGCAGAAGCAGCCTAGATCAAGCCAGAGAATATCACGCCTGCAATGACAGCGCCCGCGAACGCCAGCCCCAAATAAGCGGCGAACACTGTCGGGCGAACTAGCGCCCAAACAGCCGCCATCGCTGGCACGCAGGTCATACCGCCAGCCAGGATGAACGTCATCGCAGCGCCGGCGCCCATGCCTTGCTCCATCAGCCCTGCAACCAGCGGCGCTGCCGCATATCCATTCAGATACGCCGGTGCGCCGACCAATGCGCCGATCACAATAGCGCCGAGGCCTTCCCCTCCAACAACGCTGACAATCGCCTCAGCCGGGACATACGCCACCATCACAGATTCGAGCATGTAGGCGAAGAACATCCACTTGATCAGGAAGAGCAAATTCGTTCCGGCTTCACGTCCAAAAGTCTCAACCCGCTCTTTCTCGCGCCAAAACTTCCATACCGGCTTCTGGGACATCGGGTCCGGCCCGCAGCCGCAGCAGCTACTTGCGGGCGATTGTGGGCGGAGCGGGCTGGTGAATACACCAACGCCCTGCATTGAGCGGATGGCGAACCCGCCCATGACGCCAATCCCAACAGCGGCCAGCATTTTACCAATCGCGAATGGCCAGCCGAGCGCTGCAGCGGTGATCAGCAACGTCGGCGGATCAATGATGGGGGACGACAGCCAAAACGCCATGACAGCCGCGAGCGGGGCGCCTGCCGCCAGCAACGCAGCGATAAATGGAATGACCTCACAGGAACAAAATGGAGCGAGCGCGCCAAACAATGCGGCGAGGAAAATCATCCGGACCTCGCGGCCTTCAAACGCTTTCGCCAGAACTGATTGCGCGCCCGCCGCCGCCATTCCGCCGATGATCAAACACGCAAAAACCACATAAGGCATGGTGTGCAGCAGCGCATTCAAGCCGAACAGGACACGGTCCGAGACATCATCCGGCTTAAAGATCGCAATGAGCGCGATGACGACGAACGTCGCCAGCCAAACACGGTCCAGCTTCGGCCAACGCATATCGCGGAAAGCGTTGATCACAAGGCTTGTCATCGTCAGGCCTCCTTCGCCCATTGGCTTTGATCCACACAGCATTCCCGCACCAGGAAGTCAGCGAGCGCTTCAACCCGGTTGAACGCCGCGCAGCAGATGATTGTCCGCCCCTGGCGCTCCTGCTCCACAAGCCCAGCCGCCGCCAGAAAGCGGAGATGGTGCGTTAACGTGGACGCAGCAATCCCAAGCCGCCGCTGGATTTCACCAACTCGCAAACCTTCCGGACCGGCTCGCACCAGCAGCTGCAAAGCTTGCAGGCGAGGTTCGGAGCCAATGGCGGCAAATGCCTGCGCCGCCTCTTCCAGATCCAAATTCGGGATGGCAAAGCTGTGTCTATGATCATTCATAATTCGATATTTCTATTATTATAGTAATAAGTCAGTCTATAAAAACACACCCCCTCTAACGCCCTGTTATAATTGTTAACTTAAGCGCGCCCACCTTCGCCCGACAGGTTTGATGGCGAGACGCCAATGCTCGCTAGCGCTTGATCCCATTTTCCTTCAAGCGCGCAATCAAAGACGATTGCCGCGTCGCCTTCGGCGATCAGCCAGCCATTCCCCTTGATTTCATCCTCAAGTTGGCCAGGCGCCCATCCGGCATAGCCAAGAGCCAGAATATGTTGATCTGGTCCATCGCCCGCCGCGATATCCCGCAAGATATCCAAAGTGGCTGTCAGGGAAATATCATCTGTCACTACAGAAGCGCCGTCTGACTTGTAATCCGTTGAGTGCAGAACAAAGCCTCGGGATTTCTCGACAGGCCCGCCATACTGCACCGGAAGCGCATCAATCGAGACCTCGGTGATCTTCAGCTGCTCTAAAAGCTCCCTGAAATCCACGCCATCGACTTGCTTGTTCACAACAAGCCCCATGGCGCCTTTGTCGTGAGAATGGGCGCACATGTAAATCACAGTGCGCTCAAACCTTTCGTCGCCAATGGTTGGCATGGCCACCAGCAACCGGCCTTTTAGGGAGAGTGTTTCGGCGTCTGTCATGAAGTGAAAACTACTTTGCGTCGCGCGCGAGGGCAAGCGTTAGGGCGCCGCGAGGGCAATTCTGCGTGAGCAGGCGCCCTGAACACTGGCGCTTAAGGCGGCGCATCGTATATCTAGGTCTAGAACTCTGATGGAAGCGTATATGCCCCTGCTTAGCCGCCGCCTTCTGACATATCTTACAGGCTTGGTCGCTCTTGCGACCGTTTTCGCGAGCCCTGTGAAAGCAATTGAATCTGCCTGGGATGCAGCGCCGGAAGCCCGCGCTCGCTTGCTCTCTGCCGTTGATGCGACCGGAAGCGATGGCGCCGTGCGGTTTGGCATTGAAATCGTTCTGAAAGACGGCTGGAAAACCTATTGGCGTGCGCCTGGCCCCCAAGGCTATCCGCCGCACTTGGATTGGGAAGGCTCGGCCAACATAGAAGCCGGGGA
>JAYNYG010000031.1:0-12593 GCA_038102935.1 Alphaproteobacteria bacterium | reverse complement strand
CTTGATCCACGATACGAAGTTGAATATTTCACTATTCTTGGCTTCGATTCCATCGGCTACGCGGGCGGTGTTTTGCTGCCGCTCACAGTAAAGCTCAAAGACGCCGCCAAGCCTGCAAACATCAATCTCAGCGTCGACTATCTGACCTGCGCTGAGGTCTGTATCCCACAGCGAGCTGAATTGAAGCTTGAGCTGCCAGCCGGCCCAGCAAAACCGACGAAACACGCCTTCGCCATCGATAAAGCTCGCGGCCAGGCGCCAGCGCCTGCTGGCGCTGGATCGACGCTTGAGGCGGCATGGCTCACAGGCCCAGATGACCAGCCTTCGCTTGTGATTGAAGGCCAAGCCTCGGCATCGCTCACGCAAGCCGATGTATTCGTGGATGGCCTCCCCGGATATTTCTTCGCGGCGCCCAAAGTTGACGATCTCGGTGGAGGCAAATTCCGGGCGACAGCGAAAGCCATTGAAGCGCCCGTTGATGCTGTCGACTACGCAAAACCCGGTGCGGGCCTCTCCGTTACATTGGCAAGCGTCAGTCTTTCCTTCGAACAGACCACTGCGCTCACAGCGCCCCGAACAGCAGCGACCAGCAGCATCGGGCCAAGTCTTTTACTGATGCTTGGGATCGCACTTCTTGGCGGGCTAATCTTGAATGTGATGCCCTGTGTGCTGCCAGTCCTCGCGATCAAACTCATGGGCGCTATGGAGCATGCGAGCGCTGGGCGCGCGGCCGTTCGCCGGGGGTTCGCTGCCTCTGCCGTCGGCATCATTGTTTCATTCCTTGTCCTGGCCGCGCTTGCGATCGGGCTGAAGAGTGCGGGCGTTGCAGTGGGCTGGGGCATTCAGTTCCAGCAGCCAATTTTCGTCGCAGCGATGGCCATGGTGATGGCGTTATTCGCCACAAACCTCTGGGGCGCATTTGAAATCGAAGCGCCTGACGCCGTCGGCCGCGCAGGCGCTGCGCTCTCTGGCGGCGGGAAGGATGGTATCGCAAACTCCTTCTGGACAGGCGTATTGGCGACAGCGTTGGCAACGCCCTGTTCTGCCCCATTTGTCGGTTCCGCGCTCAGCTTCGCACTCAGCCGCGGGGCAATGGAGATCTTGGCTATCTTTGCCGCCATGGGCGTTGGCCTGGCCCTGCCCTATCTGCTGACGGCGGCCTTCCCTGCGGCTGCGCGGATATTACCGCGACCGGGCGCATGGATGAATGTGGTGCGCCGGGTGCTCGCTGTAGCAGTGGCGCTCACGGGCGTGTGGTTGCTTTGGATGCTTTTCCGCCAGGCAGGCGTCGCCGCGATGATTGGCGCATTGGCGGCGGCGGCTATTCTCATCGTCGTTCTGATACGCGCCAATGGCCTGATGCGCTGGGCTGCGGCGGCGGGAACCTTCATCATCGGCGCCCTAATTGTTTCGACGCTCGCGACAGCGCCGCAAGCAAATGACAACGCCAAATTCGCCTGGGCGCCTTTCAATGAGGCCGAGATTGCCAAAAGCGTCGCTGCTGGGAACATTGTTCTTGTGGATGTGACAGCGGATTGGTGCGTCACCTGCAAATGGAACAAGGCTGCGGTTTTATCGCGCGATCCCGTATCTGCACGTCTCGAAACGGACGTCACGCCGATGCAGGCCGACTGGACCCGGCCTAATGCCGAAATCGCCGATTACTTGGCTCGGTTTGGCCGCTACGGCATTCCGTTCAATGTCGTTTATGGCCCGGGCGCGCCAAATGGCGTGGCGCTGCCAGAACTACTGAGCGCGGACGCTGTCCTCGAAGGCATTGAAAAGGCAAAATAATTGCGCCTTCCGGGATACCTGGCCTTACAGGGGGTTTAATCCCTGCTAAGCTTCCTATGTTCATGGAATAACGCCGCGCGGATAGAGTTGGCGCCGTTCTTTAAATCGACAAACAAACTTTAGGAGTGTGCGATGAGCATCAGAGTTGGCGATAAAGCGCCTGCCGTAAATCTTAAAACCATGGGTTCCGCTGGACCGGAAAACCTGGACGCTGCAGAATTCTTTGGCGGCAAGAAGGTCGTCCTGTTTGCAGTGCCCGGCGCATTCACGCCGACCTGTTCCGCCAAACATCTGCCAGGCTTCATTGAGAAAGCCGATCAGATCAAAGCCAAGGGCGTCGATGAAATCGCCTGCATCGCTGTGAATGACGCATTCGTTATGGGCGCATGGGGCGAAGCCGCCGGCGCTGGCGACAAAGTCAAAATGGTGGCGGACGGCAATGGCGAATTCGCCGAAGCCTGTGGCCTAACGATTGACCGCTCCGGCTTTGGCCTTGGCACGCGCATGCAGCGTTGCGCTATGGTCGTTGAGAACGGCTCGGTCACGCAGCTCTTCGTCGAAGAGCCCGGCCAGTTCGAAGCCTCTACGGCTGAAAACGTGCTCCAGAACCTCTAAGTCCGAACAGGCTTAGCTTAATAGCGCCCGCTCGGCAGCCGCCGAGCGGGCGTTTTTTCGGTCAGTACGGCGTGTCGCCCGCAATCGTGATCCGATGCATACGCCGACGCTCGTTGTAGTCAGCCACGGCATAATGCTGGACGCAACGATTATCCCAAATCGCCATGGATCCAGGTTCCCATCGGAACCGGCACAAATATTCTGGTCGTATCGAGTGGCGGCGCAGGAAGTCGATCACTGGGTCAGCCTCCTCCGCCCGCATGCCTTCAAAGCCTTGGGTGTGGCTGCCGATATAGAGCGCCATCCGATCAGTTTCAGGATGTGTGCGGAAGAGCGGATGATGCGCCTCCGTTATCTGATTGCCGGGATCCCGCACTTTGCCTGCCATGGATTTATTGCCGGCATATCGTTCAGCCCGGGAGCCGCCGCCCATATTCTTGAACCTGTCGCCAACATTGAAGGTTTTGACATCCTTCAGCATCGCTTTCATGGCGTCAGACAGGCCGTCATAAGCTTTGTACATGCTGGAA
Source organism: Alphaproteobacteria bacterium (assembly GCA_038102935.1). GTDB lineage: Bacteria > Pseudomonadota > Alphaproteobacteria > Bin95 > Bin95 > VMCJ01. The sequence continues at coordinate 9,654 of JAYNYG010000031.1, read as the reverse complement.
AACATCGTATCGCCGCCAACATCCGGCGTTTCCTTGGCATACAGCATCGTCGCTTTGGCAGGCGACGGATTGAACATCTGGTCCGAATGCCAGGCCGCCCCAAAGGTGTACGTCTCGCCAGGTTCTTTGATGATCTCCAAGATTTCCGGGTGGTCATCCATACCCTGCATGTAGGGGTGATAATGGATATCGCCGAACCGCAAAGCGAACTCAAGCTGTTGTTCCGGCGTGATATCTTGGTTCCGCAAGAAGATCACTTGATGGTCCAGAAACGCTTGATAGATGTCAGCGAACATTGCGTCGTCGAGCTTTGAAAGATCAACGTCATCAATTTCTGCGCCGAGACCGCCAGACAACGGTTTTGCTTGAATTGGGCGATGCAGCATCTCTATTCTCCAACCTTTGTCATGCTTGGGTATTCTGCGTTAGTGTAGGACCAAGTCACAGCACCCGAAAGGAGGGCCTTTATGGACGATAATCCAGACTTCAATCCTTTTGGCTTCGCGTCGCCAGACGACAAGCCAATTCCGTATATGGCGCGTATTTCCAAGTATTATACAACGCTCGGATACGGCAAACCCTATGAATGGGCGCATTACGCCGACACGCCGTTCACCCCGTTGAAGAAGCCGGTTTCTGAAAGCCGCGTCGCATTGATCACGACTGCAGCGCCCTATCAGCCTGAGAAAGGCGATCAGGGCCCTTGGTCCGCCTACAATGCCGCCGCCAAATTCTATGATGTCTATTCGGGTGATACGGCGGTCGATCATGATCTCCGCATTTCGCATATTGGCATTGACCGGGTGCATACCAGCCAAGAAGACAGCAACACGTGGTTCCCACTGCCTATGTTGCGCCAACTGGCGGATGAAGGCGTTATCGGCGAAGTGGCGCCGCGCTTCCATGGCGCGCCGACGAACCGCAGCCATCGCACGACAATTGAGGTTGACGCTGCCGAGATTGCACGCCGCGTCCATGAAGATGGGGCCGACGTCGCAGTCATTGCTGCGAATTGACCAGTGTGCCACCAGACCGTGAGTCTGACAGCACGCCATTTAGAAGAATCCGGCATTCCGACCGTCGTTATGGGCTGCGCCAAAGATATCGTTGAATATGTGGGCGTACCGCGCTTCCTGTTCAGTGATTTCCCACTGGGCAACCCGGCGGGCCGCCCGCATGACGTTGAAAGTCAGCATGCGACGCTGGGCTTGGCGATACGAGTGCTTGAAACCGCAGTTGTTCCGAATGCGACTGTGCAGAACCCGCTACGCTGGAGTGACGATCCAAGCTGGAAACTCGATATCTCCAACGTCGACCGGATGAGCGATGAAGAAATCGCCCGGCGCCGGGCGGAATTTGACGAGTCAAAGCGCATCGCCAAGGCTAAACGTGAAGGGGAAGCCGCATAGACTTTGGAGTTGGCATTGAGGAAAAATCGGGGGCCGGCAAAACAGTGCCAGCTCCCGAATTCTATGATTTCTCATACATAATGTTAATTTATAGGTACAATAGCTTATTTTGTAATGATTTTTAATGATGATTTAATGAATCATTAAATCATCATTGAGTGTCGCCTTGTTTTCAACAATACGATATCTAGCCCGTAAAATTACCCTGCGACATCAAGCATCGTTAGTTTTCCCGGTGTGATCGATTGCTGACTCGTGCGCTCGGGGGTTATAGTGCAATACTTAATAGGGGGCATGAGACGTCGTCCATGAATTCCAAGCTAGGGCATTGTTGGCAAAGCATTTTGGGGGCTTTTGCTGCAACGGTCGGGATGTGCTTGGCGCCGATAGCGAGCGCCGCTGAAGCACCCGATTCGGTTCAGGCGTCCAGCGCCTTGGTGCTCATTGACGCGAACGCTGATATGTCAGCGAAGGTTGATGGGTCTGTTAAGTTTGACCTGCAACGCCATGCAATCAATGCACTTTCTTTAAGCGACGCCCGCATAGCCGCCTATGGCGGCTCTAGCTGCAAAGGCTTCACTCTCGCCGATAAACGCGGCGCAAATTCATTCTCTGAAACCGCGCCCAATGGCAGACGGAATTTGGCCGCTGCTTTAGATTCTGCTTTGGCCGCCTTCCCTGAAGACGCGCCGGTCAAACGGATCGTCGCGATTGTTGGCGGCCCGAACCAGTGCCTCGCCGCACTCTGCGCACATGCTGGTCGCCTTAAAGAAAAATACCCCGAATTTGTGGTCGACTTGATCGGGTTTGGGCTGAGCGATCAGACAGCGAGCCGGTTGAACTGCATCGCGGCAAATACGGACGGCCGCTTCGCCAGGGCGGATGCTGCGACGTTGTCATCGGCGCTCGCGTTAACGCTTCGTGCTCCGACAGCGGCGTTATCAAGTCTTGCCGCACCAAGCTCCGAAATCGCACAGGCAGACAATTTGGCAGATGTGCCGCTTCGGGCCAAGGCGGATAACCAGCTAGCCGCAATCCTAAATGCTCCATTGGCGCCGCCGCTCCCTCTGGAAGGCGGTTGGCGTATGACCGGTCCGGAAAGCTATGTGCCGCAAGGCCTCCGGTTAATGGCCAGCCTGGTCCAGGGCGGCGATCCGCTTGTCGACGGCGCCCGGTTCGAGCTATTGCGGGCTGATCAGAATGGCGTCTACCGCTTGGTCGCGCGCACAGAGCGGACGGGCAATCCGCTATTTGCCGTTCCTGAAGGCCGTTATCTCGCACGCGTCAGCCGTGGCGGCGCTGTTAGCGAAGCAGAGGTATGGGCGCCAAAATCGGGCGTGGCGACGCGCAGACTTTCTCTTGATGCCGGCCAACTAGCGCTGGCGGCGTTGAGTGGCGGGCGGCCAGCAGCGCGCGGTGCCCATTTCCGGGTCGAGCGCTTGGATGCTCCCGGCCCAATTATGACGATATCAGGCCGTGGCCGCGCATTGGCGACTGTGCCTGCCGGTCAATATAGAATTCACGCCGCCATCGACCACGCCAACGCCGAACGCGTCGTGCAAGTTCGCCCTGGTGAAATTGTCGCCGCCGGCTTGGATGTGCCGCTTGGCTTTGTCCGCGTCGCACTGACCATCAATCATGGAAATGACAGGCGCGCGCAGCCACGGGCGCCTGCCGAAATCTCAATTCTCCGAGATGGCCAGGAGATCGCGAGCGCTAAAGGTGAATCGCCCCTGTTCCGCTTGGCTCCAGGGTCCTACAAAGTGATCGCCCGGAGCGGGCGGGCAGCGATAGAACGAGATGTCATTGCAGACGCTGGCGCCTTGGTCGATGTTTCAATGACCTTAAATCAATCAGAGATCGCTGCTGTGAACACGAGCGCGTCACCGGTCCTTATCGCCCAGCAACCTGATGACAAGCGACAAAGCGCCAGTCGCTGATCTGATGCAAATGGACGCCGCTCCGGCTAACTATCTCATACGGCCTGCCGTCCATGGCGATATTCACACCCTGACTAAACTGTCCCAAGATTTGACGAATGAGGTTGGCCGCGAATTTAGTGGAGCCAACGCCGCCGCCATCGCTGGTATCTGTTCTGGTAGAGAGGATGCTTTTGCATGGCTGGCGGCGTCGAGCGCAGACTTGCCGCCTGTCGGGTATGGCGTTCTCACACTCGGGTATTCTGTTGAGCATGGCGGTGTAGATGGCTTTGTCGATGAGCTCTACATCGCGCAACACGCCAGACGGCAAGGCCTCGGAACCGCCCTGATGTCTTTGGTCGAAACTGAGGCGCAGCGGCGCGGCGTCAATGTTCTGCATCTGGAAGCCGAGTCGAACAATCCAAAAGCCCAGGCGCTTTACCAGCGCCTGGGTTATTTGATGCAACAGCGTATTCTTATGAGTAAGCCACTACTGCCTTAACTCTCATACGTTAGCTATTACAGCCCTGGGCTACCCCCATCCTCCGTATCGTCAGCATTGTCAGATGCAGGAGCATCAAAACCAAACGATGCTGTAGCAACTGCCGGGAGCCCTGTAGTTGAGGAAACAGAAACGCCCGTACCTGACGTCGAACCGGTACTACCGGCGCTAACGGACGCGTCATCACCGCCCTCAGACGTCATCTCAACTTCGCCATCGAGGACGGATACCGTCGTTGCGCCCGCTTCATCGACGGCGACAACAAAGTCTGTTCCGCGGACGCCAAGCGTCGCCGACGGTGTTTTGATCTTATAGCTCTTGCTTGCGAGCCGACCGGTCACAAAACGGAGAACGCCTCGGCTCATGCTAACCGCAACATCGCCAGCGGACTTGTTCGGATCATAGACGAACCGGTCCAGCTTCACCGTCGACCCCGGGCCGACAATGAGCTGCGTCTTATCATTAAACTCGATATCCATCCGCCCATCACGGACGGTTTCTAGCAGCGAATCAGCCACGACATCGTCGCGGACATAGATTGGCCCCTTGGACGCGCCCGGCGCAGTGCTGTAGCCGTAGTCGATTAAGATCTTCACCTGACCGATTTCGTTAGCGAATGCGGTCGTCGATCCGGCGGCCATTCCCAAAGATATGGCGGCTGCGGCTAGAATAGTCTGCTTGATTCGCATTTCCGGTTCCCCAAATACAACGGTCATTTTTGGTATCACACTGCCGGATAACGATCTGTAACCATTGTTACAGACCAGTGAACAGTTAGATTGATCTATTCAGCCTTGTGCAGAAATTTTCCTCTTGCACAGCAGATCGTGATCCGTCATAAAGCGGCCTCGCTTTGATGCTGCGATGGCAGAGCAAAGCTGGATGCGGGAGTAGCTCAGAGGTAGAGCATCACGTTGCCAACGTGAGGGTCGAGGGTTCGAATCCCTTCTCCCGCTCCAAATGCAGCCACACAACATTCTGATTATTAATCATATTTATAAAATACCAACTCTGATTGGTACGTTTTTTGGTACACTTTTGGCTTAATTAATTCTTTTACGTGGCAGCATATGTGACGCCACACACCTACGAAATAGATTTGTCGATGAACCCCAATGTGGTCGCATTCTCAATGAGTGTGCGAACCTTGGCTCGGTCGAGACCCGACGGAACATCAGCATCGATCTCCAGCTTCAACGTAACTTCACTGCCTTGGATCGTGGTCAACTGTTCAATAATAGCCTCGACGACTTGGTGTATCTCTCTTGCTGGTCTTTCTGCGGAAATCATGACCGTGCCGACAAAGCGTGTTGGCAACTTCTCCACGACGGGCTTTTCCGTCTCTCCGTCTTTCGTATCCGGGCCAGGCTCTGGACCATCTGCGGGAGGATATGTTGCACCGCTTGGTTCTGTGGCTTCGGTTGAAGGCTTAGGTCTATGAGCTTCCGCCACATCTGGCTTGATGATAACCGAATCACTATCAATCACCACTTGGACATGGCTAGAGCCAGAGATCGCCAACCCAGTATAGGTCTGTTTCGCGTCTTCCCAGCGCTCCGCATTGTCCGTCGTCAGAACATTTGGCTCAACTCGCGTCGTAGATTAGCGGAGGTTCGGCCTCGTCTGGGGGCTCTGACTGAGGCTCTGAGGCTGCTGCTTTCGAGGCTTTCAAACCAGCTTTACCCTAATTCAACGTGCTTTCCAAAATTCTGTCGGATACCGGCTGTCTGCCAGCTACCTATATGGTAAATCATGTCTGAAGGAGATTTCACTGCTTTGAGCCTGTAACGTAGCGAGGATTATCTTGAGCATAGAGTTATTAAAATGTAAGCCTTACCATCATGCAAAGGCGATGTGTAATTCAGTCGGGCGCTTGGTTAGCGCTGGCATTATTGCTGGCAGCACCATCCAGGGTATTGGCGAGCAACCAACAACAGTTGCACAAACCCCTCATTAATGCGTTGAAGCAAATCAACAGACCTGTCACAAGGCTTCTTGCTAATCGTCTTGACGACAGCCTGTCCGCCGCCAACTCTTATAACTTGCATTTACGGAGTGCTTCGTTAACTACAGATGATGCCCAATTGATTGCCAAAGCCTTGCGTAGAATGCACAAAGGCCAACATTTGAGGTTGATGTCATTCAGTATGAGTTATAATCCAGACATTGGAGATTTAGGTGTGGGCGAAGTTCTCAACGCACTACCAGACAACACAACTGAATTAGGTTTGGTAGGTTGTGAATTGGACGACAACGCGTCTACTCATATTGTTGATTTTATCGAGCGTTCAAAGACGCTACGAATGGTGTGCATTGAAGACAACAAATTCTCAACTGATGCAAAGATATCCATTAGAAGCTCAGCAAAGCACCTCCCTGAATGTGTGACCATTTTATAGTATATCGCTAACTCATAAAGCACTCTTAAGTCGTATCCGACATTGTATGAATGGCCGATACCCGCCGTCTTCCATTCGCCAATTCTATCGACGATATCGTCTGGAACGCACAAAAATCAGAAACAAATTGACTTGAACTATCGAAACGATGCCTGAGGAGCAGCTAGGCAGCAAAGGGGCAAAAAGTAATTAAGTCAGAAGTCTACTAAAAAACGAACCAATCAGCCTGCGTGTTTTAAAATTACTATTATAAATCCAATATTTACAAAACACTTATGGCAGAGGGAGAGGGATGAAGCTCATCAACCTCTGTTGGAAACTACAAATCCACACATCAGTTAAACACACGCGAAGACGGAACGAAACAACTTACGTAAACTGCAGGATACGCCCTTCACAAGCGACCTACGTGCCTTTTTGAACCATTACAATGAGCTTCTTCTTCATGACAAAATCACCGATCAAAAGGGCCACAAGCATTCTTCGTTCACGTACCCTGTTTTCAATCGAGGAAGCTTTGATTATCGAGGTCGGCCAAAATACCCCCCTTGACCTGACAGGCAAGCTTTAAGACACTAACCGTCGCATCTTTGGAATTTTTGGCTGGCGTTGATCAATCAAGGTTAGCTTGATTGCGATATGCTGTTAATATATCAATGAGGGCAATATATTTTAATATGTTTGACGATATTAAAATTCGTTTACTCGATGCTATCGATGAAAAAACTATCACTTATTTTAAGCACAATAGGGAAAATAACAATTATAATCTAAATGAAATTGTACAATCCGCTTTAAACATTATAAATACTTCTGATGCAACCTATCACGACGCTGAACACACGTGCTTAGTGACGATGTGCGGTCTCGATATTATGGCAGGAAAATCAACGCTCGAAGGAAATTTAGATTATTCTATTTGGGTTCATGCAATTATAGCATTATTATTCCATGATATAGGATATGTCAAAGGTATCCTTCCCGGCGATAGTTTGAATTTTCAAGTTATTAAGCCAGATGGATCGGGTATATCACTTTCCGAAGAGAGCACAGACGCATCGTTAGCACCATTTCACATCACCCGCGGCCAGATGTTCATACAACAGCGGACTTGGCAGAAAGGTATTAATAAGGATCTTTTGTGTTATTTTATTTCCCATACAGAATTTCCTGTACCTAATCACCAGAGCTCCGCTGCAGGCTTTTCTGAAAGCGAACAAAACATTGCCAAAATAATTGGAGCGGCAGATCTTATCGGCCAACTTGCTGACCCTATGTACAATATAAAAATCCCAAGGCTTTATTATGAATTTGCTGAAACTGGCGCAGCAGAAAGGATGGGGTATTTATGCCCAGGCGACTTGAGGCGAGGGTATCCAGAATTTTTTCTGAATTATGTTAAGCCGCACATCAAAAGAGCTCTTGAATATCTGTCATTCACCAAAAACGGTGAAAAGTGGATATCTAACCTAAATTATCATGTCTTCTCAGAAAGTCATAAGGTTACAGTCGAACAAACTAGCATGTCTTTGGTCAAAGAAATTAATAAAGTGATAAATAATTCAAAAGAGGAGACGGGGATTATAGAGCAGGTTTTGTGTAAAGTTGCCACATATAAAAACTGGCATTTAGGACATGCTTATAAATTAAATATTTCGCAAGAAACCCCGACTCTACACTCAACAAAAATTTGGTATGAAGCTCCAAATAGTGCAGATTATAGTGATTTTAAGAGAGTTACAGAAGATTTCATATTTAAATCAGGTGAAGGCCTTCCAGGGAGGGTCTACGAAACCCAAACAGTCCAGACTATTCGAGATATTGCGAAAGATGAAAATTTTCCGCGTAGAAAAATGTCGAAAGACATTGGCGTTCGAGCAGCATTTGCATTTCCTGTTATACTAAATGGGCAGGTGCGATATGTACTAGAATTTTTTGCTGCAGACCCCGAATTTTTAGACCCTCCTGTAATTGAGTTTTTTAAATTTCTCTCGCAACAACTTAGCGAAAGGATGGTTAAGGATGATTAATTATACAGAAATCGCGATCGAGAAATTTTGTAAAGATGTCGATAATGTTTTTAATTCACTGGAGAATAAGGACGAAAATGCAATTTCAGTTGTAAAACAAATGGGCAGAATTGCTTTTTCATGTTATTCCAGATCAGATAGCTTATACTTTTCTCTCGAACACGCGGTAACATCTGCAAAAATAGGACTTGAACTAATATATGCGATAAACTGTAAAACCGGTATTGTTAGAAGCGGTACTATTATTAATCTGATGGCATCTATTTTATTTTGCAATGTAGGTATGGTAAAGGGAGTGCTCTCTGCAGACAAAATTGGCCGACACCTGGTAAACGAGGGTGAATACGTAAATACATCAGGCAATGGTACTGGCTCAGAACTTTGGCCGTTTAGGGTTTTCAGAAGCAAAGAGTTTTTGAAGAATTGTTTATATTTGTCGGCTGAGCTTAACGAGGAAATTGTGAGTGCTTCTATAGATTACTCTGATATATTTGATACCAAACATAACGATAGATCAAAATATGGGATAGTTCAGGAATATTGTAGAGCTGTGCAATTTATTACGTTAATGTCATCAGAAAATTATAGGCGCGCAATTACTGAGTTATTCTATTCAGCGCAAGAGGGTGATGTGCTTGATTCTGAGCTTTATAATTCTTTGGGGGAATTTCGAAATAAGTTCCCCCAATACTTCTGGAATACGCTTTTTCCCGACATTGCGGAAACAGTTATTGTTCTTCGAGAGACAGATAGAGGTCGCGACATCGTTTCACACATTTATGCTCACTTATAATATGTTTGGTCGTATTTTGCTGAGCATGTTGGAGTACACTACTAAGCGGAAGGTATCTGCTTTGTAAGAAGTGGTTTGGGAAATTTGAACAACGGGGGTAAGTGGATTTTCATCCTGTAACCGGCATGGTTTGCCAACCATAGGGGAATTATTATGCCCCGACGCCCCCGCCGCAATTACACTTCGGCCTTGAAATCGAAAGTCGCCCTTGCAGCCGTTCGCGGCGGGAAGACTTGAGCATCCCCCCTGAAGTGTTCCACCTAGAGGGATAGTATTTATCCCATCAGAGGAGGATCAGAAGATGGCAGGCAAGCGAGATGTGCCTAAATCCGCCCTGTCACATTGCAAACACTTCGAACAATTCCGCCAACGGGTCCTCCTGCTGAAGGCCTCCAACGGGTGAGCGGAAGCGCATTTTATTCCTAGTTTCAGAATTTTCTTAAGGGCAGTCGTAAATTAGATAGCCCCCTATCTAAATGCAACGAAACGGGCTTTTAAACTCTGTCGCTAGCAAACTTACGAGGTCGCGCGTTACCCGCACGGGGACCGGCCAGGAAGGACCCGTGAGAGCCCCAGAGCGCTCACTACAGAGCCATCAAAGC
>JAYNYG010000080.1:0-11973 GCA_038102935.1 Alphaproteobacteria bacterium | reverse complement strand
CTCTGACGGGATAAATACTATCCCTAGGGGTGGACCACTTCAGGGGGGCTGCTCCCAGATTGTGTTGATGACGATCCTTGGCGGCACAGGCACGTTGCTTGGGCCGGTGATTGGCGCAGCTGTCATCAAATACTTTGAAAACATCTTCTCCGCCTTCAACAAAGGCATCTTGACCGATCTCTACAGCTTCCTACCTGAGACGCTCCAGAACGCAGCCGTATCAGTGTCATCTCTGTTTGTCGGCGAAGGCTGGCACCTGACGCTCGGCGCGCTCTTCATGGTCATCGTCATCTTCCTGCCGGGCGGGCTGATGGAGGGCTTTAGACGCATCGGCGCGCTCTTTAAGCGAAAATCTGGCGGCGGCGGGTCGGAAGACCCGCAACCGGCGCCGGCGGAATAGGGGGACGGCATCATGGCAAGTATTCTTTCCGTCCAGAACGTCAACAAGCGCTTCGGCGGCCTGAAGGCCTTGGACGACGTTAATCTTGAGGTCGAGCCTGGCACCGTCCACGCGATCATCGGCCCGAACGACGCTGGCAAATCGACGTTACTGAACTGCTTCGTTGGTCGTCTCACGCCAGATGTGGGCACGGTGACGTTCCAGGATCATTCGCTGATCGGCCTGGCGCCCCACGAAATCAACCAGCTCGGCGTCAGCCGCGTGTTCCAGACGCCGGAGATTTTCGGCGATCTGACGCTGCTTGAGAATGTCATGATTCCATACTTCGCCAAGCGCGACGGCGCGTTCTCCTTGAACGCCTGGAAAGCAATGGCGAGCCAGACCGATGTCCAGTAGAAGGCAGAGGAGATGCTGGCGGATGTGGGCCTAGGCGAAAAGCACGCCATGGTCGCCAATAGCCTGTCACGCGGTGATAAGCGCCGCCTTGAGCTGGCGATGTGCTTGGTTCAACAACCGCAGCTGCTACTGCTCGATGAACCAACCGCCGGTATGGCGCGGGCTGACACCAACAACACGATTGATCTCCTGAAAACAATCGCTTCCCGCGGCATCACCATGATCGTGATTGAGCACGACATGCATGTGGTGTTCTCGCTGGCGGACAAAATTAGCGTGCTGGCCCAAGGCCACGTGATTGCAGAAGGAGCGCCGAACGACATCAAAGGCGACCCCCGTGTCCAGGAAGCCTATCTCGGAGGGGCCGAAATATGAGCAAGCTTGACGCGCCGAAGGTCAAACCGACCCAGGGCCATGGTTCCGCGCCCGCGTTTTTCTCCTGCTGGGATATGCACGCCTATTATGGCGAGAGCTATATCGTGCAGGGCGTTGGCTTTAACGTTCATGAAGGCGAAATCGTTGCGCTGCTGGGCCGTAATGGCGCTGGCAAAACCTCCACTCTTCGCACCATTGCGCGCGCTGGATCGCCAGAGCTGCACCGGGGTGAAATCTGGCTGGACCGCCAACCGCTGCACGACATGAAGGGGCATCAGGCGGCGCAGGCTGGCATTGGCCTCGTGCCGGAAGATCGCAGGATCATTCAAGGCCTGACGGTCGAAGACAACCTGCAATTGGCCCAGATCGCCCCGCCGATTGGTTGGTCGATTGAGCGCTTGTACGAGCATTTCCCACGGCTTGCGGAGCGTCGCAAGCAGGACGCCGTCACGATGTCTGGCGGTGAGCAACAAATGCTGGCCGTCGCCCGCGCGCTTGCACGTGATGTAAAACTGCTGCTGTTGGATGAGCCTTATGAAGGCTTGGCGCCGGTCATCGTACAGGAAATCGAGAAAATCCTGATCCAGATCAAATCGCTCGGCATCACAACGATCATCGTCGAACAAAACGCCATCGCCGCGCTACGCCTAGCCGACCGCGCCATCATCCTAGACATGGGCGCCGTCGCCTTCGACGGCACCGCGAACGAAGTGCTCGAGAACGAAGAGCTTCGCCAGCAATATCTAGCGATTTAGCGGCACACCCGCTCAAATGCCGGGTCGCTGTTGATGTAGCCCGACGAGAGCAGGCTGGACTTTAGGCGAGTGAAGCCATCTGCGGTCATCGGAGCGCTCGCCGGCCAGATGCCGAGGCGTTGGTAGCGGGCGATGGCGGTGGCGAGCAGCTGTTCATCGAAATCTGGGAACCACGGTTTGACGGTCGCAGCGAGGCTGGCCGCGTCGGTTTCGCGTACATGTGCGAGGGCGCGGCCTAGGCCGTCTGTTAGGCGATTGACGCTTTCAGGCCGCGTTTCCATGAATTTACGGTTGGCATAGAAGCTCGTGAAAGCGAGGTCGCCGCGCTTGGCGCCTGCGCTAACAACGGCGCCTAGGCCATCCCGTTCCGCCAGCGATCCCCATGGTTCGAACGCTAGCACATAATCTGCGTCGCCCGATTGCAGGCGGCGGAAGGCGTCCATCGGCTCAACGCCATCTTCGCGCTCGATCGCATCTGGATCGAAGCCCAGGCGGCGGACATCCTCCTGCAATAGCATCCACGGCGTTGGCGCATGGGTGGCGATGAGTAGGCGGCGACCCGGAAGCATTGCAGGCGTGAAGGCCGGATCGGGCGCCGCGGCGATCACCAGGAACGGATCGCGGTTTACGGCTAAGCCGAAGCAAATCAGGTCGGCGCCATCGGGGTCTTTGTCATAGGCCGCCATCACGCGCATCGGTCCGCCCCAGGCAAGATCGACCCGGCCTGCGGCTGCGCCCGCCGCCGTTTCCTCGCCAGATGGGGAGAGTGTAGCGTCCAGCTTGACGCCGGCGTCCTCAAACAAACCCAAAGCGATTCCTGCATAAAACGGCGTATAAACCAGCCCGCGCAGGTTTTCATAGGCTTTAACGTGATCCACGTTACACTCCCGCATTGGCGCCAGCGGCGCTTCGTTCCATATTGACAGACAATGCAGCAAGGATAAGGAGCCGGACAATGGCGGCCAAGGTTGAAGTATATTCCAGCATGTGGTGCCCGTTCTGCTTTCGCGCGAAGAAGCTGCTGAAAGATAAGGGCGTCGCGTTCATCGAAATTGACGTAGACGGCAAACCTGCTGTGCGGGACGCCATGCGCGACCGCGCCGACGGGCGACACACTGTGCCGCAAATTTTCATCGATGACGTCGGTGTTGGCGGTTCGGACGAGCTGGCCGCGCTTGATCGGTCTGGAAAGCTGGATGGGATGCTCGCAGGGGGCGCTTCAGCATGAGCGATGTTTTCACCGCGGCCTGTGTTCAAAACACGGCAGAGCGTGATGTCACGCCGACGATGGCGGCGCTTAGCGACCTGATCCGCCGAGCACGCGATGCCGGCGGCGATCTCATCTTGACGCCCGAAGTGTGTTCGATGCTCGAGCCGCGCCGAAAGCTGGCGGCGACAAAGGTCGAGCTTGAGGAAAGCAACGCGGCGCTGGAAACATTCAAGGCGTTGGCGATAGAGACGGGCGCATGGATTCTCGTTGGCTCCATGGCGGTCAAGCTCGGCGACGAAGATCGGTTCGCCAACCGCTCATTCTTGGTGACGCCAGAAGGCAATGTCGTCGCCAAATACGATAAGATCCACATGTTCGACGTGGATGTGGCGGAAGGCGAAAGCTACCGGGAATCCCGTGGTTACCGCCCGGGCGATCACGCGACGCTTGCCGCCACACCCTGGGGCGCGCTTGGCATGACCGTTTGCTACGATATGCGCTTTCCGTATCTTTACCGCGAACTGGCGAAAGCGGGTGCTGATTTCTTGGCCGCGCCCTCAGCCTTTACCGTGCCGACCGGCCGCGCCCATTGGCATGTGTTGCTCCGCGCGCGCGCCATCGAAAACGGCTGCTTTATGTTCGCACCTGCCCAAGTCGGCGATCATGCGGAGGGCCGCAAGACTTATGGCCATTCCTTGATTGTTGACCCCTGGGGCGAGGTTTTGGCGGATGGCGGCGAGGATGTCGGCGTCGTCACGGCGAAGATTGATGTATCCAAGGTCGCGGAAGCCAGAGCCAAAGTTCCATCGCTTTATAACGATAGAGAATATGCATCGCCCACGCCGATCCGCCGGGCGCAACAAGCGGCGGCGGAAGATTAATCAATGAATCAGCGGTTTATCGCTGTGTTCCGTTAACCATACTGCAAGAGCGGACGCTGTAGCTTGAGGGCTCAAACGTAGCCTGAAGGTATATGGCGTTTATGGATTTGCGGTGGCCAATAATGGGTGGAACGGTGCTGGCGGCGGCTGGCGCAGGCGCTGGGATATGGCAGCTTGAGGGGGCGATTGGTCCAGCTGTCGCGGCAGGCGCCGGCGTCGCGGCGCTTGGCGGCGTTGCGCTCGAAATGGCGCTTCGCCGGGCCGAGGTATCGAAACTCCAAAAGCATCTTCTCCAGGTCAGTCAGATGGCGGACAGGGTCGATTCCGACGTTGCGCTTGCCAAGGATGGCATGATCGCCGTGCATCAAGCATTGGCGGATGGCGGCGGCGCCAAGCGACAGATGAAGGCTATGGTCGACGAAATGGCCGTTATGCAGCGCCAGCTTGGTCAATTGCAGGCAGCCAATAGTCGGGGCGGGCGGGTGACGCAATTCCCGAAACGCACGGCGGAGCCTGATATGTCGCCGGACGAAGTTTTGGAGAAAGTCCGGGATGCATTGGCCGAAGGACGGATCGATCTCTTCATGCAGCCGGTCGTAACACTGCCGCAGCGTCAACGCAGGTACTATGAATGCTTCAGCCGAGTGCCGGACGGCGCCAACGGCTTGCTTGCGGCGGATTCATATGTCGCGGCTGCTGAGGAAGCAGGCTTGATCGCCCCAATTGATAACCTCCTGTTGTTCCGCGCGGTCCAACTGGTCCGCCGGGCGCGGGCGCGGAATGCGCATGTCGGGTTCTTCTGCAATGTCTCCCGCCATACGTTGAAGGATCGTGACTTCCTGGCGGATTTCATTGAATTCCTGGAAGAAAACCCAGAATTGGCCCCCAGCTTGATTTTTGAAATTGCACAGAATGATTGGGACCCGGGCGACGCTGAACTCCAGCGCTATATGGAGAGCCTGACAGCTATCGGCGTTCGGTTCAGCCTGGACCGGGTTGAGGAGTTCGACGTTGATGGCGCGCTATTGCGGCGCCGGGGCTTCCGATTTGTGAAGGGTGCAGCCTCGGCGTTTTTGTCTGAAAACGGGCCGGATGCGCACCGGATGAAACGCCGCTTGGCGCTCGACGGCATCGAATTGATCGTTGAAAAGGTCGAAAGCGAACGTGATCTGGTTGAGCTTCTGGAGTTCGACGTGGCGCTCGGCCAAGGCTTTCTCTTCGGCGAGCCTAAAGTAGCACCGGAGGCCGATGCGGCGTAATTTTGCCGAAAAAATGAAGTTTCTGGCAGCGTTGACTTAGTGTGTCTGGCCTTGCGACACTCCCGGTAGATCGAAGCGGCAAGAATTGCTTCGGCACAAAACCTGGGAGGAAACTTTATGAGAATCGCTGTTGCGGCTACCGCAGGCGTTATGGCTGCTGCTCTCGCGGCGCCAAGCGTGGCGGATTTGCCGAAGAAAGTCATGATCACAGCCTATGGCGTCGGCACGTCCGGCTATAGCCAAGCTGTGGCTTTGGGCGCCGCCCTCAAAAACAATGCTGGCGTGACGCTTCGTGTCCTGCCTGGCAAGAACGATCTGTCCCGCCTCGCGCCCGTGCGCTCCGGTAAGGCTGAATTCTCGTTCAACGGCCTCGGCACGTTTATGAGCCAGGAAGCGGCATTCGTGTTCTCCAAGCGCTCTTGGGGCCCGCAGGAAACCCGCGTTCTCGCCTTTAACTTCGGCGACAACTGCCTGATCCCATACGTCGCTGGCGACATTGGCGTGAAAACCGCCTATGATCTCAAAGGCAAACGTGTTGCGATTATTAAGGCTGCGCCTGCGTTGAACTACAACGTTTACACGTATCTCCGCTTTGCGGGCCTGACGTGGGACGATGTTGAGCGGGTTGAGTTCGGTGGTAGCCGCGCTGCTCAGGAAGCCATCGCGAATGGCAAGGCGGACGTCGCGTTTACGTCCACGATTTCTAACTATCCCCGCAAGCAGGAAGCCACGCCGCGCGGTCTTTCCTGGCCTGCAACGCCGCATGATGATGATGCCGGTTGGGAGCGCTTCTTCGAAGCTGGTCCTTACTACATCAAGAAGAAATGCACGGATGGCGTTGGCGTCTCCAAGGATAAGCCGCTTGATGGCGCGCTCTATCCGTACCCGATATTCATGTCCTACCCGAACATCTCGGACGACGTCGCTTACTCGATGACGAAGACCCTGTTCGAAAACTACGACAGCATGAAAGATGCTGCGCCGGGCATGAAGGGCTGGAACATCGACAATCAGAAGCTTTCCTGGGTTGTTCCAATCCACGGCGGCGCGATCCGCTACTACAAGGAAATCGGCAAATGGACGGCTGCTGACCAGAAGAACACGGAAGAGATGACCCGCCGTCAGGGCGTTGTACGCGCTGCTTGGGATGCGACCCAGGCTGCCAACAAAGGCAAGGACGACGCGACTTTCTACGCCGCATGGAAAACAGACCGTGCAGCCGCACTTAAAGCCGCTGGGTTTGCTCCTGTATGGACAGAATGGCCGGATCCGAAGTGATCTGACGCCATGACAGCGAGTGAGACAACGCTATTTTTTGGCTTGGTTGCGCTTCGCTGTAGTTCATGACGACGACGGTTCAGGACCCTGGATGCGGCAACGCATTCAGGGTCCCCCGTTATCTCACTCAAATATGACCATCAGATTGAAGGCGCCAATCGGCGCGGCACAGGGAATATCTCCATGGCGGATACGGAAAATAGCGAAGGCTTCTCGGATGAGGTGCACCGCCGACTTGAACAGGTCGAGCAAGAGCAAGAACTTGCCCGCTATCGCACGCTGACGCCGTTTTGGTCGTTCCTATTTACGTGCTCAATCATTTTTATCGTCGTGCTCGCGACGAACCAGATTTTCAATACAGGATTTTTCCTGGATGACATTTCGGCTGGCCTGATGGCAATTGGCCTGATTGATGAAGAATGGAGCAAATTCATCATCATCGATACGCGCTACTACTACATTTTGCTGGCCGCGCTTGGGCCTATGGTTTTCATCCTGTTCCCGACATACGCCAAGCAAGACCGGTCTAAGGTGCCGTTTTATGATGTGATTTTGGGTGTCGGCATTGTCGCGCTGATGCTCTATTTCGTGTTCATGTCTCAGAAAATTCTTGATGAGGCTTGGGAGTATACGGCGCCCGAAGATGCGCAGATTATGTGTCTGATTGCCTGGGCTTACGCGATTGAAATTGGCAGGCGCACCGGCGGTTGGTCAATTTTCTTCGTGACGACCATCGCCTCTTCATATCTGCTATGGGCCGACGCGAGCTGGCTGCCGGATGCACTGTCCGGCGCGACATTCTCACTGCTTGAATCAGCGGCTCTGTTGATTTTGAGCGAGGAAGGCTTGCTCGGCATTCCGATGCGCGCGTTCGCTTATCTTGTATTCGGCTTCTTGATATTCGGCGTGGCGCTGCAGTTTACGGGCGCGGGCGCATTCTTCATCAACTTCGCCTTTGCGCTCCTGGGCCATGTCCGTGGCGGCCCGGCGAAGGTGGCGATTTTCGCCTCTGGCTTGATGGGCTCCATGAGCGGCAGCGTTGTAACCAACGTGTTGACGACAGGCACGCTTTCCATTCCCGCCATGAAGCGCGTTGGCTTCAAACCGGCTTACGCTGGCGGCGTTGAGGCCTGCGCGTCGACTGGCGGCACGCTGATGCCGCCAATTATGGGCGCGACCGCGTTCATTATGGCTGAGTTCTTGAACTTGCCGTATGTGGAGATCGCGCTGGCCGCAGCCGTGCCGTCGATCCTCTACTATTTCGGCCTGTTCATGCAGATCGACGCGAACGCCCAGAAGCACAACATGAAGGGCATCCCGCGCGAGGAACTGCCGAAGGTTTTGGATACCATCAAGGAAGGTTGGTATTACATCTTCTCCTTCGCGCTGCTGGTCTACATGCTGGTGGCGCTGCACCGGGAGCAGGAAGCGCCGTTCTACGCGACAGTCGTGCTCTTGGTCATCAACCAGACATTCTCCAAGAAGCATCGCTGGGATCTGGCCAAGCTGAGGCAGTTTGTGCTTTCGATGGGGCTGCTTTTGGCTGAGCTTGGCGGCTTGTTAGCCTCCATTGGCCTCGTCATCGGCGCCCTATCCTTCACCGGCATGGCAGGCGGGTTCACCAATGAATTGGTTCATCTGGCAGGCAGCAACACGCTCGTCCTGTTGATGATGGGCGCGCTGACCAGCTTCATCCTGGGCATCGGTCTGACGGTGACGGCGGCCTATATGTTCTTGGCGATCATCCTGGCCCCAGCGCTGGTTGAAACCGGTATGAACCCAATGGCGGTGCACTTGTTCATGCTCTATTGGGCGATGATCTCCTTCATCACGCCGCCCGTCGCGATTGGCGCTTTCGCAGCGTCCAAGTTGTCCGGTTCGCCACCAATGCAGACCGGGTTCGAAGCGATGAAGATCGGCGTCGTGATCTACTTCGTGCCCTTCTTCTTCGTCTACAATCCGGCGCTGATCGGGCAGGGGCCAATGATGGAGGTAATCATTTCCTTCGTGATGGCGATCATAGGCATCGTCTTTATCGCGAGTGCGATCCAGGGCGCAATTATGTATCTCGGCGAATTGGGCAACGGCATGGTCGGTCTCGCTGGCCGCGCCGTTTTGTTCTTCGGCGGTATCTGCATCGCTGCGCCTGATGGCTTCGCCGGGTTCACGCTTGCTGAGCTGACGTTGGTCGGCGTTGTTTGCGCTGGCGCCGGTCTGTTCATCGGCAAGTTCGGCGCAAAGAAGCCTGCGATCGCCTAAAGCCCATATAGAAAGGCTATTCGGATGAGTGATACGGACGCGGCTGCCCGCGTGGACCGCACCCAGGAGGGGGCGGTCGCCGTCCTCACCGTTAACAATGTCAAGCGCCGCAACGCGTTCTCGCCAGAGATCCGCGCCCAGCTTGTCGGCCATCTGCAGGACATTGAGGCGGATGATGCGACCCGCGCCATCGTGATCACCGGCGCTGGCGGCACATTCTCTGCTGGCGGCGACCTCTCGACCATGCAGGATATGACGGCGTTCGAAGGCCGAAACCGCATTCGCGCAGGCCGTGAGACGGTCGAGACAATGGCGCGTGGCGAGAAGCCGATCATCGCAGCCGTAGAAGGGTTTGCGTTTGGCGCTGGGCTCAGCCTGGCGCTCTTGGCGGATTGGATTGTGGCTGCAGAAGATTCAAAGTTCTGCGCATCCTTCGGCAAAGTCGGCCTTATGGGCGACATGGGCCTTTTCTGGACGCTGCCACAACGCGTCAAGACAGGCAAAGCCAAGCGTATGCTGATGCTGGCGGATGTCGTAGCGGCGGATGAAGCGCTGGAGATCGGTCTTGTTGAAGCCACCGCGCCCAAAGGCGAGGCGCTCGCTGCAGCCATCAAGAAGGCGCAAGCGTTCGCCGAAGCCGCACCACTGCCAAACCGGCTGACGCGCGAGGCGCTATCGAATTTCCCGGCGGGCATGGATGACATGCTGGCCTATGAAAGCCAGGGCCAGGGCATCTTGTTCACCAGCGCGGATACGGCGGAGGGCCTCGCCGCCTTCTTCGAAAAGCGCAAACCTGCGTTTCAGGGGAAATAGCCCGATGAGTGACGAACCTAAAACATTGGTGGAAGATCGCGGGGCCATCCGCATTCTCACGATCAACAACGTCAAGCAGCGCAATGCGTTGACGATGGATGTGAAGGCTGTATTCGGCCCCGCATTGGCGGAAGCGGAACGTGATCCCGCTGTGCGCGCAATCGTCATTACCGGGGCGGGCGGCACGTTCTCAGCGGGCGGCGATGTCACGCTGTTTGGCGACATGACGCCGGCGAAAGGTCGTCAGATTGTTTATCGCCAGCGGGAATTCCTGCACACCATGATCCGTGGCGAGACGCCGATCATCGCCGCCGTTGAAGGCTTTGCTTATGGCGCAGGCTTTGGCGTCGCTATGGCGGCAGATCATATCGTGGCGGCGGAGGACGCGAAGTTCTGCGCAGCCTTCAATAAAATCGGCCTGATGCCGGATGGCGGCCTACTCTATACGCTGCCGCAGCGCGTCGGCATGGGCCGCGCGAAGGAAATGCTGATGCTGGCGAGCGTCACCGAGGGCATTGAAGCCAAGCGCCTTGGCATGGTCGATATGTTGGCGCCATCTGGCGGAGCGCTTGATGCGGCCATGGCTAAGGCGGAGAAGTTTGCTGCTGCTGCACCCCTCGCAATCGGCGCGATCAAAGGCGCCTTCGCCCGCTGGCCGTTCGATCTTGAAAGCGTGTTCGCGATGGAGATTGATGCGCAACAAGCCTTGATGGGCACAGCGGACGCGACGGAGGCGAGGCGCGCCTTCTTCGCCAAGCAAAAGCCTGTCTTCAAGGGAGCCTGAGCCATGAGTGATTATAACCCGGGCGCCACACTCTCCCAGGACGGCGCCATCGCCATGATCACCATGGATGATGTGAAGAAGCGGAACGCCCTCTCTGAGGCCGTTGTGACGGACCTGGAAGCGCATGTCGCAGCCGTGATGGCCGATGAAAGCGTGCGCGCCATCGTTTTAACCGGCGCCAACGGCACATTCTGCGCGGGCGGCGATATCTCCGGCTTTGACGATATGGACCAACCGCTGCGCCGGCGCATGCCGCGCCTGCAGGGCCTGGCGGCGAAGATTGCGCATTCAGAGAAACCGGTGGTTTCAGCGGTAGAAGGCGGCGCGTTTGGCGGCGGGCTGTCGGTGGCGCTATTGGCGGACCAGGTCATATCAGCGGATAATGCGCGGTTTTGCGCCTCCTTCGCCAAGATCGGCCTGATGCCGGATGTCGGCCTGCTGGCGACCTTGACCGCGCGCGTCGGCATCGGCCGCGCCAAGGAAATCTGCATGCTGGCGGAAGATGTCTCCGCCGCTGATGCGCTGGCGGACGGCATGGTGGATGAACTCACCCCGCCCGGCCAAGCGCTTGCCCGCGCCACAGAAGTGGCCTGTGAATTCGCTGCAATGGCTCCGCTGGCCTTGGGTTACACCAAAGCGATGACCATGCGCTGGCCCATGACGCTCTCCCAGGAACTCGCCTGGGAAGGCCAACTCCAAGGCATCCTCTTCTCCACAGACGACCTCCAGGAAGGCCGCACCGCTTTCTTTGAAAAGCGAAAGCCTGCGTTTCGAGGGGAATAGGCAACTCTGAAAATAGAACAAAAAAATATCACTCGTAATTTGTTTGCGTAATGTTCATATTCAGGGCTCACCATAAAAGGAGAGCCCACCATGCGTACCGCCATTGATCTTGACCGACTTCCTACCATTGATCCGCGCTCGCTTGGAGAGAGGAACGATTTCCTACAGTCATCCGTTGGCCCAGATAGGAGTAATCGGCCTGCGGATGTCGTGACAGCCGCTCGCAATCTTACAGAGCTCGGCTATTTGGATCGATTTGATGCGGCCTTGACTGGGAAACGGACACAGGCGTTGGATGACGCTACGAAAGAATTTCAATTAGAACAAAACAAGAAAAATAATAACCTGACCATCGACGGCCCTTATGGGCCAGCGACACAAGCGGCGATATTGCCTGCGCTTCAAACTGCAAGACGGCAGCGTTCAATATCGAACCCCTAACTTATCAGTAGTGAAGCGGATAAGATCGCAGCCGATGGTGACCTGAACGTTTCATTGTCGCCACTCGAAGTGAAGCCTATCCAACTTGTACCCCGCACAGATTTGCTGGTTGAAACGAGCGCGAAAGGAAAATCGCCTCATTCGAGCGCAATGCATGCACGTAATGAGGATGCAGAGGCAGCGCCGTCAAATAGGTATGAGGGCTTTGAACACAACGCGCCCGTTCCGCCGAGTGCTGAGATTGCCCATTTCGACTGGTTCAAAGAACATGACCACAATCCAGACCTGTCCATCATCAAATCATTTGGGATCAGATTGGGATCGTTTTAACGGAGGATT
>JAYNYG010000079.1:0-12253 GCA_038102935.1 Alphaproteobacteria bacterium | reverse complement strand
GTGTTGCGGTGATCGCCCCACTAGCGAAATACGCTAGACTGGTCTCGGGGGCCTAAAAATACCGAATAGCGGGGCCAACATGAGGATATCTGACTCGATGCCTATCGTTGCCTGACGAACAGGCAAATGCAGTAATACGGAAAGGTTAGCGACAATTATCCCAGCTGAGACTGTCGCGCAGCAATGACCAGTCTGAGAAACTGCATGTCCCGGCCCATGTTCGGCGCAATCGCCATCGTGATGAGTCTCGGATGCTTCGGACATCGGCGCAGCAATAGACGCGCTAGCAATGGGCGAAAGGCCCGATAAGCCCAGCGCTACCGCTAGAAAAGAAACTATCAATGATCTAAAGATCAACCGCACGCGAAAACCTTTCCAACTGCTGATCGAACAGTATTGCTATGCCCGCTATTGGGATAGTGTTTTGATATCACTTTTGTGAGATCAATATCCACGTCAATTGATCCCATTCGCCCGCTGGAGCTCTCGGATATAAGTGGCGATCTGTAACGTACTTTCCCGTGAAACTCCTGGAACCGCCGGCATATTGCCAAACTTCCAATGGTGCTGGCGAACGCCGTTCTGCGTTGCCGCAAGAAACGACTGATCGCCGTGGTGACTAGGCTCGTAAATTTTATGGATTAAAGGCGGTCCCTTGTTGGTCCCAACTGCATTCACGCCGTGGCAAACCGCACAATTGGCTTGGAACATATCCCCCCCGCGCTCAGCTGACCTAGAGAACGTCGGGATGATGATCCCAGGGCGCGCTTCGTCATTTAAGGTTGCTCCGAAATAACGCCAGGCGCCTCCGCCCACGACGATTAATGCAATTGCCATCAGGGCAGCCCATCGCATGCTCATTAAGAAGCTACGTCCTTTCTGTCGCTTAACTTATCCAGAATTGGGCAATTCGGGCGCTCATCGCCGCTGCATTGCTCGACAAGATCAGCCAGAACTAGCCGCATTTTCCGCAGTTCGGTTATCTTCACATCTATCTCTGCCAAATGTCGGGCTGCCAGAATCTTTACATCTGAACTTGACCGTTGATGGTCCTCGTACAGATTTAATAGTGCGCGACACTCATCGATGCTGAACCCAAGCTGGCGGGCTTGCCTAACAAAGGCGAGTTTATGAAGATCAGGTTCACCGAATTCACGATACCCGTTAGGGCCGCGATCTGGGTGAACAAGACCAATCTCTTCATAGTACCGGATTGTCTTTGCGTTCAAACCAGCCTTTTCAGCAACCTGACCGATGTTCATCCTATTCTCCAATGCCTAACAGATAGGGCTTCCAGTAGCAGGAAGGTCAAGGGCAGTTCTGTACATTTTTGGAGAATCTGAACATCAACCTGATCAGTGATATGCGCAGAAGATGTTGAAACGCTTGTCGAGACGGAGCTGTCTGTGTGCAATCGATGGCAGCATTCAAGATGCCGCCATCGATTCCATCACCTCCGTTCTTCCCTAACTTCGGTGACAACAGGGTGTAAAGTCACTCGTGCTAACAAGCTCAGCGACGTCCCAATTTATGGCCCTTTTCCTTCATACCATTTTGCATCATTTTGTGCATTTCCATACGTTTGCTAGGTGCGGCGATTTCCTCTGAGGTCACCTGGCCGTTGCCATCTGCGTCGAGATGCTGAAAGCGATCCACGGTGGTCTCGCGGCTCATGGCTGCATGGAGCACGTCAAACTCAGCGAGCGAGAGGGATCCATCGCCATTAACATCGAACTCGGCAAGTCGGACCTGTCCGTCATACAATTTCTACGGCCTTATAGTTAGTTTTCGACAAACACGTGCTGCAGTGTATTGGTGGCGCATAACAGCATTTGAAATTCCGTTCGAAATATTCAAAACATGTTCTTTAATTTTTCCCACCAGCTTATTTTTTTGTGTAAATGATCAGAGGAATGACCATTATTGATCAAACCATTGATATAGAGAACGAGGTTAAGCGGCTCGAATTTGAGCCCATGAAAGTTGGCTGCCCAACGGCCATTTTTATCGATGACGTGCGTAACCACATTGTGGACTTGTAGGCCGTCATCACCCTTCATGAATTTGTGGCTGAAAGAACCGGCTAATGCGCGCGTTGTCGCCTCGTCCTGGTCGGGCGGTACAGTGAGGAAGCGCCAGTTTGATTGGTCGAGTCCATGTTCTGGGCCGTAGCTTGCCAGAACCTCAGCGGTGTCGTTCTGAGGATCGGTTGTGATGCTGATGAACTGTACCAAATCCTTCATCGGCGAGCCGTTAATCATCCCTTGCAGCTCCGCAAGCTTCTCAGCGTGTAGGGGGCAAACATTGGGGCAGTTCGCATAGATGAAATGGAGCACCACTACTTTGTCGGAGAACATCTGAAGCGTCGCTGGTTGACCTTTCGCATCGAGCAGTTCGAAGGGCGGCGCGGGCTTATCGACCTTCTGGAAATACTGCTCCTTCTTAGTCATGACGTTGTCCAGGTCTGCGCCTGGATGATTGGCTGCTGCGGGCGTCGTGAGGTGAGCTATGGCCAGCAGAATGGCGAATAATTTCAGGCGCATTGGAAGCTTCCTAAAGGAGGAGGTTTACGGCGCGAATGCCAGCGGGAACAGAACGTCAGCGTTCGTTGTCGGAGGGTGGGGATTGCTTGTTCGTGCGCCCGTGCATACAGAGGCCAAGGGCGCACATCGCCAGACAGGGCAGAACGGCGATAAAAAGGGGTGCAACGCCGACAGCCGCTAGCCAGTCTTGGCGCAAGTAAAGGCCGGCCGCCATGACGGCCATTCCAAGGAACATCCATGTTCGCGGCCTCGGGCCCCAGCCACGGCAGCGAGAGAGCGCTTCTTGTAGGGCGGCTCTGTAGGAAGACATAACTTCAATCCTTTTCTGATTGCTTGGCTATAAAGCTTTGCAGGAAGCTGACCATCGCGGGCGCATCCCATTCCGCTGGGCCGACAAGGCGGCCAAACTCGCGCCCGTCCGGCCCGATCAAGAGTGTGGCGGGCAGCCCTACGATCTTCAGTGCGCGTACAGCGCCGCCTAACTGGTCGATATACAAACCCAACGCTTCGATTTCGATCTGATCGTAGAAGCGGCGAACAACTCCTGCGCCAGCACGATCAATGGACAACGCTACGACTTCAAACTTGTCGTCGCCCAACCGCTTCTGTAGGCGATCAAGCGTGGGCATCTCGACGCGGCACGGGCCGCACCAGGTCGCCCACACATTTAGCAGGACGATGCGGCCACGCCAGTCTGCTAGGGATCGTGGCTGATTCTCACCATCGAGGAACTTAATTGCTGGAAGCTGTTGAGCTGCCTCGTGCAGAGGAATTGTCTGCGTCTCGTTTTCGGCAGCGGACGCTGCCGACAGACCCACGATGAAGAGAGCGGCGGCGACTAAGAAGGTTTTCATCACCCGGCCTTTCTTGCCTGTTCCCGCAAGCTTTCAATAAGCGGCAGGATCGTGTCCCGGAGCGCCTCAGGCGTAACCGCGCCAATATGTTTGTATGCAATTTTGCCATTGGCATTGACGACGAACGTCTCTGGAACGCCATAGACGCCCCAATCGATGCCGACGCGTCCATCTTGATCCGCGCCGGTGCGGGTATAGGGATCGCCGAGCCGGTCCAGCCAACTGGCGGCATCGTCCGGCTTATCTTTGTAGTTCAGGCCGTGGACTGGCACAGTCTTCGAGCTTGCGAGTTCAACAAAGAGTGGGTGCTCGGCGCGACATGCCGTACACCATGAGGCGAAGACGTTCACCAGTGAAACCTCGCCAATGAGGTCGCTCGAAGCAAGCCCTAAAGAGCGCCCTTGTACGGGCGGTAAATTAAAGTTGGGGACCGACTTACCGATTAGCGCTGATGGAAGTTCGCGAGGATTCAGCGTGAGACCTACGGCCAGCGCCATACCCACGCCAGCGACAATCACAAGCGGCACGGCAAAGAACAGACGTTGGTGTAAAGTCGTTCTGGAGCGCTCATGCAGGGGAGCGGTTGGATTATCCATCGCTTCGGCTCCCCCGTTTATCTGACAGTAGATACTTGATGAGTGCGGCGATGCCGAGCACAAGCACCGCCATGACCAGAAGGCCGACCAAGCCCATCCCCCACATCATGCCGCCCATCCCATCCATTTGTTCTTGCATCATCGATCTATCTCCTTCGGTTGGCGCGCGAGCGTTTTGGGAGGCCAACGGCTTTTGATGTAGGCGAGAGCAGCCCAAATCTCGGGGTCGGTTAGGATGTCCCCGAACGTCGGCATATCGCTTTGGTATCCCGGCGGCGCGAGAGGCGGTTTGAGGCCCCGTTTCGTTATCCCAAACAAGTGCTCATCGGGGTGGTGCCAGGTATGGCCGGTCTCGTCGTGCGGCGGCGCAGGCAGTCGGCCATCCGGCTTACGTCGTCGCCAATCTGCCTGCCCTTCGAGGTTGGCCCCGTGGCAACTAGCGCAATATTGGCGATAAACCTTCGCCCCAAGTGCGACTTGCGCCGTGTCCGTTGGATCGGCGACGCCAGAGGGACCAGAAGGCCAAAGCGCCCAGGCCAGGCCAGCGCATGTCGCCAACACGAGGATGCCGGCTGTAGCAATGAGGACTAACCGCTTCTTACTTTCATGCATTATTCGACCGTGTAGATTTTTGGCTCGGTCGCGCCGACCTCATAGATACGAAATGGGCCAGACTTTTGCCCACTCATTCCCGGTGAGCCGTTAGGCATGCCTGGCAGTGTCACACCTTTGATGTCTGGACGTTCAGATATCAGTTTGTTGACCGTGGCGATCGGCACATGGCCGCTGATCACGTAGTCATCGAGAAACGCCAGATGGCAGCCCTGGAAGTCGTCTGGGATACCGGCTTGGCGGCTTATTACGTTCAGATCATGAGTCGCCTTTACAGTGACGGTAAATCCATTTCGCGTAAGGTATTTCGCATACTCTTCGCAGCATCCACATTGTGGATTCTTGTATAGTGTGACATCGCTCGCCGAAGCGTCGGGCTGCATGAAGAAATATGCTGAAGCCGCGACAACGCCCACAGCAGCGACACCCATAATGATCTTGCGCATTGGTCTTGTTCCTTAATTTGTAGGTTATCGTCAGGCGACGCGAATGACGCTCATCATGCCGCTCGCCTGGTGTTCCAAGATGTGACAATGAAACATCCAGTCGCCCGGATTGTCCGCGACGAATGCAATCTCCACAGTTTCACCAGGCTCCATAAGGACAGTGTCCTGCCATTCTTGATGCGGAGTGGGCGCGCCATTTCGGGTGATCACCCGAAAGGAATGGCCATGCAGATGCATCGGGTGATGCCACGCGGTCGCGTTCTTCATGACGAACACGTGGCTTCGGTCGCGCTTGAGCGTCAGCAGCGGATCCATCACATGACCCGTCGCGGCTACGCCGTTGACGAACCAAATACCGCCAGAGTGCATCAACCCCATCATAGAGCCTGTGCGGGCACTGGGCATACTTCCCCCAAGTTAGGCCATGAAAATCCCACCCATCATCCCTCCGTTGAAGACGATTTCATGGCGCTCGGCTTCATCTAAGCGTGGCTCGCGTAACGGGTTGCTCGGCAACATTGCGATTGGCCAGGCGGGCGGCTGGTCACGCAACGGCGAGGCGTCGTAGTCCAGCTCCACCAGTGGGTATGCCAGCTCTTCGTAGAAACGGTCGATGACGCCGTGAGGAGCGCCAGCTTCGGCCGTCATGTCGATAATGAGATCAGCTCGCATGGCTGGCCCAAGGACAATCAAGCCGTCCTCTGGTTGGTGCGGCGTGACCGGCTGGCCATCTAAGGCGATGACCACCGGGTTGTGCCCTTTGAAATCGAGCCCAAAAATGCGGGCATTGGCGGCGTTAATCAGCCGCAATCGGATACGCTCATTCGGGCGGACCGCGAATTTACCTGGCTGCTTGCCGTTGATCGTGACCGTATTCCCAACGCGGCCATTGTGGCTCATGTCATGACGGTTATCGAAGTCGTCGCTGATTTGGCGATTACGCGTCAGGCGCCAATCATCCAGCACCCAAGTGACCTCGCGATCGACCTTGGGCGGCTCGCGTTCTTCGATAATGAGTGGGCCGTACAAACCGCGACCGACTTGCTCGAAACTGCGTTGGTGTGGGTGATACCAGAAAGTGCCGGCATCAACTGCGTCGAACTCGTAGGTGAACGCCTCGCCTGGTGCGATAGGCGGTTGTGTTAGTTCTGGAACGCCATCCATAGCGTTTGGCACGCGTAAGCCATGCCAATGCACAGTCGTTTCTTCCGAGAGGAAGTTTTTAACAGCGACTCTAATTCGGTCGCCCTGACGTACACGTAGCTCCGGGCCGGGAACCTTGTGGTTATAGCTCCAGACAGCAGTTTCGACTGTGGACCCGGGTGTGAAACGGGCTCTGCCCGGGGCCACTCTTAAGGTGAAGTCTGAGGCAGCGTTTGCCTTGAGAGGTAGCGTCGAAAGCGTTGCGGCAGCTGAAGTCAGCGCTAGAAAGTGACGGCGCGAATAAGACGCGCTTACTAATTTGGGCATGAGGACTCATCCTGTCCGGCGGCGCGCATCCAAAGCGGAAGGGCTTTGGATTTAAGAGGGCACGCGGGATGCGTCGCGCAATCGCGCAACGCGATGGCGGCAGCCTTAATTGAGCAGTTGCTCAGCTAAGGCGTTAGCTCAACAGGATGGGAAACTTTGGAGGATAAGGATCAGGAGGGCCACTACGTCGGATGAAGAAATCGGACCGGATAGCGATCTGATGCGCAATTAAAGCCGTGATTATAGTTTGCGGTTCTTCAAGCAGCGTTGCCGATACCATCGTGCAATCGACATCGCATTGGGTTTGTTCGCCTTGTTCATCACAAGCGACGCAAAAGGGCATTTTTTCGGCAACGTCATCGGACATTGCCATAGCGAACTCCATAGTCGCCGACGATGCCGTCTGCACGCCAACACCGGCAATGAAGATGGTTAATATCGTGATGATAAAGAGACGAACATTCCCTTGCATATTGCAAAGATATCTGGGGCCCGATGATTGATCAAGATTTTTGACGGCCTATCACCAAACAGTGAGCGATTACATCTATCCATGGCCGATGATCTCTATTTCATCGCAGGCGTGGCGCGCACATTCCAGTTCGAGCGTCGTGTGCTCAATGCCAAAGTGCTCGATGCATAGGGTCTTGATGCTGGATTTGATCGCATCGGCGTCTTGCCAACGGCCAGCGTCGATCACGATGTGCGCATCGAGTGCCGTGGCGTGCTCCTGCATTTGCCAGAGATGAACATGGTGGATGTTTGTGACGCCATCAACTGCGTTCACTTCCTCGATGACTTTGTCGGTATCGATTTCAGGCGGACTGCCCAGCATCAGGATACGAACAACCCCGCCAATCTCAGAAAATGACTGCCACAAAATGTACCCTGCAATCATAAGAGTGACGAGCGGGTCGATCAAACGCCAGTCATAAACGAGGATAGCCACGCCTGCTATGATGACGGCGACGGAACCAAGCGCATCTGCAACATTGTGCAGGAAGGCAGCGCGGATATTCACGCTCGTTTTTGACATTGTGTAGGTCAGCGCGGCTGTGACCACATCGACTACCAGCGCGACGCCGGCGATGATCACGATCATCCAGCCGTCTACCGATTGCGGATCGAAGAACCGCATGATGGCTTCATAAACGAGATACAGGCCGATAACGATCAAGGTCGTATAGTTGATGAGCGCTGCGACGACTTCTGCCCGACCGTAGCCAAAAGTCATGGACGCATCGGCAGGTCGGCGCGCAATTTTCCGTGCCGCAAATGCGATGATCAGCGAAATGGCGTCTGAGAAATTGTGCAACGCGTCGGCGATTAGAGCGAGGCTGCCGGAGAGGATGCCGCCAACGACTTGAACAACAGTGAGACCGAGATTGACTAGAATGGCGAGCGCAACGCGGGCGTCGCCAGCATCAGGGTCGACGTGATGATGATGCCCGTGCGCCATTAGACAAACACCGCCGTGCCGTACATCACCGCAAGTCCCAGTGTTACGCCTAGAAGATTTGCCATTGTGATAGGCCCTCCGGTAGGTGCTCGGCGTCTCAGCATTGCGCCAATCTCGATGATGACTTGCAAAATGGCCCCAGCGCCAACGCCAAAGCAAAGCGCGGTCAGGTAAGGGCTGACGGCTGCTGCGCCGAGCAATACGCCTGGCGTTGCTGGCAACCCAGCCAAGGCGGCGAGACCAAGAAAAGTCAGAAACGATGGTTGTCTGTCAGCCAACGGTATCGAGATAGCGACGCCTTCGGAAACATTATGGATTATGAATCCAACCACCAAGAAAGTCGCCAGCGCCCCGGCTCCGGTCGCCAGCGCAGCGCCGACGGCAAGGCCCTCGCCAAAGTTATGGACGCCAATCCCAAATGCTATAAAGACGGCTAGCGCGCGGCCTTCCGGTGGCCGACCTTTGCGCCGCCCGATCGCCACGAGAACCAACACCGAAGCAGCGGCGGAGACCCAGACAAGGCTTTCAACCCGCAACCGGCCGAGCGCGCCTGCTGCGCTCTCCAGCCCTTCGGACAAAGTATCGACAAACAGATAGCCGAGTAGGCCGATGGTCAACGCCAACAGGAAATTCATTGTCCTGGGTGACGCTCGGCTGAAGGCGGGGAAAGCTAGCAAACCAGCAGCTACTGGCGCAAAGCCAAGGAAGAGGCCAACCAAGATCATCTGCACTGCCGTGGCCGCAGACGTCGTTAGGTCGGTGACTGCGACTTCAATGCTGTGCTCGAACGTGGCACCGGAGGCGGTGACGATGAGAAGGTGATGCGCCTCGCCTTCAATCCAGGGGTAGGGAATTTCGATGCGCGCCGCTTCCAGTCTGCCGACTGTTTTCGAAGGTAAGGCGGTGAACATGCGATACGCACCATCCACCTGCACCTGGGCAATTGTTATGGGCGCTGAGCCGTCAGCACGGACGGCCAGCGAAATCAGGCCGGGCGTCAAAGTGACGGCCTCTACTGAAATTTCCTCGACCGGCGGAGCCGAGGCCGTGAGCTGGTCAAGAGGTCGCCCAATCAGCACCACCGACAGGATCGCCACCAGGCACAAAGCCGGCAAAGCCAGCCACAACCAGCGCGTTTCGGTTTGCAATCCGCGCTGCGCCGTGATCGTGCGATCCAATTCGGCGCTCATGCGTCGGTTACTTCGAAAAAGCTCATCCAGCCGAGCTCCGCGAACTCGGATTGGTGTGCGTGAAACATGTACAGACCAGGCTCATGGTCCGAGAAGTCGATTTCCAGGATGCCGCGCTGGCCTTGGCACTGCATGATCGTATCCACAATCCGCGACGTCGGCGTTAGCGTGGTGCCGTGATCATAATAGTCAAAGAAATTACCATGCAGATGTAGGGAGTTGATGGGGTCAAACTCCGTCGCATTGACAAGATAGATGCGGATCGGCCGCGAGCGCGCGACTGAGATCGGCTTACGTCCATATGCAAAGGCGATAGAGTTGACGGCGTAGAATTCGTTCTCGTCATCGAAGTTGGTGTCGAACCCGTTCATCACCATGACGAATTCCTGCCAGCGCGCGTGCTCGGGCGTGCCATGACGCCGTCCAAGCGCGGCAATCCGATGCTCCGCATGGCGGTCGGGATTCGGGTCAATAATCAATGCGCCATAGAGGCCTTTGTGAATGTGGCGTTTCAATGGAACGGCATGACAATGGTAGAAATGACAGCCGAACGGTCGGGCATCGACCTCGTAGGTGAAGGCTTCGCCGGGTTCTACCAAGCCAGCGCCCGCAACGCCGTCCATGCGCGCTGGATGAATTGAATGCAGATGGATCGAATGGGGATGTGAGCCGCCATTCTGAAAGTGAATGCGCAGCCTCTCGCCTTCGACACAGCGTAGCGCCGGCCCGGGCACGCGCCCATTGTATGTCCAGGCCGGGAAGAACACGCCGGGCGCAATCTCAATATCCTTATCGACGGCTGTGATCGTCCACTCGCGCTCTGGCCGTCCGTCCGGACCGATTGAGGGCTCGCCGTAGTCAAATTCAGTCAACAGCTGCTCGGGCGTGAAGCCATTGGCCGCATGATTGACCTCGCCAACCACCATATTGTCGCCTGTATGCAAATTGCGGCCATGTGCGCCAGCTGTCGATTGCGCCATGGCGCGCTCGGTCAGAAGGGCCGCTATCCCGGGAATGCCAGCGATCGCCGCCAATGTCTGTCTGCGTGTCGCCCGCACGGGTATTCCCTAATCTTGCGCTCAAGGCGCGCTAATTCTAAGTATAATTATGCCTTGGCTAATTTTTCTAGGCAAGGCATATGTTTTTAGCATATTCTGTTGGATACGGTAAATCCGATTCATGGATCACATCGCTGATATATCTCTGATAAAGAAAGAGGGAATTGTGGGTAGCACTTCAAACAATACGTGGTGGATTCCACTTTTTATCGCGTGGCTCATCTCATTCAGCGCGTCGCTTTTGGCGCTCTTTATTGGCGAAGTCATGGGCCAAGCGCCGTGCTTATTGTGCTGGTATCAACGCGCCGCCATGTTCCCTCTCGCCATCGTGCTCGGTCTAGCGTGCCTTTACGAAGATAGAAGCGTATGGCGCTACGCTCTGCCGCTGGCCGTGATTGGGGGCGCAATCGCAATCTGGCACAATCTTCTCTATTTTAACTTGGTGCCAACGCCGCTTGAGCCTTGCGGCGTCGGGCCGTCTTGTTCTAGCGCCGATATGGTCGTATTCGGCGGGCTTCCAATACCGACCTTGTCTCTTGTTGCATTTATGGGCGTCAGCTCATGTCTCTGTCTTGTAAAGCGAAAGGCCACCCCATGAAACGTCAAACGGCTGTCTATTCTGTACTTGCGCTTGCGCTTGTAGCGTTCTTGGGCGGCATCTACTGGTACGTCCAAGGCGGGAAGAATGACCGAACTTCAGTCGCGGCCACTCCCCCTACTGGAATGCTTGTCAGGGAACATTCGCCAGTGTTCGGTCGGCCAGATGCGCCCGTTACAATTGTCGAATTTTTTGATCCAGCTTGCGAAACTTGCCGTGCTTTTCATCCAGTCGTCAAAGAAATCTTGGGCGATTTTAAGGGGCAGGTGCGTGTTGTCTTACGGTATGCAGCATTCCATCAAGGGTCGGGTGAAGTCGTCAGGATGTTGGAAACCGCTCGCAGCCAAGGTAAGTTTGAGCCCGTCCTAGAAGCGATTTTGGCCGGCCAGCCGGAGTGGGCGTCCCATGGTACGCCCAACCTATCGCGCGCCTGGGCTATTGCAGAACGCGCAGGTCTCGATGTCGAGAGAGCTCGGCAGAGTCTAAATTCACCGGCCATCGTGGATATCGCGCGGCAAGACGCAAGCGACGTTGCCGCGCTCGGCATTCAGAAAACACCAACCTTCTTCGTGAATGGCAAGCCGTTGCGGAGTTTTGGCATGCAACAGCTTTATGACCTCGTCCAACAGGAAGTGCGTGCTAAACAAAAGGGCTGACCCGGATTTAAATGAAGCAGGCATTCGTGCGCCACTTGAATGGCGCGCAATACTTGTTGCGCTTGATAAGCCCTAAAACTGTCCAATTTGGCGTGATCATAGCGAGGAGCGGCACGGATGAACGATCCTATTTCCATCCCGCTGGCCGTCGCGCTTTTCTGCGAAGTGGCCCTCGTTGCGATGCTGGCCTGGTCGATTTTCCTCCCGACCCGCCGCTTTTGGCCTCCGCAGAAAGTGAATTGGCTGAGCCAGACCATGGTTTGGCTTCCAACCCTGGCGGTCTTCGGCGGCGCTATCATTATAGGCTTCGCTGAATGGGATGTATTGAACTGGCCGCTCTGGCTTCGTTGGGGCTTGGGTTTGCCGCTAATCTTGGCGGGCAACGCTGTGGTCTGGACTGCGGCTTTCGGGATTGGCCTCAACGCGACCAGCGGCGCAGAGGCAGAGCTGAAGACCGATGGCTTCTACCGCTGGTCGCGCAACCCGCAATACGTTGCTGATATTGGTATTCTGATCGGCTGGGCGATACTGTCCGCCTCTCCCGCCGCTTGGGTTGTCGGGGTTGGCGGTGTGATCGCCTTCGCCCTCGCGCCCTTCGCCGAAGAACCTTGGTTGGAAGAGGTCTACGGAGCGCCTTACAGGGCTTGTCGGAAGCATGTGCCACGGTTTTTCGGAGTGCCACGCTAGGTCGGCAAATAATCAGAACGTAGGTGACATAGCCGAACTCCCGTCGATGCATGACCTGTCCGGCTGCTCGCTCAGGTAAATCAG
>JAYNYG010000122.1:0-2408 GCA_038102935.1 Alphaproteobacteria bacterium | reverse complement strand
CATCGCTGTCGCCCGCTTTCGCGTTGACTTCGATATCCGCCAGGATTGTCGGCAATGCGCGGGAACCAATATTCCCGCTGGCCGATTTGAGCGCATGCGCATTGCGGCCAGCCGCTGTCAGATCGCCAATCTTCGCCGCCATTGCAATATTTTCTGCAAGCGGCGGCGATGTCTTCAAGAATGTCTCGATCACGCGCTGAACCATCTTGTCGCCATCGCGCCCGACTTTCCGCAGCGATTCGATCACCTCATAGTCAAGCGCTTCTGGGAACCCATCCGCCGCAAGATCGGCGCCCTTAGCAGAGGCGGCTGCAGGCATAGGAGCAGCGGCTGGCGTTGGGCTGGCGGCGACGCGTTGTACGGTAGCTGGCGCGGCGGCCGGCAGCGTAGGGTCAACCGGCTGAGCGGTCGCAGATCGGTCAAGCTTGGAGGCGGCCTCGGGCTGAATTTTTTTCAGGCGTACGGCATGTGGGCGTAGGATTTGAATGAGAGCAGCGTTTGTAACCGGCTTTGCCAAGAAATCAGACATGCCAGCCTCGAAACAGGCTTTTCTGTCCTCTTCGAACGCATTGGCGGTCACGGCGATGATCGGCGTATTGGCGCCCTTGTCTTCCATCGCGCGGATCTGCCGCGTCGCCTCATACCCATCCATAATCGGCATCTGGCAATCCATCAGGATCACGTCGAACCCGCCTTCCGCCGCCGCATCCGCCGCCACAAGGCCGTTTTCAGCAACCGTCACCGAACAGCCTAAATCTTCGAGCAGGCCTTCGGTCACAAGAACATTGACCGGATTGTCTTCCGCCATCAGGATTTTCAGCCCAAGCGGCTCTGCGGCAGTCTCAATCGCTTCAACTCCACCGCCAAGGGTCGTCAACATGCTGCCGAGGTCCATATCAGCCATCGGACGCATCATCGCCCAATCGACAACATCGCTCACTTCATCAGAAAAGGGGCTCGCTGCCAAAATCCAAAACGATGCAAAGCTTCGGGCGGGACTCGTCCGAAATCTTCAGAAGCCGTGCGCGCAACCGACGAACTTCCTGCTCGTCATTCCCTGACGCGATCACGATATCCGGCATACGCTCCCCGAGGCTGAAAGCGTTCTCAAGCATTGCGGCCGCATCGCCGGCGCCGTCCGCCTCTGCCGTATCGACGCCGCGCCTGGCCAGGCGGCCAAGCAGGGATTGTTGATCATCAGGCGTCGCTTCTGCGGCCAATACGAACAGACTGTTCTCAAGCGCGGGCGGCTGGCGGGAAACCATGACGGCGGGTACGGAGAAACGGAAGGTAGATCCACTGCGCCCAGACCGCAGCAGCCGGACATCGCCGCCCATCCGCCGGGCAAGATCGCGCGCGATGGCGAGACCAAGGCCGGCGCCGCCAAATTTCCGGCTCATTGAGCCGTCGCCTTGCTCGAAGCGTTCAAATATACGATCACGCGCGGAGTCAGGAACGCCAGGCCCTGTATCGCTAATATCTATGTCTAAGCGGTCGCCATCGTCGATCCATTCAGCTGAGATCGAGACGCTTCCAGACGCCGTAAACTTCACCGCGTTTCCAACAAGGTTGACGACAATCTGGCGGACCCGCGCTGAATCTCCGGAAAGGCAGTGCGGCAAGTCAGGGTCAGGCATTGAGACAATCCGCAGGCCCTTCTCACGAGCGGACGGGGCGAACGCGATCGCGATATCGTCCAACATCGCCGTCGGGTCATAATCCGTCTTAGCGATGGCCACTTCGCCGGATTCGATTTTCGCCAAATCAAGAATGCCGTTGAGCAGATCCAACAGCGTCGTGCCAGATGCGCGGATCGTCGTCCCGTAGTTTTGCTGGCGCGGCGTCAGGCCAGTATTCAGCATCAAATCCATCGCGCCGAGGATGCCATTAAGCGGCGTTCTGATCTCATGGCTCATCTTCGCCAGGAAATCTGATTTCGCGTGGTTGGCGCGTTCCGCTTCACGGCGAACGCGCTCTGCTTCCGCTAGCGATACTTCCATGCTCGCATAGGCGTCTTTGATCTCCGCCATCCGCGTTTCGACATCGTGGTCGAAGCGGCGGCGGCGGGCTTCGAGTTCAATATCCCGGTCTCTAAGATCGCCAGATAGCCGGTTGATCGCAGTCGCGACATCATTGGCGGCAGCGGTTTGATAGCGGCCAAGCTGTGGGTAGTCGGACTGGCTAGCAGCCTCAAGATCCGTTCTGAGTTTCAAGAACGGCTTTAGCGAATTGATGGCGGATTGCCGGCCTCTAATCATTGCGATTGGCAACACGAGCAATGCTGTCAGCGCCGCTGAAACAGCAGCGACCGGGATACTGTCTGCGATGCCTGGCGCGTGCAGATGCATCAGGTAAGGCGCGCCTTGATATGTCGCGAAAATCGCGAGCGCGATTGAGCCGATGAGCCC
>JAYNYG010000030.1:0-53226 GCA_038102935.1 Alphaproteobacteria bacterium | reverse complement strand
AAGAACGTCCTGCAGCATCGCCTTGTCCAGAGACAGATCCGCCACCATCGTCTTCTCTCCTATGCCCAACCAGGGACAGTATGAGAAAATTCACGCTTCAAGCGGTCCAGTTTTTCGGGGGAAGGTCAAACTTAGGTAATGGCGGACAGAACTAACGCAGACTGCCGCACCATAAGGACCGCGTAATGTTGCCGTTAATTTTTGCAGATTATGTATCGCCTGATGATCTTTACGGCTCTGAATGATCGTTCATAAGGGGATAGAAATGAAATATTGGAGTTTAATAGTCGGAGCGATCCTGCTGGCTTCTTGTGGCACCCCGGACGTTTTGAATAATGATGGGCCGATTTATAGCGCGCGTCATGAGCAGAATAAAGAAGCGCTCATGGATTGCTTTCATCGAGAAGTATCGAGGACGTATACTGCCCTCTATAGAAACGCCTCTGCTTCAGAAAAGCGGGCGATTGGCGGTCGAACGATAAAAGTTGGCGATTCGAATATCGCCATGCTCCGTTGGAAGTATATATATGCCCAAACAATGATTTGGGATGTGAGGTTTAACGCCCTTATGAACAACCTGACCAATGTTGAGATTGTCGCGTCGCCTGGCATTATCCAGGGACGCAAAGCGAATGCGTCCCCTGCTATTGAGCATCTGGCAAAATGCACGGCCGCTTAGACCAGATACTTATAGCATCGTTTTATTGAATGTTCGGGTTGGTTACCTTGGTAATAGACCCAACTTTCGCCTCGGGGCTACCCGCCAAATTTCGGCATCACATCAGTGGCAAAAGCTTCCAACTGTTCCGTCATCACGGCCAAGGGCGTGCCCATGCTGCTTTGGACGTTGATGTCTTCGAGGCCGGGGTATCTGTCTTGGAGGTCCTGCAGGTATTCCACGAAGCCTTCGGGCGGGCCGCAGTACCAGGAGCCGGTTTCGACGGCGCGGTCTAGGGTTGGGATGTTTTGGTCTGCCCAGTTGCCGCGCTCCGTCACGCGGGTGAGCTGTTCGGGGCGCATGGGGACCATGCCGAGGGGGGCGAAGAGTTTTAGGTGTTCTTCGAAGAAGGGCGTCGCCTCACAGATCGCTTTTTCGCGGGTTTCGGCGATGTGGAAATTCAGGCCAAGGCATAGGTTCTGGCCAAGCGCCAGGTCCCGCCCAACGCAGGCATTGGCTTCCTGATAGGCGGTGATCGGGCGCTCGGCCATCAACGCAGACCCGCCGCCGACAATGCCTTTGATCCCGTGCCGCGCCATGAAATCCATCCCGCGCGGATTGGCGGATACAATCGGCTGCCAGCATTCCACCGGCTGGCTGAGCGGGCGCGGCACCAGCGTCACTTCCTCAACCTCATAGCCCCGGTAAGGGACTTTGGCAGGCAGTTCGTAATTCGCGCCTTTGTGGGAGAAGCTTTCTTGGGAGAAGGCCTTCAGGATGATCTCGACCTGCTCTTCGAAGAGATCACGGTTGGCGTCGGCGTCCTGCAATACGCCGCCCAGGCTTTCGACCTCGCGGGTGTGATATCCGCGAGCGACGCCGAAAATGCAGCGGCCTTTGGTGAGGATGTCGGCGGCGGCGAAATCCTCCGCCAAGCGGATCGGGTGCCACATGGGCGCGACATTGAAGCCGCAGCCGAAGCGCAAATTCTGCGTCACATGGGCCAGATGCACGAAGAATAGCGAGAGATTCGGAATGCACTCATAGCCTTCGTGCTGGAAGTGGTGCTCCGCCATCCAGAGCGCATCATAGCCAAGGCGGTCCATGGTGACGGCCATATCCTCGGCCTTTTGGAAAACGCCCGCCAGTTCTTCGTTCGAATAGCGCCGCTCATTCGCTGGCGTTGCATCCTGGCCGATGTCGCCCAAGTCGATATGGCCTGCGAACAGGCTGCCAAAGCGTTTAATCATAGCGGTGCGCTACCGGGTTTTCGGGATCTGCACCCCGGCCATGTTCTCTAGCGTTTGCGCGAGGACGGTCATGTCTTTGTCGCGGCCAAACTCATTCATGGCTTGCAGGAAGAGCGTGCGGATGTTCGTTCCAAGCCACATGGGCGCTTCATAGGCTTCCGCTTCCTGGCGCCAAAGATCCAAATCCTTTTCGATGATGTACATGGCGCCGCCGTAATCGAAGCTGCGGGTCAGCACGTGGTTCGGGATTTTGCGTTCTGTCGCGCTGTTTTTGCCGCTGGATGCGTTGATGACCTCAATCATCTGCTCCGGGTCCAGGCCAGCTTTCGCGCCCAAAGTCATCGCCTCAAGCGCCACAGAGAGATTGCCGAAGGAGATGATATTGTTGACGAGCTTCATCGTCTGCGCGGACCCGGCCCGCTCGTCGATATAAACCACCTTAGCCGCGATATCGTTTAACGCCGCCTCCAACGCATCGAAGGTTTTCCGGTCTCCGGAGCACATGATGCCGAGCGTCGCTTCTTCCGCACCCGGCGGCCCGCCAGAGATTGGCGCATCCAGGAAGATTTTGCCTTTGGCCGCCAGCTTCTCCGCCATGTCGCGGGAATAGGCGCTGCCGGTGGTGCCCATATTGACAAATGCTGTGGCGCGCGATCCGTGGATCACGCCGTCATCACCTGCGCCCACAGCTTCCGCCGCCGCCAGGTTTGGCAGGCAGGCCAGCACGACATCGGCTTCATCCGCCGTTTCGCGCGCGGAATTCGCCACCTGGGCGCCACGCTGCGCCAAGATGCTGGTCGCGGTCTCATCTGGATCACATACAACGAGATCATGTCCCGCCTTCGCCAGATTGATCGCCATTGGCCGCCCCATAGCGCCGAGGCCGACATATCCAATACGCATGAAACCTGTTCCTTAAACCGGCTTATCGCCCTTCACGACGACCCTATGCACTGCCCGCTTTTCCTTCACGGCGTCATAAGGGGTGACGCAATGCATAGTGGAGCGATTGTCCCACATCATCACGTCATCCACCTGCCATTTGTGGGTGTAGATGTATTTCTGCTGCGTCGCATGGACTTCTAAGTCCTTCAGCAACTGCACGCCTTCGTCATGATCCATGCCGACAATATGGCTGGTATGGCTGCCGACATAAATGCACTTCCGCCCCGTCACCGGGTGCGTACGGGCGATGGGGTGTTGGACGGGCGGGGCGGCGGCGATTTCGTCCGCCGTCGCCGGGCGTTCGCCAACTTTTTCCCGGGAGCGCTTCCAGGAATGTTCGGCTTTTAGGCCGTCGATCTTTTGCTTGGTCGCATCGTCCAGATCGTCATAGGCGGCGTGGGTGTTGGTGAACAACGTATCGCCGCCCTCGCTGGCGATGGCGGGGGACCGCAGAACCGTCGTGAGCGACGGCGTCGCCACATAGGATTTATCCGTGTGCCAGACATATGTTCCAAGCTCTGGGTGAACGCCCTTGGTCGTGCCGTCGTCGTTCACATTGGAAAACACCTGCACATTGGCGTGTTTCTTGTGGTGCGTGGACTTATTCACATGCCCTTCAAGCTCACCGAAGCGCTTAGCGAAGGCCAGGTGCTCTTCGTCCGTCAAAGGTTGGCTGCGAAAGACCAGCACGTGATGCTTCAAGAACGCATCCTCTACGACTGCGAACTGCGCGTCCGACAGCGGTTTCGAGAGGTCGATGTTTGAAATCTCCGCGCCGAGGGCGGCGTCAAACGGTGTGACAGCGGGCATGATATCCGCCCGGTTTTGCGCTGAATCAGGCATGGCTGCGCGCCTCCATTCGTTTAATTTAGGTAAGTGTCGCCCTAGAGACTGAATTCTGCAAATGGGTCTGAGTTGGCGGCGCGCGGCGTTCAGCATAGTTTCGAACGCGGCATTCGATGGGATTGAGGGAACATATGCGCGCGTTTGGACTGATCATGATCGCCGCTGCCTGCATCTATGGAACGGCGCTGGCCGATACCGCAACGCCATTTGATCCAGCGGAAGCACGGCCCGGTGGCGCTGCGACCGTGGATATCCCGCTTGACGACGCCTCCGCCGCATTCGCCAAACCCGCTGCGAACTTGCCAGATGCCGAACGCGTGCGCTTCAGTGATGGCGCGCGCTTGTTCTACAGCCGCTGGGTCGCTGGTCCTGCGCCCGCGCCTGCTTTGACGGGGCTTGGGCCTTATTACAACGCGCTCTCCTGTGAGCAATGTCACCGCAATGATGGCCGCGGTCGCCCACCCGGCCGCAAGCATGATGGCGACGAGTCTGGCGACGGCTTCGGCGCCGTCGCCCGCGTGATCCCGCCGGACCCGATCTATGGCGCGCAGGTGCAAGACCGGGCGATCGGCGGGCTGAAGCCTGAGGGAAGGTATGTCGGCCTGATGGTCGATGCCGCTCGGCCCGGAAGCCCGCGCCACTGGCTATTCGCAGGCTTCCGGGATGGCCCGTTGACATCGCGTATCGGCGGCGTGGTGGCGCCCTCCGTCAGCGGCATGGGGCTCTTGGAAGCGATCCCGGCGGCCAGGCTGGACGCGCTGGCGGACCCAGATGACAGGGATGGCGATGGCATCTCCGGCGAACGTGGGTCGGGACGGTTCGGTTGGCGGGCGCGGTTCGAAACAGTGCTCGGCCAAGCCGCCAACGCTTTCGCCAAGGACATGGGCGTTTCCAGCACACGTTACCCGGCGGCGGGCGGGGATTGCACCTCTGGCCAATCCACATGCTTGGACCGCGCCGGACAAGGGATTGAGGCAAGTGATGCGATTGTGGAAAGCGTCGCGGATTATATCGCCAACCTAGCGCCGCCCGCGAGATCAAACGCTGCCGCGCCCGAGGTGCTGGCAGGCCGGAAAGTCTTCTATGAAATCGGCTGCGCCCGCTGCCACACGCCCCGCCACCAGACTGGCCCGCACCGCTTGCCCTGGCTCAGCGACCAGATGATCTGGCCTTACACAGACCTGCTGCTCCACGATATGGGCGACGGCCTGGCGGATGCAGGCGGCAAAGAATGGCGCACCCCGCCGCTCTGGGGCTTAGGACGGCACGGGGACGTAAACGGCAACGCCTATTACTTGCACGATGGCCGGGCAACAACGCTGGACGAGGCGATCCGTTGGCACGGCGGGGAGGCTGAGGCGGCGAGGGCATCTTACAGTTCGGCGGCTTCGGAAAGCCGGAACGCGTTGATAGAATTCCTGCGCTCATTGTAGTCGCACGCCCATGGCGGATGAACGAGACTTATGCTTGCCCTAATTGATGTCTATATTGGTCAACTCTGGGAGGTCCCTGGGCATGCGATCCGCTATTCGTTCTGGCTCATTGCGTACCCAATTTTGGCCTATCAATTGGCCACAGGATTTCCGCCGTTCTATGCGTCAAACGCGTGGCGGGAGAGCCAAGAGCAATTTGGCGACCTGATCTGGCGGAACCGCATATTCATCTTGGTCCTCATTCTGTTTGCCTACATCGCTGGTCTGGTTGGAATTCGTGGGCATCTCTTGTTGATCGGCCCCATGGCGATCTTTGTCGGCTGGCGTATTCGCACCAACCTCGCCGCCAGCACAGATGGCCCACTAGGCATTTTTCTTGGCAGGGTCAGCTTTGGCCGCCCAATGCTCATTTTCGACATTTGGACGATTGGGCTGACAATATTGGTCTTCGTCATCTTGACAATGGCTTGACTGTGACCGGAGCCGCGCTCAGTTCGGAAAACTTGGCGCCTGCATAACGAGAACGCCTTACAAACAGATATTTTCCCTTAATTTTGTATAGGTAATCACATTAAACGCGCAAATTGCGCTCGACGAATGGTTAACGATCTCGACAGGCTTGCCGATACGCGGAACAGAGCACGTATAAGCCAGAAGTCCGCCTACTGTGGGGAGGCTTCTAGCCATGTCATTTTATTCCACCGAAAACCTCGTTTTTCCGTCGGCAACTGACGGCGTCACGTTCAGCACTGCGCGTGTAAGTGATCAGGTTGGGCGCTCGGTCGCGACGGGTGACTTCAACGGTGACGGGTTCGATGACTTAGCGATTAGCGCATCGAACCATTCAGGTGGATATGCGTCCACAGGGGCTGTTTACGTGGTGTTCGGCGACGGGTCGCCACCTGCGAGCGCAAGTCTCGACTTGGACGCATTGGTAACGGCCAATAAGGCGGCGCTGGTTGTTGGCGGCAACGGCGTCAGTAACGTTGGCCTTACTATTGCGGCTGGCGACATCAATGGCGATGGGCGCGATGACTTGGTCATAGGCGATCAGACAGCCAATAACAATTATACGGGTGGCGGCGCGATTATTTTCGGCACAAGCCTCTCGGCCGGTCAGACAATTGCTACAGCAGACCTGGATGGTACAGATGGCGCTAGGGTTGATGGAGCAGCAGTTGGGGATCGCGCTGGAAGTAGGGTCTCGGTTTCAGATATCAATGGCGATGGCCTAGGGGACGTTCTGTTTAGCGCGCCAGGCGCCAGCGTTGGCGGCAACGCGAATTCAGGCGGCGTGTTCACACTTTTTGGTAAATCAAATGGGTTTTCCGCCGACATTGCCTTGTCAGGGTTAGACGGTTCTGACGGTACTATTTTTAGAGGATCAACGGGGGCTGCAATTGGCGCTGCGGTAGATGGCGCGGGGGACTTTGACGGAGACGGCATTGAACATTTCTTAGTGGATCAACCGTTTTCCAACAACACTGTTATCGTTTTCGGTCTTAATCCTAGTCTTGGCGCTTCATCTTTCTCTCGCGAAATCTTAGTCGATGGTAATTCTGCGCTATCGCACTCAAGGGTCAGCAGTAGTGCAGGCGCTATACTAGACGCAGCCTTCGTCGGAGATGTTAACGGCGATGGGTTTGACGACATCGCGCTGGTGGCTCCTTTTTATGATGGCGTCAATCTCGCCACAGGTATGCATATCTTGTTTGGTGGAATTCGTGGCGGAAACATTGCTCTGGCGGCGCCGCCAACTAATCGCCTACATACGATATCTGACGCGAATACAAGCATCGTAGACGTCGCTGGAATTGGCGACATCAATGGTGACGGCTTCGACGATATTATGGCAAGCGATACGAGTTATGGTCGCTTCTTTATGTTTGGCGCTGCAAGTTCAGCAAATATTGTAAGCAGTGCGTCTGCGTTGAATGGAGCGAATGGATTCATTGGCGGCATCATTCCAGGCGCCTTTCTCACCGCGATGACTGGCGGCGCTGATTTTGATGGCGATAGCCTTGAAGACGTCTTGCTTTCCAGTCATGGTAATGGAGTCACAGTTTTAAACGGCAGGCCAACCGATTCCGGCGCGCTGAACCTTGCGGGCAGTCGCGGCGCGCAAACGATCCTTGGCGGGGAGGATGCTGACACGATCCGGGGTGGGCGTGGGGATGATATTCTGCGCGGGTTTGAAAGCGATGACGCGCTGGATGGCGAGGCCGGGCGCGATACGCTGAATGGCGATGCGGGGGATGATAACCTCAAAGGCGGCGCGGACGCCGATACGCTGAACGGCGGCAATGGCGACGATACGATCCTCGGCGAAGGCGGCGACGATCTCATTAATGGCGGCGACGGCAATGATGATATCGACGGCGGCTCCCGTAACGACGAAATCTTCGGCAATTCCGGGAATGACAATCTCGTCGGGCAGGATGGCGACGACC
The DNA here is from genome assembly GCA_038102935.1 of Alphaproteobacteria bacterium. GTDB lineage: Bacteria > Pseudomonadota > Alphaproteobacteria > Bin95 > Bin95 > VMCJ01. The sequence goes on along the minus strand of JAYNYG010000030.1, from coordinate 45,644 downwards.
GCCTGAACGGCGGCTTTGGCGCGGATTACCTCACCGGCGGGTCCGGCAATGACTGGGCTGTCGGCGGTCTTGGCGTGGATTTCATTCTTGGCGGCTCCGGTGACGACACCATGGGCGGCGGCTCCCAGGATGACGTTCTGAAAGGCGGCGATGGCGATGACCTGCTAAACGGCGGCCCCGGCGCCGACGACATGGAAGGCGGCGATGGCGACGATACCTATTCCGTCGACAACCTCGGCGATATCGTGCGCGAGCAGACGGATGGCGGTACGGACTTAATCCAGTCCAAGCTCAACACATTTGATCTTGGCGCGACGCCCGCCGTCGAAAACCTGGTTGTCATCGGTTTGGCGGCGCTCGTGGACTTCACCGGAACCGGCAACGCGCTTAACAACGCAATCACTGGCGGCCTCGGCGATGACACGCTCACTGGCCTTGGCGGTCAGGACATTTTGGATGGCGGCGACGGGGATGATTTGCTCGATGGCGGCGCTGATGCCGACCAACTATTCGGCACAACTGGCGAGGACGTCCTAAATGGCGGCGATGGGGATGACACGCTCAATGGCGGCGATCAAGACGATACGCTGAACGGCGGCAATGGCGCTGATCTGCTCGATGGCGGCGCAGGCGTGGATGTTATGACTGGCGGCGCTGGCGACGACATCTATGTCATAGATAATGAGCAAGATCAGACGATTGAGGCAGTGAATGGCGGTTCAGACACCGTTCAGATTGATAGCTCGGGCGCTAGCTTCACCCATACGCTTGCGGCGAACATTGAGGATGGATTGGCGTTCGGCGGCTCGGCTTCCGCCGCTGTCGTGAACCTAACCGGCAACAGCTTGGAGAACACACTTGATCTGTCGCTTGCGAGCATCGCGACCGGGAGCACCGGACATGCCATCAATGGCGGCGATGGCGATGATGTTCTGCGGAGCGGCGATACCAATGATACGCTCCAAGGCGGCTTGGGCGCCGACTTCCTAGATGGCGGCGACGGTTCAAACATTCTGGACGGCGGCTTAGGCGCCGACACGATGGTCGGCGGCGCCGGGTCTGATTTCTTTCATGTCGATAATGTAGGCGATGTTGTTTTCGACCTATCTGCAAGTGATCGCGACAATGTTTCCTCAAGCATTGATTTCGTTCTGCCGGGCTTCATTGAAGAGCTTCAGCTTCTATCTGGCGCCGGCATTCAGGCGAGAAACGCCACGGGCAACAGTCAAGATAATCTCATCATCGGCAATGATTTGAACAATGTCATTGATGGGAAAGCCGGCGTTGATGAAATGACGGGCGGGCTTGGCGATGACATCTATAAGGTTGATGATCCTGGCGATAGGATCATCGAGCTTCTCAACGAAGGCACAGACAGGGTCGATGCTGACGTTAGTTTTACCCTCGATCTCAATGTTGAGAACTTGAATCTCACGAATTCCAATGTTGCGACCAACGGCACCGGCAATGATCTCGCAAATGAAATCATCGGCTCGAACCAGGCAAACATCTTATTTGGTCTTGATGGCGATGACCGGTTGTTTGGCACATTCGGCGCCGATACGCTCATTGGCGGTGACGGCGCTGACCGACTGGAAGGAGGGGAAGACCCGGGCGATATTATGGTCGGCGGGCTTGGCGATGACCTTTACGTTGTGTTCAACGCGGCGCAGACGATCACTGAATTGGCTAACGAAGGCGTCGATACCGTCGAAGCTTTTATAAACTTCATACTGCCTTCTGAATTTGAAAACCTTCTTCTACGGCAAGCCGCATTTTCTGCTTCGCCAACGGATGATGTTGGCAACGCAGGCGACAATGTGATTACTGGCAATGCCGAGAACAACACGCTCTCCGGCCTGGATGGGCAAGACACATTGATTGGCGGTACTGGCAATGACCGCCTGGATGGCGGCGCCGGTCAGGATATCATGCGCGGGGGAATAGGCGACGATATCTACACCGTTGATAACGCAGGCGATGTTGTTGATGAAACCGGTGGGTCCGGCACGGATACCGTCAACCTAAGGTTCGGCGCGACGCTGAGCAACTTCACGCTTGGCGGCGACTTTGAGAATGTGGATGTTCTTGCTAGCGGCGGTGTGGTCACCGGCAATGCGGGCGCGAATACTATCCAACAGATTGATCCGCTTGGCGCGGCGACGTTTAAGGGCTTAGGCGGCAACGATAAGCTTGTCGGCGGCTTCGCAGCAGACGTCATAGATGGCGGTGCGGGCAACGATGTTTTGACGGGGCTTGACGGCAACGATCGCCTGATTGGCGATAGCGGCGCAAATTTCTTTGACGGCGGCGAGGGGATCGACCGCATCTTCGGCAATGCTGGCGACGACATCATAAACGGCGGCGCCGGAGCGGATACGATGTCCGGTCAATCAGGCAAGGACCGCTATAACTACTTCAAGAATGACGAAGCCGACAAAATCACAGACTTCGACATCGGCATGGACACAATCGCGGTGTCCGACTCGACAGGGTTCACGGATTTCAGCAGCCTATCTGCGGTTATTTCTGGCAGCACGGATACCATCATACAGTTCACCGCTACGGATTCATTGACGCTGCTTGGCATCGATTCAGCCGATCTCTCCGCGACAGACTTCGCCTTCTTCGCGTCCCCTTAAGCCGCCGCTGCGTTCGGCGCGGCGGCGGCGTCCTCTTTCATCATGGCCGCAGCTTTCTCTGCGATCATGATGATGGGGGCATTGGTGTTGCCGGAGACGAGTTGCGGCATGATGGAGCCGTCTACGACGCGCAAGCCGGATACGCCGCGTACCTGAAGGCGCGGGTTGACGACGGCCATTTGGTCGCCGTCCGGGCCCATTTTGCACGCGCCGACGGGGTGGTAGACCGTGGCGCCGGTGCGGAGGGCGAAGTCTAGGATCTCATCATCGTTCTGGATGTCCTCGCCCGGCGTAATTTCGTGCTTCACATAGGGCGCCAATGCGGGTTGGGTTACCAGATCGCGGGCGATTTTGACGCCGTTGATCATCGCCTGCTGGTCCTCATATTCCTTCAGGAAGTTGCAGACAATGCGCGGCGGAGCCATCGGGTCCGAAGAGCCGATATGCACGAAACCGCGCGATTGTGGGCGCAACTGACAGGGCGCGCAGGTCATGCCCGGTTCTTTCTCCAACGCACGGGTTTTGATGTCCGTGATGCTGGCATGGGCGATGTGATACTGCACATCTGGCGTCTCAAGCTCTGGCCGGGTTTTAACGAAACCATGCAGCACGCCCGCCGGGAAGGTCAGCAGGCCTTTGCGTTGGAAGGCGTATTTCATGACCTCGCCAACCAAGCGAAGGCCACGTGAGGAATTATTGACGGAGACGTTTTTCGTCAGCCGCCACATGGGCCGGCAGAGGTAATGGTCGTGGTGATTTTCACCGACGCCCGGCGCCTCATGCACCATCTCAATGCCGTGGCTGGTCAGCAACTCAGACTGCCCAATGCCGGAAAGCTCAAGGATTTGCGGGGATTGGATTGCGCCGGCGGACAGCGCCACTTCCCGGCCCGCGCGGAAAATACGGGTCTGGCCATTCTGTTTCACTTCAACGCCGACACAGCGCTTGCCCTCAAAGATCAGCCGCGTTGTGTGCGCGCCGGTTTCCAGCGTCAGGTTCGGGCGCTTCAGCGCAGGCTCCAGATAGGCCTTGGCCGTGGACCAACGGCGGCCGTTTTTCTGGGTCACCTGATAGTAGCCGAAGCCTTCTTGGGTGGCGCCGTTGTAATCATCGTTGCGCGGGTATCCGGCCTGCTCGCCTGCGTCGATCCAAGCGTCGAGGACTTCGGCCTTGCTTGGCATATCCTGGACATTCAGGGGGCCGCCAGAACCCCGAAATTCATCGCCGCCGCGTTCGAAATTCTCTGCCTTTTTGAAATGCGGCAGGCATTGTTCGAACGACCATCCGGTGCAGCCCATTTGCGCCCAATGGTCATAATCCTGGTGCTGGCCGCGCACATACAGCAGCCCGTTGATGGAAGAGGAGCCGCCGATAACTTTGCCGCGTGGAATGGGGATTTTTCGGTTGTAGGTGCGTTCTTCAGGCTCGGAATCAAAGCGCCAGTTCAGGCCGGGCATATCCAGCGTCTTGGCGTAGCCAACCGGAATGTGGATCCAGATGTTTTTGTCTTTGCCGCCCGCTTCCAGCAATAGCACTTCATTTTTCGGGTCTTCGCTTAAGCGGTTGGCGAGCGTGCACCCGGCGGAGCCTGCGCCGACGACGATATAATCAAAAACCTTGTCAGCCATAGAATCCGTCCCTTGAAAGCGTGTTGGGCCGCATTCTTAATGTTTGAGCCGCCAAGCGCAATTAGCGCCTCGTGCGTTCCATCGGATCGCTACGATCCACTGCAACGGCAAGCGCTAAGCCAAGGCCAAGCTGCAAGGTCAGCATCGCGGTGCCGCCATAGCTGACGAACGGCAAAGGCACGCCGACGACGGGCGCCAAGCCCATCACCATGGAAACGTTGATGGCGACGTATAGGAACAATGTCGTGCCAACCCCCAGCGCCAGCAAGCGCCCAAACCGGGATTCGGATAGGAAGGCGATGCGGTAAATTCGGGCGATCAGCAGCGCGAACAGCGCCAAAACGAACAAACCACCCGCAAGCCCAAGCTCTTCGCCAAGCATTGTGAACACGAAATCTGTGTGTTTTTCAGGCAAGAAAGATAGATGCGCCTGCGTTCCCTGTAGCCAGCCTTTGCCGAATGTCCCGCCCGAGCCAAGCGCGATCATGGATTGGATAATGTGATAGCCCGCGCCCAATGGGTCGCGCTCGGGCTCCATGAAGGTCAAAACGCGGGCGCGTTGATAGTCGTGCAGGAAGGACCAGGCGATGGGCGCCGCGCCCGCCGCCAACGCCGCGGCGATCCCGAATTTCCACCACGCAACGCCTGCTAAAAACAGGATAGAGACGCCGCCAGCGCACAAGAGCACCGCCGTTCCTAGGTCCGGTTGTTTCAGCACCAAGATCGCCGGCGCTGCGATCAATAGGAGTGCCGGCCCAAGGATATGCAGGCGATCTGCGCCATCTGGGCCCGCCTCATGCAGCATTCGCGCGAGCGCAAGGACCAGTGCGATTTTCATCAATTCAGAGGGCTGCAGGCGCATAACGCCAAGGTCGATCCATCGCGTAGCGCCCGCGCCAGAGCCAGCCACCTCGACAACAATCAACAGCACGAAACATGCGCCATAGCCGATATAGGCCAGGGCATACCAACGCCTAAGCCCGCCAAAAGCCAGCACCAGCATGATGACGAGGCCGACCGCATAGCGCACGCCATGCCGCCCAGCCCAGGGCGTCGCACTGCCGCCGCCGGCAGAATACAACATCGCCGCGCCAATGGCGGCGATGGCGGAAACCGTCAATACCAGCAGCCAATCCACGCGCGCGATGCGCGTCGCCATATCCAGCTGGCGGACTGGCGGCGTCGGTGTTGGCCGTCTGGCTGCGATAGATCCACGCCAGCGCTGCATTATCCGCGCTCCCGCTTTACTGTAGCCTCAATATCGCTGGGCGCTGTCCCGCCGTGCCATTCGGCAGAGGCGCGCGTTTGCGCTTCCAACAGCACATCCCGGCCCATGGGCGCTGCGTTCTTTGAGCCGCTGCCGCCATGCTCAATCACCACGGCGGTGGCGTATCGGGGCGCGTTCAGCGGCGCATAGCCGACGAACAGCGAGTGATCGCGTTCTTCCCAGGGAATGTCCTCATTTTTGCGCACCCCTTTCCGACGTTCTTCGCGGGTGATGCGCCGCACCTGGGATGTGCCCGTCTTGCCGCCCATGCGAAGCGCGCGGACAGAGATTTGCGCTTCCCGGGCGGTGCCCTGGCTATCTGTCATCACGCCGCGCATGCCGCGTGCGACAGCGGCGAGGTGGCTTGGCGGAAAATTCAGGCTCGGCGGCGTTGGCGGGTCAGCGTCGCCACGCGCCATGCGCGGAACAACGGCGCGCCCGCCATTCACCATCCGCGCAGTCATGACCGCAAGCTGCATCGGCGTTGTCAGCACGAAGCCCTGGCCGATACCGGCGATCAGCGTTTCGCCGATTTGCCAGGGGTCCTTGAAGCGGGTTTTCTTCCAGGCTTTGTTTGGGATGAGGCCATCGGACTCAGCTGGCAGGTCAATCCCTGTTGGCGACCCCAAGCCGAACCGGTGGGCAGTTTCCGCGAGGCGATTGATGCCGATTTTGCGGGCGATTTCATAGAAATACACATCGCAGGACTGCGCGATCGCGTCATGCATCGCCACCCAGCCATGGCCGCCGCGTCGCCAACAGTGGAACCGTCCTTTGCCAACTTTATGGACGCCTGAACAGAAAAACGCCTTCTTCGAGCTGACAATGCCATGCTCAAGCGCCGAGAGCGCGACAACCATTTTGAAGGTCGAGCCGGGCGCATATTGACCAGACACGGCTTTGTTGTTCAGCGGCGCCCTCGGGTTAGTTGAAAGCGCACGCCATTCATCATCCGTGATGCCGTGGCTGAACAGGTTCGGGTCATAGGTTGGGTTAGACGCCATCGCCAGAACGTCGCCGTTATGAATGTCCAGCACGACAATGGCGCCTGTTTCGTCGCCCATACGGTTCTGGGCGAAACGCTGCAGCTCTGCGTCAACGGTGGATGTCAGCACGACGCCGGCAGCGCCCGGGTCTCGCTCCAGCTCGCGGACGACGCGGCCGATGGCGTTGACCTCAACCTTGGCCTCAGCCGCGCGGCCTCTGAGCGCTAGATCATGCGAGCGTTCGACACCTCCTTTGCCAATGCGCAGGTCCGGCAGGCCGAGTATCGGGTCCCCGGTCAGCTCTTCCTTGGCGACAGGGCCGACATAGCCCACGACATGGGCGGAGGCTTCGGCTTGTGGATACACCCGGCGGCTGGTCTCAACCACGTCAACGCCTGGCAGTTCTGGCGTGCGGGCGGCGACGCGCGCAATGTCATCCCATTCCAGCTGGTCATGAGTGGCGATGGCGATGAATTTGGCGTTCCGCTTGGCTTGGCGAAGGATACGCTCTCGTTCTTCTGGCGCAATCGGGACAACCGCGTGAAGCCGATCCAGCGCCGCCTCTAAATCCTTAGCGGTTTCGGGTGTTATGAGCACCCGGTAGCTGCGCTTATTCTCAGCCAATGGGCGGCCAAACCGGTCAAAGATGACGCCGCGGCGCGGTGCGAAATACTTGACGTTGATACGGTTGTCTTCCGCCAACATCTCATATTTGTCGCCGTGGATGACCTGCAGTTGGTACATGCGCGCGCCGAGGCCAGCGAACAGTACGCCTTTCGCCGCGCCCAACAAGAATGCGCGGCGGCCAAAGCGGCTGCGGTCTTCTTGCGGCGAACTCATCCTCTGCGGTTCCTGAGACGGGCTGCGGTGCGCACAGTTCTAAGCAAAATCGCGACTGGCGGATAGAGCGCCGCTGTGAGCGCAGCCTGGGCCAGGCTTGGTCCAAGCGGCTGCACATGAATGAAATAGAGCGATGCGACGAGCCAAGACCCGGCAGCCAGCGCCAATGCCGTCGCCGCTAGCCCAATCCATGCATGGGCGAGGCCACGCGGCGCCAGGAAGCGGCGTTGCGTTGTGGCGGCGAAATGGGCGCCTAAGGCTGTGATGGCGCCGAGCCCGAAAATCGGCCCCGCGACGACATCCAGCAGAATGCCGATGATGAAAGCGCCGAACACTGGCATCGCCTCTGGCCGTCGGAGCGCCAGGTCGAAGATGGCCGCATGGGCGATAGCAGGCGGCGCCAGGCCGATGATGGCGGTAGGCCAAGGGGCGGCGGCCAGCAAGGTCAGCACAGCGGTTACGCCAACACCCACGGCGAAGGCGAACCAGGGCCTGAGATGCGTTTTGGTTTCAAACCCAGCCTCGCTCATGGCTGGACCTTCACTGCTGGCGGATTGAGCGTATCGATGGGTTGCTCCGCCGGGCCAAAGTCCACCAGCCGGACATAGGCGAGGTTCCGCCAATCGACGAAGGTTTGGGCAAGAATTCGCCCTTCAACCTCGCCCGCAACCACGCCGACCGGCAGGCCTGGCGGGAAGACGCCGCCATGGCCGGAGGTCACGATCAGCGCGCCTGCTTCTAAGGCGACATCGCCATCAATGAATTTGAGGGTCGGGTTGTCCCGATTGTCGCCAGCAAGAATAGCGCGGACCGGCGGGTCGCCGATGACAACGGGTGTGCGGGCATTGATATCGGTCAGCAGCAGCACGCGGGATGTGCGCTGGCCAACATGAACAACACGGCCAACCAGGCCCTCGCCCGTCATGACCGGCAATCCGATACGCACGCCTTTACTCTCGCCGACATTCAGTAGGATCGCGCGGGCGAAGGCGCCGCCGACATCTGCGATTGCGCGGGCCGAAATAAAGCGGGCCTTGGGGCCAGGGTCAAACCGGAGCAGGCCTTTTAGGGATTGGTTTTCGGTTTCCAGCTTTTTGGCGAATACGCGCCATTGCAGCAGGCGGGCGTTCTCTTGGCGGAGGCGCTCGTTCTCCTCGATCAAATCCGCCAGATCGACAACATGCTCGGCGCCTGTGCGGGCGAGACGGACGGGTTCGGACAGGAGTTCCAATACGGGCGCTACAATATCGGAGAAATTGGCGCGGACGCGCTCAATCAGCACGGTTTCAATTTTGCCGATGAGAATGAGCGTCACCGCGACGCCGATCAACAGTAGATAGGCGAAGCGGCGCAGCAACGCCTTAATCGGACGCGCCACATCGACGAGATCGTCAATCGGAATAAGGTCTGGTCCGCGCGCCATTTTGGGAGATGTAGCCTCCAGGTCTGGTTTCGGCGCCAGCGGTCAGCAATAATCTGGCGGACCGTGATATGCCATCTACTCTAACAAAACCCCAGCCAATGCGCTGCCTTCTTCTAAGCATTTGCCTGTGCCGATGGCGACGCAGTAGAGCGGGTTCTCCGCCACCGTCACCGGCAATCCTGTCGCTTCGCCGAGCGCCACATCGAGATTGCGCAGCAGCGCGCCGCCGCCTGTCAAAACGATGCCTTTGTCGACGATATCAGCCGCGAGCTCGGGGGCGGTGTTTTCCAGCGCCGCCCGGCAAGCGTCTGTAATGGCTTGGATGGGTTCAGCCAGGCATTCCGCGATTTCGCCTTCGGAAATCGTAATTTCGCGCGGCACGCCATTCATCAAATCGCGGCCCCGGATTGCAAGGCGCATTTCTTCGGGGCCGGTCGCGACAACAGCCGAGCCGATTTCTTTTTTGATCCGCTCCGCCGTGCGCTCGCCGATCAGCAAGTTATGGCGCCGGCGCACACTGGCGATAATCGCGTCATCCATGGCGTCGCCGCCGATGCGCACACTACGCGCGTAAACGATGCCGGAAAGCGCCAGAATCGCGACTTCTGTCGTGCCGCCGCCGATATCGACGATCATGCAGCCCGTTGGTTCGGTAACGGGCATGCCGGCGCCGATTGCGGCGGCCATGGGTTCTTCGATCAAGCTGACCCGGCGGGCGCCAGCGGCTTCTGCCGATTCCATGATCGCCCGGCGCTCAACTTCGGTAGCGCCAGACGGCACACACACGATCACTCTGGGCGCGGCAAAAAACTTCCGGTTCTGCGCTTTTTGAATGAAGCGCTTGATCATCTCTTCGGCGATTTCGAAGTCCGCGATTACGCCGTCACGCAGGGGGCGGATGGCTTCAATATTACCTGGCGTTTTGCCGAGCATATCCTTCGCTTCCGCGCCCACGGCCAGCACCTTTCGGTCACCATGGACCGTAACCATGGCGACGACGGACGGCTCGTCCAGGACAATGCCCTGGTGCGGCGCGTAGACCAGTGTGTTGGCTGTGCCAAGGTCGATCGCGAGATCGGAGGACACCAGGCCGAAAAGGCGTGCGAGCATTGGCTTCTAATTCCGCCATATAAGAACAACGCCCCCGCCATCCCATCAGGGCGGCGAGGGCGCGTCGTTATAGACCGGCATTGCGGCTGCGAAAAGGCGCCCCAAGCGGTTTAAGCGTGATGCCCCTATGCAGAGAGCGCAGCAGGGGCGGTTTTCTCGCGCTTGGTCATCAGTTTGTTCAGCGCATGCACATAGGCGCGGGCGGATGCGACCATGGTGTCAGGATCAGCACCTTGGCCGTTCACAGTCTTGCCGCCTTCTTCCAGCCGTACCGTGACTTCAGCCTGCGCGTCCGTGCCTTTGGTTACGGCGTGGACCTGATACAGCTGCAGCGTGGCCTCATGCGGGAACAGCTGGCGGATGCCATTGAAGATAGCGTCCACCGGACCGTTGCCCGTCGCCTCGGCGGTTTTGACTTCGCCATCAATATCCAGCTTCAGGCTGGCTTGCTGCGGTCCTTCAGACCCTGCGACAACGCGCAAGGACACAAACTGAACGCGCTCGTGTTCGCGCAGAATTTCATCATCCACCAGCGCGATGATATCTTCGTCGAATACGTCTTTCTTCTGATCCGCGACGGCTTTAAAGCGGCGAAATGCGTCATTCAGGGCGTTTTGGCCCATCTCGTAGCCCATCTCTTTCAGCTTTTCGCGGAAGGCGTGGCGGCCAGAATGCTTGCCCATAACCAGCTTGGATTCTACCAAACCAACATCTTCCGGCAGCATGATTTCATAGGTGGACTTGTTCTTCAGCATACCGTCTTGGTGGATACCGGCTTCGTGCGCGAACGCGTTGGCGCCAACGATCGCCTTATTCGGCTGTACCGCGAAACCGGTGACGGTGGAGACCATACGAGAGGCCTTCATGATCTGTGTCGTGTCGACCTCGGTCGTGTATGGCATCGCGTCAGAACGCGTTTTCAGCGCCATGACGATTTCTTCCAGCGAGCAATTGCCTGCCCGCTCGCCGAGGCCATTGATCGTGCATTCAATCTGCCGTGCGCCAGCGTCCAGCGCGGCTAAGGAGTTGGCGACGGCCAAGCCCAGGTCATTATGGCAATGTACGGAAATGCGGGCCTTATCAATATTCGGTACGCTGTTTTTGATGTCTGTGATCAGGTCCCGGTATTCCGCCGGCACCGTGTAGCCCACGGTGTCCGGGATATTGACTGTCGTGGCGCCTGCTTTAATGGCGGACTCGATGCATTTGAACAGGAAGTCCCGGTCAGCGCGGGTTGCGTCCTCGCCAGACCATTCCACGTCATCGCAGAAGTTCCTGGCATGGGTGACGCTGTCAATAACGGCGGCATGCACATCTTCCGGCTTCATCAGCAGCTTGTGTTCCATATGGATGGGGCTGACAGCGATGAAGGTGTGGATGCGTTTCCGCTCAGCCGGCTTCAACGCTTCGGCAGAACGCTCGATATCCTCGCGGCCAGATCGTGAGAGGCTGCAGATCGTGCTTTCGCGAATGATCTTAGAAACTTCGTTGATGGCTTCAAAATCGCCTTCCGACGCGATGGCGAAACCCGCTTCGATCACGTCAACGCGCATGGCTTCCAGAATTTCGGCGATGCGCAGCTTTTCTTCCAGGTTCATGGAAGCGCCGGGGGATTGCTCGCCGTCGCGCATGGTCGTGTCAAAGATAATGACTTGGTCTTGATCGCTCATTGGTTCGGTCTCTTCTGAAAATCTATCTGTTTGAGTGCGCATCAGCGTTGCGCTGGCGCAAATTCGGGCTCATTCCCCTGAACGCTGCTAGGCTTAGTCTCGCCTAAACAACCCGCTCAGGGGCGAGTAAGTCGAAGGAGGAGGTCGAGCGGAAGCGCTGGCGCCGAGAGGACCAGGCTGCAGATCAAGCGGGTGTTCGTCAAAGAAGACAACACAGGCTTCCATTCGCTCAAGACATCGCGTGGAGTATCCACGCAGCGTAGTTAACGGCAATTAAATACAGATAGCAAACACTCTTAGCAATGAATTTCCCTAGCAAGGCTCTTTTTGCTCTGAAGACGTAAACAAACTCTCTTGTGTGTCGAAAATGCAACACCATATCTAGGCTCAGGACCGGTCCCCATGGATGGGGGACGGGGGTTGCCGCTAAGCGGGGCTTTCGGATGCCGGTTGCTAGAGATGGAGATAATCGATGAATACGGAATCCTATACGGATCGCCTGCGCGGCTTCTTGCAATCTGCGCAAGGTGTTGCGCTCCGCTCCGGCCATCAGCGGCTGGCGCCAGCGCATTTGCTGAAAGTATTTCTAGATGATCAGGAAGGCCTTGCGGCCAACCTGATCACGTCCGCTGGCGGCGACGCTAAGAAAGCCTACGCCGCGACCGAAGCCGCGCTCGCCAAATTACCAAGCGTTGAAGGCGACGGCGCAGGCCAAGTCTATATGTCCCCTGAGTTTTCCAGCGTCATGGATGCTGCTGAGAAGGCTGCAAAGAAGGCTGGCGACAGCTTCGTTACGGTCGAGCGGGCGCTAGAGGCGCTTGCGGGTACGTCGAAGGCCGATACGTCTGGCATTCTGAAGGACGCCGGCGTCACGCCTGAGCGCCTCGCAAAAGCCGTCCAAGACCTCCGCAAGGGCCGCACTGCTGATACAGCCGGGGCCGAAGATGGCTACGAAGCGCTTTCCAAATATGCCCGCGACCTGACGGAAGCGGCGCGTGACGGCAAGATTGATCCTGTGATCGGCCGCGACGAAGAAATTCGCCGGACGATCCAGGTGCTCTCCCGTCGCACCAAGAACAATCCCGTGCTGATCGGCGAACCGGGCGTTGGCAAGACCGCCATCGCTGAAGGCCTCGCCATGCGCATTGTCAATGGCGATGTGCCGGAGGGCATCAAGTCGAAGCGCCTATTGTCTTTAGACTTGGGCGCACTGGTCGCCGGCGCAAAATACCGGGGCGAGTTCGAAGAGCGCCTGAAAGCCGTGCTGCAGGAGATTGAGGCCGCCGAAGGCCAGGTCATCCTGTTTATTGACGAGATGCACACGCTGATCGGCGCCGGCAAGGCGGATGGCGCGATGGACGCGTCCAACATGCTGAAACCAGCATTGGCGCGGGGTGAGCTGCATTGCATCGGCGCCACCACACTACATGAATATCGCCAGCACGTGGAGAAGGACGCAGCGCTCGCCCGCCGCTTCCAGCCGGTGTTTATCGCAGAGCCTACGGTTGAGGACGCAATCTCAATCCTGCGTGGCCTCAAAGAGAAGTATGAGCTGCACCATGGCGTTCGGATATCAGACGGCGCGATTGTCTCTGCGGCCACGCTTTCTAACCGCTACATCACGGACCGGTTCTTGCCCGATAAGGCTATTGATCTGGTGGACGAAGCGGCGAGCCGCCTGAAAATGCAGGTGGATTCAAAGCCAGAAGCCATTGATGAGCTCGACCGCCGTATCATCCAGCTCAAGATCGAGCGGGAGGCCTTGAAAAAGGAAACCGATGACGCGTCCAAGGACAGGCTTGGCAAGATTGAGGTTGAGCTTCGGGACTTAGAACGCCAATCCTCGGATGCGACATCCGTTTGGCAGGCGGAAAAGGAGCGTCTGTCCTCCGCCAACACGATCAAAGAGCAGCTTGATCGTGCGCGCTCTGAATTAGAAGCGGCGCAGCGCGAGGGCAACCTTGGCCGGGCTGGCGAAATTGCCTACGGCCTGATTCCGGAGCTTGAGCAGAAACTGGCGTCGGCCGAAGATTCCAGTGAAGCGGCCATGCTGAGCGAAGCCGTAACGGATGAACATATCGCTGGCATCGTCTCCCGCTGGACCGGCATCCCGGTGGACAAAATGCTGGCGGGCGAGCGTGAAAAGCTGCTGGCGATGGAAAGCCATCTGGCGAAGCGTGTCATTGGCCAGGAAGAAGCGGTGACTGCCGTATCCGAAGCCGTCCGCCGCGCCCGTGCTGGACTGCAAGACCTGAACCGGCCTATCGGCTCGTTCCTGTTCCTGGGGCCAACTGGTGTTGGCAAGACGGAATTGGCGAAGTCCCTGGCGGAATTCCTGTTCGATGATGAGCAAGCGATCACGCGCATCGACATGTCAGAATACATGGAGAAGCACGCCGTCTCGCGCCTAATCGGGGCACCACCGGGTTATGTAGGCTATGACCAGGGCGGGGCGTTGACCGAAGTCGTGCGCCGCAGGCCCTATCAGGTCATTCTGTTCGATGAGGTCGAGAAAGCGCATCAGGATGTGTTCAACGTGCTGCTGCAAGTGCTGGACGATGGCCGCCTAACGGATGGTCAGGGCCGTACTGTCGATTTCCGCAACACGTTGATTATCCTCACGTCCAATCTCGGCTCCGAACATCTGGCGAGCTTGGAAGACGGCGCGGATATGGCGGATGCGCGGGAGCGGGTGATGGGCTCTGTCCGCGCGGCGTTCCGACCAGAATTCCTGAACCGCTTGGATGAAGTGCTGATGTTCCGCCGTTTGGCGCGGGCAGACATGACGTCTATTGTCGATATCCAATTGACCCGCCTCGATGCGCTGCTGGCGGATCGCAATATCCGCCTCAACCTGGATAATGCGGCCCGCGAATGGCTGGCAGAACAGGGGTATGATCCCGTCTACGGCGCCCGCCCTTTAAAGCGCGTGATCCAACGGGAACTCCAGAACGCGCTCGCCAGCAAGATCCTGGCTGGCGACATCCTGGACGGTCAAACCGTCCGCGTATCTATAGGCGAAGGCAGCCTCGCCATCGGCGCAATTGCGGCGAACGCGGCGTAATTGCTGAGGATGGGGCTATCTGTATGAGGGGCGTCCGGAAAACTGGACGCCCCTTTTCTTATTCTTAGTGCCGGAAGTGGCGCATGCCGGTGAAAACCATGGCGAGGCCGGCTTCGTCGGCGGCGGCGATGACTTCGTCGTCGCGGATGGAGCCGCCGGGCTGGATGACGGCGGTCGCACCCGCTTCAGCGGCGGCGAGCAGGCCGTCGGCAAACGGGAAGAATGCGTCGGAGGCGACGACGGAGCCTTGGGTTAACGCCACGGATTCGCCAGCGGCTTCGGCGGCGTCCATGGCTTTGCGAGCGGCGGTGCGCGCGCTATCAACCCGGCTCATTTGCCCTGCGCCGACGCCGACGGTCGCGGCATCCTTCACATAAACAATCGCGTTGGATTTTACGTGCTTGGCGACGCGGAAGGCGAACAGCAGATCGCGCAGTTCATCTTCTGTCGGCGCGCGCTTGGTGACGGTTTTGAGCGTTTCTAGCGCGACGCGTCCGGCATCCCTGCTTTGCGCCAGAAGCCCGCCTGCGAGGTTCTTCAGCGCCAAGCCTGCCGCCGCCGGGTCTGGCATCGCGCCAGCGCTCAACACGCGGAGGTTCTTCTTTTTCGCAAGCAAAGCAGCCGCTTCTTCATCGACGCTTGGCGCGATAATCACCTCAGCGAAGAGCTTGCCGATTTCTGTCGCTGTCGCCGCATCCAACGCGCGGTTCATAGCGATCACGCCGCCGAACGCGCTAACCGGATCACATTTCAGCGCCGCATGCCATGCCGCCTCCAATGAAGCAGCCGTAGCGACGCCGCAGGGATTGGCGTGTTTGATGATCGCGATTGTCGGATCGTCAAACTCTGCCGCAAGTTCAAAGGCGGCGTCGGTGTCGTTCAGATTATTGTAGGAAAGCGCTTTGCCTTGAAGCTGCGTTGCGGTCGCGACGCCGGGGCGGATTTGGCCGCGCGCATCGGGCATCCGGTAGAACGCCGCTTGCTGGTGCGGGTTTTCGCCATAGCGAAGCGTCTCGCCTTGGGTCCCGGCGATGGGCAGGGTCGCGGGCAGAGCTTCATCGCGTTCAGCAGCAAACCATCCAGCGATGCGGGCGTCATAGGCTGCGGTTCGCGCGTAGGCTTGGCCTGCAAGCCGCTGGCGGAGGGCCAGTGTGCACGCGCCGTCATTCGCTTCCATATCCGCCTGGATGGCGGCCAGGTCCTCCGGCGCTGTCGCGACCGTGACATAGCCGTGGTTTTTGGCGGCGGCGCGGATCATGGCCGGCCCGCCAATATCAATGTTCTCGACGACGGTCGGGGCGTCTGCCCCCGCCGCGACCGTTTCCTCAAACGGGTAGAGGTTCACCACCAGGAGATCGATTTCAGGCACGCCGTGTTCGGCCATCGCCGTGCGGTGGCTTTCCAGCCCGCGCACGCCGAGCAAGCCGCCATGGATGCGCGGATGCAGCGTCTTCACGCGGCCATCCAGCATTTCGGGGGAGCCGGTGACTTCGGCCACCTCAATCGCGTTCACGCCCGCATCCACTAATGCTTTGCGGGTGCCGCCGGTGGAGAGCACCTCGACGCCCTGGCCCGCCAAAAATTGACCAAATGCGACGATCCCGGTTTTGTCCGATACAGACAGGAGCGCGCGTTTGATTTTGACTTGATCGGGCGCTGGCGGCAGATCGAGCGACATAGCCATGGAAAGGCTCCTAAAGCGAATTGGGTCATCCAAGCCGGCCTGAACGAATCAACGCTAGCCTGAATGCGAATGCAGTTTGAGAATGGCGGGATTGTAGGCGCGCTCAGCCATTCTGAGTCAATTGAACGGCAGGCGATTCATGAGGCTTTCAGGGGCGGCGGAACGTCCCAGACGGGCCGGGCTGGGGAAAAGTCAGCCCCGTTGCGGTTCCATGCGCAAGCTCCAGCGGACCGTTTCGGCGCCTGCAGAGCTCACAGTCATCGGCAATTCAATACGGGCCGATGCGGCGGGCTGGCCCGGACGGCCGCGGTAAGGTTCCGCCGCAAGCCGCGCCCGGATGTCCGAACGGAACCGCCAGCCTTGCCCCGATCGCGCGCGGATTAGAATGCCGCCATCGTCCAATTGGATCGCATCCGAGCCGGTGTGCAAGTGGAATGCCAACATAGCTGGGCTTTTGGGGCTGGCGATGGCTGTGTCCTCGCCCCGCATGTCTTTACCGTCTGCGGATAGGAATACACGGCGGCGCCAGCGGGCGTCCGGCTTTTGGGTGCGCCATTGGAACGTTAGCAGCGACGCGCCATCGCCTTGCTCGCGCAGAATAGGTTCGGCATCTACGAGTTTGGCTAGGCCGTTCGAGGGCGCTGAGTAGGCGGATACGCCGGGCGCTGCGAAACGGCTTGGCGGGGCGTCAGACTGGGCGCCGATGCTTGTGAACAGCCTGTCCGTGCCGTGTGAGAATTCCAGCGCGCCGTAGCGATCCGCCATGAGGATTGCGCGCCCTGCGAGGCTCCGCGCATACCCGGCCTCCGCCAAGTCGAGCGGTGCGCGGCCACGCCAGCCTGAAGCCGCCAGGGCCAAATCAACGGTCCACGGATCGCCCTCGCCGCCGCCGAATGTCGCCAAGCCTCCGTCGCCGAGCCGCCAAGCCGCCAAGGGCGCTGAAATAGCCTGCGCAGCGTCTGCACTCGCGGGGGAAGGTTCGCGCCCGACAGCGGCGGTGGCGGCGCGAAGGTCGAGGAGACGCATCAGCGCGTCTAATTGTTCTAACGGCGTAGCGCCTGCGATCACCCCGTCGCTGCCGATCTCATCCCGAATTGCACGTTTGAGCGCGCCTTCAATTTGCTGGAATACCGCATCGCCTTGCCCCAGTGCTGCAGCTGCAGCGGCCAATCCGGCGAGCGCTGCAAACCGGCCTGGGCCGGGGGGCGCGGAGTCCAAGCGGCGACGCAGCCACGCAGATTGGACTGCTGCTTGCTCCATCAATTCTGTGCGGAATTCAACGCCGGCGCTGGCGGCGAAGAAATCATAGGCGCCAAGCCATGCGGCCAAGCGCTCGCCAACGACATCGACACGCCAGCCGATGGGGTCAGACCTGCGGTTGGTTTCAATCCATGCTGAGGTGACGCGCCGTGCCGTTCGCCTTGAGGCATCGCCGCCAAGCGAGCGCAAGTCCCGCAGCCAGCCGAATGACTGCGCCCGGGCGCGGCGGACGGCGTCTCGCGCGAGCTCCGGGTCGCGCGGGGTTGGGTCCAGTGCGGCGATTAATTCGGCTTCGTTTGCGATAATCGCTTCGGCGCGTTGGGCATTGCCAGGCCATGGGTCTTTCAGATGGACCTGCGGCTCGTCGGGAACGTCTGGGACAGTATAAAAAAGTTCCGCGAGCGCGGTTAGCCACGGAAAGCGCTGAGGCGCCGGAATTATGGCCTTAGGCAGCAGATTGCGGCGCGCTATGGCGGGCATCATGCAGGTCCCGCCATCACGCAGCAGCATCCGCGCGGCCAGCATATGCGGCGTCGCGGATCGCTTGAATGTTTTGCGCAAGATTGGCCCGGCCATCTTTGAATACAGCCGTTCCCGCCACGAGCACATCCGCGCCTGCCGCTGCGACCGCGCCCGCGGTCGCCGGGGTGACGCCGCCATCGACCTCAAGCCGAATATCACGGCCAGAGGCTTGAATACGATCACGTACGGCAGCGATCTTGGCGAGTTGGCTCTGGATGAACGACTGGCCGCCGAATCCAGGGTTCACAGTCATAACGAGGATCAGGTCAACCATATCCAGCACGTTATCGACGGCCTCAACCGGCGTGCCTGGGTTCAATGCGATCCCGGCTTTCTTGCCGAGCGATTTGATATGCCCGATGGAGCGATGCGCATGCGCGCCGGATTCTGGGTGAATGGTCACCCAATCTGAGCCAGCCGAAATGAACTCCGGCGCAAACATATCGACCGGCTCAATCATCAAATGCGCGTCAAACGGTTTGGCGCTGTGCTTGCGGAGCGCTTTAACGACCATAGGGCCAAAGGTGATGTTCGGCACGAAGCGGCCATCCATGACATCGAGATGCAACCAGTCAGCGCCAGCATCCGCAACAGCGGCGGCTTCAGCGCCAAGGTCCGCGAAATCGGCGGCGAGGAGGGAGGGGGCGATCAGGATGTCGTTTGGCATAAGATGATACGTAACAGTGTGCGAGTCGCGCGACAAGTTCTGAACAGTCTAAAACGCCATAAAATCGGCACGCTTGCATTGCTAGATGAGTCCGGGCTATCGAACGGTTTAATTGAGCGCGCGGCGGGTTTGAGGCGCTGTGCGGACCACGTAAGGGATATAGGTAAAGCTGATGAGCGCCCGCATGGCCCATTTCAGCATTGGCGACGTGGTTCGCCACAAGCGTTACCCGTTCCGGGGCGTCATTTTTGACGTGGATCCGGTGTTCTCCAATTCGGAAGAATGGTGGCTATCCATCCCGCCGGATTTGCGGCCCTCGAAGGATCAGCCCTACTACCATCTGTTCGCTGAGAACGAGGAGACGACATATGTCGCCTATGTTTCAGAACAGAATCTTTTATCGGATGAGGATGGCGGGCCGTGTCGTCACCCGCAGATCAAAGAAATGTTCGGCGACTTTGGCAGCGGGCATTATCCGCTGCTCGATACGCATTACGCGAGCTGATGGCTGGGCCGGGTTGAAAGCCTGATGGATAGTGAGCGGGATAGGGTTCTGATCGCCGGCGCCGGGCCAGCCGGGTTGACAGTCGCCGCCTGTCTCGCCGAAGCAGGCTTGCCCGCCACCGTGCTGGAAGCAGAGCCAGAACTCCCGACGAACCTTCGCGCTTCAACCTTCCATCCGCCGACGCTCGACACGCTGGACCGCTTTGGGGCGACGGCAAAATTATTAGAGCAGGGCCTAATCGCGCCGACATTTCAATATCGCAGCCGCAGTGAAGGTGTTCTTGGGGAGTTTGATTTCAGCGAACTCCGGGATGTGACCACCCGGCCATTCCGCCTCCAATGCGAGCAATTCAAACTGAACTTCGCGCTGTTGGAGTATTTGGATACAGCGCCGTCTGTTGATGTGCGTTTCGGCGCCAATATTCAATCTGCAACGCAGGATGATGATGGGGTCACAGTAACGCTGGCGGATGGGGAGACGGTGCGTGGCGGATGGCTTGTGGGTGCGGATGGCGCACGGAGCATCGTTCGCCAGTCGCTTGGCATTCCATTCGAGGGGTTCACTTGGCCCGAGGCATTTTTGGTGATCAGCACGCCATTCGCGTTTGAAGAGCATTTCAAAAAGCTCTGCCTCGTAAATTATTTTGCTGAGGCGGAAGACTGGTTTTTCCTACTGCGCGCGCCGGACTTTTGGCGGGTCATGGTCCCAACGACGGATACGGATGACGAGGCCGCCCTCTTCGCGCCAGACGCGATCCAAGCGCGCCTGAACCATATTCTGCCGCAAGATGAACCCTATGAGGTTGCGCATACGACGCTCTACCGAGTGCATCAGCGGGTCGCGCCGCGCTACCGTGAAGGCCGAGGGTTCCTTGCGGGCGATGCCGCCCATATCAACAATCCGCTGGGCGGCATGGGCATGAACGGTGGCATCCACGACGCATTTAATCTGGGCGACAAGCTTGTTCAGGTGATCAGCGGCGCCGCATCGCCAGACCTGCTAGACGCCTATGAGGCGGAGCGGCGGCCTGTGGCGCTCGACTACGTCAACCGCATCACTATCGCCAACAAGCGCAACCTGGAAACCAGTGACCCGGCGGAGCAAGCGGCCTTCCGCGCCATGCTCCGAGAGACCCAGGCGGACCCGGCGAAACGCAGGCGCTACCTGCTGCAAGCGTCTATGCTGGCGAGCCTTGGCATTGGCGGGTAGCTGCTGTGACGGACGTCCCAGGATTGTTCAGACTTAATCAGCTATAGTCTGCTTGAATTGGATGAATGGCATGCTCGGTATTTTGGTGGGAAACATATGAGCCGCGAATTTTTTGGGACTGACGGTGTTCGTGGACAAGCGAACCAAGAGCCGATGACGGCGGAGACTGTGCTGAAGCTGGCCATGGCCGCCGCGAGCGTGTTTTCTAGGCCTGGCGGGCACAATACGGTCGTGATCGGCAAAGATACGCGGCTTTCTGGCTATATGCTTGAATCGGCCATGGTGGCCGGGTTTACGGCGATGGGCATGGATGTGGTGCTGACCGGCCCGATCCCGACCCCAGCAATCGCCATGATGACGCGGTCTCTGCGGGCCGATCTGGGCGTTGTGATTTCGGCGTCCCACAACGCTTTCCAAGACAATGGCGTGAAGCTGTTCGGGCCAGATGGCTACAAGCTCTCGGACGAGATTGAAGCAGAGATCGAAGACCGCCTGAAGAAGCATTCAGCCATTCTACCGCCTGCGGATCGCCTTGGCCGCGCCCGCAGGCCGGATGATTCAACGGGCCGGTATGTCGAATATGCCAAAGGCGCCTTCCCACGCCGCCTATCGCTGGATGGTATGCGCATCGTTGTTGATTGCGCGCATGGCGCTGGATATCGCGCAGCGCCGGCCGCACTTTGGGAATTGGGCGCAGAAGTTATTTCCATCGGCGTTTCACCCAATGGCGTCAACATCAACGACCGCTGCGGCGCGACGCACCCGGAAGCTTTGCGGGAAGCTGTTCTGACCCACCGGGCGGACCTTGGCATCGCGCTTGATGGCGACGCGGATCGTGTGCAGCTCGTCGATGAGCTTGGCGGCATTGTCGATGGCGACCAGCTTCTGGCGGTTATTGCTGAAGGCGCGCAGGATGAGGGTGCCTTGCGTGGCGGCGGCGTTGTGGCAACACAGATGTCAAATCTTGGGCTCGAGCGCTATCTTGAGCGGAAAGGGATGACGCTGGCGCGCACCCAGGTTGGCGACCGCTACGTCGTTGAACACATGCGCGCCCATGGCTTCAACGTCGGCGGTGAGCAATCTGGCCATATTGTCTTGAGCGACTTCACCACGACCGGCGATGGCTTGATCGCTGGCCTCCAGGCGACTGCTGCGATCACAACGGCTGGGAAGCCTGCGAGCGAGGTTCTACATCGCTTCGAGCCGATGCCGCAGGTTCTGAAAAACGTGCGGTACGAAGGCGCTCTCCCGCTTGAGCTGGAAAATGTCCAGAAAGCTGTTGAGGACGCAGAAAATCGCCTGGAAGAAGTCGGCAGGCTATTGATCCGCAAATCTGGGACCGAACCGTTGATCCGCGTGATGGCGGAGGGTGATGACCCAGGTATTGTATCGGATGTCGTCGATGAACTCGTCAGCATCATAGCTGCGACCCAGAAGGGCTGACGATGGCGCTCGGGAGAGTATTGATCGTAGCCGGGTCTGATTCCGGCGGCGGCGCAGGCATTCAAGCGGACTTAAAAACTGTGATTGCGCTTGGCGGCTATGGCATGACGGCGATCACGGCGTTGACGGCGCAGAACACAGAAGGCGTGTTCGGCGTGCATGCGCCGCCGCCAGAATTCATCACGGAACAAATGCGCCTCGTCCTCGATGATATCGGCGCGGATTGCGTGAAGATTGGGATGCTGCATAGCGTGTCCGTCATTGAAGCCGTTGCCGATGCGCTTGAAGCCTACGCGGCTGGCGTGCCGGTCGTGCTGGACCCTGTGATGGTCGCGAAAGGCGGTGCGCCGTTGCTGGAGGCAGACGCAATTGACGCCTACCGCACACGCATGCCCCGCCTCGCAACCGTGATGACGCCCAACTTGCCAGAAGCAGGCGCGCTGACAGGCCGGACAATCGAAACTGTCGATGATCAAGATAGCGCCATCGCCGATATCCGTGCGCTTGGGGCAAAGGCGGTGCTGCTCAAAGGCGGCCATCTTGAGGGCGAGACTGTCCGTGATCTCCTGATTGAGCAGGATGGCGTCACGGCCTTCGTCAACGACCGGATCGATACACGCCACACCCATGGCACCGGATGCACGCTGGCCTCGGCAATCGCAACTGGCGTTGCGGACGGCTTGGCGCTCGATCAAGCGGTTGGGCGCGGCATCGCTTATGTGCGGAAGGCGATCCAAACGGCGCCGGGGCTTGGACGCGGGCATGGGCCGCTCAATCATGGTCATACGGTCGCGCCATTCCAGTGGGCGAAATCTGATTAGGCCTTATGGGCTGTGGAGTTTCTGACCTCGATTTCAGGCTTTGTTAAGCGTGGCGGCATAGTTTGGTGTGAGCAAAGCGCAGGACGCGCTTGCACAGCTTACTCATCTGGGACCGAAACCGATGCTGAATGCATATCTAAGCGCTATCTCGCTGATCGAACGCCTGCACCGCCAATTCTTGGACGTCGTGAAGGCGGAACTAGACGGCCAGCGCATCCGCGACATCAATAACGTGCAAGCGTTGATCCTCTTCAATATTGGCCAGGACGAGCTGACCGTCGGCGAGCTGACGCAACGCGGCTACTATCTTGGCTCCAATGTTTCATACAACGTCAAGAAGATGGTCGAGCACGGCTATCTAACCCAGGAACGCTCTGAACATGATCGTCGTTCGGTGCGCGTCAGCCTCTCCGAGAAAGGCCAGGCGCTTTGGGATCGGATGGATGCGATGTTTGAGCGTCACAAATCCATGCTGGAAGACAGCCGCGTGACCGTCGACCAGATCAACGCCGCCACCGGCGCCCTGACAGACCTTGAACGCTTCTGGATGCAGGCCGCCACGATGGCGCCGCGCGCGCCGGAACCGCTGATCGGCAAAGCGGTCGACCGCAACGCCGCACAGGCCTATTTCCAGGCGGACTAATCCGTCTAAAAGCATAGCCGACCCAGCGTATTGGGTTTTTGCGGCCATGATGGTTCAATTGCGCATTCCCAGATCTGCGCGAGAGACCCCTCATGGCCGTATTGCATTCCGAACCGCTTCATAAAGATTTCGGCGTCCGCGTCACCGGCGCAGACTTGAGCGGGCCCGTCAGTACTGATTTGGCGGCCGAAATATGGGCGCTGATTGACGCCCACTCGTTCGTCCATTTCCCGGACCAGCCGTTCGATGATGAGCGCCAGCTTGCATTCACGCGCAGCCTCGGCGCGCCCGAACCAAGCCATGTTGCGCTCGGCGAAGAGGGGCGGATTGAATACTTCGGCACAATCGGCAATGTGCAAGCGGATGGATCGGCCATAGGCAACGATCACCGCAAAACCAAGTTTCTAACCGGCAATAATCTTTGGCACACGGATGCATCGTTTAAGCCAGTTCCTGCCGCGCTTTCCATCATGTGCGCCTATGAAACGCCGGATGAGGGCGGGTTGACGGAGTTTGTCAGCACGCGCGCGGCCTATGCCCGGTTGCCGGCAGAGGAGCAGGCGGCGCTTGATCCCTTGATCACGATCCACGACTACACGTTTTCGCGCTCCAAGGTTTCGCCGGATGCAGTCTCGCCGAACCTGTCGAAATCTTTGCCGCCTGTCCGCCAAAAGCTGGTGCGCCGGAATGCGAAGGCCGCCGCCAAGAACCTGTTTATCGGTTCGCATGTGCGGGAGGTTGAGGGTATGGCGGCGGACGAAAGCCGAGTCTTGCTCGACCGCCTAGTGGATCATGCGGCAGCGCCAGAAAACATCCATGCCCATGCTTGGCGCCCCGGCGATCTCGTGATTTGGGACAATCGCTGCCTGCTGCATCGTGGCAGCGGGTATGACGCGGATAAGCATCGCCGCTTGATGCGGCAAACGCGGGTGAGCGGCGCAGTCTCTTCGCTCGAGGAATAGTGCGCCAGCCCCTTAAGGCGTATTCGCGGCGACGGCGGCGCGGGCTTTGGCGAGCGCTTCAGCGCCGCTCATGAGATCCGCATATTTTTGGCCCATATCGAACAGGTTCGCTTCATGCGGCTCCAACGCCCGGTCGCCGCAGCAATCCGCCGCGACGATGGTGCAGAGCGCGTAGGAACAGCTATCGACCACGCTGGCCCGTACGCAGCCGGATGTAGTGGCGCCAGTCACAATCAGCGTGTCGACCGACCGCTTGGCCAGCCAACTCATCAGTGGGGTTGAAAAGAACGCCGACGGGCCAATTTTGCGGATCACGAGATCACCATCTTTGGGCGCCAAATCCGGTACGATTTGGCTGATCGGCGCATCGTCCGCGAGTTGATAGAGGCCCGGCACTTTCATGGCGAATGTGCCGCCGTCCTCAGCGTCGGCATCGAAGACGGCGCGGGTATATGCCACCGGCGCGCCGATTTCCCGCATGCCTTCAAGCAACGGCTTCGTCGCCGCGACTGCATCCTGGACGTTGCCGCCGCCGAACACATCCGGGTCCGCAAAGCCCACTTGGAAATCGACAATTAGCAGCGCAGGCCGACGGCCAAAGCCGACAGAGTTTCCGAAGTTTTGGCGGTCATAGACGGCAGAGTCTGGCATGACTGGTATCCTGGCGAGGTGAACCTGCGGATGATGCGGCAAGTTGATGTGATTTTCTACAGGCTACGTTTCTCTTCACTGCAGGCGCCCCCCTCACCCCGCCTCTCCCCCCTGCGGGGGCGAGGAGTTCAAACGCGGGCGCGTCGGGTCAGGTGTGTACTCCAAATTCAAAGGAAGCGCCGCCGCGCATTCTCCTCTCCCTCCAAAGGGGGGAGAGGGGCAGGGTGAGGGGGGCGCCTGCAGCGAAACCCGGTCCCCGCTCAAGTCTGGATAAATTCCCGTTGCTCGCCTTCCAGCCGCAGACAGGTCAAACAGCCCGTCGCGAACGCCCCGGTGTCGATCCCGATACGGTTTGGGCGTTCTTCGGGATAATCACGGATGGTGTGGCCGTGGACGATGACGGCGCCGAAATCTGCTGATGAGCCAAGGAAATCGTCGCGGATCCACACGAGGTCGTCGGGGTCTTGATCAGCGAGCGGCACGCCTGGGCGAACGCCAGCATGGACGAAAACATAATCGCCTGCGCGCCAAAAAAAGCTCAAATTCTCAAGGAATTCCAGGTGTTCTTGCGGCAGCGCCTCTACAAACGCGGCGCGGGCGTCTTCAAGCTGTTCCATGCGGTTGGCGCCATGGCTGTAGGGAACGCCGTAGCTCGCGAGTGTGGCGACGCCGCCATTCATGAACCATCCGGCCCCGGCGGCGGCATCAATCCTGAAATCAAGTAACCAGGATTCATGGTTGCCAACCAAGCAAACCTGCTCGAACCCTTCCGGTGGGCCATCCACCAGTCGGTCAATCACGCCGCTGGAATCATGGCCCCGATCCACATAGTCGCCAAGATAAACGAGGGTGCGATGCGCGGCAGGCCGTGATACGGCGTCTTCCTGGATGCGGGCAAGCATCCTATCCATCAGGTCTGAGCGACCGTGCAAATCGCCGATGGCATAGATCACATGGCCGTCCGGCGTGCGCGGCCTAGTTGTTGTGCTCATGCAGCGGCCCTGAGGCGGGTCTTGAACGCTTCCGTCGCGCGGACGAGGGCGGCGCGGATGCCTGGCTCCATGGCGGAGTGGCCGGCATCGTCCACGATATTGTAGTGGCTGCCCGGCCAAGCGCGGGCGAGGCGTTCAGCGCTGGCGCTTGGGCAAATCATGTCATAACGGCCTTGCACGATGGTGCAGGGCAGGTGGCGGATCAGATCAATATCGCGGATGAGCTGGTCATCCTCGAGGAATAACCGATGCATGAAGTAATGCGCTTCTATCCGCGCAATCGCGAGTAAGCCCTCGCCATCATTGAAGGATGGTAGTTCTGAAGGCCGAAGCGTGGAACACATAGACTCATAGCGACTCCAGATGCGGGCTGCGTTCAAGGCCGTCTGCCGATCAGGGCTATTTAGCCGGGCGATATAAGCCGCCAGCAAATCGCTGCGTTCAGCCGCTGGAATATGCTCGGCAAACTGTCGATGCGCTTCTGGGAAAACGCGGCCCATGCCATTGAGGAACCACGCGACCTCATCCCCGCCGCCTAGGAAAATGCCGCGTAGAATGAAGCCAAGGCAGCGCTCAGCGTGAGCTTGGCCATACGCCAAAGCCAGGGTCGATCCCCAGGACCCGCCAAACACCAACCAGCGTTCAACACCTAAATGCTCCCTAAGCGCCTCGATATCCTCAACCAAACGGTTCGTATCGTTGTGGTCTATGGAGGCATAGGGTTTGGATCGCCCGCTGCCGCGCTGATCAAACAGGATGACGCGGTACGCTTGCGGATCAAAGAAACGCCGGTAAGCCGGTGAGCATCCCGCCCCTGGGCCGCCATGCAGAAACACTACCGGCAATCCATCTGGTGACCCAGATTCTTCCCACCATAGCCGATGGCCCTCGCTGACGCTCAGAAAGCCAGCATGGTTCGCGTCAAAGGGCGCAAATAGCTCGGCGCGGAGGTGGCGGGCGGAGGGCATTGGCGGAGCATACTCTCAAAAGGAATTCGAAAAGGTATAAACGATTGCATGCGCCTCTCGCTAGCCATCCTGTTCATACTATTTGGATTACGCTTTCCAGCGGCGGCGGAGCCTGTCCGCGTTACGGCAGCCTCGGATGCTGTAACCCTGAAATTGGCAGACGGGCGTGTCGTTCAATTGGATGGTCTGATAGCTGTGGACCCAGCGGATGATGGATCCCGGTCCGCTGCGGATACGCTAGCAGCGGCGGCCTTGGCGCGCGTCATCGAAAGCACGGTTGGCCAGAGCATCAACATCGAGCCTTTGACGGAGAACCCAGACCGATGGGACCGCATTTTGGCCGATGTTCGAACCGATAGTTCCGGCATCTGGCTACAGCAACGTTTGCTAGAGGAAGAGTTGGCGCGGGTCGGCCATGCCCTCTTGGCGGCCAACAGCGTCTCAAAATGATACGCGAAGCTGAAGCTGATGCGCGGACGAAGCGGCGCGGGCTATGGCGGCTTGGCGTCTACCAGATCCGGGATGCGCATGCGCTGGTGAAAGCGCGCGGATATGTGCTTTTGCAAGGGAAACCAGTGGAAAGCGGCGGCGGTCGGAAGGTGCGCTACCTTAATTTCGCCGAAGACTGGCGCCAGGATTTCACACTCAGGGCAACCCGGTCTTCCGCCAGGCGGCTAGATAAAGCCGGGCTCGGTTTTGATGCTTTAGTGGAACGGAACTTGCTGATTAGAGGTTGGTTGGTATGGCGAAACGGTCCCATGCTAGATATTACCTGTCCGCAGCAGATAGAGGCGCTTGATCCATGACCATAGAAATCTCCCCCTTCCGCCGCCGCTTGGCCGCCGCGCTTTCGGCGATTGCGCTCGGCGCTGCCGCTGCGGGCTGTTCATCCAATCCGGCGACGGGCGGTGAAGATGTCGTGTTCATGTCCCAGGCGGATGAAAAACGCATTGGCGACGAAAACCATCCAAAAATCTTGAAGCAGTTCGGCGGTGATTATAATGATCCGGCATTGCAGATTTATGTGCGTTCGCTGGGCAATGTGCTCGCGGCGAGTTCTGAACTGCCGAATATCAAATGGACTTTCACGTTGCTCGACAGCGACGTAACCAACGCTTTCGCGTTGCCTGGCGGCTACGTTTACGTAACGCGCGGATTGCTTTCGCTCGCGGAAAATGAAGCGCAACTCGCCGCTGTGATCGGCCATGAAATCGGCCATGTAACGGCGCGACATGGGGCGCAACGGGATGCGCAGGGCACGCTGGCGACGGTCGGCGTTGTTGGCGCGCAGATTTTGGGCGCTGTGCTCGGCGGCGCTCAGGTTGGTCGTGCAGTGGGTCAGCTCGCGAGTCCGGTAGCGCAAGGCTACGTCGCCTCATACAGCCGTGGGCAGGAGTATGAAGCGGATACGCTTGGCGTGCGTTACACAGGCCGTGTTGGATTTGATCCTTACGGCATGTCGGGATTCCTGGCGAAACTTAACCAAGAGAAAACACTGATTGCGAAGCTCCGTGGCCAGGCGCCGCGCGGCTCCTCATATTTGGATACCCATCCGCCGACAACAGAACGTGTGGCGCGCGCCCGTGGCCTAGCTTCCAAAGTTCGCGTGCAGAACCCAATTGAGGCGCGGGACGTTTATCTTTCCAAAATTGACGGCATGATTTGGGGCGATTCCCCTGACCAAGGCTACGCCCGCGATGGCGTCTTTGCGCATGAAAAGCAGAATATCCGCTACGAAGTGCCAGACAGTTTCACAATGTTCAATTCAGCACGGAACGTAACGGCGTTTGGCCCTGGCGGATCGGCGATCATCTTTGATACCGGGCCAAAGAACTATGGCGGCTCTATGGCTGATTATATCCGCCAGACCTGGGCTAAATCCGCACGCCTAACCGGCTTGGAGCGGATCACGGTCAATAGCCTTGAAGCCGGTACCGCGACGACGCGGGGCAATATCAATGGCAAGACCATGGACGTGCGCCTACTTGCGATCCGTGGATCAGGTGGCAGCACCTTCCGCATGCAGTTCCTGTCGCCAACGAACATGACCAGCCGCTTGCGCGACGATTTCCGCCGCACGACTTATTCATTCCGGCATATGTCAGCGCGTGAACGCCGTGACCTCAGCCCGCTGCGCATTCGCCTGTATCAGGTGCGGCGCGGTGATACGGTGACGCGGATCGCTAACAAAATGGCCGTGAAGAAGTTTGCGGTTGAGCGCTTCATGCTGCTGAACGGCGTTTCCCAGACAGAGCCGCTGAAGTCGGGAACGACCGTTAAAATCATCAGCGACCGCTAGAGCTGGCCCGAAGGGTGTCCCAGAGCCGCCCCTTGGACAGCGTCGCGACGCTTGAACGATGAACCACATCGCCCTGCGCGCCGCTCCTTGCCATGGGGCGGCTCTGGGACACGAAACGGTTCAATTGCGGGCGAAAAGGCTCTAGCCGTCCTCAGGATACTGAACGCTGGTGAGGTAGAGCCCGGACGGCGGCGCCGTCGGGCCTGCCGCCGCGCGATCTTTGGCGTCCAATGCCCGCGACACATCATCCGGCGTCCAGGCGCCATGGCCGACGCGGGCGAGCGTGCCGGTGATAATGCGGATTTGGTTATGCAAGAATGACCGCGCCTCCGCCTCCACCCAAACTTCGTCGCCATGGCGGGAAACTTTCAGGACATCAAGGGTTCGGACAGGTGATTTGGCTTGGCATGTGGTCGCGCGGAAACTTGTGAAATCGTGATGGCCGGCCAGCCGGTCCGCCGCTTCCTGCATCGTAATCTCGTCCAGAGGATTGCCCAGATGCCAAACTTTGCCGGCATCAACAATCGCAGGCGAACGGCGGTTGAGAATGCGGTAGCGATATGTGCGCAATATCGCTGAAAAGCGGGCCTCAAACTCTGGTTTGGCTTCCTCGGCATGCAGGACGCCAACAGGATGCGGTCGCACGTGGAAATTTATGGCGTCACGGATCGTGGGGAGCGGCCTCGGGGTCGGAAGGTCGAAATGCGCCACCTGGCCGAGCGCGTGCACGCCTGAGTCAGTGCGCCCTGCGCCAAGCACCCGAACAGGCGCGCCCGTAAAATTGATCAGCGCATCCTCCAGCGCTTCCTGCACGGACATGCCGGTCACCTGGCGCTGCCAGCCGACAAAGCCGCCGCCGTCATATTCAAGGGTGATGCGATACCGGGGCATCGCGCCTTAATCGCCAGTCGCGAGCGCGGCGCCCTCTGGAATTTGAAATCCGCGCAGGAAGGCGTCCGCATCTGTCATCGCTTTGCCGGGTCGCTGGACTTGCGTCAGCCGAAGCGCGCCTTCGCCGCAAGCGATGAGCAGCCTGTCATCCAGAACGGTGCCGGGCGCGCCAGTTGCATCTTCAACGCTAGCAGCGCCAACTTTGATTGTTGCGTCCTCATACGGAAACCAGGCGCGCGGCTGGGGCGCCAGCGCGCGGATGATTCGCTCAAGTTCAACCGCCGGGCGACGCCAATCGAGCAGGCCGTCCTCACGCGTTAGTTTACTGGCATAGGTGACGCCGCCTTCCGGCTGAACAATGGACGGCAGCGCGCCGCTATCAAGGCCAACTAGTGTCGGAAGGATCAGCCGTGCGCCGATCTCAGACAGCGTATCGTGCAACTTGCCGCCAGTTGTGGCGGGCGTGATGGGCGTGCGCTCTGTCAGCAGCATTGGTCCTGTATCCAGGCCCGCATCCATCAGCATGGTGACAACGCCAGCCTCTTCGTCCCCCGCCATAATCGCCCGTTGGATTGGCGCCGCGCCCCGCCAGCGTGGCAGCAGTGAGGCATGAATGTTGATGCAGCCAAGCCGGGGCGCTGCCAGGATCAGCTCCGGCAAGATCAGCCCGTAGGCGACAACGACAGCGGCGTCCAATTCCAACGCTGCAAATTCCGCCTGCGCCTCCGCATTGCGGAGGGATTTCGGCGTGCGCACTTCGATGTCACGGCCTTCTGCAAACGCATGCACCGGCGATGGCTTGAGCTTGTGCCTCCGTCCGGAGGGGCGCGGCGGTTGGCTATAGACGGTGGCGACGTCGTGGCCAGCATCCAGCAATGCGGCGAGCGCGGGCACGGAAAACTCTGGCGTTCCCATGAAGGCGAGACGAAGTGCGCTCACGCAGGTTCAGCCTTTGCTGGGACGGTTGCGCGCGTGCTCCGCCTTCAGCTTTTTCATCTTCGAAAGCGCCATATTCCGTTTTAGCAGAGAGATATGGTCGATGAACAAGACGCCATCTAAGTGGTCGATTTCGTGCTGCAGGCAGCGAGCGAGCAGGCCGTCCGTCTCAATTTCTTGCTCTGCGCCGGTTTCATCTAGGTATTTGACGCGCACCCGTTCAGGGCGTTTCACATCGTAATAAACGTCTGGGATTGAGAGACAACCCTCATTCATGATGCATTTTTCGTCAGACGCCCAAAGGATTTCCGGGTTGACGATCTGCATCGGCTCAGGTGGGTCATCTTCGCGCGCCACGTCGATCACGATCAGCCGCCGCTCATCCGCGACCTGCGGCGCGGCGAGGCCGATGCCGGGCGCGTCATACATGGTCGCCAGCATATCAGCGAGCTTCGCGCGGACTTTGTAGTCCACGACATCTACCGGCTTACAACGGAATTTCAGGCGCCGGTCGGGCGCGATAATGATGGGCAATACGCTCATTGGCTTCTAACGGATCGCTTTCCAGTAACTGTCTTTGACCGAGATTTTGCCATCCCGGAACGAATAGATATCAATCCCGCGTACATCAATCGCCTCGCCGGATTTATAGGCGCCCGTCGCCCGAAACCGCCCGACGATATGATCATCGCCGAACAGCACTTCGGTCTCTGAGAAGCGCATGCTCTCAATCTTTTCAGCGCGTTCGGCCAGTGCGGCGCGGGTCGCATCAAGGCCTTTGATGACAGCGCCTTCGGGCGCGTCTGGGCCTTCATGCATGCGCCATTCAAAGTCATCCGTCACCTGCGCGATGATGCCTTCAGCGTCGCCTTTGTTGAACGCCTTGCCGAAGGCTTTCAGCACGTCCATCGCCTGTTTACGGTCAATTGCCGCCATCTGGCCGCTCCTAAATCATTGTCCAGCCTGTTTTGGATCGCCATGCGGCCTGCCGTCAACTGGTGCGCTACCGCTCGCAGCGGCGATATGCGAAAATATATTCTGATAGTGAATGCGAGACGAAGGATATACAGCATGCCTGGCCCGCTCGACGGCGTAAAAATACTTGATCTGACCTCCGTAGGATTCGGCCCGTATGCCGGGCAAATCCTGGGCGATTACGGTGCGGATATCGTGAAGGTGGAAGCGCCAGAGGGCGATATCACACGCGGTATTTCGCCCTTTAAGAACCCCGGCATGGGGCATTTCTTCCTAACGGCGAACCGCAACAAACGCTCCCTCGTGCTTGACTTGAAAAAGCCTGAAGGCCGCGACGCGATGTTAAAGCTGGCGGAAACTGCCGATGTCATCATGACATCAATCCGGCCTGCCGCGATGGCGCGGCTTGGCCTCGGTTACGAAGATTTTACAGCCGTTAAACCAGAAATTATCTATGTGGCCCTGGTCGGCTTCGGCCAGGACGGTCCCTACGCTAAACGCCCAGCTTATGACGACATCATCCAGGGCCTGTCCGGCATGGCGGATATGCAAGGCGGTCGCGTAAACGGAAAAAGCGGCGAGCCGCAGTTCATCAAAGCGTCCGTTTGCGACAAAATCTGCTCCCAATTCGCTGTCCATGCGACCACGGCGGCGCTGTTCAGCCGCGAACGCACCGGCAAGGGCCAGTTGGTCGAAGTGCCGATGTTGGAAAGCATGGTCGGCTTCAATCTGGTTGAACATCAATCCGGCCACACATTTGAGCCGCATCTGGGCGATACAGGCTATGAGCGGTCCATGGTCGAATACCGCAAGCCCTACGCCACGGCGGACGGCTATGTCTGCGTCTTGCCCTACAATACTAAACAATGGCGGGCATTCTTCGATTTGATGGAACGCCCGGACATGATCGAAGACCCGCGCGTGAACGATGGCAAAACGCGGAGTGAGAAGATCGGCGAGCTCTACGCCATGGTCGCAGACTGTGTCGCGCCTTGGCCGACGGAAGACCTGCTGGCCGCGTTGCAGAAAGCCGATGTGCCCCACGGTAAGGCGACGCGGATGTCGGATCTGGCGGCGGACCCGCATCTGGACGCCGTCGGCATTTTCGAGCATTTCGACCATCCGACAGAAGGCCGCATCCGTCTCGTTCGCCCCGGCGTCAAATTCGGCGAAACGCCTGCAGGCATCCGCACATTGCCATCTCAGCTCGGAGCAGATGGCGAAGCGATCTTGCGTGAAGCTGGATATGCGCCCGCAGACATCGCCCGCATGATTGACGCTGGCGTGACGGTCGCTGCCCCGCCAGCACGGGCGGCGGCGGAGTAGGCGCATTGACCCGTCTAACGCGGTCTGACCTCAGAGGCAAAGCGCAGACGGTGCTCGGCCTGCTCGACCCGGCGGCGCTTGGCAAAACGCTGATGCATGAGCATCTGATCTGGGATATTCGCCCGCCGGCGCTGGCGGCGGCGATGGACCAGGGGCCTGCGATCACGCTCTGCAATTGTTGGCAGATGACCTATGGCCGGGTCAAAGTTCCGCGCAATCTGGTCTCCCGCTCGACGGAGTTGGCGATCAGCGAGGTTCAGGAAATGGTCGCCGTCGGCGGCGAGACAATTGTCGAGCTATCGTCTGGCGGGCTGAAACCAGAGCCAGCGGAATTGGCCAAAGTGGCCCAAGCGACGGGTGCGAATATCGTCATGGGCTGCGGCCAATATGTCGAAGAATACCAGGACCCGGCCAACCATGACCGCAGCGCAGACAATTTCGCGGCAGAGATGATCGATCAAGTGTTCGAAGGCGCTTGGGAGAGCGACGTGCGCGCCGGGATGATCGGCGAAATCGGCTGCCAATCGCCATGGACCGACCTTGAACAAAGAGTGATGCAAGGCGCTATCATCGCGCAGGCAGAAACTGGCGCTGCGCTCAACGTGCATCCGGGCCGGGACGCTGACCAACCGCAGGAGGTCATGGATTTCGTGGTGGCCAATGGCGGCCTGCCTAAGCGCACGATCATAAGCCATATCGACCGCACGATCTTTGATCGCGACCGTTTGTTCCGCTTGGCTGACACCGGCTGCATCTTGGAATTCGATCTATTCGGCCAAGAATCGAGCTACTACGCGCTCAATCCTTGCATTGATATGCCGAATGATGCGATCCGCCTGCGCGATATCCGGGCCTTGATTGAGCGGGGACATTTGGACCAGATCGTCATCAGCCATGATATTTGCTACGTCTCCCGCCTCAAATCCAAGGGCGGCCATGGCTATGGCCATATCTTCAAAAACGTCGTCCCGTTCATGCGACTGCGGGATTTCACAGAGGCTGAAATCGACGCCATCATCGTGGATAATCCCAAGCGATTGCTGACGTTTATCTAGACCATATTCGTCGGCACCCAGAACCGGAACTTCGCTGTTTTGGCTGCGGCTTCCAGATTGTAGGGCATGATGAAGCCCTTCCGCTGGCCCGGCGGTAGCACAACGTTTTCCTCCGCACGTGCTGACCAGCGACGGTGCGGGTCTGGCGCGTCCAAGTCCGTCGTTTCGCCGAAATGCGGATCCCATAGCTTCGTCTGCAACTCGCGCACAGTCTTTGTGTCCCGCCAATAAACTGCTGTTTCGGTGTCCCAGCGCAGGCTGCGGCCATTGAGGTTGGCGGAACCGACGATCGCTTCTTCGCCATCAATAATCGTTGTTTTTGAGTGCACTTATACAATGGGCGCCCCGTGCAATGTCGCGCGATCAGGCAAGTCTTCGTCGGATTTATGAGGAATGCGCGGCTGGGCGAGGCTGAAGACGCCGCAACGCTCCCCCCATGCTTTCTGGATTTGGCGGATCGCCCGCACCTGCAGCCATTCGCCTTGGCGCGCATCTGCGTCCCGGTTGCCCTCGAACGCCACGTCATCGGGGGCAGCCGGGACAACGATAATAAGCTGCGCCGCCGGGTTTCTGGCGGCAGCCCGAACGAGCGCCTTGGCAATGACTGGCGAGCGCAGAAATTGCGTCTCCAAATAGATCAGCCGTTCCGCGCCCAGCATCGCCTTGATCATTGCGCGCTCGATCTCAATCACATCGGGGCTTGGACCGATGGCGAAGGGGAAGCGGGAACGGCGGGAGCGGGTACGAAGAAATGCGGGGCCGACCGAACCTGGTTCGATGTCTGGCGCAGCGCCGGGCAGATCGTCCAGAAGCGGCGCTACCGGGCGCAGCATTGGCTCGAACGGCGCGCCCATGCGGGTCAATCGGGCATTGAAGCGGGGCGTATTGGTGTTCCATTCAGCCTTCAGGTGCGCGCGGGCGGCGGCGGCGACGGGACCTTCGACGGCGACGCTGACATCATGCCATGTCTCTGCCGCCGGTAGATCATGGGCGGGCGTATCGGCCATGCGCCGGGCCAGATCAATTCCGCCGATGATGGCGCGTTTGCCGTCAAACACCGCCATCTTCTGGTGATATGTGGCGGGCCAGAGCCGGGCCGAGGGAAAGTTTTGCACCTTAAGCGCGCGGCCTTTTTGTTTGAGATAGGCGCGGAGGCCCGGTTTGTGCGCTAAATCCTGATCCTCATCGCGTTCTGCCCGCTTCCTTACGCGGTCCAAGCGGAAGCGCAGCATTGGTTAGAAGATCATCCGCATGAACTTGCCAAGTTCGCCTGGATGCAATCCGGCGATGACGCGCAGGTTTTCGCCAGCGCCTGCCGCATCGCCTGCCTGTACAAAGCCTTCAAGCGCTTTCCATGCGCGTTCGTGCAGCGAATTGGCGACGATGGGCTCAAAGTCCGTCAACAGAATGCGCACTTGCACGCCATCGGCAGCGCGCGCGGCGATGAGGTCGCTCCAGGTTTCGTGGCCTGCCGCCAGCGCGTTCGGACTTTGCAGCGGCAAGTCCGCTTCAAACAGCCGGAACCCCATCAGGATCTCATGCTCAGCCTCAAGCGTCATCTCTTCCAGCGCAGGGAAGGCGGCAGCGGCGGTCAAAAGAGGTTTAACGGGAGCGGACACGTAAGGGCTTTCTTGGAATTTACTGTGGACGTCAATGGAACAAGGCGCGGGCGTCAAGCAGCGTTCCGCTAGGTATCAGATTCATTTTGAAGGCGACAGGCTCCGCAAAAACGCTTCCAGATCAAGCGCCTGTTGCGGCGTCAGGCTTAGGGGGCGCAAGATCGCGGCGCCGTCTATGTGCAGGCGTTCCTGGTCCATCACGGAATAGTGGTCGATGACGTCGGCCAAGGTCGCTTTTGCGCCGTTGTGCATGTAGGGCGCGGTCTCGGCGACGCCGCGAAGCGATGGGACTTTGAATGAGCCGAACGCGCGGCCTTGCAATGCCACATGGCGGGAAGGGATTGCGGCGAGGGAGTCAGCGCCTTTTGGGTCGTCTGAATATGCGCCGAGGCGGGTGAAAGGCGAGCGTTTGAAGGCTTGGATGCCCGCGTACCGGCCCTTGTCCACTTGGCCGGGCGCCGTGAAGAACGGGATGCCGATATCGTCGAACTCGCTATTGGTGAAGGTCGGGCCCAAATGGCAGAGGCTGCACCGCCCCTCGCCGATGAAGAATTTCAGGCCGCGTTTGGCGTTGTCCGGATACGCGGCTTCGGCGGCGGCGTCCTTCGTCGACAGCGCATCCCGGAACTCATCGAAGGGCGTACGCGCGCTGATAAGGGTTTCCTGAAAGGCCGCCAACGCCTTTCCGGCGCTGACCAAAGCCTGTTCGGCGGGCATGTCGGAAGCGGAAGCGCCGAAGGCTTGTACGAAGGGTGCTGACAGGGTTTTGTCGCCCGCGATCACGGCTTGCACATGCTCAGCCGCGCCCGCCATCTCTGCTTCGGCGATAATCGGGCGGATGCTGGCGCCCCACAGCGTATCGCTAGCGCCAGCCCAACTGAACCAACGGCTGTAACGGGCATTCAGCAAGCTCGGCGTATTGCGAACGCCTTTCGCCATGCCGGTCGCGACGGTTTGCCGATCTGTGAAGGCGGCGTTCGGCTGGTGGCAGGTTGCGCAGGTGATTTCGCTTGTCTGGGAAAGGCGCGGATCCTGAAAGAGCGTCGCGCCAATCTGGATAGCCTGCGCGTTCCCGGATACCCGGTTGCTTGGGTCGGTCGGCGTTGGCGGCGGCCATGGCCCAAACCGCAGGATCGCCGCCCGCTCAGCGTCGCTGAATGCTACTTCCGCTTGGGCCGGAACGGCGGCGCAAAGGCCAACCAGCAGGACAAACAGACGGATCACGGTTGCATATGCTCCACGGCAAAACGCACCGGCCCTGCCTCGCCCTGCAGCCGAAACCGAAACCGCCATGCGCCGGGCATATGCAGCAAGAATCCTTCGGCTAGAAACGCGCCAGGCCCGGTCTCGCGGACCGATGGTTTGTAATTCATGCCATGGCGATGGGCGGGCATATCTGCGTCTACGAGCAGCGGGCCGGTATAGGGCGTGTTGTCTGGGTCGCAGACTTGGATCGCCATTTTAAATGGTTCGCCAACGGTCGGTGAATTTGGCGAGAGAGTGAAGGTGATGGCATAGCCTTTGGCAGTGATTGCGGGTTTATGAGGCTCGCAGGCAGTTTTTCTTTCGCCGCTGGCAACGGCGTTATCATCGCAACTCGAAGGCAACGTTGCAGCTCGGTCCCCTCGCCCCACCCCTAATGGGCGTATGGCGGGGGGAGAGGGACAGGGAGAGGGGGGCTCTTTCGGGATGCTGCGGACGATTGAAACGAGAGGCGGTTGTTCCCTAATTTCTGCAGCTAGACTTTGGTGCAGGCGCCCCCCTCTCCCTATCCCTCTCCCCCCTGCAGGGGCGAGGGGACTGAGCTGCGGCGCCGCCTCAATAATCTGATAAGCAACCGCATTCGGCGCTATCAGGGCCGCAAGCGCCGCTATCAGCGCCGCGCTGAGAATCACCGTTTCAGCGCCCAATCCGCCAA
This sequence comes from Alphaproteobacteria bacterium, assembly GCA_038102935.1. GTDB lineage: Bacteria > Pseudomonadota > Alphaproteobacteria > Bin95 > Bin95 > VMCJ01. Next base: position 7,668 of record JAYNYG010000030.1, on the reverse strand, counting down.
GGTCCGTGCATTTTAATGGGCGATCTTCGCCGCAATGTCCGGCGGCAAGTCAGAGAGCCAGGCGCGGGACCAGTTGGCGTGGTCGGAGACGTAGAACCAGCGTTCCGGCGTGAAGGTATCCGTACCGATCATAAAACGATCAGGGAAGGCCAGGAATGCTTTCCGCCATTCAGGGTCAACCTCGCCGCCAGCGCCGTGTTCAGACCGGAAGGCCAAATCCGCCCAGAGATTCTTGTGCTTGGCCAGCATCGCCGTAACGTTCTCCGGCTCGTCAAAGCCAGAATGGGCCCAGAGCACGCGAGCGTCGGGATCTTGCAGGAAAATGCGGTCAACGGCCTCAGCGTCCGAATGGGCATGCAGGAAAATGCCGTATTGCTTGGCGAGCGACACGACGCGGCGAACAACGGGCTTATCCGCATCCTCCCCATACACATGAAATTCGCCAATCCCGGCATAGCGGTTCTTGGCGAGCAGCCCCGCCACCATATCGCCGACCGTCGGGTCGTTATGCCATGTACTGGTTTCGCCGCGCTTCCGGTAAGGGCGAAGCACAGGCACGATGATCTCCGGCGCTTCGGCATAGAGCATCTGCGTGCCGGTATCGCTAGAGCTTGAAACGAAGGCCTGCTTCACCCCTGCATCCCGGAGCGCCTGCACGGCTTTTGGCGGCGGCAGCATGTCCCAGGCGTCATGGCTGTAGTGGATATGCGCGTCGATCAGCGGCATTTGCTGGCTGGCGGCGGGCGTGGCTACGAAGGCTAAAAGCGCGCCGGCCAAAACGATCATCTTGCGGTTCATTGTCATGTCCTATCCGAATTTCGGCAGTGTCGTTACGTCCAGAACGCCGTCAGCGCGCATCCGCCATTCCGGGCAATTCCCCGCGAGCGCCGCAGCAGTGACGTGATTATAGAGCGTCAGCCAGGCCGGGTCTTCCTGCAGCATTTGATAGGCGCGGATATAGAGCGCCTCCCTGGCGGCGCCATCGCTCGTGGCGCGGGCCTGGTCGATGAGCGCTTCGATACCCGGGTTAGCATAGCCTTGATGCCAGGCCCCAGCATTGCGGCTGTCAATTTTTTCATAGAGCACGCGGAAGGCGCTCATGGGGCTGGAATCGAACACACACATATCGCCAATCTGCTTAGCCCGGACCATTTCGGCATATGCGGTGCGGTCGGCATGGGTTTTGACCCCTGCGGAAATGCCGATAGCGGCCAGTTGCTTGACGATGGCGGCGGTCAGCGCTTCAGCTTCATCAGGTAGGCTTTCAGGACAGTCGATCTGGAGATTGAGCCCGTCACGATGCCCGGCTTCAGCCAGCAGGCGCTTCGCTTCTACGGGATCATGCATTGGCGCTGGCGCTGGATCGGCGCCAACGTGGTTCGGACTAAGAAAGCCGACGAGTGGGCGACCCGCGCCGCCAAGCACATCACGGATCAACGCGTCACGGTCTATGGCGAGCGCCAGTGCGCGACGCACGCGCGCATCAGCTAGCGGGCCGCGAGCCGCGTTGAGCAAATAGATGATAGCGACCGGTGAGAGGTAGCTTGTACGTCCGGCGCCCGGCGGCAGTCGCGTTGCGATCTGGGCTTCGCCGTTGGCGACGGCGGTGGTGCGGGCGTCTGCATCTGGCTCTGCGCGCCAGATCAGGCGTTGGTTCGGAACTTTGCCGCCGTGCCAATCCGGATTGGCTGACATGCGGATTTCGCCATCGCCGACGTCATCGACCCGGTATGCGCCGCTGCCGATTGGATGATCCAGAAAGCCTGGCGTATCTGCTAGTTCCGGCGGCAGCGCATAGGCAGAACACAGGACGTCCAAGAGATCCGCAATCGGTTCCGCCAAGCGGATCACGAAGGTCAATGGATCAAGCGTTTCAACCTCAGCGCCGCCAAGGTATTGGCCCCATACCGCAGGCGCGCCCAAGGTGGCGCCAATATCTGGGCGCTGCATCCGGCGGATCATAGCGGACATCACGGCTGCATCGACAGGCGCGCCGTTGTGGAATTTCAGGCCTGGCCGCAGATGGAATGTCCATATGCAGGCGTCGGCGCTCACCGCCCACCGTTCGGCCAATGCCGGACGAAAGCGGCCATCTGGGCCGCGGCGGACCGGGGCGTCGAACACGGCTTCGAACAGCGCCAGGACTTCCGGGCGGTCTGTGCAGTCATGGGGGTCTTGGAAGGCGACGTCCCGCTGCAGGATGATGGTTGGGGCGGGCAAAGCGCGTATTCCTGTTTGATTGGCGTTCATCGCAATATAGGCCAAGCTATCTCTCAAAACGATGATGGGAGCGCAAAATGAGCACGATCATGGGCGAGGGCGAGCATCGGTATCGCGTTGATATGGAATGGGCGAAGTTGCCGGAGGGCTGGTCGTTTCAAGATGTGGCAGCGGTGGCTGTCGATAGCCAGGACCAGGTCTTTGTGTTCAACCGGGGCGAACACCCAATGATCGTGTTTGACCGGGATGGGAACTTCCTGCGCTCCTGGGGCGAGGACTTGTTCAGCCGCCCCCATGGGCTGCATATCGGCGCTGACGGCACGTTGTTCTGCACCGATGACGGCGACCATACGCTTCGCCAATGCACGCCGGACGGCAAAGTGCTGATGACCATCGGCATTCCTGGCAAGCCGTCTGAATACATGAGCGGCGAGCCGTTCCACCGCTGCACCCATTCTGCCCAATCGCCGGAGGGGGATATTTATGTGTCTGACGGATACGGCAACGCCCGCGTCCATAAGTATGCGCCTGATGGCAAGCTGCTGTTCTCCTGGGGGGAGCCGGGGACGGACCCTGGCCAGTTCAACATTCCCCACAATATCTGCTGTGACGCCGATGGCTGGGTCTATGTGGCGGATAGGGAAAACCACCGCGTCCAAGTGTTCGACGGCAATGGCTGCTACGAGACGCAATGGAACAACATGCACCGGCCTTGCGGCATCTGTATGAGCTGTATGGGCGAGACGCTATTCTATGTCGGCGAACTCGGCCCTGGCATGAACGTGAACCGCAATATGCCTAATGTCGGCCCGCGCTTGTCGATCCTAAGCGGCGACGGCACGGCCTTAGCTCGCCTCGGCGCCCTCCCTGCTGGCGAAGGCCCCGCCCGCTTCCTAGCCCCCCACGGCCTGGCGACCGACCGGCATGGCGACATCTATGTCGGCGAAGTTTCCTTCACCAACCAACGCAACATGGGCGAAGACCCGCCAGCGAATTTGCCGACGCTCAGAAAACTTGTGAAGGAGAGCGCCTGATGCTGACAGTGGAAGAAAACGAAACCCTTGTCCGCGTCGGCCCCGATACGCCGATGGGCGATTGGATGCGGCTTTTCTGGCAGCCGTTCTACCCAGCCGACCAATTGCCGCCATGCGGCCAGCCTAAACGCGTCAAGCTGCTCGGCGAAGACTTAGTCGCGTTCCGCGATAGTGCGGGGAAGGTAGGCCTCGTCGCCAATGCCTGCCCGCACCGGGGGGCGCCATTGATGTTCGGCCGTAATGAAGAATGCGGCCTTCGTTGCGTCTATCACGGCTGGAAGTTCGATACTTCGGGTGCTGTTGTAGACTTGCCGGCGGAACCGGAAGCCAGCCGACTCAAGGAACGCGTTCGCTTAAAGGCCTATGCCTGCCAGGAGCGGAACGGTGTGCTCTGGGCCTATATGGGCCAGGATCAAGAGACCCCGCCGCCGCTGCCGGACCTGGAGTTTAATCTGGTCCCCGCCGAAAACGTCCATATCTCGTTCCGTGTCCAGGAATGCAATTGGCTGCAGGCGCTTGAAGGCGAAATTGATTCCGCCCATGCGCCGATCCTCCATGGCCGTATTGACCAGCAGGGCGCCATCAATGATTGGGTGGCGGCGCAAGACCTCCGCCCGAATTTCAAATGCGTGAAGCAGCCCTTCGGCGTCAGCATCGCGTCCAGGCGGCGGATTGACGACGAAACGCGGTACTGGCGCGTCAACCAGTATCTAGCCCCGTTCTGGACCCTGGTGCCGCCGCAATCCAAATTCCCGGAACTAAGCGGCCATGCGTGGATCCCGATGGATGATGAGCATACGCTCTGCCTGATGTTCTCATACACCCCGGCGGAACCGCTTTACCCCCGCACTCGCACACTGCTTGAAGACGGCCACCGGGGCCGCGAGACCGGCCACGCCAGCCGCAATTGCTACACGCCAAAACCGCCAACCACGCCCTATGCCGATTTCTGGACCAAATTCGGCCCCGATACTGGCTATGGCTTCGACTACGAAAGCCAGCAAACGGCCTGGTTCTCCGGCCTGCCGGGCCTATGGATTCAAGACGCCGCCTGCCAATCTGGCGTCGCGCCGATCCAGGATAGAACCCAGGAAAACCTTTGCGTGTCAGACGCGGGCATCGCCGTCACCCGCCAATTCCTGCTGGAAAGCGTGGCGGCGCACCAAGACACCGGCGACCGCCCGGTCCCAGCCGAGGACCCAACCGCCACCATGATCCGCGCTGTGTCGCTGACCTTGCCTGCAGAGGCGGACTGGCAGGACGCAGCGGCGGAACCAATGACGGCCAGGGTGGGGAAGGACTTTGGATACGCGCCTTAGGCGGGGCATGCGGCCTGTTGCCGAATATTCGATAGGAAGTAAACTGTCGCTCTAACAACAATTCTGATCTACTCCAAGGAGACCGCTCCGTTGCCCGCAACTGCATCTGTCAGCATTGATCCCGCCACCGGCCTGAAGATATTCAACACGCGCGCCAGCTTGGCGACGGACCGGATTCAGGGGAAGGGGTATTCGGTTGTTGAAGATGAAGCGCTCACCACACTTCCTGAAGCGCCGCCGGGCGCCGCCTTCAATGCCGAAGAGCAGGCCAAATACCGGGAATTCAAGGAAGCCCGGCGCGGGGCCGCCGATTACATCAACATGGAAGGCGAATTCGCCAAATACCTGGAGGATGTGTATTCGGATGCGCCGGTCGAGCGGGAAGCGCTTTCTGACGAATGCGAGATTCTGGTCGTCGGCGCCGGGTTCGCCGGGCTGCTGCTGTGGTATCGCCTGAAAGCCGCCGGGTTCCAGGATGTGCGCTTCTGCGAAAAAGGCGGGGATGTGGGCGGCACATGGTATTGGAACCGCTATCCCGGCATCGCCTGTGACGTTGAAAGCTACAGCTATTTCCCGCTGCTGGAGGAAATGGGCTACGTCCCCTCCATGAAGTTCGCGTCCGGGTTCGAAATCCTGGAATACTGCCAAAGCATGGCCGAGAAATTTGGCTTCTACGATAAATGCCTGTTCCATACGACCGTCGATGAAACCAAGTGGGACGAAGAGGCCGCACGCTGGACCGTCATCACCGACCGGGGCGATAAAATGCGCGCCCGGTATGTCATTCTGGCGAACGGCATTCTAACGACGCCGAAGCTCGCTAAGATCGACGGCATGGAGAAGTTCCAGGGCGAGGCCTTCCACACATCCCGCTGGAACTACCATGTGGAGCTTGAAGGCAAGCGCATCGGTATTATCGGCACGGGCGCCACATCTGTGCAGGCGGTGCCAGAGCTTTCTAAGATCGCTAAGGAGCTGCATGTTTTCCAGCGCACGCCCTCCTCGATTGACGTGCGCGACCAGCGCGAAACCACGGATGAAGAGCGCGAACAATGGGCGAATGAGCCTGGATGGGCCGTCGCCCGCCGCGAGCGGCTCGCGCTGATTTCAGCCGGCCGCACAGCCCTTAAAGGCAATGATGATTTCCTGGCCGGGAAGGTGGATGTCAACGCCAACCGCAAGCAACACGCAACCAAAATCAGCCCGGAAGAACTGATCCAAAAGCAGCTCAACGCCAACTTCCGCATCATGGAGCAAATCCGCGCCCGCGTGGATGAGATCGTGGAAGACCCCAAAACGGCAGAGGCCTTGAAGCCCTACTACCCCTACGGCTGCAAGCGCCCAACCTTCCATGACGAATACCTGCCTGCCTTCAACAAACCCCATGTACATCTGGTGGACACGGCGCCCATGGGCGTGCAGGAAATCAACGAACGCGGCGTTGTCCATAACGGCGTTGAATACCCGGTGGATGTGCTGATCTACGCAACCGGCTTCCAGTGGATGGCGACCTCCACCTTCAACATGATCACTGGACGCGGCGGCAAAACCCTGCAGCAGAAATGGGCGGAGCATGGCACCCGCACCTTCCTTGGCCTGCACAGCCAGGGCTTCCCGAATTTGTTCATCATGTCCGGCCCGCAAGGCGGCGGCGGCCAGTTCAACTTCACGCGCACGATTGATATGCACGTGAAATACGCAGTATCCACCTTAGAGATGCTGCGCGACAAGGGTTCCCGCACCATCGACATCACCGAACAGTCGGAGATTGAGTACGCCAAGCACTGCGCCGAGGCCGATATCCTCACCAGCCCCTTGCGCGACTGCTTAAGCTACTACAACGGCGACGGCGACGCCCCCCCAGGCTCTCTCGCTTACTACGGCGGCCCAGTGAAATGGCACGAAATCCGCGAAAAAGCGCTGGAGACGATGGAGCCGTTTGTGTTGGAGTAGGGCGGGGGCGGAATGTCCAAATCGATTGCCAAAACCCCAGCAGGCATCGCCATCCGCGATGGTATCGGCGTGCGGCTGATTGAGTTGGGCTTCAAGCGGAAGTCAGCGCGGTTGTACTTAAAAGAGACCGGCGATCTATCCGATGGGTGCATTTTCGTGTCGACGGCGGGGTGGAGTTCACGGAGCTTTACGGCGTGTTTGACAATGCGTTGCAACGCTTTTTCGACGAGAAACTGGACGGGTTTGATACTTCGCAGGATAAGAACCCCCGGCCTTTGCATCTACAAAGCTGGTGTTACGTGTATGCTGTCGGCGAAGCGAATGTCGCCGCGAAGGCATGGCGCGCGGCGCGGCGGCCTTGGCGCCCGCGCGAATACTTCCAAGACCCGCCAAAAGACCTGACGCCCTATCCGCCCTATGTTTCAGACTGGAACAAGCTTTATGCGGCAGACGACCCCGCAGGCTGCGCCGAAATTTCCCGCGCGCTATGGACCGAAATGGTAGAGCCGCTCCGCGATGAACTGATCGCCGACCCTCTCGCTGTCGCTAATCAGTTGAGTGAGGCTGAAAAAGGGTTTCCAGAATTCCAAATCGGCCTTCAGGTGTATTTGGGCAATCTGGCTAAGGCGCGCGAAATTGCTGAATATTTCATGTCCTTAAAAGGTACACCGCCTTCAAAAGACGATTTGAAGCGAACAAAAATGAGTCGAGCATACCTGTGTATTTCAGATGAAGAGTACATTAGGACAAATTTGGAAAGTAACGAGAGGATTTATATCGAAATATCTGAAGTCAAGAAAAAATTACATTTATAATGCCTCGCGCAGGAGAGCGCCTACCTCGGTCAGATCAAATTTAGGGCTGGCCGAGGTAGGCGTTTGTCAAAGACTATGTGTTGTCGTCTCGCTCAGATGTTGAAGCGATAGCGACACGCGCGCCAAGTCCCACTAAAATGTCAGCGAGCGTTGGTGTGAAACCTTCAACCGCAGCCTGGGCTAGCATGCGGCGCTCAACCTGGCTAATCATTTTATCCAGTTCTTCCGGCTGCCATTTTACCAGACGATATTCTGGCGGCTCTGTGCCTCTGACTGGAGCAGCCCCCCTGAAGTGGTCCACCCCTAGGGATAGTATTTATCCCGTCA
>JAYNYG010000121.1:0-2436 GCA_038102935.1 Alphaproteobacteria bacterium | reverse complement strand
GCCCTGAACAACCCCTATAACGGCGGCACGCATTTGCCTGATATCACCGTTGTGGCGCCGGTATTTGAGGGCGGGGAGATCATCTTCTACGTGGCGTCGCGCGGGCATCATGCGGATGTCGGCGGGCTGACGCCCGGCTCCATGCCGCCCGACAGCTCCACGATTGAACATGAAGGCGTGCTGATCGATAACTTCCTGCTGGTTGACCAGGGCGATTTCCAGGCCAAAGCGCTGGAAGACTTGCTGCTATCCGCAACATATCCCGCCCGCAACGTCTACCAGAATGATGCGGACCTGAAGGCCCAGATCGCGGCTTGCGAAAAAGGCATCCAGGAAGTGCGGCGGATGATCGGCCATTTCGGGCTGGATGTGGTGCAAGCCTATATGGAGCATGTGCAGGATAACGCGGAAGAAAGTGTCCGCCGGGTTATCGGCGCGCTGAAATCCGGCTCCTTCGATTATGGCTTGGACAATGGCGCCACGGTATCCGTCGATATCTCGATTGATGAAGCGGCGCGGACGGCCAAGTTGGATTTCTCCCGCTCGTCAGACCAATTGAATTCCAACTTCAACGCGCCCGCCGCCGTCTGTCGTGCGGCGGTGCTGTATGTGTTCCGCACCCTCGTCGGCCAGGATATTCCGCTGAATGACGGCTGCTTGAAGCCGATTGAGATCGTGCTGCCCAAGGGCTGTATGCTGAACCCGAACCCGGGTGCGGCCGTCGTCGCGGGCAATGTGGAGACCAGTCAGGTCGTTACCGATTGCGTCTATGGCGCGCTACAAGTGATGGGCGCCTGCCAGGGCACTATGAACAACTTCACCTTCGGCAACAAAACCCACCAATATTACGAAACCATCTGCGGCGGCGCGGGGGCAGGCCCCACCTGGGACGGCGCCAGCGCCATCCACACCCATATGACGAATACGCGCCTGACGGACCCAGAAATCCTAGAACTCCGCTACCCCGTCGTGCTGGAAGGCTTCGGCGTCCGGCCCAATTCCGGCGGCGAGGGCAAACACCGCGGCGGCGACGGCATCACCCGCCGCGTTAGGTTCCTTGAGGACATGACCGCCGCCATCCTCTCCAACCGCCGCGAAATCCCACCCTACGGCATGGCCGGCGGTTCCCCCGGAAAATGCGGCATAAACCGCGTCGAACGCACGGATGGCTCATCGGAAACGCTGAAGGGTGCGGATAAAACAGAAATGGCGCCGGGCGATGTGTTCGTGATCGAAACGCCGGGCGGCGGGGGGTATGGGTCGGCATAATATGCAACGAAGTCGATCTGTAAGACCCTGGGCTATTAGCGCTATTGGAGCGCTTTCAATCTCTATGTCAGAACCGGCGCTGGCTGATTGCGCCCGACTTGCCAAAGTAGGTAGCGACGCAATTGCAGCGTGTTCGGACTTACTCGCCAATGGAACGCTGTCCGGGCCGCACCTTGCCGAAGCTTATATCGATCGCGGCATTTATTACACCACAAAGAAAGCGTTGGCGGCCGCAAAAGCCGATTTTATGGCCGCAATGGCAGCTGCCCCACACGATCCAAAGCCGCATATCGAGATGGCCAAGGAGGCAGTCCGCTGGGATAATTGGGCGGGTGCGATCAATCATTTTACCAAGGCCATTCAGCTGGACCCTAAGAGCGGAGATGCCTATCGCCATCACGCCGACACCCATTTTCGCCTTAAGCGATGGGAGCTAGCGAAGCGTGACTATGCGCAGGCGGCCCGGCATGGAGTAGATACAAGCCATGTGCGCTACCGCCATGCAGAGGTGTTGTCCCGGCAACGCCGTTGGGCGGCGGCGATCCCGTTTTATGACTCAGCGCTTAAAGCTGGTTTGGAAACTCCCACCGTCTACAACGGCCTCGGCCGGGCAAAATTTGAACTGAACCGCCCGGAGGCCGCGCTGGCGGACTTTGATCAAGCGTTGCGCATAAATCCGAGATATCCATTCGCCCACAAGAACCGGAGCGATACGCTTGTGGCCTTAGGGCGCGACGACGAGGCCTATGCTGCCATCGAGCGTGCTATCGATCTTTTTGACTACTACGCCGCCGCGTATGTCAGTTACGCTAAAATTCTTTATCGGCTTGGAAAGAAATTACCTGCTTATGGAACAGTCATGTTGGCTTTGCTGCACGATCAAAAATACGGCGACGAACATCTAGCTAGCGCTCGCGGCGCCTTGTGGTTCGAAGAAACTGCGCAACTCGAGAGTGCAATTGAGAAAGCGCTTCAAGAAGCAAGTGATGATCCGAGAATTCACGCGAGGGTCGCGGAAATATAATGTGAGGCAGGTAAGCCCGACGCCGCGCTCAAGGCTTTCGCGACCGCGCGTCAGCTAGATATGGGCCAAAAGAGGCAGCTAATCGAGATTGTCCATCATCAAATCATTTGGGATCAGATTGGGATCGTTTTAACGGAGGATTG
>JAYNYG010000078.1:0-12539 GCA_038102935.1 Alphaproteobacteria bacterium | reverse complement strand
GCCCTTCTTTGGTTGCTTCTGCGGTACTTTAAGCCCCTCACGCCGCCAGATCCGCCGCTGGGCTTGGCAAGCTGTGCGGGTCTGCTAAAGCGCCAGGCGCTTAGAGCCAATCTGGCGCCGATTGCTCTGAAATCAGGTCTTGATAGGTGCGCGGCTTACGAGCGAAATCCCAGTTCTGGCCTTGAACGACTGCTTCCGGCGTGCGCGGGCGGCCATTATATTCGCTCGCCATAACGGCGCCGTAGGCCCCGGCAGAGAGGAACGCCACACGATCCCCCGCAGCAAGCGGCGGCATCATCCGGCGGTCTGCGAATTTGTCCGTGGACTCACAAATCGGGCCGACGATATCGGCAGGCGTCCATTCAGCATCCGGTCCAGGCTGCACCAGCGGCACAATCTCATGCCATGCTTTGTAGAGCGCCGGACGGATTAGATCATTCATGGCCGCATCCAAGATCACCACGCGATGATCGCCAGCCATCTTTTCCCCGATCACATTGGCGATCAGCACGCCTGCGGGGCCGACGATGCGACGGCCCGGCTCAAGCATGACCTCGCAATCGATATCGGATACGGCGGCGCGGATGGTGTCAGCGTAGTCCTGGATCGAAGGCGGCGTTTCGTCCTTGTAGCGGATGCCAAGCCCGCCGCCGACATCGAAACGCTTTAGCGTCACGCCGTCTCGGGCCAGACTGTCCCAAAGCGCCCTCAGCTTGGCACAGGCCGCAGCAGAGTGCGCGACATCGCCGATCTGCGAGCCGATATGCATAGCGATGCCGATAGGCTTTAGCCCCGGCGCGCTTGCCGCTTCCTGGTAGAGCCGCTCCGCATCGCCATAATTCACGCCAAACTTATCCGTCGCACGCCCGGTCGAGATTTCGTCGAGCGTGCCCGCATCCACATCCGGGTTCACACGGAGTGCGATTGGAGCCGCAACGCCCTTGGACTGCGCCACCTGGTTCAGGCGCGCCATTTCCGCTTCGGATTCGACGTTGATCTGCATGACATCGGCATCAAGCGCATCCGCCAGCTCCTGATTGGTCTTGCCGACGCCAGAGAAAACAATTGTGTCCGCGCGCGCGCCTGCGGACAGCGCCAACGCCAACTCCCCGCCGGAGACGACATCGACGCCCGCGCCCTTCGCAACCAGCGTCTTCAACACGCCGACGCTGTCATTGGCTTTGAGCGCATAGCAGATGCGGGTTGGCTGGCCCTCAAATGCGTCTGCGAATTCCTGATACGCCGCTGCAATGGCGTTCAGCGCATAGGCATAAACGGGGCTGTTCGCGGCGTCCGCAATGGCTTCCAGTGGCGTCGCATCCGCATGCAAACGGCCGTCACGATAGGCGAATGCGGGCGCAATATTGGCGAGCGTGGCGTTGAGATCGGTCATAAGCGCAGCCTTAGCGGGTTGGATAGGTGCGGGGATATACGGGCTTCACACCCTCCCGCTGCTCAAGCTCGCCCTTTTTGCCGCAAGCGGAAAGCGCAAGCGCGGTCGCGAGGATGAGGATGAATTTGGTTGCGAGAGAAGAGCGCGCGCCCGCCATCAGCCAGCCCCCAGCCGCGCCCGCGCCGCTTTTGCAGCCGCGCGCACGTTATCGGGCGCCGCGCCGCCGAAGCTTGTGCGGGCGGCGGCAGAGTTTTCGACCTTCAGCACCGCGTAAACGCTATCGTTGATGCCTGCATGTACGCCCTGCATCACGTCCATCGGCAGATCCTCCAACCCGCAGCCGCGCGCTTCGGCTTCAGACACGAGGGCGCCGGAAACGTGATGGGCTTCACGGAAGGGCAGGCCCTGGTTCTGCACCAGCCAATCCGCCAGGTCCGTTGCGGTGGTGAAGCCGAGCTTAGCGGCGGCGAGCATTGCCTCCCGGTTCGGCTGCATATCTCGAGCCATACCGGCCATCGCCGCAATCGCCAGCATCAAGGAATCAACCGCCTGGAAGACAGGTTCTTTATCTTCCTGCATGTCTTTGGAATATGTGAGCGGCAGGCCCTTCATCATCATCAGCAGACTGTTGAAGGAGCCTGCGATCCGGCCAATCTTGGCGCGGACAAGTTCCGCCGCATCCGGGTTCCGCTTCTGCGGCATGATTGAGGAGCCGGTGGTGAAAGCGTCCGAAAGGCGGATGAAGCGGAACTGCGCGCTCATCCACAGCACGATCTCGTCCGCCAGGCGGGACAGATGCATGGCGTTGATGGATGCCGCCGCCAGGAATTCCAGCGCAAAATCCCGCGCGGATACGGCGTCGAGCGAGTTTGCAAGCGGCCTGTCGAACCCAAGCGCAGCCGCCGTCATATCCCGATCAATCGGATAGGGCGTACCGGCCAAAGCGGCAGCTCCAAGCGGTGATTCGTTCAACCGCTTACGGCAATCCTCAAAACGGCTCCGATCACGCGCGATCATTTCTACGTAAGCCAGCAGGTGATGGCCGAAGGTGATAGGCTGCGCGTTCTGCAGATGCGTGAAGCCCGGCATGATCATATCGGCCCCGGCTTCGGCCTGGTCGATCAACGCCGCTTCCAGGTCCTCTAGCGCCGCCAGAACCGTATCGATTTCATCGCGGAGCCAGAGCCGGAAATCCGTCGCGACCTGGTCATTGCGGGACCGGCCAGTATGTAGGCGTCCTGCGGCCTCGCCAATGATTTCGCTTAGCCGCGCTTCGACATTCATGTGGATGTCTTCAAGCGCATCCTTGAAAGCGAAATCTCCCGCCGCGATCTCGGAGCGGACTTGTTCTAGCCCGCGCGTGATTTCAGCTGCATCGGCCTCAGAAACAATGCCTTGTTTCGTCAACATCGCCACATGCGCTTTAGAGCCAGCGATATCTTGGGCGTACATGCGCTGGTCGAAACCAATGGACACATTGATTGCAGCCATTATATCGGAAGCGCCGCCCTTGAAGCGGCCACCCCACATGCTATTCGCTGCGGGGCCATTATTTGCACTGTCATTGGAGCCGGACATGCGCCGATCCTTATCTGCCATTATTCTTGCCGCCGCCTTATGGAGCATCCTGCCCGCCCCGTCCATGGCGGCTGACATTCCGCCCCCGCCCAATGACGCCTTTGTACTGGCTGAAAAAACCGCCCTGGCGCCCGATACGCCCTTCGCGCTGCCGGATGGAACGGCGGCAAAGCTCAGCGATTGGCGGGGCAAAATCGTCGTTTTGAACTTCTGGGCGACGTGGTGCGCGCCCTGCGTGAAGGAGCTTCCAGCGCTGGATAACCTGGCGGGGGCGCTCCCGGCTGAAACGCATGTTGTGCTCGCGCTTTCAAATGATCGCGGCGGCGCCAAGAAAGTTCCGCCGTTCCTGAAGAAAGTCGGCGTCAAGAACCTGGCCCCGCACTTGGACCTAAAAAGCGCGCTTGGCCGCGCCTTCGGTATGCGTGGCCTGCCGACGACCTACATCATTGACCGAGACGGCCAAGTCTTCGCGAAGCTCGAAGGCGCCGCAGAATGGGATAGTCCTGAGATCGTTGAATGGCTGAAGGCGCTTTAGAAACCAGCGCTAGCTTGATCCACCGCCATCCTCATCAAGCGAAAATTCGCCGTCGCGGATGCGGTCGGGCAGGTCTTCGAACAGGCTGGCGGTCAGCTCCTCGCCGCGGTCGGCGACGAGGTCTGTGATCGCCAAATACATCATCACTTCGCATAGAAGGTCCGCCTCGACGCCGTTCTCACAGGCTTTGTCCCAAGCTTCCAAGAATTGATCGAGGGCGAATTTCTTCTGTTGTTCTTCGCTCAAGCGGCTTTCAGCCATGGGGCGGGCTATCCCTTGTTGCGGAATTGGGAACGGTTGGCGATGCGGCCATCATCCTTGACTGCGATAATCTCCAGTGCGCCCTCTGCCGGGCGCGTCATCATCGACACCGCGTCATCCCAAAACACAGGCCGCAACAAGCGGACTTCGCCTTCAAACTGTGCTGCGGGCGCGGCCAGTTTTGCAGCTTCCAAATGCCAGTTGATCATCTGGTTGCCAGCTGTGATCGGCGCGCGGAAGCCGAAGGTTTGAGCATAGGCCGGATCGGTGTGGATCAGGTTCCGGGTCGCGCCGCAATATCCCACGACATTCTCTGGCGTGCAGGTTTTGGATGTGAGGCCCCGCCACCCGTCTGCCGCTAAATCCGCCAGGCGCGCGTCAACGCTTGGCTCAGGGCCAGATTTCTTTGGCGGAGCAGCGGTGTTGCGGTCTGGGTCCGCCATCAGCGCAATCGGCGAGACGACTAACGCCAGATCGCCATTGGCGAGGCGGTATTCAAAGCGCGCATGCATCAGCCAGCCACGCGGATGATCCTCGATTTTCGTGAACTGGCCGGACATCTGGATTGGCGTGTCCACATAGATCGGCAGCAGCCGGTCGACCTTTTGGACCGTATGAACATAGCCGCGCTCGGGGTGATTATCGAACAGAGCCGTGCCGATAATGCTGATCGGGCGGCGTGCGAGCAGGCCGGGATCAACCTCATCGCCATACAGCGCCGGATCGATATCGCAGAAATCCAGCATGTCCTTCTGATAGGCGCGGTTGATGACCAGCGTTTCATCCTGGAACGCGGCGCCCGCCTCGACCTTTGGCGACGGAGCGCTCGCGCCTGCGATCGCCTGCACCATAAAGTCTGGATCGTAGAGGTCTTGGGCCTGGGGCATTGCAGTCACGTCCTTCTATCGCGCGATGGTCTTTCTTGAAGGTCCGGCGCCAGCGCTGATCCGTCAAGCAGCGCTTGGATGCAGCAGCGGCGCATATCCGCCTTGGAGCGCGGCGACGGAGGTTGGCGGCGTCAGTAGCACGACCGGTCCCGCCGCCCGCCGCATCGCCGCGCCGTAGCCCGTATGCGACCAGGGTAGGAGCCGATCCTCCAGCACCAGGGCGGGCGCGCCGGTCTCCGGCGCCAGAACGAATGCGCCAGTGGGTAGATCTTCTAAGCGAGCCCTGTGCGTTTGCATGGCCCGAGCGCCCGGAACCGCCCGTTCGCTGTGGAGTCGCTTATCTAAGTCAGGCGCAGAGGGCCGAGCGATGCCGGCGCCAGCGCTCATAGCGTCCATCCAGGCGTTAAAGGCCTGCCTGCGGCATTCAGCGCAGGGGCGGTGACCGGCAGCCAGCGCCACCGCTTCATCTAGGAAGAAAAGCTCCGTCCAGCGCTTAGGCGTCATCAACTCGCGGTGGCGGCCTTTGAATTCCAACACGCAGAGCACCCAGTTCTTATGCCGCCAAAGCCAAGGTTTCAGCCGTTTATCGCAACCGTGCAACACGCCGCGATTGCCGGTAAACAAGCCACGCGCGCTCACAGCCTCTATCTTGCCATCTGGCGTCATGCGATTTTGCAGGGGCGATGGGCGGCGGCCGTGCAGATTCTTGGGCTTGATCGGCTTCAAACCGTTGACCTTTCTGGCGGGATCGCTATAACTCCCGCTTCCCGCGACGGCCCGGCACGATGCTGGGCGCGTGGCGTTGCACAAATTCCTAGCTGCCGGGCGGTTCGTTCCGCCCTCAGCCAATGAGAGAAAATCGATGTTCGCAGTGATCCGCACCGGCGGCAAGCAATATCGCGTCGCGGAAAATGACGTGATTAAGATCGAGAAACTGGCGGGCGAGCCGGGCGATTCCGTAACCTTCGGCGATGTGCTGATGATCGGCGGCGAAGGCGACGCCAAGATCGGCGCGCCTTTGGTCGATGGCGCCAGCGTCACGGCGGAAGTTGTTGAGCAGATGCGCAACAAGAAGGTGATCATCTTCAAGAAGCGCCGTCGGCAGAATTCCCGCCGGAAGAATGGCCATCGCCAGCATCAAAGCATTGTCCGTATCACCGGCATTTCCGCCTAAGTTAGGGGTAGCGATCTATGGCTCATAAAAAAGCAGGCGGCAGTTCACGCAACGGTCGCGATTCGGCTGGTCGGCGTCTCGGCGTCAAAAAGTTCGGCGGCGAGAATGTTATTCCGGGCAATGTGCTTGTGCGTCAGCGCGGCACCAAGTTCCATCCGGGCGAAAATGTCGGCATGGGCAAGGACCACACGCTGTTTGCGCTGGTCGAAGGCAATGTGAAATTCGCCCATAAAGGCCGTGGCCGCACTTTCGTGCAGATCGACCCGCCAGCGAATGACGAAGATGGGGCCGTCGCAGCCGAATAAGGGCTGCGGACGACGCTCCAACGCGGGCGTCATACCGGTCAATCAGGATCGCCAGGCGCCTAATACGGTTCGGCGAAACGGGGATTGATCGATGCGGTTTCTCGACGAAGCCAAGATTTTCATCAAGAGCGGCAACGGCGGCGGGGGTGCGATCTCCTTCCGGCGCGAGAAGTTTGTCGAGTTCGGCGGCCCTGACGGCGGGGATGGCGGGCGCGGCGGCGATATCATCGTGCGCTGTGTGCCCAACCTGAACACGCTGATCGACTACCGCTATACCCAGCATTTCCGCGCCGCCAGCGGCAAAGGCGGCGCAGGTCGCCAGCGCACTGGCTCAAGCGCCAATCCGATTATCCTGCAGGTACCGCCCGGCACCGAAGTCCTGGACGAAGAAAAACGCTTCGTCCTAGCGGATATGACAGAGCCTGGCCAAGAAATCGTGCTGGCCAAAGGCGGGGACGGCGGATTCGGCAATCTCTATTACAAAAGCTCTGTCAACCAATCCCCCCGCAAAGCCATCCCCGGCTGGCCCGGCGAAGAACGTTGGATCTGGCTGCGCCTGAAGCTTATTGCGGATGCGGGGCTGATTGGGCTGCCCAATGCAGGCAAATCCACCTTTCTGGCCGCATCCAGCGCCGCCAAGCCCAAGATCGCGGATTATCCGTTCACGACGCTCATTCCCAATCTTGGCGTCGTCCGCCTGGATAGCGAGCGTGAGTTTGTGCTGGCGGATATTCCGGGGCTTATCGAAGGCGCACATGAGGGTGCGGGCATCGGCGACAAATTCCTCGGCCATGTCGAGCGCTGCAAAGCGCTGCTGCATCTGGTGGATGGCGCCGGCTTGGCCGAGCTTGGCGTGGAAGATGTGGCGGCGGCCTACAAAACCGTGCGTGAAGAACTTACGGCCTATGGCGGCGATCTGGCGGAGAAGCCCGAAATCCTGGCGCTCAACAAAACCGATGCGCTCGATGATGAGACCGCAGACCGCCAGCGCGCCGAGTTAGCCGAAGCCGCTGGATGTGCGCCTGAGGACGTATTTTTGATCTCAGGCGCTGCCGGTATCGGCGTGCGCGATGTGCATGAGCGTCTCTGGCAGGCAATCGGCCGGGACCGTCATGCGCCTGAACCTGCCCCAGAAGCTGAGGCCGGTGAGGCCTGGTCGCCCCTATGAAGGATGCGGCATCCTCAAAGCTCAGAACGGCGCGGCGCGTTATCGTCAAAATCGGGTCAGCCCTGCTTGTCGATGCTGAGACCGGCGAACTCCGCCGTGACTGGCTGGCAGGCGTTGCTGACGACCTTGCGGCGATGCGGGCGCGCGGTCAGGAGGTCGGCATCGTCTCCTCCGGCGCGATCGCACTTGGCCGCCGCAAGCTGGGGCTTGGCGCAGGGACGCTCCGGCTGGAGGAAAGCCAGGCCGCTGCAGCCGTAGGCCAGATCGATCTGGCGCATGCATACCGCTCAGTATTCGCACCCCATGGCTTCAACGTAGCGCAATTGCTCCTAACCCTCAGCGACACTGAAGAGCGTCGCCGCTACCTGAACGCACGCGGCACCCTGGCGACGTTGTTCCGAATGGGCGCCGTTCCGGTCATCAACGAAAACGACACCGTGGCGACGGAAGAAATCCGTTTTGGCGACAATGACCGCCTCGCCGCCCGGGTCGCCGCCTGCGCCAGCGCCGATGCCTTGGTGCTGCTCTCAGACGTCGATGGTCTCTATACAGCCGACCCCCGGCGCGACGCTGCCGCCCAGAAACTGAAAGAAGTGTCGGCGGTAACAGCTGAGATTGAGGCGATGGCAGGCCCAGTCGGCAGCGATATGGCGTCTGGCGGAATGGGCACGAAGCTCGCCGCCGCCCGCATCGCCCTTGACGCCGGGTGCAGCATGGCGATCGCGTCCGGCGTCAACGCCAACCCTCTGCGGCGACTGGAGGATGAAGGCGACGCCACGTGGTTTGTCACAGATCAAACGCCAACGCAGGCCCGTAAACGTTGGATCGCAGGCGGGTTGAAAGCGGAAGGCGAAGTTTGGATCGACGCCGGCGCCGCCCGCGCGCTGGAGCGCGGCAACAGCCTGCTGCCAGCGGGCGCAACCCGCATTGATGGCAAATTTGACCGCGGCGCCCCCATCATCGTGCGCGGCCCAGACGGACGGGAAGTCGCGCGCGGCCTGATCGCCTATGGCGCAGAGGATGCAGGCCGCATTCTTGGCCGCCAAAGCGGAGACTTCGCGGAAGCCCTGGGGTACCATGGCCGCGCCGCACTCATCCATCGCGACGACCTCAGCATGACAGGCCGCGCCGCGCTTAACCGAGAGGAGGCATGACCCCATGAGCCCAGATTCCACCCGCTTCGCCACTCCGGAAACGCTCTCCCCAGCGGAAGCCGACGCCATGGTCGCCGAAGTGGCCGCCCGCGCCCGCTCCGCCGCCCCGGCGCTCGCCCGCGCTAAACCGGCGGATAAAACAGCCGCATTGCGCGCCGCCGGCAGCGCTGTTCGCACCCAAGCGCCGGACATCCTGGCCGCCAACGTCAAAGATATGGCCGCAGCGGAAGCCAAGGGCCTGTCCGGGTCCATGCTAGACCGCCTCAAACTCGACGACGCCCGGCTTGAAGGCGTCGCCCAGGGTCTTGAAGCCGTCGCGGACTTGGCTGATCCCGTCGGCCGTATCCAAGCGGATTGGACCCGGCCCAACGGCCTCGTCATCCAACGCATCGCTGTGCCTTTGGGCGTCATCGGCGTCGTATATGAATCCCGCCCGAATGTAACCGCTGATGCAGGCGGGCTGGCGCTCAAGGCCGGAAACTGCGTGATCCTGCGCGGTGGGTCCGAGAGCGCCCATTCCTCCGCCGCTATCGTTGACGCCTTGCGTGCAGGGATCACTGAGGCAGGCTTGCCCGCAGACGCCATCCAGCGCGCGCCAACTCAGGACCGGCAGTTCGTCGGCGCCATGCTCCGCGCCCATGGCTTGATCGACGTCATGGTCCCGCGCGGCGGCAAGAGCCTCGTGGGCCGAGTGTTGGAAGAAGCGCGGATGCCCGTGATTGGCCATCTCGAAGGCCTCTGCCATGTGTATGTGGACAGTGCGGCTGACATCGACAAAGCCCGCGCCATTGCGGTCAACGCCAAGATGCGGCGGACGGGCGTGTGCGGCGCAGCTGAAACGCTACTGGTGGACCGCGCCATCGCTGATACGGCCCTCCCGCCGCTGTTGGATGACCTGATCGCCGCTGGATGCGCCATTCGCGGCTGTTCTGAGACACAGGCCGCAGACGCGCGCGTCACAACCGCCAGCGAAGCGGATTGGACCACCGAATATCTGGACGCCATACTCTCCGTCCGCGTCGTAGACGGTATGACCGGCGCGCTGGACCACATCGCCCGCTATGGCTCCGGCCACACGGACGCCATCGTCACGGAGGACCGGAACGCCGCCGCCCGCTTTACGGCGGAAGTCGATAGCGCCATCGTCATTGTCAACGCCTCGACACAATATGCCGACGGCGGCGAGTTTGGCTTTGGCGCTGAAATCGGCATTTCTACGGATAAATTTCATGCGCGTGGCCCAGTCGGCGCCGATCAACTCACGAGTTATAAATATGTCATCGCTGGCGACGGTCAGACCAGGCCGTGAATCCGGGCGGATCGGCTTATTGGGCGGGTCCTTCAACCCCGCCCATTCCGGCCACCTGCAACTCAGCACAGTGGCGCTGAAGCGGCTGAACCTGGACGCCATATGGTGGATGGTTTCGCCCCAAAACCCGCTGAAAACTGCGGATGACATGGCGCCTCTGGACGCACGCATGGCCTCGGCCCGGAACGCCGCCCTTCACCCGCGCATCTATGTGACCGATATCGAGCGGCATCTTTCCAGCCGCTACACGGCGGATACGCTTCGCCAGCTACGGCGACGCTTCGGCCAGGCCCGCTTCGTTTGGTTGATGGGCGCAGATAACATGCTGCAAATCCCGCGCTGGCGGCGCTGGGCCGAAATCTTTGAGACAACGCCGGTTGCCGTCATCGCCCGACCGGAATATTGTTGGAATGCTATGCATGGAAAAGCGGCGACGCGATTTCAACGCGCAAGACTGGCCCCCCACACGGCGGGCAGCCTAGCAGCGCGCGCAGCGCCAGCATGGACTTATACGCCAATGCAATTGAACCCGGCCTCCGCAACAGCGATCCGCGCGGGCCATCAATCCCCTTTCGCCAATTCCAAGTAGGAGGACCCTGGGCATACTAAGCGACGTCAATGAGACCAACCCATCTGAAATCGCCGAACCGGCGCCGCAACCGGCGGACGACAAGGCGCACGCGATGCTAAAGCGTGTTCTAGATTGTCTAGAAGATGACAAGGCCGAGGATATTGTCACGGTTGAGATGGCCGGAAAGTCCGCCATGTGCGATTTTTTGGTGATCGCATCAGGCCGCTCCCAGCGCCAAGTCTCCGCAATGGCGGAGCATTTGCATGACGCCCTAAAACCGGCTCTCCCCGCTGCTCCCGGCATGGAAGGCCTGCCCCAGGGCGATTGGGTGCTGGTGGATGCGGGCGACGTGGTCGTGCACCTGTTCCGTCCAGAAGTCCGAGCATTCTACAATCTGGAACGGATGTGGGGCCTTGAAGCGCCCGCAGCGCCGCCAAGCTATTTCCCGGATGACGACACGCGTGGCGATGGGGACGGTGTGGACGATGATGAGGGCCTGAATTAGCAGGCTGAGGGCGGACCGATGCGCATCACCATCATCGCCAGTGGCCGCGCGCGGGATGCCGAAGAAGCGCGCATCGTCAGCCGCTATCTGGCGCGCATGCGGCCAATGCCTGACCTAATCGAAATCGATGGCCGCAAAAGCCGGGACGCCATGGATGAATGGCGCCAAATCGAAGCGCGTATTCCCAGCGGCGCCGCCCGTATTCTGCTGGATGAGCGTGGCAAGGATCTGCCCAGCCCAAAGCTAGCAAGCCGCCTCGGCCAATGGCGCGATGATGGCCGCGCCGTCGCCTGCCTGATCGGCGGCGCATACGGATTCCCGGATGCAGCCCGCCAATCCGCAGACCTCATTCTGGCGTTCGGCCAAGCGACCTGGCCTCACCTTCTGGTCCGCGCAATGCTTGCCGAACAGCTCTACCGCGCCCAAGAAATCCTTGGCGGCAGGCCCTATCATCACGGCTAACTGCTGCGGCAGTTTCCCCCTGGACACGCCGCAACCCCTCGCTTATAAACCGCCGTCGCTGCTCCTTTTTTAGTAGCCGAGGCCCAGGTAGCTCAGCTGGTAGAGCAGCGGATTGAAAATCCGCGTGTCGGTGGTTCGAATCCGCCCCTGGGCACCATTTACCCCTCCAAGACAGTCCGATAAAGTCCAGAAATATCGCCAATGCGTTGTTTTATGGCCATTTTTGCGTCTATTGGCGTCCGATAGCGTCCGGCTGCACCCAAGAAAATTGTTGGTATTCTGCTTGGTATCCTTAAATACCAACAGAGGAGATACCAACATGACGCTGACAGACGTGCAGCTGCGGAACCTGAAGCCAAGAGACCGAACCTTCAAAATTTCCGATGGCGGCGGCCTGTTTTTGATGGCTTCGCCAAAAGGTTCAAAACTTTGGCGGTTGGCATATAGGTTTGCTGGAAAACAGAAGACGCTCGCTATTGGCAGCTATCCTGTCGTGTCATTGCAAGCCGCACGGGATGCGCGGACGCTCGCCAAGCGGCAACTGGCAGACGGCATAGACCCTAGCGAGGCCAAGAAAGTTGAGAAGCGCCAGCAACGCATCGCCGCCGAAAACACCTTTGAGGCCATCGCTGAAGAATATGTCGAGAAGCTGCGCCGTGAAGGCCGCGCTCCGGTAACGCTTTCCAAAGTGCAATGGCTGCTTGGGATCGCAAACCTGTTAATTGGGCGACGGCCTATTGCTGATATTTCATCGGCAGAAGTGCTGGATGTTCTACGCCGGGTCGAGAAGCGCGGACGGCTTGAATCAGCCCGCCGCCTTCGCAGCACCATCGGCAGCGTGTTCCGCTATGCAATCGCGACGGCGCGTGCAGAGAATGATCCGACCATTGCGCTGCGTGGCGCGCTTGTTGCGCCTACAGTGACGCATCGTGCCGCCATCACTGATCCCAAGGCGCTAGGCGGCGTCCTGAGAGCCATTGACGGCTTCGACGGACAGCCAACCACTAAAGCGGCCTTGCAGCTTATGGCGCTGTTATTCCCTCGTCCTGGCGAACTCCGTGCCGCTGAATGGTCAGAATTCGAGTTTGCCGCCGCGATCTGGGCCATCCCGGCTAGCCGCACAAAGATGCGCCGAGACCATCGCATCCCACTTCCCGCACAAGCCTTAGCTATCTTGCAAGGCCTTGGAGCAGCCCCCCTGAAGTGGTCCACCCCTAGGGATAGTATTTATCCCGTC
>JAYNYG010000077.1:0-12557 GCA_038102935.1 Alphaproteobacteria bacterium | reverse complement strand
GAGACCGTCCATGCACTAACATTACACCCGGACCACTCAGTGGGGGCTGACCATCGATACACACGCACCTCACCGTCTAGTATCAGATGTGTGTCATCACGCAGCTGCCGCATGTCATGCTCCTCAGCACAACACTACGGCAGGGCACACCAACAAGTCTACGAAAGTGTGTGTTAACCTGCTAAGGCTTGGCAGTTGAAACAGGTTCAGGATTGTCTATGCTTCACAGATGACATTGTCGAACGCGCAGCCGTGTGTAACTATAAATTTACAGGTTATCAGCCAGCCACCACAAAGGCGTTGGTTCAATCGTCTTCGTCACATGAATCTGGCGCAATCGATCAACTAACTTCTCTTGCAAGTCACCTTGTGCAGAATAGAACGGGCTGGTGAGTTCAACAATGTCCGGCGCTGGGTTGCGAAACTCAGCAGTCCAGCCGGCCAAGTGAAACAATATAGGCACAAAAGCGATACCTGCTTCAGTCAGAAAATAGTTTTTCTTTTGCGCATGATCGTCTGCTTTTTCGACACGCAATAGGCCCAGCTGCACCATGTATTGCATGCGTGAAGCGAGCGATGCCGAGGAAATGCCTTCACGATTGTTTTTCAATATCTCGTTGAAGCCACGCCGATCAAACAACGCTATGTCGCGGATGATAATTGGCACCCACTTGTCGATAAGTAGGTGCCCAGCCAGCCCAATCGGGCACATCTCTTTTTCTACGATATTTATGTCTATCAAATTAGCATCCAAACCAGTTTAACCTACAGACTAGACTGTGCGCCAACACTTGGTCAACCTTAATTCGTGTGAATTAGGACGTGATCAATTTCTAGCAAAACTGGAGGCTTTAAGATGTCCAAACCCAATTATATCGCAATCACTGCAGCTACTTGCCCCGCAGCAAGTAGATCCGGAGCCTTGAAGGAAATGGCCAACTTCGCTCAAGACTGCCGACAAAATGGCGCAGTTCGCGTAACCTATGGAAGTGTGATTTCAGGCCGCTATCCCGGGGCTTTGATATTCGTTCAGTTTTTCGATGACCTGCAGGGGTTCGAGAGCGTAATGAACATGATCCCGCAATCGTCAGCATATTCGCGTCTGCTCAGTGAACACGCAGTCGCGCCCTTTGCTAGAAATGTATTTAGGGGAAAACCTATTGAATTTGAACCCACGCTTGAACCTGCGCCGAAGTACTTGATGCTGACAAGAGCTCATAGGTGAACCTTAAGCGAGACGGAGATGTTGGATTTGCTCAACACGACCGCGCCAGTATTTAAATCGTCAGGTGCACAAACGATGCGCATGGGACAAACACTCACTGGCTCTGACCTAGGGACATACATGCTCGGTGTAACCTATCCTGACATGTCGGCTATTGAGAAAACATACGATGCCCTCGCGACAAATCCTGAATTTGCGCAGCTAATGAACAGCCTCGAAGTTGACATGCGTTCAATTACGAAGATCGCTGGCATCCTTTAACAATAGCAAAGACCAACCGTTTGGAGGACCATCCTATGGAGGAATATCTGCTTTATCTCGCGTGTTATGGAGCGTTTGTAATTTTCGTAATCTTGGCACAAGTCCTAGGTGCCGCCCAACAGGTTGGACTATCGACGCTTGCTGGAAATCGAGAAGGCCTTGTTTTGACAGGCCTCGCTGGGCGAATGGAACGCGCTGCGAATAACTCTTTGCTGGCGCTGGCTTTAGTTGCACCAGCTGTAGGGATGGTCCACGCGGCAGGTACTGCACCCAGTTTAACCAATCAACTTGTGCTAACGTTTTTGGTCGCGCGCATTTTTTACGTCGCACTCTACGCCTTTGGGATCATTTGGCTGCGCACGGCTGCTTGGTTGGTCGCCTTCCTGTGTATCGCCTTACTCTACCTGCAGCTGCTTCTTTGACTGCAGAACCGCGGTATGGATTAGGGATGAGCGCAAGCAACTTGAGCAGGATTAGATTCAATTTACGAAGATCCACATGATGGGCCAGGCCTGACGTTATACGCTGAAAAATAGTTTTGAGCGGCGCTCTTGCTCATTCGCTATTAAGATAGCGGCCGGCCCACCCGCTTTGGCTTATCTCCTTTTTGACCATGTCTAACCCTGTCTTATCGAACACAACCAACCACTTTAACTTTTAGACTAGATTAAGTTTCATTCAGAAACCAACCTCCAAATGTTCTTCGACAAAGGCAGCGCTATACGCCACTGCGTTTGCTTTCTCGATATCTTTGTAACTCGCAAAATGCGAAATGGAGAGACCAATGATCTGTGTAGTAGCCAAGTTTGTATGCAACGAAGGAAAAATCGGCGAGTTGATGGACATACTGCGTTCATCTGACGGCCTTGAAGTTACCCGCGCTTATAAAGGGTGCAAATTAATTGAGGCTTCAAGCTCCGAAGACGGCAAAACACTTTACCTATATGAGCGGTGGGATACCAAAGAAGATCATCAAGCATATCTCAAGTATCGAGGCGACACGGGTCTATTGGAGGCTCTTGGCCCGATTTTGGCTGAACCACTTGATCTGACTTACTCAAACTTCGAAGAAGTTTGAGCCTTGAATCCACTACTGCTTCTCCGATCCGAAGAGAGCTGCGTGCAGGGCAGCCCGTTTTCTGCTCTGTCGCGTTGTCTACACGCCAAAACTGAATACAGATGAAAAGGATATCAAAAGTGCCAATAGAAGTGAAAAATTTTGCGTCGCAAGCCGATGAAGCCAAGGACATGCCAAATGCACGTATGGAAGCTGTAAACGTTCTGGGTCAGCGCGTGATAAAGTTGACGTTGGCGCCGGATTGGAAATGGTCAAAGGACATCAAACCACTTGTGGGCACCCATAGCTGCCAAGCGACGCACACTGGTATCATTGTTGAAGGCACCATTCATTGTGTCTGCGACGACGGTTCCGAAGCGACCTACACCGCAGGTGATGCATACGCGATTTCACCCAATCACGATGCTTGGTGTGTCGGCAAAGAGCGCGCGGTTGTGTATGAGTTCGCTGGCATGTGGGGAGAACAATAATGTTATTTATGGTTAAGCTCACGCATGATTATTCAACATGCCAAGCCCATCATCCCAAAAAATTCCCTTTGTTTAGGGATACATTAGCAAGCGTAGGCGATCACGGGATCAAGGTGCATGGTCACTATTCAAATCGCCTGGAACATACGGCCTTCATGGTACTAGAAGCCGATAACTTTGAGCAACTTGATGCTGCATTCGATCCAATCCTTGAAATGGGGAATTTTGAGGTCACTCCGATTGTAAAAAAATAGCCACCAAATGCGCCAACCACTTTACCAATCATATTGGACTAAGTGTCATCGTGACGCTGAGGTTATGCGTGGCGCCATTGCAAATAAAGGGGGAATAAAAATGCCAACAGCCACCGATTTTTTGAATGCTTTCCGTCACGGGTTTCGGGAAAAAGATGCGTCGCAACTAGACGCTCTCACCACAGATGATTTTGTGTTTACGTCAATAAGCTCAGGAACACACAGGAGCAAAACGGAAGCGTTAGAATGGTTAGTGAGTGGAGATTGTCTCTCTATTGATGACTACGTGATCATACAGGACACGGATGATTGTATAGCGGGAACGCACAGTGGTTCAGGAAAAGATTGGACGGTTAACGCGTTTTTCTTTGCAAAAAAAGTTAACGGTAAAGCTAGTGAATGGTACGTGACAGGTGTTTCAGTAAACACCTAGTATAAATACAAAGGAGTTGAAAAATGCCAAAAAAAATATCGATTGTACGCTTCAAACCAAAGCCTGAATGTTTTGATGAATTCTTGCAAAATATCCAAGACTGGCATGCCCAAGTTTTCGAAGATGGTGACCATCGTCTAATGCGGACTCATGAGGAAGTTGTTGCCATAGTTGTTAGAGATAGCGAGTTGCTAGAAAAAAATATCAAACGTGGGGTAGATTGGTTAGATAGCCAAAGACCTCTCTTGCAAGAATACAACGATGTGGATCGTCACACGATGCCCATGACAGGTGATCTCGTAGTTTAGCATTAGATCGACACGTCATATTTGTAGTACTGAAACTGGTCACGTCGGTGTGTGGGACCTACTGACGCCCACACTGTTGGTAATTAAACCAATGGTGCCACCAACAATGTCCAGACAAAACTCCGCCAACACAGTGTTCGCAACACAGCGTCAGCCAACACTGTGTCCAACACCGTGATTCAGCAGTCAAAATACTCAGCAACACGGCAAAAAGTGTGTGTTTGGTGTGTTTTTGAAAACCACAACTTAAGCGTGCATGACGATGATGTAAGTCACTGAAATTTCTTTGAAAAGTGGTGCCCGGGGGCGGAATCGAACCACCGACACGAGGATTATCAATCCATGGCCGAAATGATCCGGCTCGGCGCATACCGGCAGGGCGCAGACCCAGCCGTTGACGCCGCGATCGCCGTAAATCCAACGCTCGAAGCCTTCCTTAGCCAGCGCCCGAATGAGCGCATGGGTTTGGACGACAGCTATCTGGCATTGGCCGAAAGCATGGGCGTGCAAGTGATTGAAGAGGGCGATGTCCCACCCGGGGCAGACCAAGCAGCGCCCCCCGGCGCCGACGCGAATGAAGCGGCAGCAGCCGCATGAGCGCCAATGCACGCCGCGCCCTAAAAGCGCTGGAGACCCTCGCCCGCGCCAAAGATTTCGAATTGGCAGAGCTTAAGCGCACGGCCAACGCTGCAGCGGATCGGCTGAAGCGCACCCAAGATGCGATCCGGTTCCTGGTAGCGGCCCTCTTGTCCGAAGCGCCTGTGGACGGCGCCGAATTGAACATCCAAATGGTCTATACACGCTACGCCGCAGGCTCCCGCAGTCGTCGGGATGCGCTCGCCTCCATGATTCCGCCATTGCAGAGCGATGTGGCGGCCGCTGACGCCGCAGTGCTCGAAGGATTTCGGGCGCTGAAGCAACTGGAAGAGGCCGCCAAGACCCACCGTGAGGACATCGCCGCTGAGTTCGAGCGTAAAGAACGGGCTGAGACGGACGATATGGCCGCCGTCCGCGCCATCCGCCGCCAACGCGCTTGACGCATCATTGCTAAGGGTCATCCGTCCACGCTAAGGACGGGCGATGACCACAGATTATGACATGGCGATCCTGGGCGCTGGCGCTGCGGGAATGATGTGCGCGGGCGTCGCCGGGCAAATGGGCCAGCGCGTCCTGATCCTCGATCACGCAAAGGCGCCGGGCGAGAAAATCCGCATTTCGGGCGGTGGGCGCTGCAATTTCACCAATATCCATGCTGGCCCGCATGCGTTTCTTTCCCAGAACCCGCATTTCTGTAAATCTGCTCTCAGCCGCTACACCCAATATGACTTCATTGATCTGGTAGAGCGTTACGGCATTCCCTATCACGAGAAAACGCTTGGCCAATTGTTCTGTGACCGGTCAGCGAAAGACATCATCCAAATGCTGCTGGATGAAATGGCGGCAGGCGGCGTCGAGCTTCGGCTTCAGACAAGCCTTGAGGCGATCGAAAAACCCCCAACAGGCAAAGCCTTTTCCCTAACGCTATCTGACAGCGCCAAGCCGGTGACAGCGCAACGCTTCGTCATCGCCAGCGGCGGCAAGTCCATCCCCAAGATGGGCGCGACAGACATGGCCTATCGCCTCGCCCGGCAATTCGGCCATGAGATTACGGAGACCCGCGCTGGCCTCGTGCCCTTCACCTTCGGCGATGAGTTGGGCGCACGCTTCAAAGCGCTGGCGGGCCTTTCAACGCCGGCCGAAATCAGCACCGGCGATGGCGCGTTTACCGAAGCGCTGCTGTTCACCCACCGCGGCTTATCCGGCCCCGCCGTGCTGCAGGCCTCATCCTATTGGCGGGAGGGCCAGGCGATATCGCTGAACCTGGCGCCAGGCGAGGATGTGCTTGCGGCGCTCAAAGACCGTCGCCAATCGGCGCCGAAGCAGCGCCCAGCGAGCGTTTTGACAGAACGCCTGCCCGCCCGCCTCGCCGCCGACATATCCGCGCACGTCATCCCGGAATCCCAAACCGGCCTGCCCCTTGCCGAAGTCCCGGACACAACGCTTGAAGCCTTGGCCGAAGCCGTTGAGGCCTGGCGCCTAACACCCTCCGGCACCGAAGGCTACCGCACCGCTGAAGTCACCCTAGGCGGCGTTTCCACGGACAAACTCAGCTCCAAAACCATGGAATCCCGCCTCTGCCCCGGGCTTTACATTATAGGCGAGGCCGTAGACGTCACTGGCTGGCTAGGCGGCTACAATTTCCAATGGGCCTGGGCGAGTGGTTGGGCGTGTGGCGCTGCCGCCTAGAAGAAATCGAAGTTGGCGCTGGAAAGCTGCGCCGTCGTTACGCCTGTCAGCGTGATGATGTCTGTGCCAGCGGAGATTTCGACCTCTGCGTTGCCGTCGACATTGTCCGAGATTTGGAATTGGAGGGTGGCGAAGTCGTTGATGCCTGTGGAATCGCGGTTCAAGGCGATCACGTCTTCCGACACATCGAAATCGGTGATGAGGTCCAGGCCGGAGAGGGCGAAGAATTCGCAGCGGTCGGCGTTGGACTGGCCGGTCATCACGTGATCGCCTTCACCGCCGCGAATAACATCATCGCCTGCCTGGCCGAAGATGCGGTCTGAGCCGTCGCCGCCGGTCAACGCATCCTCGCCGCTGCCGCCAAGGATGCGGTCATTGTTGATGCTGCCGATGATGCCGTCATTGCCAGCTGCGCCATCTGCGATCAGTGCGAAACCGGTGGTGACTTCAATGTTGTTGTCCAAGCCATTGCCGCGCACGGCGCCCGTTCCGATTTCGACATCGGCGTTTTCAAGGCCCGCATCCATCGCGAACAGATTGAAGCCGCCGCCAAACTCGATCACGACGCGGTCCACGCCCTGCTCGCCCTCAAGCTCCGTCACGGTGTCGCCAGCGCCGCCGCTCAACACATCATCGCCGCCTTCGCCAGTAATGGTGTTGTTATTGCCATTGCCAGTGATCTGGTTGGCGCCAAGGTTGCCGCCGCCATTCAGCCCGCCGCCGACCAGCACCAAATTATCGACATTCAAGGATAGATTGAAGCTAACGCTGGCCTGAACCGTATCCGTGCCCTGCCCCGCCAGTTCCGTCACCAAGTCGGCCACATTGTCCACGATGAACAGATCATCGCCGAGGCCGCCGCTCATAAAGTCAGCGCCTGCGCCGCCATCCAGCCGGTCATCGCCGCCGAAGCCCTGTAGCGTATTGGCGCCGATATTGCCGGTGATGATGTTCGCCAGATTGTTGCCGCCGCCATTGATATCTGCGCCGCCAAGCAGCGTCAGGTTCTCGATATTCAGGCCGAGTGACGCCATCGTCGCGGTGCTTTGCACATTATCCGTGCCTTCATTGACGGCTTCTACCGCCACATCATCTTCGGTATCGAAGATATAGGTGTCATCCCCAGCAAGGCCGATCAGCGTGTCGTCACCGCCCTGGCCATCCAGAATGTTGTTCCCAGCCGTGCCACGGATGGTGTTGTCGAGACCGTTGCCTGCGCCGTTCAGCGCAGCGCCGGTAAGCGTGAGATTTTCAACATTATCCGGCAGCGCCAGATCAATGCTGGATGTGATGGTATCTGTTCCGGCAGCGGCGGCTTCCGTCACCGTGTCGCCTGCATCATCGACCGTGAACGCATCGTCGCCAGAGCCGCCGATCATGGCGTCCGCGCCAACGCCGCCATCAATCACATCATCGCCAGCGCCGCCGTCAATCGCGTCAGCGCCTTCCCTGCCATTCAATTGGTCATTGCCGATACCGCCCGTCAGCGTATCGTCACCGAGCAGCCCATTCAGCACGACGCCGCTGGTCGTCGTAGCGCTGATATCATTTGCTCCGTCATTTCCGTTAACAATCGTAGTTCCGGAAATGACAACGGCGTTTTCGATATCCGCGCCAAACGTAATGGTCTGGAGGCCAGAAAGCTCAATCCGAAGCTCATCCACGCCATCGTCGCCATCCAAGCCCGTCAGCACATCATCGCCCGCGCCGCCGGTGATGACATTGTCGAGCGCATTGCCAGCGCCAGTGAGTGTGGCGGCAGCGGCGGCTCCGATGGCAGTCAGGTTTTCGACATTCGGCAAAGTCGCCAGATCGAAGGATAATAATGCTGATTGGATCGTATCTGTCCCCGCGCCCGGCGCAGACAACACAATGTCTTGCAGCCCATCGCCATCGATATCGCCTGTGGCGATGCTGCCGCCAAGCCCATCCCCAATATCATCCGTCGTAAACACAAACCCTTCGGATGGCGCCGGGGAGGAGAGAAATTCGGACGAATAGAAAGACGGGGAACTTGAATAGCTGGCCGTGATGCGCAATCCCTGAAACTAGTTTTTTGTTGTGCCGCTAGGCGTTAACCAAGATGCATATTTCATTTACGACAACTAGGACTGACTGGATGATAATCGCAAAATAAGACAATAAATCGAGTATGTTTGTAGCGTCTTACACAGTTCCGGCGCCCAAAACCGCCGGCATTTCCAGCGCCAGGACGCCCTCGCCGCCCCGCGCCGCCATCAGCGCTTCGGCGCGCTCTAAGATCGCCGCGCGTATCTTGGACTTGGCCGCTTCATCCTGCGCCTCAAACAGCGCTTTGGTGCGGACGGTGGCTTTGCTCAAGCCTTCCAGGAGTGCTTCCGGCGTGGTCTCGCGGTGAATGGTGATGCGGCGGGCCTGGGCGTCGGCGAACCCCGCAGCCTGCATAGACCTTATGGCTTCGGCTTCTTCGGCGAAGCGGAACATCGGCGGGGCTTCGGGCAGGGGGACATTCAGATCGCCATGCTCGGCCATGGCGGCGCGGAAGATCTTGAAGGTTTCTACTTCCTCTGCCGGTCGCCACACGGTGAAGGCGTAGCGGCCGCCAGGTTTCAGCACCCGCCGCGCTTCGCGCATCGCTTGGTCCGGGTTCGCGAAATGGAGGAGGCCGAAGGCGCAGGTGACAGCGTCAAAGCTAGCGTCCGGGAAGGGCAGCGCCTCGGCGTCGCCTTGGTGGAATGTCGCTGCCGGGAACAATTGCGCCGCTTTGCCCGCCATGGCCGCTGCAAAGTCTATACCCGTTGCGTTGGCGCCCCTGGCCGCCGCCAGTCCGGCGCTGTAGCCAGGGCCGGTTGCGACATCTAACAAGGATTTGCCCGCAGCCTCGTCTTCGCCCAAGCCCACCGCATCCAGTAAATCCTCCGCCGCTTTGGCAGTGCTGGCGTTTGAGACCTCATAGTAGCTGTCAGCCAGTTTCTCCCAGCCCTGATGTTCGAAGGCCTTAAAGGCGGCGAGCGCTGCTTGGTCCATGGGTAATCCTCTCTCGACGGGGAGAAGCATCGGCGGCATCATTCCCCAAAGCAAGCCTTTGGATACCATGCAATGCCCTATCCCACCGCGCCGACACTCACCCAGCAACTCGCCCGCGCAGCCACGGACGCGCCGGACCGAACAGCGCTCATCCATGACGATGGCGCCATGAACTTCGCCAACCTCGACGCCCTTTCCCGCCGCTACGCCGCTGGCTTGAAAGCGCTGGGGCTAGGGATTGGGGACCGTGTCGCGCTTTGGCTGCCAAATACGCCGGAACATTATGCGCTGGCCTATGCCGTATGGCGGATCGGCGGCGTTGTTCTGGGGGTGAACACGCGCTTCAAGGCGAAGGAGGTGGAAGATATCGTCGGTCGCGCGGGCGCGAAGCTACTGGCCTACCAACCGGGCTTCAAGGATATCGATTTCGCAGGCATTCTGGCGGGCGTGGACCCAGTGGCGCTGACCGCGTTGGAACGGGTCGTCACCTTCGGCGACAGTCCGCCAGGCGATGTTCTGGGCCGCCCGACAACGCCTTTGGCGGAATTGGAAACCCACGGCGCGCTAGACGAAGACTTCGCCACGCCCGATACGCCTTGCCAGATTTTCACGACATCCGGCACCACCTCCCGCCCGAAATTCGTGCTGCACGCCCATCGCACCCTTGGCCTCCACGCCGAACGCCTGCCGGCATATTGGGGGTTGGACCGGAAGGATGGCGTGTTGTTTCAGGCCGCCCCGCTCTGCGGTGTCGTCGGGCTGAATGTGGCGACGCTGGGGGTGGCGGCGATGCGCCCGCAGATCATCCAGGCCGTATATGAGCCTGTCAGCGCTGCCGAACTCTTCATCAAGCACGGCGTCACCCATATGATCGGCATGGACGCCATGTATGAGCGGATGGTGGAAAGCCGCCCCGAACAGGTTCCTTTCCCCAAGCTGGCGCCCTGCCCATCCTTTGGCGCCAATCCGCCGCTGGATGCCTACTTGAAGATCGCGCGAGATAGGGGTCTGCCGATCTGCGCGGTCTATGGCATGAGCGAGGTGATGGCGCTCTTCTCCTTCCAACGCATGGACTATGACGAAGCCGACCGGGTGATCGGCGGCGGCCATGCGGTCCACCCCGAAACCGAAATCCGTGTGTGCGATCCGGATACGGACGCCGTATTGCCCATCGGCGAGGAAGGCGAAGTGCAGATCAAAGGCCCGACGGTCATGCTGGAATATGCCGACAACCCCGACGCCACCGCCAAAGCCTTCACCGCCGATGGGTTCCTGCGCACCGGAGACCTTGGGCGGATGCGGGAGGATGGCAGCTTCGTCTACCTGGCGCGGATGGGGGATGTGTTGCGGCTCGCAGGGTTCCTCACCAACCCGATGGATATTGAGAAAGAGCTGGAACATGACCCGGCTGTGCAGGAAGCGCAGGTCGTGCAGGCGCGCATCGGCACGCGGGACCGTGCGGTCGCTTTCGTGCTGTTGACGGGGGATGCGGATTTTGATGAAGCCCGCTGCATCCAACGCTGCCGCGAGCGGCTGGCGGATTACAAAGTACCGCTCCGGGTGATCGCGCTGGATGAATTCCCAGTGACGGAAAGCGCCAATGCCATCAAAGTCCGCAAAACGGACTTGCGCGAAATGGCCGAGAAGGAACTCAACCCATGACGCCCGCCCGCTACATCAATCCGCGCACCGGCGCTGAATGGCCCGTCGATGAGCCGCTTTGGAAAGCGCCGGATGACGATGGCTATGTAAACCTGAAACCCGCGCCCGGCTTCGATCCAGGAGAGATTGAGCAAGGCGTGCCGTCTCTCTGGCGCTACAAGTCCGCGCTTCGCATCCAAGCGCCGCCCTTAACGCTTGGCGAGGGGTGGACGCCGCTGTTGGATGGCGAATGGGGCGGCCAGCCGATCCATCTGAAATGCGATCACATGATGCCCTCTGGCTCCTTCAAAGACCGGGGCGTCGCCGTGATGCTGGCCTATCTGAAGGGCCAAGGCGTGGACGCTGTGCTGGAAGATTCATCCGGCAACGCCGGCGCTTCCGTCGCCACATATTCAGCAGCTTCCGGCATCAAGGCGACGATCTTCTCGCCAGCCGCCGCCCCGCCCGCCAAGCTGGCGCAAATGGCGGCGATGGGGGCAGACGTCCGCGCCATCGAAGGCCCCCGGCAGAACGCGGCGGATGCGGCCTTGGCGGAAGCGGAAAGCACTTTCTATGCCGGGCACAACATCCAGCCGTTCTTCCTGGAAGGCTGCAAAACCCTGGCGT
The DNA here is from genome assembly GCA_038102935.1 of Alphaproteobacteria bacterium. Lineage (GTDB taxonomy): Bacteria > Pseudomonadota > Alphaproteobacteria > Bin95 > Bin95 > VMCJ01. The sequence continues at coordinate 968 of JAYNYG010000077.1, read as the reverse complement.
TTGAGCTTTGGGAGCAACTGCACGGTAAAGCGCCGGATCACGTCGTTGTATCCTGCGGCCAAGGCGGCAATGTTATGGGTCTGGACATCGGCTTTCGGGAATTACTGGCCTCACGCACGATCGACCACATGCCCAAAATCCATGGCGTGCAGGCCTTCAACGCCGCACCCTATTTGGCGGCCTGGGACGCAGGGTCTGAAACGCCAATCGCCATTGACCCGAAACCCTCCATCGCCGACGGCATCACCTCCTCAAAACCCGTTCGCCTGACTGAGGTTCTAGCCGCCTGCCGCAATTCCGGCGGCGGACTGCTTGGCGTCACCGAAGCAGAAATCATCAAGGCGATGCGCAGCCTGCACCACTCAGGGTTCTTCGTTGAACCTACGACAGCGGCAGGGGCTGCCGGGCTGACAAAATTGATAACGGGAGGCGTGATCAAGCCTGGCGAAACAACGGTTCTCGTGCTGACAGGAACTGGCTTGAAGGCGGTGGACGCCATCCGCAAAGTTTAGATAGACTGCATATCGATCATTTGAAGGATGCTTAGCGTGATCACCTCATTTCGTGCAGGATTACTAAAACTCGCAATCGCCGTTTCGTTGGCTGGGGCGGCAGGCTGCGCCCAGGCAACTTCATTTACGCGGACAATTCATGGGGACGTTACGACATTCTATTTGCCGCGCGGGATGTGTGATGCGACGGACACATTGTTCGGCGACAATTTGATGTTCGTTCTTAGAGAAAAAACAAAACGCATTAAGGACGCGCCAGAGCCAATCCTGGTATTTGCCGATTGCATCTCGCTGGATTCCTTCGCGCGCACCCAAAGTCCACGGACCTGGGGGTATTTTGGCTATGCCCGCTTCCCAAAACAGCACCGCGCAGTGTTCAATCAGAAGCTTTTCAATGAAATGGCTGGTCAGCCCCCACTGAGTGGTCCGGGTGTAATGTTAGTGCATGGACGGTCT
>JAYNYG010000029.1:47004-55449 GCA_038102935.1 Alphaproteobacteria bacterium | reverse complement strand
GAGCATCGGCTTCAGGTTTGCGAGGCCCTCGGACGCGGCGTCCTCTTGCAGCAGATCGATCATCCCAGCCTGAATATCGCAGGCGATGACGTCGCGTTCTGGCATCTTGCGCGCGAATGGCAAGGTCACGAAGCCGACGCCGGCGCCAACATCTACAATCGGCCCATCGCCGAGCGGCTGAATGTGATCAAGGATTGTCGCCGGGTCGATCTGCTCCAGTCGCGCCGGGTCGCGCAGACGGGCGATGCGGGCAGGGTCCATCGTCAATATATCAGCCATCGGGTTCGCTTTCGGTCCAAACGTGAGCGCTTCAGATCCGTAGACCGACTGGCTCTGCAACACAACGCCTCTTGCCTACAGGCCTGAATCCGGGCGGAATAGAGCTGTAACCAGGGGACAGTCAGCCATGGATATCATCGACGCGCAAATTCATCTTTGGGGCTCCGGCATGCCGAGCAACCTGTCGCATCGCCAGGTCTCGTCCTTCAATACGGCAGAGGCCATTGCGTTGATGGATGAAGCGGGCGTCACTGGCGGCATCATCCATCCGCCAAGCTGGGACCCAGGCTCTGATGACATGGCGTTCAAAGCCGTCGCAGATTATCCAAGCCGCTTCGCGATCATGGGATCATTGCCGCTGGAAGACCCTGCATCCCGCTCGAAGATAGTCCGATGGCGGGAACAGCCGGGCATGCTCGGTCTCCGCTACACGTTCATGGAACAATCAGAACAGCAGATGCTGCATAATGGCGAGTTTGATTGGCTCTTCATTGAAGCCGAGAAGGCCGGAGTGCCAATCGCGGCGCTTTGTACGGACTCGCTCGATTACTTCGGTAAAATCGCGGAGCGCCATCCTGGTCTAAAAATCACCATCGATCATCTGGGCGGCCGTGGCGGCATGACGACGCTGAAAGACGCGGCGTCCATGGTTCATATTCCTGAACTGCTGGCGCTCGCCAAATATCCAAACATTGCGGTGAACGCGACCGGTGCGCCTGGATACTCAAGCGACCCCTATCCTTTTCCTGCAATGCACACATACATTGAGCAAATCTACGACGCGTTTGGCCCGGCGCGCATGTTCTGGGGAACGGATATCACGAAAATGCCGTGCTCCTGGACGCAATGCGTTGAAATGTTCACAGAGCATCTGCCGGGCATCGCCAAAGCCGACCTGCCAATGATCATGGGCCAGGCAATCTGCAATTGGTGGGGTTGGGACCGGGGTTAAGCGTCGGGTTCCTCGCGGATAATAGCCTGGCCGCAGATGACGATGCTTTTAGTGGCGTCGAAGGTAAGGGATGGGTCGCCGTAAAGCTCCCAACCATCATTCAGGGCCTCGGTGATCCGGTCACAGAAGCTGCGATTATCTGGGCCTGTTAAAAAGCGATATCGGCGCATCTGGCTAATCTCCGTTCTTGAAAAAATCGGTCACGCCCGCAACGGCCTCACTGAGGCCTACGCGTTCCGGTTCAGCGCCATCAGGAAAAGCGGTGAAGAGGCGACTTGGCGTGCGGCTATCTAGTATCACGAATACGCCCCGGTCGTCCTGGCGCCGGATGAGCCGCCCGAAGGCTTGCGCCAGGCGGAGGCGGACAATGCGGTCGTCATATTCCCGGCCGCCGAAATGTTCACGTCTTGCTTTATGCAGAATATCCGGGCGCGGCCAGGGTGCGCGGTCAAACACGATCAGGCGGAGGGACTTCCCCGGCACATCGACGCCATCGCGGGCGGCATCTGTGCCAAGCAAGCAAGCGTTTTCCTCAGCCCGGAAAATCTCAACCAAGTCCGCCAGCGCCATGCGGTCAATATGCTGGGCGTAGAGGGGGATGCGCGCATCCTCCAACGCTTCGGCGATGCGGCCATGGGCGTCGCGCATGCGGTTGATGGCGGTGAACAATCCAAGCGCGCCGCCGTTCGAGGCCATGAACAGGGATTTATAGGCAGCGGCCACATCCTCTGGCCGGTTCCGGTTTACATCCGTCACGACGAAGGTTTTGGTCTGCCGGCCATAGTCATAGGGACTGGCGACGCGGGCGCGGAGCGCGTTCCGGAGGAGGTGCGCGGCGCCGGTTCGGGCTTCCGCCGCGAGCCAATTCTGCTCCACATCCTCTGTGCGATCTGTCAGCGTCGCCGATGTCACGACGGCGCCATGGGCGGATTCCAACACGGCATGGGCGAAAGGCTTTGAGGGATCAACCCAGTGGCGATGCATGCCAATGTCCCGCACCTGGCCTTCGGCTTTGTCCAATTGCAGCCAATCGACAAAGTCCGGCAGTGCGGCTTCCTGCAGACTGGTCAACATATCGCGCCATGCGCTGAGTTGGGCGCTCCGGCGAAGCAGCGTGCGAGCGATGCCTTCAATGCGTTGGCGGGTCTGCGTTTCCAGTACGTCCGCTTCGTCTTCCAGCCGCGCCAGAAGGACGGTGCGGAGCGTCTTCATCGGCTCGACCATGCCTTCGATGGCGACTTCCAGCTTACGGGCCGCATCAACGACATCATTGAGCGCCGGGCGCGCCTCACATTCAAGCGTATAGGGCGATGATTTGTCGGCAGCGCGCGCCTGTACCTGAGCGAACACGGCGGCCAGGAAATGTTCGACCGCGCCTGCTGGCCCGCCTTCCAGGATGCGTTGCAGCCACCCATCGCTTGGCAAAGCCGATGCGCCTTTGAGCGCTGCATCCAGTGCGGCCTGGCCTTTCACCGCCGCCTTGGCGGGGTCGGCCGGCAGCAATTCGCCCGCCCTGGCTTTCAGGCCCCGCGCCCGGCCAGCGCGCGCCTCTGCGCCGACCAGCCAGCGGCGAAACTCCCGCGTCTCAAGTCCTGTGAGGGCGGCGGAGAAGGCAGAATCCGCAGCATCGAAAACGTGATGCCCTTCGTCGAACACGTAGCGAGTTGGCGTGTGAGCGTCGTCCAGGCCGCCCATGGCCGCCTGCGCCATCACCAGCGCGTGGTTGGCGACGACGATGCGGGCGCGGCGGGCGCGGCGCACACTGCGTTCGATGAAGCATTTTTGGTAATGCGCGCAGGCGGCATAAACGCATTCACCGCGCCGGTCAGCCAAGCCAAGCGCATAGCGCGGGCCGATCAAGTCGACCAGCCAGCCCGGCATATCGCCGCCGACCAGGTCGCCGTCCCGCGTCGCCATGGCCCAGCGCGCCATTAGGCCAAGCGCGATAGCGTCTTCTGGCCGCCCCCGTCCGCCACGCGCCGCTTCTTCGAAATTCAGAAGGCAGAGATAGTTTTCACGGCCCTTGCGCACGACCACATGCGCTTGCTTATCGGCGGCGAGGGGATAGAGGCGGTCCAGCTCATCGTCGATCTGGCGCTGGAGGTTCCGGGTATATGTCGCGATCCATACGGGCGCGTCATTCTTCTCCGCCCAAAGGCTCGCTGGCGCCAAATAGCCCAAGGTTTTGCCAACGCCAGTGCCTGCTTCCGCCAAGACCAGGTCCGGCGCTTCATCGCTGACGCGCGGTTGGAATGCGGCGGAGCAGGCGCTGGCATAGTCCGCCTGCTGGGGCCGAGGCTCCGCGTCGTCGCCGAGCATTTCGGTGAGACGGCGGCGGGCCTCCTCAATTGGCACGGGCTGCTGTCCTGGCTCGCCCTCTGGCGCATCCTCCCGCCAGACGGGTAAGCGACGCCAGACCTCATAGCCTCTGCCGTATGCGCTGGCGCCTGATACGCCAGACGCCGCCGTGGCGCGAGCGGCGACAGGACCCCAGGCCCATCCGGCATCTGCCATGGTCCAGGCGAGGTCAGCGACATCGGCATCCGGCTTGGCCGCAGCGAGTTCCGCCAGTAGCAGCCGCGCGGCTTCTAGCAATGCGCTTGCGGCTTCCTCCATGGATTTCGGTTCCGCCAGTCCAAGCGCCGCAGCGACGCCCTTGGGCGTCGGCAGGCAGAAGCGAGCGGGGCGGACGAAGGCGTAGAGCGACAGCAGATCAAATGCCTTGAACGGCATCCCGCCGAGACGCCTGGCCGCATTCTGCATATGCACGACGACAGGCGGCTCGGCGCGGACGCGGGCAGCGGCGTCTTTCAGGGATATCCGGTCAATCTCGCCATCGCCGCTTAGCCATACGGCCGTCTTGTGACCGACGACCAAGGCTGGCGGCGGCGATGGACAGGCGGGCGCTTGCTCAGCGTCTAGCAAAGCTGCGGCCAATCAATTGTCGGTGGACCTGATTTGTGCCTTCCCAAATTTGCGTGATCTTGGCGTCTCGGAACAGGCGTTCGACCGGATAATCCGCCACATAGCCGTAGCCGCCATGGAGCTGCACCGCCATATCCGCCGCCTTCATGGCAAGATCGGAGGCGCGCATTTTCAGCATGCTGGCTTCAATGCCGACATCCTCCTCGCCTTGATCGATCATGGCGGAAACGTGAGCGAGCCAGCGTTCGCACATGGCGAGGTCCGTCGCCAGATCCGCCAGCATGAACTGCACGCCCTGGAAGTCGACGATGCGGCGGCCAGATTGCTTGCGGTCATTGATATAATCTACCGCTGCTACAAACGCCGCCCGCGCAATCCCAAGCGCGTGCGCCGCAACGCTTGGCCGGGACTTGTTCAGCGCGGCGAACAGAATGCCAAGCCCGTCGCCAGGGCCTTTCAGTAAGTTCGTGCGCGGAACCCGAATGCCGTCAAACGCTAGTTCCGCCGTGGAGGCCGCGCGATGGCCGAGTTTCTCTTCCAGGCGCACGACGTTCAGGCCAGGCGCGCCCTTCTCAATCACTAAGGCCGAGATCGCGCCTTTGGGATCATCAATCTCAGACCACTTGCCGAAGACCACGAAAATGTCCGAAACGTCGCCATTCGAAATGAACCGCTTGCCGCCATCGATCACGATCTCATCGCCGTCGGGGGTAAAGCGGGTGCGCATGCCGGTCGCGTCTGAACCTGCATCCGGTTCCGTAATGCAGAGGGCCGCAAGGCCACCTTCGGCGATGACTGGCAGGAAGCGTTGTTTCTGCTCATCCGTGCCGAAATCAATCACGGGCTTGATCGCGTGGAACACTGTGGACCAGACAATACCCGTAGACGCGCATGCCGCCGCCACCAGTCGTGCGCTTTCAATATAAACGGCGTAGCGCATGCCCGCGCCGCCATAGGCCTCAGGCACGAACAGGCCGTTCAGACCGAGCGCGTTGATGGCGTTCATATTCTCCCAAGGGAAAGCTTTCGTGCGATCTAGCTCCGTGGCGCGGGGTGCGATTTCCTCACGCGCCATCCGAGCGACGCTTTCGATAACAGCCGCTTCGTCCTCAGCCCAGCCATGGCCGTTATCCAGCCGATCAAATACGCGCATGGATGCGCTTCCTTTTGCGGAATCGATGAAGCCGGAGAATACCGGCCTGTTGCCGGAAGGGCCATGGCCGTGCTGCGATAGCGCCAGCATTTTCGAAAGGCCCAGCGCTATGTCCAATTCCATCACGCTTGAAACCGAATCCCACCCCTTTGCAGACGGCCAAAGCTTTGGCGATACGGGCGCTTATGAACGGCTGAAAGGCCGGGCGTATTTCAAGGTTGATCCTATGGCGCCGGCCCAGGCAGGCGTTGTGGATATTCAACATGCGCCGCGCAACGGGGATGGGATGGTTGAGTTCGCGACGGACTTGGTCATTCTAAAGCCCGTGGACATGGCCCGCGCCAATGGCTCGCTGTTCTATGACTATGGCAACCGGGGTAATATCCGGGCGCTTCAGTATTTCTGTGACGCTGTGCAATCGAATGAACCCGCAACAGCCGCCCATGCAGGGAATGGCTTTCTGTTTCGCCGGGGCTTTACGTTCGTTTCGGCGGCTTGGCAGGGCGATCTGCTGCCGGGCCAAGGCCGGATGCTGTTGGACCTGCCCGTAGCCAGCAATGGCGATGCGCCGATCACTGGGCGGGTGCGCACAGAATTCATTGCGAGCGGGCCGGATATCTACTGCTTTCCCCTATCTGGCCGCTCCTCCACCCGCTCGCACCCGGCCGTGTCGCTTGACCAAAGCCACGCGACGCTGACCCGCCGCCGCTACACCATGGACGCCCGGGAAACTGTTCCTGCCACCGAATGGCGGTTTGCGCGGATTGACCAGGGCGGCGGATTGCACGCAACGGGCGCCGAACAAGGCGTATCGCCAAGCCGAGAACATATCTACATGCCCAATGGGTTCGAGCCAGGCTGGATTTACGAGCTTGTGTATGAAGGCCAGGACCCGCTGGTGATGGGCCTTGGCCATGTCGTCGTTCGGGACTTGAACAGCTTTCTGAAATATCACGACGGCGCGGGCAATCCACTGGGCGGCGCCATCACCCATGCCTATAGCTACGGTCGCTCACAGACGGGGCGTTGCATCCGGGATTATGTCTGGCGCGGGTTTAATCAGGACAGCCGGGGCCGGAAAGTGTTCGATGGCGTGATGCCCCATGTTTCAGGCGCTGGCGGCAAATGGTTGAACCACCGCTTCGCCAACGCCGTCGTTGCTGGCGGGCAGCAGCATGAGGACCACTACTGCCCTGCGGACGCATTTCCGTTCGCCTACACCGAAACTACGGACCACAACACCGGCGAGACCGACAGCATCCTGAAACGCCCGGATACCGACCCGCTCGTCATGCATTCCCAAACCGCCACGGAGTATTGGCAACGGCGCGGCAGCCTTGTGCATACGGATACTGAAGGCAATGACCTGCCAATCCCGGATGGCGTGCGCATATACGTCTGGGCCTCCACCCAGCACGGCTCCGACCCGAACCTGCAAACGCCGCAAACCAGTGCGGGCGCTGAATATTTGAATATCGCCCAAACATCGATGCTGTTCCGCGCGATGCTGGACCGGATGGACGCCTGGGCTAAAACCGGCGCCGCCCCAGCCCCGTCCTGCCTGCCGACACGGGCAGACGGGACGCTGATCGATTACGAAACATGGTGGGGCCAATATCCCGCAATTCCTAATAGCCCGATCCCCCAAGAGCCGAATCAGCTCCCGCATCTGGATTTCGGCCCGGACGCCAAAGCCGGCATCCTGACCAAGGAGCCGCCGGAGGTTCTGAATGAACGTGCCTATGCGATTCTTGTGGCCGCCGTTGACGCAGACGGCAATGAGACGGCAGGCGTGCGCGCGCCGATGATCCAGGCGCCGCTCGGGACATATAACGGCTGGAATGTCAGGCAGCGCGGCCTCGGGGGCGGCGCTATGCATGAATTCTCTGGCGGCTACATCCCCTTCCCTGAAACGCCGGAAGTACAGGCGGCGACGGGCGATCCGCGCCAATCCATCACGGCGCGGTATGGCGACCAGCAAGGCTATGTCGCCGCGATCGAAGCCGCCGCAAACCGCCTTGTCGCGGAGGGATATATGCTGGAGGAAGATATTGACCGCGCCAAAGCCCGCGCCGCAGATTGGGGCCGTCCGTTGCATGACGTGAAAGGCATCTAAACCATGGCCGTTCTGACCGAAGCCGAATGCGCGCAATACCGGGATGCTGGGTTCGTCGCCCGCAAGCCGCTCCTGACAGCCGAAGAGGCTGCCCGCTACCGCGCCGACGCCGAACGCTGTTGCGGCCCGCAACAGAAAGTCGGCGCCCGCCGCCAGGCCTCAAACCGGTTGAAGCCCTATCTGCTGTTCCCTTGGGCGGCAGAGTTGGTGCGGCATCCAAAAGTGCTGGACGCGGTTGAGCAGTTGATCGGCCCGGATATCCTGGCCTTCCACACCACCGTCTGGTTGAAAGAGCCAATGAGCGGCAGCTTCGTGCCCTGGCACCAGGACGCCACATATTTCGGCCTAGAGCCGTTCGAGCATGTGACAGCCTGGGTAGCGCTGACGCCTTCAACGCCAGAAAACGGCTGCGTTGAAGTCCTGCCGGGCTCCCATACGACCGGCCAGCGCCCGCATAAAGACCAGCGCGATGAACGCGCCATGCTCTCCCGCGGACAAACACTGACAGATGCGATTGACGACAGCGGCGCGGTCCGCTTGGAAATGCAGCCAGGCGATGTTTCTTTCCACCATACTCTCCTGATGCACCGCTCTGCCCCGAACCAAACGAATGACCGGCGGATCGGCATCGGCTTCAGCTACATCCCGGCCCATGTGCGGCATACGGGGCCGACACGCCTATCGGCGACGCTGGTGCGCGGTGAGGACAAGCACGGCCATTTCGACCCGGAACCATCGCCAACGGGCGAGGCGGATGAGGCGGCGGTCGCAGCGCATTACGACTCGCTCAGCCGCTTTTGGGCCGCTTCAGAAGGCATCCCGGAGATGGCGGGAGCGCACTGAAATTTTCTCCCGCCTGCTAACCTCCACCCTCTCCCTGTCTCCTCTCCCTCCTCCATGCGCTTCTTGGGGCTCGGGCGAGGGGACCCTCATGTAGGCCGCCTAAATTTGTTTTTGAACCCTCTCCACCCATAGGGGGGAGAGGGCAGGGTGAGGGGGGAAGCCTGCGGGTGGGAGAAT
>JAYNYG010000029.1:37534-46994 GCA_038102935.1 Alphaproteobacteria bacterium | reverse complement strand
CCTCAGTTTCACGCGGCCCCCCCCCCCCCGCGCGGGCGGGGCGGCGGCCGGGCCCGCCCCCCCCCCCGCCTGCGGGTGGAAGAATGCGCCAGCCTCTCGCGAACCCGCTTCACCCAAACAGCGCCTTCGCTTGATTTGCTGTGTACCGACCAAGCCGCAGATCTTCGGCGACCGCGGCGCGGTCGCGCGCTTTTGGGTCGCCGTATCCGCCGCCGCCGGGGGTTTGCACATGGACCCGGTCGCCTGCTTGTAGGGGGATGTCCTGCTCCTTCGAGAGGTGATCAGGCACATAGGCCTCGCCGTTTCGCCATACGGTGACCTTGTTTGGCGCGCCGTCATCGCCGCCAGCCGCACCCTGGGGACCGTAGCGGCCGTGGTCCATAACAAAGCTGGCGCGGGCGTCGCCACGGCGGAGCTCTACTTCGTAATCCAGCCCGAACCCACCGCGATGTTCGCCTGCGCCGCCGGAGCCGTCATGGAGCGCATAACGGCGGAACAGAATTGGGTAGTTTTGTTCCAGAATTTCCACGGGCTGCGCCTTGGAGATGCCGATGGTTGAGCAGCCATTGCTGAGCCCGTCACCGTCCTCCGACCCGCCATATCCGCCGCCGGTTAGCTGATACATCACGTATCCGCGCCCGCTCTTGGGATCATGTCCGCCAAGCGCGAAGTTACCGCTGGTGCCCGCGGGCGCCGCCGTTGCGCGGTGCGGCAGCGCATCAACCAGTGCGGCGAACACGGCTTCTGCGATGCGCTGCGATACTTCCGCCGCGCAGCCGGAAACGGGCCGAGGATAATGCGCATCCAGGAATGTGCCTTCTGGGCGGATGATCGTGAGCGGCTCGAACGCGCCAGCGCTGATCGGCGCTTCGGGGAAGAGATGGCGGACGGCCAGATAGACGGAGCTTAACGTCGTCGCGAGCACCGAGTTCATCGGGCCTTGGCAGGGCGGGCTGGAGCCTGCGAAATCAAACGTCAATTGATCGCCCGCCTTGGTGATTTTAAGGCGGATCGCTAATGGCTCGTTCACAACGCCGTCGCTATCCACCCAAGCGACGGATTGATAGTCGCCCTCTGGAATTTCCTGGATCAGGTTGCGCATTTGTGTGGCTGCGCGGTCGCGGAGTTCGGCGATGGCGTCTTTCACGGCGTCATCGCCATAGCGGTCGAGGAGCGCAGAGAGGCGTTCTTCGCCGAGATCGAGCGCGGCGGCCTGCGCTTTGATATCGCCGATCCGCTGGTCTGCAACGCGGATGTTGGAGCAGATGATTTGGAAAATCTCCAGGTCCATCTCCCCCTGCTTGAAGAGTTTCACCGGCGGCAAGCGGAGACCTTCTTGCTCCACTGCTGTGGCGGAGGCGGAAAATCCGCCTGGCACCGATCCGCCGATATCCGGCCAATGCCCGGTGTTGGAGAGCCAGCAGAAAATCTCGCCATTCCGGTATACGGGGCGGGCGAAGCGCACATCCATCAAATGCGTACCGCCGAGATAGGGATCGTTGACGATATACATATCGCCCGGCTCCGGCGCTGCAGTGATCCCTTCCGCAATGCGTTCAATCAACACCCGCGTCGAATACTGCATCGTGCCGACGAACACTGGGAGGCCGCCAGCGCCTTGGGCGATCAGCGCGCCGTCATCAGCGGCGTAAATACCGTCAGACCGATCATTGGCCTCTGCGATGACGGGGCTGAAGGCGGCGCGGCTGAAGGCCAAATCCATCTCGTCACAAACCTGTTGCAGGCCGTTTTGGATGACCGTCAGCGTGATTGGATCGAGGATCATTGGGCTGCTCCCACATGAATGATCAGATTACCCTGAGCGTCGCCTGTCAAATGATCGCCGGGCTCGATGACGATGGTCGTATCCATCTGCTCGACAATGGCGGGGCCTATGAACGCTGCGTCGAGTGGCAGGCGCTCGCGGGCGTAGACGGGCGTATCGACCCAGTCTTTATCGAAGAATACGGGGCGGCTGCCGGTTTTTGCGTCGGCGACAGTCGCCTGCCTGCCTGAAGGGTCGATCAGCAGCGAGAGATCAAGTGGTGGGCGGACGCCGATGACGGATGTGTTGACGTTGACCAATTTCGGGCGAATTTCATCCAGCGCGATCTTGAAGCGCTCCATATAGGCCGCTTCGAACCGTTGGCGCAGTTCGGCGCGGCTGGGGTTCGGGCCATCCAGCGGGACGCGCAGAATATGCGATTGGCCGACAAACTGCATATCGACGCTGTGGCTCCGCCGCCGCTCGGCCAACGTCACCGTCTCGCGGTCGAGCAGGGCCTCGCCCTCCGCAATCTGACCGGCGAATACGCCTGCCACAGCGTCTTCATCCAAATCATCCAGTGGCAGGTTCAGCGTGCGGACAAAATCGTGCCGGAGGTCTGCGAGCGCACATCCAAGCGCGTTAGTGATGCCGGGCCGCGCGGGCGCCAGCACCTTCGGCAAGCCCAGTTCCCGCGCCAGGGCTGCGGCATGCATCGGGCCTGCGCCGCCAAATGCGAAGAGCGCGAAGTCTCTGGGATCAGCGCCAAGCGAGATTGAGACCATGCGGATGGCGCCCGCCATCTTGGCATTGGCGATGCGGATGACGGCAGCGGCGGCTTCAACGGCGCTCAGGTCAAGCGGCGCGCCAAGTTTTTCTGCGAAGATCGCCTCCACATCCGCCAAGCTGACGCCGCCTTCGACGGATTTGAGCTTGGCTGGATCAAGCCGTCCGAGCAACAAATTCGCGTCAGAGATCGTCGGCAATTCACCGCCGCGCCCGTAGCAGATCGGGCCGGGATCAGCGCCAGCGCTTTCGGGACCGACTTCCAGCAATCCTGCCGCGTTCGCATGCGCGATCGATCCGCCGCCAGCGCCGACGGTGCGGACATCCACCATCGGCACATGGATCGGCAGCGCGTATTCGACCTCGATCTCGGACGATACCGCTGGCTCCGCCCCCCGGATCAGCGCCACATCAGTAGATGTCCCGCCCATATCGTAGGTGATCAAGTCCGGCGCGCCTGCCGCCCGGCCTGTATACGCCGCCGCGATCACGCCGGATGCCGGGCCGGACATGACCGTCTTCGCCGCTTCCCGCGCGACCAATCCGGCGGATACAACGCCGCCATTGCCGTTCACCACCAAGACATCGCCTTTGTAGCCTTTGCCCTTGAGCTCAGACGTGAGGCGGCTGATATAGCGCTCCAAAAGCGGCTGGACGGAAGCGTTGACCGCGGCGGTGACCCCCCGCTCGTATTCCCGGCTTTCGGCCAGCAGCGCATGGCCCATGGTGACGAAAGCGTTCGGCCAGATTTCGCGGACAATCTCGCCAGCGCGTTGCTCATGTGCAGGGTTCGCATACGCATGCAGGAAATGGATGACGACGGCCTCGCAACCTTCTGCCAACAGGGTTTCGGCGGCGGCGCGTACATTGGCTTCGGCTAGCGGCGTGACGACTTCGCCCGCCGCATCCATGCGTTCGGTGACTTCAAGGCGGAGATCACGTGGGATCAGCGGGCGGAACTGGCCTTTCATGCCATAGGCGTTCGGGCGCGTGCGGCGGCCAAGCTCCAGCACGTCGCGGAAGCCGGCGGTTGTGATCAGGCCGGTCTTGCTGAGTTTGCGTTCAAGCACGGCGTTGGTTGTTGTTGTGGTGCCATGGACGATCAGGTCCGCCGCGCCCAAATCCGCATTGGCTTCCTCAAGCGCATTCAGCACGCCGAACGCCTGGTTGCCGATGGTTGTCGCCGCTTTGGCGAGGCGGACGGTTCCGGCTTCCGTATCCAGCAACACCAGATCCGTGAAGGTGCCGCCGACATCGATGCCGATTATCTGGCTCATGCGGTTGTCTCCGGGCCTGCCAGTTTGGCGAGCAGGGTAGTGAGGTGGGCCGCTTCATCAGCCGTCAGCGGGCTCAAGGTTTCGGCAGTGATGGTGTGGGCGGCCTGAACGCTTGCCGCAAACCTGGCTTGGCCGGCGGGCGTGAGGCCGATCAGGCGGCGGCGGCGATCTGCGGGGTCAGACGAGCGCTTGACGAGGCCGTTTTCCGCCAGTTTGTCGACCATCACCTTCGCTGTCGCAGCGTCCATGGCGATCTGGCGGCCAAGGTCGTTTTGGGAAAGCGGACCGCGTTCATTGAGCCTGGCGAGCGCCGCAAAATGCCGGGGCGTCATCTCCGGCATATAGGCGCTGAAAATTGCGAGATGGCGCTGGTTCGCCTTCCGCATCAGGTATCCGACTTGGCTGTCTAAGCTGTAGGCGGCTGCATTCATGGTCTGCTCATTCCGGCCAGAGTGATTGACAGCATAGCCTGCTGGCGACAGTATTTCATTCGTATACGAACAAATTTGAAGGCGCATGCGCAAGTGGACTATTTCAGGCCCGATAGTTTAGCGGAAGCGCTTGAGATCAACACGCGCGACGGCATCCGGATCGCCGCCGGATGCACGGACCTATTTCCAGCGACGCTGCAACAACGCCTAACTGGTCCAATCCTTGATATCACGGGCGTTGCCGCACTGCGTGGCATTACACATGGCGCTGACGGTTTCCGCATTGGCGCAGCGACGACCTGGACGGATATCGTTCAAGCGGATTTGCCGCCAGCCTTTGATGCATTGAAGCAGGCGGCGCTGGAAGTCGGCGCAATCCAAATTCAGAATTCGGGAACGGTCGCCGGCAATCTCTGCAACGCCTCGCCTGCCGCTGATGGCGTACCGCCGTTACTGGCGCTTGATGCATCTGTTGAACTGCAAACTACGACGGGCGTGCGATGCGTGCCGCTGCCTGAATTCATCACCGGCGTCCGCGAGACTTGCCTGCGGCCCAGTGAGATTGTTACGGCGGTGACTGTGCCGAAGACATCCCTGGGGCGATCAAAATTTCTAAAGCTCGGCGCGCGCAAGCATCTTGTGATTTCTATTGTGATGGCGGCGGTGCGGCTTGATATCCAGGATGGCGTCGTGAAAGCAGCGGCCATCTCTGTCGGCTCATGCAGCCCTGTTGCGGCCAGGTTGCCTGCAGTCGAAGCGAAGTTAACTGGCGCGCCTGCGGATGCTGCGCTTGCTAGCTGCATTCTGGATGCAGACATCGCCGCCGCGCTGTCACCTATCGCCGATATCCGCGCGGATGCTGGTTATCGCTATGAAGCGGCGGCGGAGCTTGTGCGCCGCGCCGTCAGCGATCTGACTGGTGATCAGAGGGTCGCAGCATGAAGATCGCCTTGGCCGTGAACGGCGCCCAGCAAGAAATCGAAACCGCGCCCGGCCGACGCCTGACGGATGTTCTCCGCGAAGACTTCGGCCAGCGCGACGTTAAAGTCGGCTGCGACGCAGGCGATTGTGGCGCATGCACTGTGCTGGCAGACGGCGCGCCGATCTGCGCTTGCTTAACACCCGTAGCGCAAATGCAGGGTCACGCGATTACGACAGCCCAAGGGCTCAGTGCGGAGGGTCTATCGCGTTTGCAGCATTCCTTTCTGCGGCATGGCGCAGCGCAATGCGGTATCTGCACGCCCGGAATGCTCGCAGCGGCGACGGCGTTGTTGGCGGACAATCCGGCTCCAAGCCGCGATCAAGCTGAGACAGCGCTTGGCGGCGTCCTCTGCCGCTGCACCGGGTATCAGAAAATCATCGACGCGGTTTGTGATGTGCATGCTGAACCGCAGAATGCGGCAGCGCCTCCGTCTGGTGCTGCCATCGGCGCGCGCTTGGAACGGGTAGATGGCCTGGCAAAGGTGGATGGGACGGAAGCGTTCGGTGCTGACGCCTGGCCCAAAGATGCGCTCTATGTCCGCGCGATCCGCTCGCCGCATCACTTGGCGGCGTTCAGCTTTGGCGATCTGGCGGAATGGCGCAGCGCAACGCCGGGCATCGAAGCCGTATTTACGGCTAGTGATATCGATGGCTCAAACTGCTTCGGCGTGATCCCGCCCATGGCGGATCAACCAGCGCTCGCGGTAGATCTAGCGCGCTTCAAAGGCGAAGCCATCGCCGTTATTACAGGGGAGCGTGAAGCCGTTCTGGCGCTTGATGCAGCAGATTTCCCCATCACCTGGGAGCCGCTAGACGCCGACCTGGCGCCGGATGACGCGATGCAGCCAGATGCCCGGCTGCTGCATAATTCCAGGCCCGGCAACATCCTTGTGCGCGGACGTGTCGCCCAAGGTGATGCGGACGCTGGCCTCGCCAACGCCGTGCATATCGTTGCGGGCAGGTTTGAAACCAGTTTCGTCGAGCATGCCTATATCGAACCGGAAGCGGGTACGGCCTGGATGGATGGCGATACCCTCGTGATCCAAGCCTGCACACAAGCGCCGGTGATGGACCAGGATGATGTGGCCAATGTGCTTGGCCTGCCGGCGTGGCGGGTGCGGATTATTCCAACGGCGGCGGGCGGCGGGTTCGGTTCGAAGCTGGATATCTCTTTACAGCCGTTGATCGGGCTCGTGACGCTCAAGACGGGGCGCCCCTGCCGCATGGTTTATACCCGGACGGAAAGCATGGCCTCGACCACGAAGCGCCACGCCTCCCGCATGTCCGCCCGCATCGGCGCCGATGCGGATGGCCGGATTACCGGCATGGCCTTTGAGGGCGATTTCAATACAGGGCCTTATGCGAGCTGGGGGCCGACCGTCGCCAACCGCGTGCCGGTCCATGCCTCCGGGCCATACCGCACGCCGAACTATCTGGCGGAAACGCGGGCCGTGCACACCAACGCATCGAACGCGGGCGCTTTTCGTGGGTTTGGCGTGCCGCAAGCGGCGATTATGCAGGAAACGCTGTATGATCAATTGGCCGAGAAATGCGGGCAGGATCGGCTGGCTTTCCGGCAATTGAACGCGCTGCAGGACGGCGATATTTCCGTCTGCGGCCAACAATTGAATGCGGCGGGCATTGCAGAATGCCTGGATGCCTTGGAAGCGCCCTGGCAGGCGGCGCTGAATGGCGCTGCAGCGTTCAACGCGGGTAATGATGCGAAAAAACGCGGCGTCGGCATTGCATCTTGCTGGTATGGCTGCGGCAACACATCTCTCCCGAACCCATCGACCATCCGGCTCGGTATAACGACAGCGGGGCAGTTGGTGCTGCATCAGGGCGCCACGGATATCGGCCAGGGCTCCAATACAGTCATCACCCAAATCTGCGCCGATGCGCTTGGGCTGCCGATGGATGCATTCTCGCTCGTCGGGCCGGATACCGCATTGACCCCGGATTGCGGCAAGACCTCCGCCTCGCGCCAGACCTTCGTGACGGGCAATGCGGCATTGGCGGCGGGGCAGGCGCTCCGCCAAAGCATCCTCCGCCTGGCCAATATGAGCGACGTGGCCGAGTTGACGCTTGCGGAGGGCGCGTTGACAGCGAGCGAGGGCGGACGTCGCCAGCAAATCGACCTCGCCCGCATGCCGCCCGACGAGAACGGGTATGCGCTGGCGGCGGAAGAAACCTATGACCCGCCGACGGCGCCGCTCGATGAAAACGGCCAGGGCGTGCCCTACGCCATCTATGGCTATGGCGCGCAGATCGCCGAGGTCGAGGTTGATGTGGCGCTTGGGGTGACCAAGGTGCTGAAAGTGACGGCAGCGCATGATCTTGGCCGTGTGATCAATCCACTTTTGGCGGAAGGCCAGATCGAAGGCGGCGTCGCACAGGGCCTCGGTCTCGCGCTGATGGAGGAATATCTGCCGGGCCGGACGGAGAACCTGCACGACTATTTGATCCCCACGACCGGCGATATGCCGTATGTGCAATCGATCCTGGTCGAGAAGCCGGACCCTGAAGGACCGATGGGCGCCCGGGGCCTCGGCGAGCATGTGCTGATCCCGACAGCGCCGGCGATCTTCAATGCAATCCGCCATGCGACGGGCGCCGAAATTGATTTTGCGCCTGCTCTGCCGCATCGGGTTCGGGCCGCCATCAAACGCGCCGCGTCGCAGCGAAAGGAAGCTTGATCCATGGCCGTAACACGAGGCGATAA
Organism: Alphaproteobacteria bacterium; assembly: GCA_038102935.1. GTDB lineage: Bacteria > Pseudomonadota > Alphaproteobacteria > Bin95 > Bin95 > VMCJ01. The sequence goes on along the minus strand of JAYNYG010000029.1, from coordinate 39,032 downwards.
GGTCCGTTGCGATGCATGCCCCGTTATGTGTTTTGTCGCTGAAGGCCGGACAGGCGCCTGCGACCGCTATGCGAATATCGACGGTAAGATCATCCGTACTGACCCGCTGACGGTGTTCGACAAGCGCTTAGAGGCAGGCGGCGAGATCAAGCCCTTCGTCGAGGCCGATTGGGACGCTAAGCCGTTTTCCGGCGACGGTGTTTTCGTCTCAGCCATTGGCGCTGGCACCACATACCCGGACTATAAGCCTGCGCCCTTCATCGTCAGCCGCAAGATCGATGGCGTTGATTTCGTTACGGTCGTGTCAGAAGCGATTTTCTCCTATTGCGGCGCCAAGGTGAAAATCGATACGGACAGACATATCGGCGATGAGGCTGCGACCGTGCGCGCCAAGGGCGAGGCCATCGGCCATGTCATGACAGGCGAATATGGCAGCCAGATGTTGTCTTTGGGCGGCGTTGATCACCTGACCGGCGGCGGCAAGGCTGAAGGCCGGGCTACCTGTGACGCGCTGATGCGGCTTTGCAACAAGGAAGCGGTCGAGCTTTCGATTGACGATGGCTCGACCGTCGTCGTCCAGGCGGGTGCTGCGCCGATCGTGGATGGCCATAATGAAGCGCGAATGCGGGTTGGCTGCGGCTCCGCCACCATTGGCATGTTCGCATCGCAATGGTCCGGTCTGGTGGATGAGGTTGTGGTGGTGGATGACCACATCACCGGTGTCGTCTCGGAGCATCAGGCGGGCAAGGTGCTGGATTGGCAGGATACTGGCATCCGTATCGAGGGCCGCCGCTCTACGCCGGGGCGTTATTTTGAAGTGGCGGAACCGGGGCTTGGATGGGGCGGGGCGGATATCGACGACCCACTGACTATCCTCGGTCCTTGGAACGCAAAGAAGGGCGCGCGGCCTGGCCTCACCATGCTGATGGTCTCCACCACGGGCGATCAATATGGGTATTATGTGCTGGACGAAGATTTGCAGCCGCGCCAGCAAGCCCTGCCGGATGCGCTCCGACCCTCGGTCGAATTGATTGGCGAGAACTGTGAAGCGGCGTTGTGCACGGTGTTGTTCATGGGCGGCGCTGGCGGGTCGCTGCGGTCCGGGGTTACGCGTAACCCCGTACGCCTCACACGGTCTGTGCAGGCCAAGCGCGCCAGCGTGACCATCGGCGGCGCGGAAGCATATGTCTGGCCAGGCGGCGGCATCACGGTGATGGCGGATGTGATGGACACGCCGGACAACGCCTTCGGCTATGTGCCGACGCCCGCCATCGTGGCGCCCCTGGAATTCACGACAACGCTAGACGAATACCGCCGCCTCGGAGGCCACGATGAGGCGGTGCGCTCTGTGGAAGACGTGCTGGCGCATGGCGGCGAATACGGGGCGGATGTGCGCGCCATTGGCGGCGTGAAACGGTGAGACTGTGGGTGTTTGTTGTTATTGCGCTAATGCTCCAGCGAGTAAGTAACCAGACTTCTAACAAAGGTCTCCTCTCCC
>JAYNYG010000029.1:0-37524 GCA_038102935.1 Alphaproteobacteria bacterium | reverse complement strand
CTTCTGTTTTATAACACCCACTTTAACCCCAGCGGCCACCCCCCCCCCGGGGGGGGGTGGGGGGTGGTGGGGGGGGGGATGCTTGCGGTCTAATTGAGAAATTTCGCCAAAGAGAAAGCGCAAGTTTCTTTTACGATGGTTTATTGTGTCCTGAGAGAGCCCCCCTCACCCTCCCCTCTCCCCTCGTTGGGAGGCGAGGAGACCTGGGTGCGGGCAATCGAGTTTTATTTTCGCGAGCGTTTAGTCATGCAAACTTCGTGCGCTCCCATTGAGTTGGGAAGTCCCACAGGCGGCGCGGCTGCCAGACGGGCGATTGCATCTGCATCACGGCCCAATTGACCTGATCATTGAGAGCTTTGGGCCTGGGGCTGAGCGGAGCTACGGAGCGGCAGTTTCCAACTTCCAACCGGTGCTGATCGATCTGGCGCGGGAGCTTTCGAAACTCCGCCGCCCGATTGAGGATGACCCAAAGCCCAAAGGCCCGGTCGCCCTTATGATGGCGACGGCCGTCCGGCCTTATGCGCCCGCATTCGTAACGCCGATGGCCGCCGTGGCGGGCGCTGTCGCAGATTATGTTCTGGCGGCTGTGGCTGAAACGCCGGGCGTGGCCAAGGCCTACGTCAACAATGGCGGCGATGTTGCGTTTTTTCTAACAGCAGGGACTGAATTCAACGCTGGCGTATTCGCGGAGCAGCCAGGAGTGTTCCAAGTGGGCTACAGCGATCCGGCGCGCGGCGTTGCGACATCGGGCTGGCGAGGGCGCAGCCATTCGCTCGGGATCGCAGATGCGGTGACAGTATTGGCGGATACGGCGGCGGCGGCGGATGTTGCAGCCACGTTGATCGCCAATGCGGTGGATTTGCCGGGATCGCCGAAGATTAAACGTATGGCGGCAGAGGAACTCTCGCCGGACAGCGACCTTGGAGACCGGATGGTCACAGTCGCGGTGGATACGTTGACTGGAGCGGAGACAGCGGCGGCGCTGGATCAGGGAGCAGCATATGCAGCTGAGATTCAGGCGCGCGGGCTGATCTCTCAGGCGGCCTTGCAGCTTAACGGCGATGTCAGGGTCGTGGGCGCTGCAGTGTTGGGCTAGCCAGCTTTCTTCAGCCCGCTCGCGATGCGTTTCAGCGCTTTGGACTTGGCGAGGTCCTTCAAAAGTACAGATAACTCTTCGTCATCTGCACGCTTGGCGGCACGCTCGAGCGGCACCCATTTTACGGTGCGCTCGTTCTTTTCTTTCCAGTCTTTCTCCTGCTTGGTGACCAGCAGCGGATAGACGGCGACCTTGCTCGGGCGGATGCTGCCATCATCGTTTAGATGATCATAGGCATAGTCGCCGATGGGCTTAGGAGAGGCCTGGCCGACAACGCCCGCTTCTTCGAGTGCCTCGGTTTCCGCGACTTCGTGTGCCGTCATCCCTTTGATTGGATTGCCTTTTGGCAGAATCCAACGGTTCCGTGTTCGGGATGTCACCATCAACAGGTGCACGCCGTCTTCATCCTGCCGGAACGGTAGCGCCGCAACTTGGCGATGATATTTCGACGGCACGGAAACGGTCTCCTTCATGAAGAATGACGGCGCGGGAATTTGATAGGATAGGCACTGTATTGCAATTTGTGCAGGTTTCCTAGTCTGTTGCAGGCCAGCTTTGATCTTTATGGTTAAGCCAACCTTAATTTGAGCGGGAGGTAAGCCAGTGAGTAACCAAGAAAGCGCTGTGAATCCATTCGTCCCAGGAACTGATATCCGCATCGCAGGCGCTGCCTCGGGACCACTGGCCGGGATGACGTTCGCCGCCAAGGATCTGTTTGATATTGCTGGGTTTCCAACGGGCGGCGGCAATCCAGACTGGCCGCGTGATCAGGATATTCCTGATAAACACGCCTGGGCCGTGCAAAAGCTACTGGATGCGGGCGCAGATCTGATTGGCAAGACTATTACGGACGAGATATCGCTGGGAATCCTTGGCGAGAATGCGTTTGACGGCACGCCCGGCAATGTAAATGCGCTCGGGCGGGTCCCTGGCGGCTCGTCTTCGGGCTCAGCAGCAGCAGTCGCTGCGGGCATTGCGGACATCGCCATCGGCACAGATACAGGTGGGTCTGTGCGCGTTCCGGCCAGCTTCAGCGGCCTATATGGCATCCGCCCCACCCATGGCCGCTTGCCGCTGGACGGGATGGCTGCGCAGGCGCCGACATCTGACACGACCGGTTGGTTCGCCCGGGATGGAGATATGTTCGCCAGCACATCCACCGTGATGTTAGGTGAAGCCGTACCGGATGACGCAAAACTAGCGCGGCTCACCATTGCAACAGACGCATTCGGCTTTGCGGATGATGGCGTGGAGGCGGCCTTGGCGCCGCTGGTTGATCGCCTGAAGCCGCTCGCGGGCGATGTGCGTGAGGACCTGATGGCGCCGCAAGGCCTCTCCACTTGGGCCAAAGCGCAGCGGGCGATCCAACCGTATGAGGCGTGGAAAACCTTCGAAGCCTGGGTCGATAAATACAATCCGCGTATGACCTTCACCGTCGCGCGCGGCCTGATCGCTGGCGCAAATATCCCCGCAGCTGAACGAACCTGGGCCGGATATATGCGCAACGAAGCCCGTGCGCGCCTGCGCATGTTGACGGCGGATGGCGGAATCCTTTGCCTGCCGACGACGCCATTCCCAGCGCCGGAGCAAGGCCTGTCCGTATCCGCTATGGATCCATTTAAGGACCGGATCACCTGTCTTGCGGCCCAGGGCGGTCTGGCCGGGCATCCACAGATCAGCATTCCGGGCGGGCGGGTTGACGGCCTGCCTGTTGGACTCTCTATCATTGGCGCGCGCGGATCGGATGCAGTGCTTGCATCGATCGCGCGAACAATCGGCAAGGAATTCGAATGACGGATATGACCCCCAACCTCCCCGATGTCGTGGAAGAAGTCCGCGGCAAGTTTGAGCGCTATGAGCAGGCGTTGATCGATAAAGATGTCGATGTGCTGGACGACACGTTCTGGGAAAGCCCGCTGGCGACCCGGCTCGCCATGCATGAGCACGGATATGGCTTTGACCAAATCCACGCCCACCGTGTCGCCCGCCCGCCAGGGCCGGGGATCAAGGAAGAGCGCCTACGGCTGGATATTCTGACGCTTGGCCGGGATTTCGCCAATGTCAGCCTTGAGTTCAAAGTGCGCGGCAAGGACCTGATCGGGCGGCAGACTCAGGTCTGGGCGCGATTGCCGGGTGTTGGCTGGAAAGTCGTCTTCGCCCATGTCTCGACGGTGGAGAAAGACGCGCTCTGGTAAGCGCTACACCGCTGTATGCGCGGGCTTTCCAGCAACGCCTTTGTATAGAACCGATTGGCGAAGCTGCATAATCCGCGCGTGTTCGGCGCGGGCGGCGGCGTCCATATCCGCTTGGGGCGGGGTTTCCAGAACGAAGTTGCCGTGGGTGTCTGCGCCGCGGACAAGCCAGGCGGAATCAACGTCTCCATTCACCTGGGATACGTCCGGCGTGATGTAGCGGACGGCGACGCCGATGCGCCGGTCATCCGACTGGTTTGGCTCAGACGCATGCACGGTGCGCACATGGTGGAGCGAAAGCTCGCCCGGTTGCAGTGGGCAGAACACAGCCTGATCATCGTCAACGTCGATAGCGATTTCCTGGCCCCTGGTTAGCAGATTGTCTGCGGCCAGCGTGTCCCGGTGCGGCGCCTGGTCCAGCATCTGCGAGCCCGGCAGCATCTTCATACATCCGCTTTCAAGCGTTGCGGGCGACAGTGCGATCCAGGCCGTTGCGACGCTTGGCTTTGAAAGCCCCCAATATGTGGAATCCTGGTGCCATGTGACGAAGCCGGGCGCGTGGGCGTCTTTCACGAATAGGCTCATGCCCCAAACCATCAGATCTGGCCCCAGCACATCCTCAACCGCATCCAGCACGCGGGGATGGCTCGCGATCTCCGCCGCCCAAGTTTGCAAGAGATAAAGCTTCTGGCCTTTGGAGAGTTCGTACCATCCGCCATTGGCAGCCTCATAGGCCTCAAACCGTTGGCGAAATGCCGCCGTTTCGCTTGCAGAAAGCGCTGGCACGGGTGCAATAAACCCATCGTGCTCATAGGCTTCGGATTGGGCCTTTGTCAGTGATTTTGCCAATTCGGTTACTCCGCCGCGGCTGCTTGGGCGTCAGGCCATGCAGGCGCGTCACCGCCAAGCACGGGCGTTGGCCGCGCCCAATGCGGTTGTGTTTTCGATAGCTTTAGCACTGGGCCCAAATGCCGGATTGGCCCAAACGCCGGCTGTGTTTCTATCCGCATGGCCGCCAGTTCCGCGTCGCTAAATTCCAGGCCATCTTCTACCGGTCCAGTCTTGCCCTGACGGTAGATGAACATGCCGGATTGGCAGAGCGACACACGCACATGATAGCTGCCGCCTTCACGCGCGCGGCGGCCAAGCGCTAGGAGCATGCCATAGGCCGCCAGATATCCAGTGACATAATCATTGGCGGCGGCGGGCAGCAGCTTCGGGTGATCCGGATGACCGTCTGCCGCGATACCCACCATTGTCTGCGCGACTTGCTCCCAGCCAGCGCGGTGGCTGAACGGGCCATCGGCGCCATAGCAACTGATCGATGTGTAGATGATGCCGGGGCGGATTTCCGCCAATTGCTCCGGCCCGAAGCCAAGGCCTTCCAGCATGCCAGGGCGGTAGCCTTGGCTGAAAATATCAGTCTCCTTGGCGAGCGCTTTCAGCTGCGCCGCATCATCAGCGTCCTTCAGGTTCAGAAAGCAGGAGCGCTTGCCGTGGCTGGTGTCGATCACGTGTTCCGGCACTTGGGGCAGATGCTCCGCCGTTACCATCAGCACATCGGCGCCATGTTCTGCGAGCGTGCGGCCTGCGATGGGGCCAGCGAGGATGCGCGTTAAGTCCAGCGCTTTGATGCCGCTCAGTGGGCGATCTCCGGCAGGCATGGGTTCGGGATCGCTATCGCCAATCTTGATGATCTCGACGATGGGTTTGGCCGCCAGCACTTGCCCATGCGGCGTTGCGAGCCATTCTTCATTGGAGCGCACCATGCCGCCGCACGCGCGGGCTTCATCGATGGCGTTCTCGAGGTCCAAGGCATCCCATTTGGCGACGGCCTTGGCGAGCGAGTCCGGCGTCAGCTCCGCGCCGAGCAACTTGAGGACGCGGGCTTGCAAGTGCGGCAGGTTCAAGTGCGGCAGCGCATAGCGGCCATCCTTGGTTGCGTAGGGCTGCGTGACCTGCATCATGAGCTCGTGGTTCGGGTTCACGACGGTCTCAAATGCGCCGCTGGCGCCCGGGCGCTGCAGGTATCCCGTACTGCGGAGCGCCGCAGCGGCATGGCGCACATCAACCGAACCTTGCTGCCGCTCGCCTGTGCGCAGCTCCCAGAGATCATTGACCGCGACGCCGATCCCACCCAGCACCGCCGCCGCTGTCTCGCCAATCTTGAACCGTGTGGAGAGGACAGGATCGGCGCCATTGATCGTGATTTCATTGGTTGAAGGCGCAACGCCGCCACGCACGGATAGGACTTCTTCGAATGCAGTCGCCATAAGCGATCTCTCTCTTGGGCCTAGAGTTTTAGGCGTTTTGTGGTTTCGCCAGCGCCGCCATCGACGGCTTCGAGCGGGGCGTTGAGTTCGCCGCCAGGGCAGTGGATGCCTGCGGGGCGTCCGGATAGGTTCAGGCCTTGTTGTTCGATATGACTCGCTGGGACGGCTGGGCCATCCGGGCAACCAAGCCAAAGCCGCAGTAGGTGGCGGCGGCGCTCAAGCTCTGGCCAGTCTTCATATTTGGTGCGGCTATGGAGGACCCAGTGATTGCACACGAACTGCATATCGCCCGGTTGGAATTCCATATCCAGGCGGAACTCTTCGCTTCCCGCCAAGGCGTCAAGCGCATCGAACGCGGCGTCTTGTTCTGGCGTGATGCGCGGCACATCGTCAAAGCGCTGGGCCTTGCGGATGGCGCTTCGAACATAATGGCCGAAGATGCGCCCCGCATGCGCCTGGAACACGGGCATCGCGTACCAGGGTTGGCGGTCTTCAGGAATTTCGTCGCGCCGGTCGCGATATGTCGGCTGCATGAGCACGGCGACATGCTCAGGGCAACGCTCGATCATGGCGTGGTAGAGGGCGGTGGAGGATACCGCACTCGATAGCCCGCCGGTCTTCGATGTTTTGATCGAGAGCAAGCCAACGACATCGCCAGCATCGCAGTGATAAGGCAGGCGCTCCGCCGTCTGGTAACCGCGTGAGCTCGGTTGGCTGTAGTCAAACCCAAGATCGCGGACATGTCCGAGCGCATGCCCCGCTGCATTCTGCGATACAGCGTCGCCCAAATGCAGCCCCACCGCCCAGAACGCTGTCGCCGCCTGGCGGAGATCAAATTGCTCGATTGGAAAACCACGGATCAGCGTCAGGCCGGAGCCGTTAAGCACTTCATGCTTAATCTCGGCCAATTTGGGCGCGAGATGCGGCAGCGGCGAATCCTCGACCGTGACGTTGGTTAGGTCATCCGTTCGATCGCCATGGGTTGCGATCACGGCTTCCAAGTCGCCGAGTTCCGCAGGCGTCAGGTCGTGCAGCCACCGCTCCGGCGTCTTCGCCAAGTCCGGGCCTTTCCAATTGGCGGGGCTTGTTTCGAAGCGGGGGAAGCTATCGAGCATCAGATCATCCTCAGCTTTGTTTCAGCGTTTTGGCGGAGGCTTGGCGTTCGCGGCGTTCATCGCCCTCGGCTTTTAAGCGGGCGCGGGTTGCATCGTCGAGATGGTTGTAGCGCCCGCGCCAGTCTGGATCCGGCCAGACAAAGCGCGTCTCAATGGTCTGCATCGATTGATCCGCGGTCTCAAGCGTATCCAAAGCCAAGCCAGCGACTTCCCGCTGCATATCCCGCTTCCAGGGTTCGCCCAGCGGATTGCCGAGCGGGAAATCCATGAACACAAAGCGCGGCACGCCGCAATATTCAACAATATCGCGGGCAGAGCCGATGATGACGGTTGGAATGCCGTTCGCTTCAAGATGTCGTGCAACCAGACTCACGGTCTGGTGACACACCGGTCAAAGCGGGGAGAGGACAGCGGCGTCAGCACCTTCAGCCTGGATGCGGGCCAGTATATCCGGCGCGTCTTCCTCAATCGTTTGGCGCTGGCTGTAGGCCGTGGGTACGCCGAAGAAATGATCTGTCAGCCCGGCGATCCTGCCATCGGTGGCCAGCGCCTGCATGGTTTCGATTGGGAGGAAACTTTCGCGGTCGTCGGTATGGGTGCTTTCTTTATCCCAAGCCAAGTTCATAGTGTAGAGCGCATCGGGCGGCGTCGCTGTCGGTCCAGCCCAGACATGCTTCACGCCCTTGGCGTCAATATTGGCGCGGTCTTTTTGGCTCGCTGTCGTGATCAACGCGATGCGGCTCTCAGCAAGCGGTTTGGCGAGCGGCGTGAATGGCGCGTCTTCGTAATGCGCCCAGATGTAATCCTTGGCGTAGCCCATGGCGCGATAATAGTTCCGCGTCCGCTCCATATAGGGCACGGGCGGTGTTGAAGGTTCGGTCATCGGGTTCTCCTTCTTGTGCTGCGATGCCAGGATGGCCTACAGCAGCAGGGCGCGGCAAGAGCGGCGCAATTCTGCTTTGGCCTTTTGGGGAGGCGCTTGATGAGCGGCATCATGATGATCACCGGCGCTGGGCGCGGCATTGGCCGGGCGACGGCGATCCTGGCGGCGCAGTCCGGCTATGACGTCTGCATCAACTACGTGCATGATCAAGCGGCGGCAGAGGCGACCTGCGCAGAATGCGCTGAAGCTGGCGTGGCCGCGACGATGTTCCAAGCGAATGTCGCGGACCAAGCGCAAGTGGCCGCGCTTTTCGCCCATTGCGATAACACGCTGGGGCCTGTGTCGGCGCTCATCAAGAATGCCGGCGTGATCGGCCAGGCGTCAAAGCTGGTTGACCTGGCGGCGCTCGCATTACTGGAAACTTTCGATATCAACGTGCATGGCGCCATCTATTGCAGCCAGGAGGCGATCCGCCGCATGTCCACGCGGCTTGGCGGGAAGGGCGACGTGATCGTCAACATCACGTCCATCGCCGCCGTCACCGGCAGCCCGAATGAATACATTCACTATGCGGCGTCCAAGGCGGCGCTGGAAACGCTGACGATTGGCTTGGCGAAGGAAGTCGGGCCAGAGGGTATTCGCGTCAATGGCGTGCGCGCTGGGTCTACGGCGACGGATATCCACGCCCGTTCCGGCAACCCAGACCGTCCCGCCATCGTCGCCCAAATGGCGCCGCTCCGCCGGGTGGCGGAACCGGAGGAAATGGCTGAGGCTGCGCTTTGGCTCGCATCAGACAAAGCCAGCTACGCCAATGGCGCAATTTTGGGGATTACAGGCGGTTTGTGAGAAATGGCTACGAGGCGTTGCAGGCGTCGCGTTGCCATATCAGTTAAGCGCTAGCCTATGCCGCTGCTTGCTGCCGACAGAAGCAGGATGCATGCACCTTTACCTCAGCGCGGGCGAGGGCTTGGTCTAGCGCTTGCTTGATGTGCTTTGACTCAACTATCTCGCCACGGCGCGTCAAGCATTCATGCAAGCCATGCAAGCTCCAGAGGTTGTTCGGATGCTGGCAGGCGCGGTTGAGCGTGTCGTCTAGGCCTAAGTCGGCGCGGTATACGGCCTCCGCTTCCTCGTAGTGGCCCTGTTCCATCAGCAACGCGCCAAGGGCGTGGCGGGCGGGCTGCATCCAGCCCCAGGGTTCGTCATAGGCCAGGGAATCGTCCAGTGCTACAGAGCGGCGAAGGTGGGCGAAGGCGGCGTCGTAATTGCCGATCCGATATTCCAGCTCGCCATCCAGCATCGCCTCAGCGATCTCCAGAATATCGACGACCAGGTTGTTATGGACGCGGCGCGTATCCGGCACTTTGGCCTTCGCTTCCAGGAACGCCGCTTTCTCCCGCTCTGCATCCGCCACGTTGCCTAATGTAGAATGCGCGACGGATTTTGCATACAGCATCATCGCCGTTGTTGACGCATAGAGCGCCTGATCCTCCGGCAGGTCTTGCGCGATGATTTCATGCCATTTGCCGAAGCGCACGAGCACATGCTGCTTCATCGGGATATAACCCTCAATGAAATCCGCCATGGGCGGGGAGGGGATGCGCAGCAAGTCTTCCGGGGTTGTGTCGATCAATTCCTGGGCTGCCGCAAGCGCCGGTGTGAATTGGCCAAGGAACATGGCGCCATACATCGCGAAGTGCAGATTATGCGTGCGGTACATTGCATACACATTGAGCGCGCCTTCACGTTCCAGGAACTTTCTGTCGGCGATGGTCGCGCGTTGATTATAAACCATGACGTCATGGTAGTTGCCGCAAAGCACGTCGATATGCGTCGGCATGTGAACCAGGTGCCCAGCATCTGGCATCATGTGGCGCAAGCGGTCGCCTGCTCTGAGCGCCAATTCGGGAAAGGGCGACATTTCCATCAAGTGCACATAGAGGTGCAGCAAGCCTGGATGGTCCCAACTGGCGGGGACGGTTTCAAACGCGCCTTCCAGCACGGCACGGGCTTCGGCGGTCCCAGCGCCTTCCGCGATGCCACCCGTGTCCAGATCCCACATTTGCCAAGGCGTTTCGTTCATGATGGCTTCGACAAAAACGGATTTGATGTCCAGGTCGCCCGGATGCTCCGCCGCGATTTTCCGCATGGCGACAGTGAAGGCTTTATCCCAGGCAGACATTTCTTCCACGTCGTCCGTGATTTCGCGCTGTGGGTGGCGAATTGGCAGCGCTTCGATGAGCGCCCGCTCAACGGGCGTTACGTTCGGCGCCAGGGCGACGGCGGCTTCGGTCGCGTCATAGGCCGTTGCAAGCGCAGCGGCGCGGCCAGCAGGATCATAACGGACCCATGGCAGATTATAGTTGGGGCCGGCAGCGTACCCGACGCCCCAATGAGCCATGGCGCAGGCGGGATCAGCCGCAATGGCTTTCTGAAAACAAGCGACCGCCTCGCCGTGATTAAAGGCGAACAGCCAGTTCAGCCCACGCGTAAACCAAAGCTGGGCGTCTTCTGACGTTGTGGTGACAGTTCGCGAATAATCCCCAAGATCATAATAATCCATAGCGCTGCTCCCCCTTGTTCAGGACATAGCGTCTTTCAGAATAGAGCCTGGAGCAAGCGACCGCCTACTTTGCGGGTCGGTAGAGCGGGATATAGGGCCGGGCAAAGGTCAGCCCGGTGCTCCATGCAATGCATAACGCCAGCCCGATCATGAACGCCATCGGCCAGCCAAGCGGGACCGCCAGCAGCGCCACAGCCGGCAACGCCAGCGCAAAACCGATCATCCCGCCGACGCCATTCGCTAGGATCGAAGAGCAGGCCGCACCGCCGGACCGGGCGTAAACAACAACGATCAAGCTGGTCCACACGACCGGAGCAACCGCTGCGATGCCAGCAATCTCTGGCCCAAGCCGTCGCCCAATGATGATCGCCGCGCCGACGGCTGTCATGACAGCGACCACACGCACTACAATATCAAGCACGCCCCGCTTCAAAGCCTGCCCCTGGGCTTGCGCTAAAAGCGGGCGGGAGAGCGGCAGGCAGATGATAAAGCTCGCCACATTCATCAGGATCGCCTGGGTCAACGATATATCCGCCGCGAGCACGAACACAGCGCCCGCACCCCAGACAGCAAACGCCGCCGCTAGGGCCGCGATCACGCCCGCTTTGCGGATGATCACGGCGGCGACCAATAGGAAAGGCGGAACCAACGCGTTGACGCCAAGGCTGATCCTGGCGCTTTCTGCTACGAAGGCGGCGTCATGGTCAAGCGCCAGGAACAGATAGGCAGGCCCGGCAGAGAGCGGCAGCGCCACGATCATCGCGCCGATGAATGCGCCTGCACGTTCTGCGATCAGTGTAGCAAGCAACACGACGATGGCCGTGCTCGCCAGTTTCGCGGCGAAGCTCAAGTCGATGACGTCCACGCCTGAAACTCCGGCTCACATAGGGTGTGTTCGGCAATCTCTATAGCGGCAAATAGGTGGATCGGGCAGGGCGCAGCGCTACCGCCCAATGGATCGAAGTGCTACTGCTTGCCCCAAGCAATTCATCAAGGAGACGCAGCGTGATTGATTATGGACTGACGGGGAAAGTCGCCATTGTAACGGGCGGTAGCGACGGCCTTGGCCGGGCGACGGCAAAGCTGTTTGCGCAAGAGGGCGCGAAGGTCGTTATCTGCGGCCGCCGGGCGGATTATCTGGCGGATGCCGCTAAGGCGCTTTCGGCAGAAAGCGGCGGCACGGTCATTGCGGTTCCAGCAGATGTTTCTGATAGCGCGGCCTGCGAGACCCTGATCAACGCGACCGTCGAAGAGTTCGGGCGTCTCGATATCTTGATCAATAACGCGGGCACGTCCGCCGCTGCATCGCTTGAGGCCGTCAGCGATGAATCCTGGCAGTCCGATTTTGATTTGAAAGTGATGGCGGCGGTGCGCCTCTGCCGGATGGCGCTACCGCACCTTCGCGCTCAAGGCGGCGGGTCCATCATCAATGCTGCGATCGGCGGCGGGAAGGCGCCAGCTGCAAACGCATTGCCGACATCGCTGACGCGGGCGGCGGGCCTAAACCTCACCAAGTCGCTCGCCAACGCTTACGCGGCGGAGAATATCCGTGTGAACGCGATCTGCATTGGCCGCATCAAGAGTGCGCAACTTGCTGCGCGCGCAGGCGATAAGCCCTTGGATGAGTTCTATGCGGACATGGGCAAAATCGTGCCGATGGGCCGCGTCGGCGAGGCGGATGACTACGCGCATCTGGCGGCGTTCCTCTGCTCCAAGGTCGGCAGCTACATCACTGGCACGGCGGTCAACCTGGACGGCGGCATGTGCGCGACGCTTTGATGCCCAAGCAGTATGACGCCGTCGTCTTCGATCTTCTGACAGCGCTCATCGATAGTTGGGCGCTTTGGAATGACGTCGCAGGTTCTGAAGCGGACGGGATGCGCTGGCGCCAAGCCTATCTAGGGCTGACATATGGCGCCGGCGCCTACCGGCCGTACGAAACACTGGTCGCGGAAGCGGCGGCAGAGGTTGGTATCGCTTCGGGCAAGCCCGATGAATTGAAGCGTCGATGGTCAGAACTCCAGCCTTGGCCGGAAGCGAAGGCCGTAATTGAGGCGCTGGCTGGCCGCACCAAGCTGGCAGTGGTCACCAATTGCTCAATCACGATGGGCCTGGAAGCTGCAGCCTGTGTTTCTCCGGCGTTCGATGTCGTCATGACGGCGGAGGAGGCCGGATTCTATAAGCCGAGGCCAGAACCATATCAGGCAGCTTTGAAGGCGCTCAGCGCAGATCCGGCGCGTGTTCTCTTTGTCGCCGGATCTGCCGCAGATGTACCGGGCGCTATGAGTTTAGGCATGACCGTCTACTGGCATAACCGCATCGGCGCTTTGCCGTTGAAGTCTGTCGAACCGCTTTATCACCAGCAATCGTTAGATCGAGTGCCGGCGATTATGCAGGAGAATTGATTGCTTTGGGCGGCTGGCCGGGTCATGGTCCGCTGCAACGCACTTAAAAGGATAGTGAAATGACAAAGATTTCTGGGAAATGTCTCTGTGGCGCGGTTTCGTTCAATGGCGACGTCGATATTAAGATGATGGCGAACTGCCATTGCAAAGACTGCCGGGCCGCAACCGGCGCCGCCTATGGCACGCTGGTCTTCATTGATCCAAATGAGATCGATATCTCTGGCGAACCGAAAATCTTCAAGCACACGGCCGATAGCGGCGCGAACATGGAAAAGCACTTCTGCCCGAATTGCGGATCGCAGATGTTCGGCAAGAACTCTAATCGCCCCGGCATGATCAGCATTCGTGCTGGCATCTTGGACCAGACGGATGTCGTGAAGCCCGCCGTCAACGTTTATATGCAAAGTCGGATTGCATCGACGCCGATTGATCCGAACTTGAAGGCATTTGAGAGGATGCCGGGCTAAGTCTAGACCCCCGCCTCACTTCAACACCTTATTCAGCCGCAACGCCACGCTGCGCTTTGGCCCTGTACTGAAAAATCTCGTCATTCAGATCAATGGCCGGGAATTCATCTTTCTCGCGCCAGTGATCTTGCGTATGCCGCCAGTCCCGACTCTCGCCGCGTTTTGGCAATAGATGCTTGGCGCGCAGCAGATATCCCGGATTGAAATCTTCTTCATCGACCCAGGAATGCAGCTCCATATCCTGCTCGCTGCTGCGAAGTTCCGGTCGCACGCTTTCCACGCCAGCGTCGCGCATATGGTTCAGCATGCGGCAGACGAAATCCGCGATGATCTCGCTGCGGAGCGTCCAACTGCCCCGGAAATAGCCGAACACATAGGCCAGGTTCGGGACGCCAGTGAACATTGTGCCCTTGAACGTGACCGTGTCGTTGAACGCAATGGGCGCGCCGTCCATCGTGAACGCGATGTCGCCCATGGAATTCATGTTGAACCCTGTCGCGGTGACGACGACATCAGCCTCTAGTTCCTCGCCGGATTTCAGCAGAATGCCGCCTTCCGTGAACCGCTCAATATGGTCGGTAACGACGGAGGCTTTGCCTTCTGCGATGCGTTTGAATAGGTCTGCATCTGGCACGAACGCGATGCGTTGGCGCCAGGGGCGATAGGCTGGCGCGAAGTGTTTCTCCACGTCGAAGTCTGGCCCCAGCAGCTTTTTGATGTTGTTGATGAGGTCGCGGCGGACGACGTCCGGCTTGGTGCGGCAAAGCTTTGTGAACGCCGTTTGCTCATACTGGATTTTGCGGCGGACGATCTCATGGATCCATGTCTCATCCACCTGCAGTTCGCGCAGTTCCTCAGCGATCTCGATTGCGTTCCGGCCCGTGCGGAAGAATGTTGGCGAGCGCTGCAGCATCGTCACATGAGCGGCTTTGTCGGTCATTGCAGGAACAACAGTCGCCGCCGTGGCGCCAGAGCCGATGACGACGACGTTCTTGCCCGAATAATCCAGATCATCCGGCCAATTTTCCGGATGGGCGATATCGCCTTTGAACTCGGCCATACCGGGCCAATCTGGCGTGTAGCCTTCGTTGTGGCGGTAATAGCCCTGGCACATGAACAGGAAGTTTGCGGTGATGCGGACAGGCGCGTCGACATCCGTGCGCACGGCTTCAATTGTCCAAAGGCTGTCCGCTTCAGACCAATCGGCGGAGAGGATTTTGTGCTGGTAGCGGATATGCCGCCCCAACCCATTCTCGTCGATCACCTCGCCCATATATGAGAGAATTTCCTCCGCTGTCGCGATCGGCGGACCGATCCAAGGCTTAAAGCGATAGCCGAAGGTATGGAGATCACTATCGGAGCGAATGCCGGGCGAGCGATGGGTCCACCAGGTGCCGCCATAGCTTTCCTCAGATTCCAGCACGACAATGCTGTGATCCGGGCACTGCTCGCCAATGTGATACGCCGCCGCCACACCGGAAATCCCGGCGCCGACGATCAGGCAATCAAAATGTTCAATAGTTTGGCTTGGAATGCTGTCTGGCACGATAGCGTTTCCTGGATGGTGGTTCGGATGGTCGGATTATAGCGCAGATGAGGCTGAACGCAGCCCTACCAATTCTCGCCAAATGGCCGGAGCTCTATCAGGAAGCTCCAGGCGGATTTTGGTTGGTGGGCAAAGTTGTAGATTTCGGAGGCTAAGTCTTCCGGCTTAGCGTAGAAGTCATCGGGGTAATCTGGCCAGCGTTTGCGGGCGAATGGCATGTCGATGACGGCGTCGATGACGACATATCCCACATGAATGCCTTTTGGCCCCATGTCCCGCGCCAAGGCCTCGGCGACCATGCGTTGGGCGGCTTTTGTGGGCGTCCAGCCGATGAATCCCGGTTTGCCGCGCATAGCGCCGGTGTTGCCAGTGCAGATGATGGCGCCAGAGCCGCGCTCTTCCATAGCTGGACCAAGCGTTTGCGCTGTCGCTAATAGACCCGCTGTGTTGACGCGGAAATTGCGCTCGAAGTCTTTGAGATCAATCTCCTGATAGGTCCCGCGGCTCGCCAGGGTCGCATTGAAGATCACGATATCTGGCGTTCCATGTTCCTCCGTGATCTGGCGGAGCGTCGCGCAATAGCCGTCCGTATCGCCGATATCGGCGGCATAGCCTGACGTTCCGGCGATCTCGCCTTCCCAGCTCTCCAACCGCCCTGCATGGCGGGCGATCATGGAGACGTGGTAGCCCTCTGCAACGAACTTCCGCACCACGGCTAGGCCCGTTCCAGGGCCGACGCCGATGACGAGACAATGCTTCATGCTGCGCCCGGCGCTTTAGTTGAACATGATCACGGAGCGGGCGATTTCGCCCTTTTTCATCTCCGCAAACGCCTCATTGATATCCTCAAGCTGAATGTGCTGGGAGACCATTTCGTCCAGCTTCAAGCGGCCTTGCATGTAGAAATCAATATAGCGCGGCATGTCTGTGCGGAAGCGGTTGGAGCCCATGGTTGACCCCTGAATTTTCTTCTCGCGAAGGAATTCCGGGCCATGCAGTTCGATTTTGGTGCCAACCGGGATCATGCCGATGATGGTCGCCGTGCCGCCGGGGCGGATCATGCGGAATGCGTCCTCGGCGGTTTGTTTCAGGCCGATGGCTTCGAAGGCGTGATGCACACCGCCGCCGCCAATCAAGTTACGCACCTGTTTGACCGGGTCGCCATCCGCCGGGTTCACGACATCGGTCGCGCCGAATTCTTTGGCGAGGTTCAGCTTGGTCGCGGACAGATCAACCGCAACAACCCGACTTGCGCCTGCGATCGCAGCCCCATTGATGGCCGACAGGCCGACGCCGCCGCAGCCGATAACGGCGACAGTGCACCCAGCTTCAATCCGCGCTGTGTTCTGAACCGCGCCAACGCCCGTGGTGACGCCGCAGCCGATCAGCGCGGCTTTGTCCATCGGCATGTCGTCCCGCACTTTAACGGCGGCGTGTTCATGCACCAGCATGCGCTCAGAGAATGAGGAAAGCTGCGCGAATTGGTGCATTTCTTCGCCGCCCTGGCTCAGGCGCGGCCGGTCGTTCTCGCCGCGCATCCGGGAGGGGTTCTCGCAAAGCGACATCTTGCCGGAGAGACAGTATTCGCAATTGCCGCAAAACACGCTGAGGCAGGTGATAATCGTGTCGCCGACTTTCAAATCGGTCACCTGGCTGCCGACAGCCTCAATTATGCCAGCAGACTCATGCCCAAGCACCGTTGGGTATTTGGTGGGGTATGCGCCTTCAGCCATATGCAAATCAGAATGGCAAACGCCGCAGGCTTTCGTTTTTACACGAATTTCGCGAGGGCCTGGATCATCAACCATAATGGTTTCAATCGTCAGCGGCTGGTTTGTTTCGCGCAGGACTGCTGCTTTGGCTTCGACGGGCATAGATGATGGCTCCAACCTTCGGAGGGCGACTTTTGAATTACAAAAAGCAGGCTAGAATGAGAGCCTGCCGGTTGTCTACCAGTCCTATCGTGACAGACCGGAATCTCGAACTTGTGTCGACTATAGCCAGGTTGATAGGCTTTCGTTGATTCTGTCAGAAAGATGTGCGGTGCGCCCGGTATTTTTAGCGACTTTCTTCATTATATTTGTGGGCGTGCTCCATCCGGGCTTGTCCTTTGGGGATACCTCTCCAAAAGCTGCCGACATTGCCGCTGAAGTTCCGATCATCGAAGCGGCGATTGCAGAGGCGGAAGCGGAGGCTCAGAAATACACTGGCGGTCTCCTGGGTGCTTTGAGTCAGGCTAGAATAGAGACTTTGAAATTGACGCGGGCCATTCTCAAGAAAGAGAATGCTGCGGAGATCGCGAAGCTTTCGCCGACCGGAAATTTTAAACCAGATCAGAAATTGGCAAACACGTTGCTCGGCGAAATGGCGGATGCATCGGCACGTGTAGCAGAAGTGGAGGCTGAAGCCGAAGCGTCGGGCGGTATTTTAGGCGCGCTTGTTCTGGCGCGACTGGAGGCTGAAAAGCTAACCCATGCCCAGTTGCGCATGTCCTATCTTCATGCCGTATATGGCATTCCGTTCCCAAATTTTGGCGGCGCAACGTCCACTAAACAAGCTGATCCTCCAGTGGCGTCTGAAGCGCCTGCGGATGACGCTGTAGAGCAGCGAACTGAAGCGCTAAAGCTCCCCAAGAGGCGGGATAACCCTTCGTCGTTCAAAACAATGTTGGAACAAGGCATCACGGACGAACCAGCCTCTATTTCTGCAACTCGAACGCTCACACCGCCGTCCGGCGTGATAAAAGACGCCAAGCCCGAATGGGCCGACCCCCGCTTTCCCAATATCGACTATACGACAGCGGCCTTCACGGTCGCGGCTGACCAAGGTCGCCAGATTTCGGGCTGGTGGACAATCGAAAACTCGAAGGCTGCAATTGACGACAGTCCTAAAATAGTGGCGCTGAACTACTCGCTCTATAAGGAGCGTTCCTATGCGGGGTCACACCATCTCTTCATGCGGTGTACCGAAGGTAAGACCGCGTTCATTTTCATCCAAGATGACTTTCTGATTTCTGGCTACAGGCGAAGTTCATTCGACATCGTCTACAGGTTTGATGACGATCCGCCGACCCGCACGCGATGGAGCGAACTGACATCCAACAAAGGCGCTGGTCTGTTCGGGCGCAAAGCCATCTCATTCCTGCGGAAAATAAAGGGCCGAAAGAAGCTCTTCATCCGTTTGACAGAAAGCAATGGACAGGTGCACGACTCGATCTTTGATCTTTCCGGCGCTGATCGTGCGATCACGCTGATCGCCGAGGCCTGCGCTTGGCAAGCCGCGCCACTGAGCAAATCGAGTTATAGTGCGGTCCAAAGCCGTCTCAACGCCGCTGGTTTTATTGCTGGCGCGCCGGATGGCGTTTGGGGCGCAGGATCCAAAGCTGCAATGCGCGCGTTTCAATCCGCAAATGGCTTGCAGCCTACTGGCGTACCAGACGCTAAAGCGCTCAAAATACTTGGCGTTACGCCCGGATAATTATTAGCGTTAGTTTTTCTTGTTTCCGGCATAGGTCGTATAGGCGAGGCCTGCAAGCCAGCCGTTATCGACCGGCAGTGTTGTGCCCGTGATGGCGCGGGCGGCGTCGCCGCAGAGGAACAGGATGGCGTCTGCAATCTCGTCCGGCTCAACGATCCGGCGGAGCGGTTTTTGGCCTTCCATGATGGAGGTGTCGCGCTCGCCTGCATCCACGCGGGCTTGCAACGCCTCTGTCATCACGAAGCCAGGCGCCACCGCGTTCACGCGCACACCGCGCGGGCCAAGGTCACCCGCCAGCACTTTGGTGATCTGGTGGATGGCGGCTTTGGATGGGCTGTAGGCTGGCAGCGGAAACATCTCAAACCCTGCGATAGAGCCGATATTGACGATAGCGCCCTTGCCGCGCGCCGCCATAACCGGCCCGAACGCCCGGCAACACAGATACGTGCCGCGATAGTTTACGTTCCAAACCCGGTCATGCTCGACCAGGTCCATATCCTCGACGCGACTGCCGTTCTGTAGGATGCCCGCGCAGTTCACCAGCGCACCGACGGGACCGATGCGTTCAGAGGCTTTCAACAGTGCTGTAACAGATAGCTCATCCGCCACATCTACATGCAGGACGGAGGCTGTGCCGCCCGCCGCTTCGATCTGCATTTTGGTTTCGCCAGCGCCCGCATCATTGATGTCAGCGACGATCACATGATCCCCGATGCTGGCGAATTTCTTGGCGGTCGCTCGGCCAATGCCGCTTCCGCCGCCGGTCACGACGGATGTGCGTGCGGGGGGCATTACTGCAATGTCCTAGAAGCGCCGATATGGGCGATGGCTTCGATCTCTACCGTCACTGCCGGGTCCGCCAATTTAGAAACTTCTACCAGGGTGGAGGTTGGCAGGTCGCCTTCAAAAAACTCAGACCGCGCTTGCCAGACCTGCTCTCGCCTGCGGATATCCGTCATGAAAACCGTCATCTTGACGACATCAGCCAAATTACCGCCTGCCGCTTCAACTAGAGCTTTAATCTTCGTGAAAATCGCCAAGCTTTGAAGGTAGTCGTTCGGGCCATTTACATCAGTCCCGCCGCCATCTGCAGCTTGCGCTACCTGACCAGAAATATATGCGATATCGTCAACAACTAGGCAGTTAGAGAAGCGCTTTGCTGGCGGCTCTGGCGCGCCAGGTGCGGTGACGCGGCGGATTTGGGACATGTGCAGTTTCCTATTCAGTCGGAATTCGTTTGTGGCGTGATCACCAGGGCGGTCGCGACATTGGCGTCAACATTGCCGACCTCCACAGGACCATCTGGCAGTCCGCGGGCGACCATCCCCATCTGGGTGTGCCCCTCCAGATTGACGGCCCAGTGCGCAGATGCGTCGTCATAGAATGCGGGGTCCAGCAACATGAGCTGCGCATCGTAGAGCGAGACTTTGTTGCTGGTCGAGACGATGTAGAGCCGCCGTTCGGGGCCATCGGTCTCGGGATTTGCGGCGTTTGCAGCGACGTTCGGCGCGTCCGTCGCAAAGATCGTGCGGAAGGTTGCGCGTCGCGCTAATGAGCGGCGACAGACGCCGGATTTCGGCGGCTCGTCCGCGAGGCATGCGAGATCGCCGCCTTCGGCGCGCATGTCTTTGTAGTCTTGATCTTCAATTTCGATGATACGCGGGCCGGCCTGCACTAAATCATCGCAAGACTGCACGCGCTCGCGCTTTCTGGCTGACCATTCTTGAATGGAGAATTTGCCGGATTGTGTGAACCAGAACGCCGCCGGCACCTGCACTTTTTCCTTGGCCCAGCGCACTTTGTCGTCGAGGCAAAGGAACGTGCTGAGGGACGGATACGGGTCCAGCGCGACCACCTTGCCGTTGACGAACGCAGCGCCGACCGGGTCTGGCCGTCCAGCGCCACGTGACCAGCCCGCATTGGCGATGGCCTTCACTTCGCCGCCCAGAACTTCATAGAGCGTGCGCATAGAATAGCGCACAGCAGCGCCTGCGGATCGGCCAGCGGCAGACACAGATCGTGAAACGCCGCCCCTGGTTTTCGGCGCGTTTTCAATCGTGTCCCGAACGTCGATCAGGTCGATCTTATATTTGGTTTTGTCCACACGGATCGCGGTGAAGCATACGGCGCGGGCCGGCGCTTCCTTTTCCTCGCCCGTCTTTTGGTCGGTGAACTTAATGGGCTGCAGCGTGTATGCGCCGTCTTTGATGATTTCCAGGCCAGGCGCGCCGAGCAGGGCGGTCCATGCCAGGTTGTTCGCCGTCGCACAGGCTGGTTCTGGCGGTTTTTCGTCTGCCGCATAGGCTGGACGTTCAGCCAGAAGCCCTCCAATGACGAACGTCAGAATAGCGGCAGGCGCTAGATAGGTGCGGTGCTTAATCAATGACAATCTCATTTGCGGCCTCAGGCGATTTTGGCGCAGGCGCCGGGCGGGGAATTGCGGGACGCGTGGTCGTCGGCACTGGCAGCGGCGCGCTCGCGGGACGGGACGCCGATGGCGCGCGGCGGTCGCTGCTTGCGGCTGTAATTTCGTTAGCGACGATGATGCTGACATTGGCGACGATCTCAATCGAGTCCACCAGATGATTGCCGGGCGTTATTGTCAGCTCAAAGATTTCCCATTCGGCGCCGTCGGGGAAGGTCAGCATAGGCGTAATGTCGAACTGCTGGTCAGTCAGAATGCGCTGCTCGCGCACGCTGGAGCGGATGTTAAATGGCTGGGACTTGGCTTGGAACGCCGTAAACAAGTCTGCGCGGCTTGTGTCTTTGATGATGTTGCGGGAGGTCGCGTAAAGGAAAACCCGCTGGTTCCGGTTGCGCCACAAAGGTGATCGTCTTTTCCAGGCCTTTACGGTCCTGGCTAGAGAAACGCACCTGATTGCGGAAGATGCCATCGGCGCGCCCGTACTCAGCTTCCAGGATATCCAGGCGCTGGATTTCCTCCGCGATCAGCGTCTGCACCTTTGTGCGGAGTTGCTGATCCTCAGAATTCAATAATGAGGAGAGCAGATAGGCGTCGAGCGGGTTGGCGCGGTCTTTGTTGTCATCATCCGGCTGGAAGTTTTTCTCATTGGTGACAATGCCCGCGATATAGCGCGCAATCGGCGCCTCCAGGTGATCCCGCAACAAGATAATCGCGACAATGCCCAGCACAGGCAGCACAATTTCCGGAGAAGTCGCTGCCGAGATCACGTAATCTTTCAGCCTGAGCGCGACGGACCGTTTTGGCTCCGCTGGCGGAGCGGCCGGCGGCGGCGGTTGAGGCGGCGGCTGTTGCTGCGTGTCTTCCCCCAAGAATCCGGCTCCCTAGTCAACCACAAGCGAAATCGTCGTGGTCTCATCCATGCCGTCGCCATACCAGGCGCGGATGGCGGCTTCGCGCTTCGCGAGATAGCGGGGCGCGCCGTCATCCAAGTCCATCGGAATGTCATGGCCCGGAACCAGAACGCTATCTGGCCGCGCTTTCCACAAGCCCCAGATCATCTCAATCGTGGCGCGGCTGACGGCGGGGTCATAGGTCATGTCAGTGTCGCGGGAGACGAGCTCGGCGCGGTTCTTGGCGCTATCGCCCGTGAAGATCACATCCCGCTCTTTGCCTGCCAGCTTGAAAGTCACGCAGCCAGGCGTATGGCCGGGGGCTAGATGCATGGTGATGCCTGGAAACACTTCGTCGCCGTCTTTTGCGCGGACGAGGGTCGGCATCAGGTTCAGTTCTTTGACGTAAAGTTCCGGCACCGGCGTTTCGCCCCAAGGCTGCTCCAGCGCCCAATCCATCTCAACATCGGCGATAACGGTGCGGGCTTTCGGGAACAGCACCCAGTTCAGCGCATGGTCAAAGTGGGAATGGCTCAGCAGCACATCGGTCACATCACTTGGCTTCAGGCCGCGCTCGGCCAATGCAGCGATCAGCATCTGGCGATGGCCAAACGCGCCGACGTCCACCAGCGCAATCCGATCTTGGTGGCGGATAAGCGCGATAGTGCTCCACCCAAGCGCGCCATGGCAGACGGACTTGCCGGGATAGCCCGTCACCAGAATTTCAATGTGGTAGCCTTCAACTTGAAGCTGCTGCATTACAAAAAAGTCCTTCAATCACATTGCGCTAATGCCGCCATCCACCAGCAGCTCAGATCCGGTGGTATAGCTGCTTTCATCGGAGGCGAGAAATAGGATCGCATAGGCGATTTCTTTTGGCTCGCCGACGCGGCCAATCGGCACCTGGCGCGCCAGTTTCCGCATCGCTTCATCCGCGCCGAATTTCTCACGGTGTTTATCCAGAATAGGCGTGTCGACAAAAGTTGGATGCACGCTGTTGCAGCGAATTTCATAGCCTTGGCGGCAGCAATGCAGCGCCACGGACTTCGATAAATGCCGGACCGCCGCCTTGGCCGAGTTATACGCCGCCATGTTGTGGCCAGCGATATTCCCAGCGATGGACGAAATATTGACGATGGACCCCTTGGCGCTGCCAACGCCTGCGGCCAGTGTATCCGCGATCAACGGAACGCCATGTTTGCAGCCAAGAAACACGCCGTCCAAGTCAATCGCATGGACGCGACGCCAATCCTCCAGCGAAATTTCAGTAACTGGCTGCGTCCAGCCGATACCCGCGCTGTTCAGCAGTACATGCATGCCGCCAAAGCGTTCCTTGGTCGCTGCTAATGCTGCAATCCAGGATGGTTCGACTGTCACATCCAAGTGGGTGAATGCGCCTGCGTCGCCGAGCGAATCCGCAACGGCGCGCCCGCCGTCCTCGTTGATATCGGCGATCATCACCTGACCGCCTTCGGCCACAAACATCTCCGCAGCGGCCTTCGCAAGGCCAGAAGCCCCGCCTGTCATCAATGCGATCTTGCCTTCAACGCGCCCCGCCATATCGTCCTCGCTTCTGCTCATCCATGTTTCGCAAAACTATCGCACGGACTTTCTTGGGAAACAAAGCCGGGATGTGCTATCGGCCTTCAAGTCGGCGCGGCTGACGCGCCTCGATGATTTCGCGCACGAGGATCAAGTCGTCTGGCTTATCAACGTCAATCGCGGCTTCTGCCTCAGACATTTGGATGGCCGCGACGGGAACGCCGAGCTTTTTGCTCAACCGCGCCATGGCGTCATCAAGGCCGAGTTTGCCCATGGCGTAGAGTGCGACCGCCTTGATATCGACCGAGCGGATGAGTTTCAGCGGGTTCTTGCGGTTCCGGTCAATCTCTTGCCAAAATCCGAGTGCGTCGGCGGCATCTGGCCGGGCAAGCGCAAAAAGATTGCAGCCGGAAAACCCGCCTTCCGCGAACTTCAAATATGTCCGGCGCACATCAGGGTAAGCACCCTGGATGACAGCTTCAGACGCCAAGCCGACGGAGGCGGACGCGCCTTTCTCTAATACGCCGGCAAGGAATTCTTCGACCATGTCAGCCGTCAGCAAACCGTGGTCGCCGGTGACGATCAGAAGCGGCGGGCCAAGCTGTTCCAACCCGCTGGTGACGGTAGCGACGACGCTTTCCGCCGCCCGTGCGGCTTCAGGACGGGGCGTGATCGCATCAAGCAGCGACGCATCTTCAATCGCCACCACAATGCGGCTGGTGCTTGGGGCGGCGTGCAATGCATCGATTACACGCTGCAAAACAGGCTTTCCGCAAAGATCGATTAGCGTCTTGTTCGGAACGCCTTCGGCCAACGCCAGCGGATCATTCGGGCGCCCTGCTGAGAGAACGAGCGCCGTCCACGCGCCATGCGCTTCTGTATCCGAACTGCTACTCATAGAAGCGCCTTTTGGTACAGCCTGTAGGTCTTGTAGGGCTCGGCGCCGCCAGATTCTGCGATGCGGCGCATGGGCATGTTGTCTTCCAATACCCAGGAAAGCTCCATCGCCTCATAGCCGCGCGCCGCATGACCTTCCGCCAGCGCATTTACCAGCGCCATGCTGACGACGGGGCCGAGCGCCAAATCCGCCTGCACGTCTTTGACGACGCCCATCAGCAGCACCCGCGCCGTCTTTGGCTTTTTGATCTTGAGCCGCCAGAGAAACTTCATCAGCGCCAGCGGGGATGATGCGCCGCCGAGACCTGCCAACGCCTCGTTCACATTCGGCAGGCTAGCGGCCATGCCGACGGGGCGCCCGTTGATTTCAACGATGAAGATCAGGCCGTAATCCGCAATCATTTTGAACGCGTCGGCGAG
This sequence comes from Alphaproteobacteria bacterium, assembly GCA_038102935.1. GTDB lineage: Bacteria > Pseudomonadota > Alphaproteobacteria > Bin95 > Bin95 > VMCJ01. The sequence continues at coordinate 13,333 of JAYNYG010000029.1, read as the reverse complement.
TGCTTTGATCTCCTTATCCGACATCGGGACATAGCCCCAATTCTCGGACCATGCGTCATTGAACACTGTCAGAATGCTTGCGAGATCAGCATCGAACGCAGATTTGTTGAAGGTGCGGATGCTGGCGCCTTCAACGTCCTGGAGTTTCGCTGCAAATGCGCTTACCCGGCGTGGCGCGCCTTGGCGGGGATCATAACGGTAGGCGATCAGGTCCTTGGCTTTGGTGTATCCAGCGGCTTCAATATGCGCCGCTGCCCAGGCCGGGTCATGACCCATCAGCAGCATTGGTGGGGCGTCAAAGCCGTCCACGAGTAGGCCAAATTCTTCGTTGACGGAGAGGCTAGCTGGGCCGATGGCGAGATTGCATCCGCGCTCTTTGAGCCAGGCTTCCGCCGTTTGCAGCAGGGCCTGATAAAGCGCCGGATCATCTGCGCCCGCAATGCAGCCAAAATGCCCATCGCCCTTGCCATACCGCTCTTGATGGCGGCGGTTGATTTGGGCGGAGATGCGGCCAATGGGCCTGTCATCTCTGTCGAGCGCCACCCAGAACGCCGCTTCGCCATGGCCGTAGAATGGATGTTTGGCGGGTTGGAGGCGATGCTTGGCGTCCATCGTCAGCGGCGCGATGAAGTTTGGGTCCGCCTTCAGCACTTCGCCCGGCGCCGCCAGAAAGGCCCGCGTTGTCTTAGCGTCGTCGACCGGGAGGATGCGGAAATCCGGCAAGGTCACTCCTTAGCCGTCAGGCCGGATTGCTCAGCGACCCAAGGGTACTTCTCGTATTCATCTGGGGTGTAGCCCAGGTTCCGAACGGTTGGGCTGGCGGGTTTCTCAGAGATTTTGCCGTAATACGATCCGAATAGCTTGTCCCAAAGGAACGTTGTGATGCCGTAATTGCCCTGCTCGCTATGGAAGTGATGAGCCATATGCAGGCGCTTGATGTTTTTTAGCCATGCGCGCTTCGGCGTGAAGCCCAAATGCTGAATGCAATGGCAGAACTCATAGATGCAGGTCACGAATAGTCCACACGCGAACGCCGCCGCGCCGCCGCCCGGCCCACCGATGATCCAGCCCAAGGGGATCGTGGCGATGGCGATGGTCGGCAGCGTTGTATAGAGCGCGCCGAACAACACACCTAGATCGTTAGGATCGCCGTGGTGGTCGAAGTGGATGCGCTTCCATACCGGCGCTGTCATCGGATTCTTGTAGAGATATCGGCCATGCAGCACGAAGCGATGCAGCACGTACCAGACCAGCCCATAGATGACGATTGTGGCGGCGATGGAAGCCAGTGCTGGCAGAATTCCCGGCCAGAAATAGACAGTCGCCACAGTGCTCAAAACGCCCAGCGCCAGATAGCCCTGGATCGCAGGATAGGCGAAATAAGCGCGCACTAAGTCTGGCACCGTCATGCGGTCCAGGTAATGCTTGCGCCCGTCCCAGAGTGCGGACCTTAGGAAAGCCATGGTCTCGGTCCCGTTGCTAATATGCGTTTGCAGACGCGAGATTTAGGCCTGCGAACGTCCATGTGCAAGTCCATGCGCAAGACCGGCTGACCCGGCTCGCTGCCCATGCTAAGAACCGCCGCATGGGCCGTATTGACCGCTATATCCTGAGCCACATGGCCGGGCCGTTTTTCGGCGCGCTCTTTGGCGTGCTCGCATTGCTGATGCTTGAGCGGCTGTTGCGCCTGCTTGATCTCGTGAACTCGAACGAGGGCGCGCTTCGCTACATCTTCGATATGTTGACCAACCTGGCGCCGCATTATTTAGGGCTCGCCCTGCCTGCAGCCCTGTTTATCGCCTGTTATGTGGGCTATCGCCGCCTGGCTTCGACCAGTGAGGTCGCTGCGCTCCACAGTATCGGGCGGGGGCTTGGGCGGATGGCGCTTCCGGCGTTTATGGCGGCGGCGTTGTTGGCGGCGTTCTCGGCTTTACTGCATGGATATCTCCAGCCGCATGGACGCTACGCCTATCGCAGCCTTGGGTTTTTGGCGGCGCATGCATCGATTGCGGCGGCGCTTGAATCCGGCGCATTCCTGGAAAACGACGGCGTGACTTTCATGGCGGAGCAGGCGACGCCCGGCGGGGGCACGCTCGCCAAGGTATTCGTCTATGAAGAGCAGGAGGATGGCGGCGTTCGGATTGTCACCTCCAAAGGCGGCGCATTGATCGAGAGCGCGGATGGCCAACGTTCCGCACTCCATTTCCAGGATGGCCTGATGGTCGAGGAAGATCAGAAGGGCGGGCGGCGGCGCATCACCTTCAATACGTTTGATTGGCCAATCAATCGCGGCGCGCTTGGCGCATTCCGTCCGCGCGGCGCCAATGAGCGCGAGATGACATGGCCGGAGCTCTACGCCGCCCGCGATAACCCGCCCGAAAAAACCTCCCGCGCCCGTATTGTCTCTGAAATGCATGCCCGGGCCGCCCGTGCTTTCGCGGTGCTATTAATGCCGATGCTGGCGATCCCGCTCGCTGTCGCCGGTCTGCGCACACGCACATCTGGGCCATTGGCGTTCGGCATCATCACGATGCTGGTCTTCACGCAGGCGCTGCAGTTTGGCGAAGGCATGGCGGATTTGGAGCGAGCGCCAGTGCTGGTCGCAATCTGGACGCCGGTGCTCGGACTACTGCTGATATCAGGTTATTTATTCTGGCGAACTTGGCGCGGCGTTGGCTTCGATATGAGTGGATGGATGCCGCAAATACGGTTGCCGCGACGTTCAAAAGCGCCATCGCCAGAGGCAGGCGCGCCATGATCAGCACGCTCGATCGTTACCTGCTACGCCGCTTGATCGGTTCGTTCGCCGTTGTGTTTTTGGGCGTCGTTGGCCTCGCCGCGACGCTCGATCTGCTCGCCAATGCCGATGAAGCGGTTGAAGGCGCGGAGAAGCTGGGCGGCCTTGGCGTCTATCTGATTGCGCGGCTGCCGCTGATCGCCCTGGAGCTGGCGCCCATTGCAGGTCTGCTTGCCGCTCTCGTGACGCTGCTGACGCTCGCCCGCTCTGGCGAGCTTGCGGCGGCGGGGGCGCTTGGGGCCGGGCAAGGACGGAGCATTCGGGCGCTCTTGCCGGCAGCCATTGGGTTCGGTCTCGCGATGTATTTCATTGCGGAACTTGCCGCCCCGCCTGCCGCCGCGACCCTGCGCGCCATGGGCTTGGAGCCGTTCGCACGGCTTGCCCGCCCAACGGAAGCGATCTGGCTGCGTGAAGACCAGGACATTGCGCGCATCAAATCCGCCTCCGCCGATGATCGCACGCTCACGGGCATCCGCATTTTCCGGCGGGATGCAGATGGGCGGCTGACAGAAGAAATTCGCGCAGAACGTGCCGAGCGCGCCGGTTCAACGGGCTGGACCTTCCATACCGTTACGGTGCTGCCAGCCGACGGCGGGCCGCCCCGCCAAATGCAACGCCTCGCCTGGCCGCATCCGCTTGGGCCTGGCTCCTTCGGCTTGCTGGCCGCTCATCCATCAGAATTACCGCTAAAGATGGTGCGGGATCTGGGGAACCATCCTGGCGCCAGCGCCAAGCCGCCGTTCTTCTATGAGTTATGGGTGCAACGGAAGTTCGCCGCCCCCATTGGCGCTGCGCTCATGCTTCTGCTCGCCGTGCCGTTCGCTGGCCGGATGACGCGAGGCCGGTCCATGGGCTGGCCGTTGGCGGCGGGATTGCTCGTCGGCTTCGCGTTCTTTGTGTTCGAGAGCTTGGCGACGGCGGCGGCGGAAACAGGCGCGATCTCCCCTGTGGCTGGCGCTTGGGGGCCGCCGCTAACGCTTGCATTGGCGACGGCGGCGATGATGGCGTTCCAGGAAAAACCTGGATGAGCGGCCAGGAATTGCGTGCTCCCGCCACTCGGACATTCGGCGCGCTCGTCAACCCAAATAGCCGCCGCAATCGCAAGATTGACGCGGCGGCGCTATCCGCGCTTGGCCCCAATATCGAAATGACGAACGCGCCCGGCGATGCGCCTGCGGCTTTGGGGCGGCTGGCCGAGGCGGGGGTGGATGTCGTTGCTGTTAGTGGCGGCGACGGCGCTGTGATGACGGCTTTGTCGGCCATTTTGATCGACGGCGCGTTCGGTCCGCCGCCCATCCTCTGCCTGCTCCCCTCCGGCACCACGAATATGACAGCAGGCGATATCGGCTTGCAGGCGACTCTTGCTGAGACGAAGGCGCTGACGGAATCCGGCGGCGGGCGGATCGTCTCGCGGCCCGTCATCCGACTGGATAACGTTCGGGATGCAGACGGTGTCATGGGTTCACATGCGGGTATGTTCTTCGGCGCGATCGGCATATGCCGCGCAATCGCCTTCTGCCGCGCGCATTTGCACAGTCGCGGCGTTGTCGGCGCAGGCGCATCTTGGCTGACATTGTTGCCTTTGCTGCTGAAGAATCTGACGACGGCGAGCGAAAATGGCGTGCTGGCGCCGACCCCCGCCGCAATCCGAGTGTTGGATGCGGATGGCGAGGAAATTGAGCTGCTTGAAGGCCCATGGTCCGTCCTGATGGCCTCGACTTTAGAGAAACTCGTTATGGGCGCCCGGCCTTTCTGGGGTTCGGGCGAGGGGCCAGCCGTTGACGCGACCTTTGTGCGCGCGCCGCCGCCCCGTCTTGCGCGCAACATTCGCCCACTGCTGTTTGGCAAGGAAAAGCGCCCGCCAGAACCCGGCTATCAAAGCCGAAAGGCGGCGGCGTTTGAAATCACCCATACGGGCCAGGTCACCCTCGATGGCGAATTGTTTGATGCGGATGCCGCGACGCCACTCCGCCTAAGTGTGGCTGGCGAAATCGAGTTTTTGGTGAAATGACGATGGGCGCTATCGAAGCCTTCATGGCGGCGGAACTAGACCGAAGCGTTGAATCCGCCGCAGTCGCCTTGGCGGAAGCAGCATTTGAGCGCGTCGGTGGGGTGCGGGCCGTGCTGTTCTATGGCTCCTGCCTACGGGACGGCCTCACGACCGACGCTGTCGCGGACTTATATTTGCTGACCGATGGTTATCGCCATACAGGGCAGAAAGCCTGGGCGCGCGCCGCCAACCGGGCGCTTGCGCCGAATGTGTTTTATATGGAGGCGGACACGCCGTCTGGCCAGATATCGGCGAAGGCGGCGATTGTGTCAGTTGAGGATTTTGTCCGCCTGACGGGACCGCGCACGTTTCATTCCTATTTCTGGGCGCGGTTTACGCAGCCTGCCGCCGTTGTGTGGGCAAACGGCCCAGACACGCGAAAGACGCTCGCAAAAGCCTTCGCCGCCGCCGCCCGCAAGTTTGCTTCTGAAACGGCGAGTGCCCCACTGGCGGCAGGAGCGGCGGATACATTTTGGCCGCGTGGCTTCCGCCAAACTTACGGCGCCGAACTCCGCGCCGAGGGGCCGGGGCGGGCCGAAACGCTCTACCGAGCCGACGTTGAACGCTATCGGGCGCTTTATGATTTGTTGCATGCGGAGGGCGTTCATCCGCGTTCGTCGCCAAGCCGGTGGCGGCTCAGGCGATTGCAGGGCAAAGCGCTTTCTATCGCACGGCTCGCCAAAGCGATCTTTACGTTTGAAAATGGGCTGGATTACGTGCTGTGGAAGATCAAACGCCATAGCGGGGTGGATATCCAAGCGAAGCCCTGGCAGCGCCGCTTCCCGCTGCTCGCAGCGCCCGGTCTTGCGATCAAGGTTTGGCGGGCGGGCGGATTTCGCTGAACTGCGCTAATTCTAGAGCCTTTTGCGCTACGCCATGTTCCAAGATGGCAGGAAACCCGATAGTATCCGCAGCGTCTCCAGCCGGATTCCCCGATGCCCGTTTTGCACCACCTGCCGCTTTCGCCGTTTTGCCGCAAAGTCCGGATTGCGCTTGGCGAAAAGGCGTTGCCATTCGATATGAAAGAGCAGCGTGTATGGGTGCGGGACCGGGCCTATTTAGCGCTTAACCCGGCTGGAACTGTGCCTGCGCTTGAACTTGAGGACGGCGGCGTTGTCGCTGATTCCAACGCTATTGTAGAGTTCTTGGACGAAATTCAGCCCGAGCCGCCGTTGATTGGCGAAGGCCCGCTACAGCGGGCGGAAACACGCCGCTTGGCCCAGTGGTTTGATTACAAATTCTACCGTGAGGTTACGCAGCATCTCTACGGCGAGAAGGTGCAGAAACGGCTGACCGGCGGCGGCGCTCCGGATTCAGCGGCGATCCGTGCGGGCAAAGCTAACTTGCGCAGCCATCTCGATTATATCGCTTGGCTTGCCGCACGCCGAAACTGGCTGGCGGGGGATGATTTTTCGTTGGCGGATATCGCCGCTGCGGCGCATCTCTCAACGCTCGATTTCATCGATGAAATCCGCTGGGCCGATTATGACGAAGTCAAGCTCTGGTATCAGCGGGTGAAGTCCCGCCCAAGTTTCCGGCCCCTTCTAGCGGACCGGATGACAGGCTTCCGTGCGCCAGCGCACTATGCGGATTTGGATTTCTAAGTCCGGTCAAACAGCGTCGCGACTTCAAGATGCGGCGTCCAACGGAACTGGTCTATCGGTTGGGCGATGCGGAAGCGATATCCGGCATCCATCAACACGCGTCCATCCCGCGCTAAGGCGAATGGATTGCAAGATAGGTACACAATCCGGCCTGGCCCGCCCGCCGCAATCGCCGCCGTTTGGTGTGCTGCGCCGCTACGCGGCGGGTCCAACAGAACCGCCTCGAAACCTTTGAGTTCGTCGGTAAGCAAAGGCCGCCGGGCCAAATCCCGAACATGGCCTTTGACAAACCCGCCAAGCCCCGCCTGACCCGCTGCATGATTGAGCGCGCTGATCATCGCAGGCGCGCCTTCATAGGCGGCCACATGCACGCCTTCGCCACCGAGCCGGAGGGCGAAGGGTCCCCAGCCGGAATAGAGGTCCGCGATATTCAGGGCGCCCGCCAGATGCTTCGCAGCGAAATCCGCCATTGCCTGTTCGCCTGCTGCAGTTGGCTGCAGAAACGCCCCGGGCGCAGGCGCGGCGCGTACTTGCCCAAGCGTGATTACTGGCGTTTTGCGCGCCGCCACGCTTTCCGTGATGTCGCCGTCTTCTGCGACCCAGGCGAAACGGGCGATATTCTGCGCGTCTGCGAATACGGCGACGGCTTCCCGCTCTGGCAGGTCTAGCGGGCGGGCGCGGACGAGCAGTAAGTCCAACCCCGTCGGCGAAGCCCAAGCCTCAACGTCGCCAGCTTCGCCGGGTTCTAGCAGGCGGTCCATCAATGGACGGAGGGCGGCAGGCAGGCTTTCCAATTCTGGAACGGCGGCGATGCAGCGGTCGATCTGGACGATTTGGCGGCTGGATCGTGCATTAAAGCCAAGCACGGCGCCGCCCGCCCGGCCAATCGCCGCAAAGCGCAGCCGCCTGCGACCGTCGTCGATGCGGAGCAAGGGCAGCCGTTCCTCCGGCGTTAGACCCCGGCTTTGGAGCGCCTGATCTAGCAGGCCTTCTTTCCATGATAGATACGCGGAATCCGCCATGTGTTGGACGGCGCATCCACCGCATGCGCCTGCATGCGCGCAAGGCGGTGCGATGCGCTCGGGCGCAGGCGCTAGCACTTCCAGCACTTCGGCAATGCGCCCATCGCCGCGCTTATCGCCAAGCCGCACACGCGCTTCCTCGCCTGCCAGCAGCCCCGGCGCATAAACCGGCGCGCCGTTATGCGCAGCAAGACCATCGCCTTGTGCGCCGAGTTTCTGGACGGTGATTGTCGCGTCAATCGGCAGAGGCGTGCGGCGTTTCTGGCGGCCTGGTTTACGGCTTCGTCGCCGCGATGAGGTATTCGACATTGCCTTCCGCCCCCGTAATCGGGCTTTCAGTGATGCCCATAATCTGCCAGCCCATATCGTCCGCCAGCCAATGCTGCACGCGGTCTACCACGGCTTCGCGCACTGTGGGGTCTTTTACGACGCCATTCTTACCGACATTCCCGCGCCCGGCTTCGAACTGCGGCTTGATGAGCGCCGCGAGCCATGCGCCGCTGGCCGCGAAACGCATCGGCGTTGGCAGAACAGTCGCAAGGCCAATGAAACTCGCGTCACACACAATGGCGCCTGCAGGCTCTGTGATGTGTTCCGGCGTTAGATGCCGTGCGTTTTGGCCTTCCAGCACGACGACGCGATCATCCGTGCGGAGTTTCCATGCGAGCTGACCTTTGCCGACATCAACGGCAAACACCTTAGCTGCGCCATTCGCCAGCAGCACATCCGTAAATCCGCCGGTGGAAGAACCAACGTCAATCGCCACAACACCCGTTGCATCAAGCCCGAAATGAGCGATGGCATGGGCGAGCTTCAGCCCGCCGCGCCCGACCCAGGGGTGATCCTGGCCGCGCACATCCAGGGGCTTATCATCCCGGATTTGAGCGCCGGGCTTCTCCACCCTTTGCTCGCCGGTGAACACCTTGCCCGCCATAATCAACGCCTGCGCCTTAGACCGCGTCTCCACGAGCCCGCGCACTACAAGCGCCTGGTCCGCGCGCATTTTTGCGATGGCCATTACGGCATCGCCTGCGCGCCTGCGGCACGGTAGGCGTTGGCTGTTCTGGATACCTGCCGCCACAAGGTCTCCTCGCCACCCAACGGGGGGAGAGGGGAGGGTGAGGGGGGCTCTATCAGAATGGCGGGTGACATTGGTGAAGGGACCATCCTCTCTCTTGTCTTCAACGGCCGTCTTGCGTGGCAGGCGCCCCCCTCACCCTGTCCCTCTCCCCCCTTTGGGGGGCGAGGTGAATGCGAGGCAGTGCTTACTGTGAAGCCAAATTGGATCGTGCAGCTTCTTTGATCAAAGCGGCGTCGTGAAGGTCGGGGCCTCGTCTTTAAGGACTTCGGTATGGAACAGATGGAGGAGGTGCAGTCGGCAAGCACCGCATTAAGGCCGCATGAAGACGTGATCTTCGTCATCGCCCATATTTTGCGCAATGAAGGTGAGCTCGTTCTGGGCGTCTTCTACGCCGGATTTATCAGCGAGCGCCGACGCTGTCGCGTCTAGGAGGGAGCGGAGAGCGGCGGCCTCATCAACATTCTCGGCTTTGGCGCTCGCCATGATGCGCGTGATCTCGGCGCGGGCGAATTCTGATGGGGTCATTGGCTGGCTTCCTTCTTGTCGTCTGCTTTGTCACTCACCGCCGCCTTCAGCTTGGCGACTTCGGCCTGTAGGCGTTTGACGACCGGGCCATCATCGGCCAGAGCATAGCAAGAGTTTGTCGGCGGTCCGCGGCGGCGCATAGCTTCGCCCTCCGGCAGGCCTTGCTCGCGCAGCATCTGTTCGCGATAAGCGAACACAGTTTGGAACGCTGTAGTGCCGACCGGGTAGAGCAGCTCCAGCAAATGCGTGCAGCCTTTGGCGCGGCCATAGCGCTCCTTCACCTCGTTCATCCATCCGCCCTTGATGCGCAATCCCGCAAGCTTGGAGAACGACCAGGCGGCGGATGGACAGACCTCATAGGGGCTGCGCCGGGTGAAGGCCTCGGCTTTCTCGATGTTTAACCGGTTGTCGACCGTAAGGCGCATAGACATCTCGTGCACCGGATCATTCACTTCAACGAGGCCGCGATACCGGCTTTCGAATGGATAGGTTTTTACATCCGTGATCGAGCCTTCAATGTCCCAAAGCCCATCTTCGCGGGCATAGCCACGGCATTCAACCGAGCGCACATGCAAGAGCTTGCGCGAGGCGGGCGGACTTAGATCCATGGGAGCAGGCTCCGGTGAGGGAAGGGGCAGATAGTCACGAAGCATATGCCCCGTGAAATTCCGGTCAACGCGGGTTAGAGTCGCGGGATTGAGCCGATATGGGAGCAGATTGATGCGGGTGATTATTGTGGGCGGCGGCGTCGCTGGGCTAGCGCTGGCATTAGCGCTTCGTCGGCAGGACATCGACTATGTGGTGCTGGAACAAGCTGCAAAGTTTGAAGCAGTTGGCGCTGGTATCCAACTCAGCCCAAACGCCACGCGCACGCTCGGATATATGGGCGTGATGGAGCGGTTGGAAGCCCGCACCGTCCGCCCCGGCAGCCACCGGTTTGTTTCCTGGGACACGGGCGAGCCGTTGCTGACAACGCCCTTGGGCGACGCAGTAAATGACGCCTTTGGCACGCCCTATCTCCACGCGCATCGGGCGGACTTGCTGGATGCGATCCTGGCGGAGATTGGCGACGATAGCCGCATCCAGATGAATGCCCATGTGGATCAAGTTGGTGAAAATGGGCGCAAAGCTTGGGCGGAATTGAGCGACGGAACGCGCATTGAAGGTGATGTGTTGGTGGCGGCGGAAGGGGTGCGCAGCCAAATCCGCGAGCAGATGTTTGAGCCGGAAGCGCCGCAATTCTCCGGCTGCATGGCATGGCGCGGATTAACGCCGGCCAGCGTCGCCAATGCGCTTGGGTTTGAGCATAACAGCTACATCTGGATGGGCCCGGAACGCAGTGTGGTGATCTACTATGTCTCCGGCGGCGAGCAGATCAACTGGATCGGCATCGGCCCTTCCGATGGCGACACCCGGGAAAGCTGGACGACGCAGGGCACGACCGAAGCCGCGCTGGAAGAATATGCCGGCTGGCACCCAATGGTGCGCGGCCTGATCGAACAATCCGCCCCGCCTTTCAAATGGGCGCTCTATGACAGGCAGCCGCTGGAAAATTGGGTGCAAGGTCGGATCGCGCTGATCGGGGACGCCGCTCACGCCATGCTGCCCTACCATGCCCAAGGCGCTACGCAATCTATTGAGGATGCTTGGGTGCTCGCCCGCCGCTTGAAGCTTTCAGCGGATATCGATGAAGCGCTGGCCAGCTATCAGGCGCTCCGCCAGGAACGCACGGCCCAGGTGCAGGGCGCCAGCCGCGCGGCGCAGACGCTATTTCATATGTCGGACGACGCAGCCCTCGCCCGCCGCAACCAGCGTTTCAAGTCTATGCAAGCTTCCATCGGCGACGGCTTCCCGCCTGGCCAGGAATGGCTATTTGCCTATGACCCGGAAAAGGCGGCGTCTGGTGAAGATGGCGACTGGCGGAACATGGCGTGGCGATAATAGGGCTTGGCGATAATAGGGCTGCGGGTTTCATAAAAAATGTTAAGCGAAGTTCATTCACCTTAAACGGGTTCTCCATAAGCTGGCGGCTGTCATCCTGCCGTTAGCTGATCCCAGGTCCTGTTATGCAATCCGGAAACAAACTGCGCATTTGGGAGATTGCTGTCGCGGTCTTGGCGACGCTTGCAATCATTGCCGGTTTAGGTTGGTTGACGATCTGCGATGACCTTCGCCGGGCGGAAGCTGACATTCTCGTTGAAGGTCATCAATTTGAGCTGCAAGTCACCCAAAATTTCGCCATTGCGGAGGCGATCCTGGACTCAATCGGCGGGTCATCGCCCTATGCTGGGGGTGAAAGCGGCTTTGATTTCGGCGTCGTTTCCCGAAATATTTCAGAGGCGTACCCATTCATAAGCGGTGTTGCATGGATTGATGTCAAAGTTGGTGATGCAGCTACGGATACGGAGAGTGTGGCGACTATGCGCGCCCTTTATCCAGATACAGCCCCGCGCGCCACATTGGTCAGCGAGGGCGGACGCGTTCATCCCAAACTGCTTGAAGCCGCGGTAGAGGCGATTGAATACGAAACGGCCGTCGGATCAGACATGATCATCATGCCGGATGGGTCGATCGGCTTTATGATCGCCAAGCCTATTTTGCAGAAGTCTGCGGCGGAAAATACCGCTAATGCGGTCGCGCTATTTCTGAACGCTGAGAACTTTTTTAATTATGGCAACGCGCATCTTGACCATCTTTCCGTTTGGCTTCTCGATCTAGACGCTGCGCCAGACGAAGCGAGGCCGCTATTCCTACGTGAGCGCGAACCAAGCTTTAGTCCCTTCTCGATGGTCAAAGTGCCCGTCAACATTGAAATCGCGGAGCGTTCCTTCTGGATCAGTGCTGAGGTGGTGCCGAAGCTTAGTCAGATTAACCAGCCGCGCCTCGCGGGAGCGATCCTGGTTCCGGTAGTTCTGGCCATTTGTGCGCTCCTGTTGCTGCGCGCGCATCGCCGTTCCCGCTGGAAAATCGCGGATTCAGCCGGGAAACTCAGCCACCTGGAGCAGCGATTCAAAGACTTTGCCGACGCGTCTGTCGATTGGTACTGGGAAATGGATGCGGATCTTCGCTTTTGCTATTTCTCAAGCCGGTTCACAAGTGCTACAGGCGTTTTGAGCAAAGCGCTGCTGGGTAAGACCCGGCAAGAAACCGGCGTGCCAGATGTTGACCCAGATGCTTGGGCGCAGCATCTGCTCGACCTGGCGGCGCATCGCCCGTTCCGTGATTTCGTGCATCCGCGCACGATGCCAGATGGATCAGTGGCCTGGCTCTCAATCAATGGCAAACCTGTCTTTGATGAGCATGGCAAGTTCCAAGGTTACCGGGGCAATGGCCGGAATATTACGGAGCGACGCCGGCAGGAAGAGGCGTTCGCCGCCGCTAAGGTCGCCGCTGAAACGGCGGAGGCGGCGAGCCAGCAGAAGTCTGAATTCCTATCCAGCATGAGCCACGAACTGCGCACGCCATTGAATTCGATCATCGGATTTTCGCAGATGATGGCGACAAGCGGGGATGCAATTTCCGCCGAGGATCGGAAAAACTTCTGCCAAGACATTCAGACATCGGGCACGCATTTGCTTTCGCTTGTGAACGATCTTCTGGACATCTCCAAAATCGAGTCGGGCAATGAAGTGGCCGCTAGCGATAAAATCAATATTCCTGAGACTTTTGTGATGCTGCAGCGCATGTTCACGAACCAGGTGCGCGATAAAGCGATCATCTTTGAGGTTGATACGCCGCTTCATGGCGCTTTTGTCTCCGCTGACAGGCGGCGCTTCTCACAGATATTCATTAATCTCGTGTCGAACGCGATCAAGTTTACGGACAAAGGCGGGACGATAAGGCTATCTTGCGCGCTTTCAGATACTGGCGGGTACGAGTTTCACGTTGCGGACACAGGCATCGGCATAGCGCCGGAAGATTTGCCGCGCGCCTTTGAGAAATTCGGCCAAATCGATTCTGGCCTTACCCGGAATTACGAGGGCACTGGGCTTGGACTACCCATCACCAAGTTATTGATCGAAACCCATGGCGGAACGATCAGCGTTCGCAGTGCACGGGGCGAGGGGGCGGATTTCACAGTCAGCTTCCCGCCTGAGCGGACTCTGTCTACAGATGCGCCAGAGTTAGTCAGGCTGCGATCAGCCTAGAGCATCGTCCTTAAAAATTTTGGCGTTGGGAGCCCCCGGGGACCGGGGTGGGGGGGCGGGGGGGGCGTGGGGGGGCGGCCCCAAAAAAATTATTGTTAGTGAGCAA
>JAYNYG010000076.1:0-13275 GCA_038102935.1 Alphaproteobacteria bacterium | reverse complement strand
AGAGACCGTCCATGCACTAACATTACACCCGGACCACTCAGTGGGGGCTGACCAACGGCGCTCGATCCATTTCCGCTTACGCCGATCTCCTTCCAAAGACTGTTCAGGCGCTCAATTTCAATGGTTGCTGCGAGGACATGACCATCTTCGTCAAGCGTCGCCATGATCGCGCGCCAGGAGCCATCAAGTTGGAACGGCAGGCTAAGGCCCGGGCGGCCATCACGCCGGTTCGCTATGGCCTGTGCGACTGGTATCTTCAGGCTCGCCGAAACAAGAGCGACATTCGGCGCTACAATTATGCCTTCCGCAATGCCATCTCCGGCGCCCAACAGCAAGCTATCGCGGATAAATTTAGGTTTTTCGGATACGGCTCTTAGGCGGGCTTCAGCGTTGTCCAGCATGATCGACAATGGAAGTTGGGCCGCATGATTTTGCTGGGATAGCCCGCGGCTAACAAAATGCCGTGCTTCATTCCAAGACCATACCGACCACAACGCCACCGCGACCAAGAGCACCGCGACAAGGGCGGCAATCGCCCACTTCGATTCCAGTCGGGATAGTAACAGCCGCGCCTTCGACATGCAGTCTCACCCGCTTCAATTGGTAGTGGCCTAGAAACGCCGCAAATAGTTAACGTTCCGTTTCGATTTTGGCTTTAGGCGGCCCGAACCAATGCTTCTAGCGTCGCAAAGACTGCAGGCCCGAAGTCAACCCACGCAACGAAAATGGCAGTTGGATAGCCTGGCGCCTCAAATCATAGAACAACAGCCAACCATCGCTGCCAGCCTGCATCGCCGCCAGTACCTGTGGCTCGACCTCCAGCTCGACATGGCATCCGTTCTTATCGCAAAACTTGAATGCGGCCCAGCCATCGACGCCTTGATCCGTGCGCAAGCGCAGGCCGTCCGGCAGGTGAATCGCGCCAAGCGGCATATTAATGACCGCGACTGGTCCGCTTTTCCCCTGCTTAAAGCCAAGCGTAATGTTGGCGACCTGCTTGCCTTTGTAGGATACGCGCTGGAAAATAAAGCACACTTCGCGTCCCTGATTCCCGGTCTCGCAAGCTTCGCTCCAATCCCGGAATGCCCGGCCAGTTTGGCGAACATTCTGCGCTTCCGCGATGCTGCTCAAGCCAACCAACAGCGCCAGCATCAGGCCAATTACGAATTTCATGCGGACAACACCTTCATTTAGCAGGCAGAACTGGTCGAATTGACCAAAATTCACTCACCCGCGCATTCTCCAGGCCCTAAGAATCATGTATTTACCACGCCATGCGCCCCCTGTCCCCCGATGATCGCGCCTTAGACGCCGCATTCGCCGCCGCCCGCGCCGCCGCAAATGCTGGCGAAGCGCCGATCGGCGCAGTCGTTGTGCATCAGGGCGAAGTCATCGCAACCGCCCATAACCTGGTGGAAACCACGCCTGATCCAACCGCGCATGCGGAGGTTCTGGCATTGCGCCAGGCAGCCGCCCGGCTCGGCGATGCGCGTTTGCCGGAATGCGATCTGATCGTGACGCTGGAGCCATGCGCCATGTGCGCAGGCGCGATTGAGCATGCGCGCATTCGGCGCTTGGTCTTCGCGGCATATGACCCAAAAGGCGGCGGGGTTGAGCATGGCGCCCGCGTTTTCCAACGCCCGACCTGCCGCCATGCCCCAGAGATAGTAGGCGGCGTTCGGGAGGCAGAGGCGCGAGATATGCTGCGCGCGTTTTTTCAGTCGCTCAGATGAAGATCATCGCGAGATGAGTTGGTTGCCGCCATGCTTGTCTTCACCGCGCATCAGATAAACCGGGCGCATAGAGTGGTCGACGATATTCCGCGCCTTGGCGTCTGCCGCGGCGATTTCACGGTCAAACAAACTGGTCGTCGGCATAAAGCGCATCGTCATGCCCCGACGCGCATTCGGCGATGCATTGGCTTCCGAGCCATGCAGCAAATAGACGTCATGCAGTGATATCTGACCAGCTTTCAGCACCAGATCAACGGCGTCTGCTTCGTCATAGGTTGAAGGGTCAAGCTCCTCAAACAAAGTCACATCAGCGTCCTCATTGAGGGCGTTATGCGCCTTGATCGCCTGGTCCTTGTGCGATCCGCGAATGATGCGTAGGCACCCGTTCTCGATTGTCGCGTCATCGACCGCGAGCCATGCTGTACAGGTCGCCAGCGGTCGGATCGGCCAGAACTTGCCGTCCTGGTGCCAAGGCGTGCGCTGGCCATTCAGCGCTGGCTTGGCGAAGAAGCTGGAATTCCAGAGCGCAACATCCTGCCCAATGAGCTGCTCGACCATATCCAGGATTTCCGCATTGTCGCAAAAATCAACGAACGCGTCGTCCTGATCCAACAGCGCAGGGCAGTAATTTCGAAAATCCGGGCGTCGCTCGACCAATGCCGCGTGATGGTCTTTGATCCGGCTCAGCACATCCTCCGGCATCTGAAAATCCGGGATCACATAGCCATGTTCGTGGTAATGGGAAATCTGTTCAGGCGTCAGCATGCATAGGCCCTCGCTCAGTTAATCGACACACCGCATCCACTGATACCCAGATGCACGGCCAGCACGATCCAACGCCTCACGCCGCGCTGGCGCTGCGGGGCCGGGTGCGGTGAATGATGTGCAAAAGCCCGTAAACAGCTGCCGCAACGCAAGCCAACGCGCTTTCATGCTCAAGATGCGGTGTCGGATTGGGCGCGCCATAGCTCAGATGCCCTCCGCGCCGTCAGCGGCTTGCGGGTTCCACTGGCCCTTGTTCATGCGTCGCAGACGAACAGACTGAAAAACGCCCGCCTTCACGAACGGCTCTGCTGCGACAAAAGCCTCAGCCGCCGCCAGGGATGGCAAATTGACGATCCAAACACTGCCGTCTTTCGCGTCATCCGCAGCAAACGTCACACCGCCAAGAACAACGTTGTCCATATTAGCGGCCAAATAATCAAGATGCGTCTGCCGAATTGATGCGCGCACTTCCGCCATGCCCGGTTTATCAACGCAGGTCACGGCATAGAGCGGCATATCGCTGTATCCGCTACTTGTGGCGGAACGTGATCCGACCCTTGGTCAGATCATAAGGCGTCATCTCAACGGAGACTTTGTCTCCCGGCATGACGCGGATACGGAATTTCCGCATCTTGCCCGCGAGCCTGGCGATGACTTCATGCTCGTTCTCGAGCTTAACCCGGAACATGGCGTTCGGCAGCTTTTCAACCACTTCGCCTTCAAATTCGATTAGATCTTCCTTGGACATAGGTCTTCCAAGCGTGTTTCCTCCATGAATGCTGGGAGTGTTCTACACAGCTTGGGCGCAAGTGAGAAGCGGTCAATGGTCGCCCGCCGATCTTAATGAGCGGGAATGCTTGCGACAGGAGGCGAAAGATTATCCGTTCGGGTAGAAAATCTCGTCCATTCGCAATGCTGCGTGCCGGTCATAATCGACAAATACAGCGGCCAGGGTATTCTCCGAAACATCGAAACGCACTATGTAGAATCTTGTTTCAAAAAACTTTTCCTTGCCTTTCAAACTGTAGTGAACGGAGCCATACAGCTTTTCGCCACGCTCATGATCTGTCAGATAGTCATTTAAGGAGAGGCCGCGCGCGCTCCAATCTCGTAGTGGATATTCCCTACCATTAATTTTGGCGATGGCGTCTGGCGCCTCGAAACGGTCTTCCAGCCGACCCGGGGTTCGTCTTGCATTCGCGTCCATAGTCGCTCGCTCCGGTCGCTGTGAGTAAAGCAGACTTTATGCACAGGCAGATAACGCCGCGTTCAGCCGCATCAGCAAAACTTTGGACGTCTCCTCATAAAATTGAGCATAGCCGATGCCTCCCTCATCAGATTCACTTGCCCGCACGGCGCAAAACCCCACCTTAGAAGCGACGCCGCGTGGTAATATGCTCGGGTCGAATCGCCAAGCTGGATATCTCCAACCGAACCAACGGGGGCTGAAGCTGACGCAACTGACCAACACATTGGCTGATCTATTGGGCGGTGAACGGGCTGACCATCGCCGCGGGCAATCCTTGGCCGAAGCGAGCATGGCGGCGGCAGCATTGGTCGCGACTGCTGATGGCGATGTCAGCTTCGCCGAGCGCGCGCTCATTGATCAAGCCATTGACGCTCTCGCTGAGCGCGGCGCCGTCTCTACACAGGAAGCCGCAGCGCTATTCAACGAATTTGTGGATGGCATTCGCGCGAATAGCAGCCAAGGCCGCCGCCCCGCCCTAAACGCGCTGGCGGAGATCGAGGGCGTGGCTGACGCCGCCACAATCGTCCTCCGGATCGCAGACGCCGTCGCGAGTGCCGACGGCACAGCCTCAACCGCAGAAATTAACGCCGTACAGGATATTGCAGCCGCTTTGAACGCAGCCGCAAAGTAGTCTACCTGCGCCGGTCCGTCAGCGCGACGCCGTCGCTAATGAGCGTTTCGATCTCGTCCGCAGCAATGCCTGCTTCCGCCAATACAGCCCGCGTGCTGGCCCCAAACTTCGGCGGGGCAGAACGAGCGCCGCCAGGCGTGCGGGAAAGCTTTGCTTGAACGCCGAGCGCGCCATAGCCCGCATCAGCGCCAACGCGCATTTGGCGGTGGATTGTGTGCGGATGCTCCATCACATCTGGGATCGTATTGACCGGGCCTGCTGGAACACCTTTCTGCAGCAGCCCAAGCGCCAAGGGTTCGCATTCGAACGGCGCCAGCTTCTCCGCCAGAATCGCCTTTAGCGCATCACGGTTGGCAGAACGATCTGCGTTGTCTTTGAAACGCGGATCATCAGGCAAGTCCGGCGCATCAATCGCATCAGCCAAACGCTTGAACTGGCCGTTATTCCCGACAGCCAGGAACAGGTCCTTATCCTTGGTCGGGAACACGTCATAGGGATAAATATTGGGGTGCGCATTGCCGGTGATGGTCGGCGGTTTGCCGCTCATCAGATAATTGTTGCCCTGGGGATGCAGCAGCGCCACCGCGCTATCGTAGAGCGTGATGTCCAGGAACTGGCCCTCGCCAGATTTCCCCCGCTCCAAAAGCGCCATCAGAATGGCGATGGCAGCGTTCAATCCCGTGCCCATATCCACCATCGGCGTGCCGACGCGAACGGGGCCGGATTCTGGCGAACCGTTGACGCTCATCATGCCGGACATGGCTTGGATTACAGCATCATAGCCAGGAAATCCGCCAAGCGGCCCATCGGCGCCGAAGCCTGTAACGCGGCAATGGACGAGGCGTGGATACCGTTCGGCCAACACATCATTGTAGCCAAGGCCCCATTTCTCCAGCGTTCCAGGCTTGAAGTTCTCGATCAGAACATCAGCATCCGCTAGCAACTTGGCGAGCACGCCCTTCCCCGCTTCACTCGCGAGATCGAGGCCTATGGAACGCTTGTTGCGGTTGACGCCCTGGAAATAAGCGCTTTCGCCTTCATCATTGAACGGAGGCCCCCAATCACGGGTTTCGTCGCCTTGGGGCGGTTCGACTTTGATGACTTCAGCGCCGTGATCAGCCAGGATCATCGTGCAATACGGCCCGCCGAGAACGCGCGTCAGATCAACGACTTTGAACCCGGCGAGCGCGCCGGCGCTCAGCGTGGCGAAGGGAGAACTATCAGGCGACATATGCTTGCTTTCAATCTTTCGTCGGGCAATCGACGACCCAGAGATATCCATCTGGATCAATTATATAGGCTTCTCTGAGGCCATGGCCTTTGTCGAGTGCGCCTGCGAACACAGTATCGCCGCGCGCCCTGGCCCGGGCCTCGGCGGCGTCCGGATCCATGTTGTGCAGCCGCAACTCTACACCGACGCCGCGATGTGCGCCCGCCCCCAAGCTGCCGTGCAGAGGGTGATTGTCATAGGTGTGGTCAGCGTGAAGGATCCACTCAGCGCCTCGGGCGCGCAGCACCGCAAAATCCGGGTCGGAATAGACCGCTTCAGCCAACAGCACATCTTGCGCGAACGCGACAGCGGCGGGGACATCCTGCACAAGCAGGTTCACGCCAAAGCCGTTCAGGGACTTGCTATAGGCCCCTGCTGGCATCCAGGGATCGCCATCGCGCTTTTTCATTTCGGCACATGCCTTCCATCTTTCGTCGGCGCGCCAGTGATGCGAATGCCAGCGCCGTCTATGCCATAGCGCCGGTTGATATTGATGATCAGCGAGGTCATGGCCTCAGCCGCCGCCGAATTCGCCAGCGGGCCAACATGCCAGCCGCGCATGCCTGCGTCCTCAACCAGATCAATCACTGTCTGGCGCGCCGCGACTTTATCTCCCGCGACAAGCACGTCGCATTCGAGATCAGCGGATGACTTCAGCTTATCCGCCGCCACATTCTGGAATGCTGAGACAACGACAACGCCCTCACCAAGCGCCTTCTGCGCATTGACGGCAGCAGACCCACCTTCGGGCAACTGCACTGTGCCAACCTTTGGCGGCATCAGCGGCACCGTCGCATCGATGAGGATTTTGCCTTCGAGGCCGGCGCGGGAGGCTTCAAGCGTTCCAAGTTGATTGGCGTAGGGCACGGTGATCGCCACGATATCCGCCGCAGCCGCTGCCGCGCCATTCTCCAGCCCCAGCACGCCGAAGTCTTTCAACTCTGCCGCTGCGGCCTCCGCTTTTTCTGTCGTGCGGGAGCCAATGATGACTTTATGGCCAGCCTTGGACCAGCGCCGGGCGAGGCCTGTGCCTAAGTCGCCTGTGCCGCCAAGAATTGCGATCGTCTGCGGGTTCGATGCCATGCTGATCTAACTTTCCGTTCCGTAATCAAATATGCCAGCGCCCGTCGGCCTATTCGGCAAAACGGCGCCAGGCGCTGCAGTTGGATTTAGGGCGAGGAGCCCCGCCGCGTCTAGCCCACCGAGCGATAAAGCCTGATCGGTCACTCGCGCTGTCTCGCTTGAGCCAAGCAACGGCTCCACCAGACGGGTGAATTTTGTCACGTAATCCGCTTCCTGCCAGGGCGTCGCGCCATTCGGATGCGCGTCTGCCGCAGCTTTCTCAAAACTGACGGTTTCGCCAGATTTCATGGTGACTTCCAGCCGCCCGCCATAGGCGCGTTCTGCTGGATCATCTGCGTGGTAACGGCAGGTCCATTCATCATCGAGTTCAGTTTCGATCCTATGCCAGAGGGCGACCGTATCCGAGCGCCCCGCACGTTCAGGCGTATAGCTCGCTTCGTGGTCCCAGGCGCCATCCTGCAAGGCGACAGCGAGGATATACATGATCGAATGATCAAGCGTTTCGCGACTGGCCTTCGGGTCCATCTTCTGCGGATCGTTGGCGCCTGTACCGATGACAAAATGCGTGTGGTCTGATGTGTGCAGCAGAACCCGCTCAATTGAAGCCACGTCGATTGCCGCCCGCGCCTCGAACGCCAGATCAATGATCGCTTGGGCTTGATATTCCGCTGAATGCGCCTTCGGGAAAGTTTCAAGAATGCCATAAGGCGGCGCGCCCCGGATTGGCAGGCTGACCGTGTAGGAGGCGTCTTTGCCGGCCAGCATCCACGGAATGATCGAGTCTTCGCCCTCGTAAATCGGGTTTGGCGCCCCCTCGCCACGCATGGCTCGATCCAGCGCCTCCATGGCGATTTTTCCGGCCTGTGCAGGCGCATAAGCCTTCCAGGATGAAATAGCGCCTTTGCGGGATTGGCGGGTTGCAAAGCTTAGATGCACCGCCTGATTAATCGCCTCATAAATCACACGCGGCGAAGCGCCCATCAGTGAACCGGCGCCAGCCGCAACAGCCGGAGCCAGATGCGCGACATGGTCTTTCTTAAACGAATGCAAGTCGATCGCACGTACCAGCGCCACGTGAATTTCATAAGCGATGGCGACGGCGCGTGTGAGGGCTACGCCGCCACGCCCAGTTTGCTGCGCCAGTGCGAGCAGCGGCGCGATGCAGTCGCTCGGATGCGCGAAATCAGCCGCCAGATAGGTGTCGTTGTAATCCAGCTCACGAACGGCGACGCCATTAGCGAACCCTGCCCATTCACAATCAATCCGGATTGAGGGATCAAGCCCGAACAATGCAGCTCCACCGGCGCGCGGATGCGCCAACGCCATCGCTCGGGCGGAAGCGACTGGCTGGCGATTAATCGCCGCCAGCGCGACTGCAAAGCTATCCAGAACGCGCAGGCGCACCATGCGGCCAATCTCTGGCGGGATATCAGAGGAGGACGCCGCATAGGCCGCCATCCGGCCGGCCAGTTGCTCCTCCCAAAAAGGGTTATCGCCGGAAGAGCGTGCGCGGATTTTGTAATCCGGCATCAGTTGTTCCTCGGTCCGGCAATGCGGATATCATCCGGGACGACAGTCTCGGCGACGCTATCATCCAAAGCCTCAAATTCATGATAGCCAATGGTCTCGTATAACTCCGCGCGGGTTTGCATTTTATCCAAATGATTGATCAGTGTGCCTTCAGCTTTTAGCGCGCCATACATCTCCTGCATCGCTTTGGATGCGACCCGGAGGCTGGAGACCGGCCAGATCACCACCTTGCACCCAAATTCCTGAAACTGCTGCGCGGTGTAATAGGGCGTGCGGCCAAACTCCGTCATATTCGCCATAAAGGGCGCGCCGCATTCAGTGGAGAAGCGGCGAAACTCTTCCGGCGTCTTAATGCCGTCCGCGAACACAAGGTCCGCCCCGGCGTCAACATAGAGCTTCGCCCGCGCGAGCCCGGCTTCCAGGCCCTCTGCCTGCACGGCGTCCGTCCGCGCGATGATGCGGAGATGCCGCCGGGCTTTCCGGGCGGCGGCGACCTTTCGGGCCATACCTTCCGGGGTTTCCAGGAGCTTATCGTTCAAATGGCCGCATTTCTTCGGCAGCACCTGGTCTTCCATCTGGATCGCGGCGGCGCCGGCATCTTCCAATTCCCGGACTGTGCGCATGACATTCAGGACTTCGCCATAGCCGGTGTCGCCATCGACGATCAGCGGCAATTGCGTCGCGCGGTGAATCGTGCGGACGACGAAGCAGAGGTCATCCAACGTAATCACGCCAAGGTCCGGCAACGCCATGGACGCCGTGACGGCAGCGCCAGAAACATAGAGGCAGTCGAAGCCCGCATTCTTCGCCAGAACGCCTGCCATCGCGTTATGTGCGCCCGGCGCTTTCACGATGCCGGGGCCGTCAACGAGCGCCTGAAAGCGCTCGCCCATGGGCGTTGAATCCCAATCCTCAGCCACCAACCATGTCATGCTTTGTCCCCCGACCGTCGCTTGCATCAGCGGCCCTTGCATTCAGGCGTGATCAAACTCGATAATCTGGATCATACCGCGCCTTTGGGAGGACGCCAGATGCGTCAACGGAAAATCCCCGCCGCATTCATTCGCGGCGGCACCAGCAAGGCTATCGTGTTCCATGAGCGCGACTTGCCCGCCAACCGTGATTTATGGCCTGAACTGTTCGTCGCAGCCCTTGGCGCTGACGACCCCAACGGCCGTCAATTGAACGGCATGGGCGGCGGGATTTCCTCGCTCTCAAAGATATGCGTTGTCGGCCCACCTAGCCGGGATGATGCCGATATCGACTATTCCTTCTTTCAGTTGACGCCCCGCAACGCCTCCGTCGATAGCTCCGGCAATTGTGGGAATATGTCGAGCGCGATGGGGCCGTTTGCATTGGATGAAGGCCTGGTCGATGCACCACCAGGTAAAGCCGAAGTTCGTATCCACAACACCAACACTGGCAAAATCATCCGCGCCCGCTTTGACACAGATGAAAGCCTGGCTGCCGTAGATGGATCATTCACGTTGCCGGGCGTCGGCGGACCGGGATCGCCCGTGACGCTCGATTTCCTAGATCCAGGCGGCGCCAAAACTGGCAAGATCATGCCGACAGCTCAGCCGAGCGACATGCTAGATGTGGAGGGCGTTGGCCAGATCGAGGCCAGTATGATCGACGCTGCGAATCCATGCGTCTTTGTGCGCGCTACAGATATCGGCATTGCTGGAACCGAAGCGCCCGATACGCTGCTGGCTGACACTGCCTTCCTTGCCCGAATGGAGGCCGTGCGCCGGGCAGCAAGCGTCGCTATGGGGCTCTCGGGATCGTTGGAAGAAGCGGCGAAAATTCCAAGCATCCCAAAGGTCGCGACCGTAACAGGACCGGCAGACCAGACTTTGCTGACCGGAGATATCTTGCCAGCGGCCGAAACCGATCTCGTCGTCCGCATGATTTCCATCGGCCAGCCGCACCAGGCCGTACCGTTGACTGGCGGCCTTTGCCTCGCTGTCGCGACCAAGCTGCCCGGCTCCATTCCAAATGAAGTATGCCGCGACGGCGCTGACCAAGTCCGCGTCGCCCAAGCGTCCGGGCTGACAGTTGTGGAAGCCGACGTAATCAAGACTGCGGACGGATGGCAGGCCAACAGCGCCAGCGTTGTCCGCACCCAGCGGCGGTTGATGGACGGATATGTCTACGCCTCCGCCGCCCGCACGCCTGGTTTGGACGCCCTCCAAGCTGCAGCAGAATAGGAACGCTCCCATGGACATAAACGCCCCCACCCGCACGCTCGCAGAATGGTCTCATGGCTTTACTAGCGCTGATCTGAACGACGCCTGCCAAGACGCCACCCGGCTCGCGATTTTGGATACGCTCGCCGCTGGCCGCTACGGCATGCCAGAACCTTGGACGCAGATGACACGCGAATGGGCAGAGGCCATGCCGCCAGCGCCCGGCACGCCCGGCCTTGCACGCCTGTGGGGGAATGCAGAAGCGACCATGCGCCCGGCGGATGCAGCGCTCGTCAACGGTGTGGCCGCGCACGCGTTCGAGCTGGATGACTTCTCCGCGAAACTGCATCCCGGCGCCGTCGTGCTGCCTGCGGCTCTTGCAGTCGCCGAAGCGCGTGGCTCGTCGCTGGAAGACCTGCTGGTCGCGACTGCGCTTGGTTATGAGACGATGATCCGCATCAGCCTGGCGCTTGATCCGAACAAGGCGCGACTACGTGGCTGGCATTTGACGGGCGTCGTCGGGCCGCTCGGTGCAACAATTGCTGTCGCTAAGCTGATGGGGCTGACACCAGAGCAAACCGTATGGGCGCTCGGCCTCGCTGCGACCCAGGGGGCCGGGCTCTTCGCCTTCAATGCAGACGGCGCCATGTCGAAGCGTTTACATCCAGGCCGCGCCGCGCAATCGGGCATCATGGCGGCAGAGCTTGCAGCCAAGGGCTTCACAGGCCCCGGCACAGTGCTGGAGGTCGAAGACGGCGGCTATCTCCGCGCTTTCTCCGACGACTGGACGCTTGAGCCAATCACCGAAGGCCTCGGCGAGGACTGGCGCCTGCTCGACGTAAACTTCAAGCCCTATGCCTGCTGCGGCAGCGTCCACTGCTATGTCGACGCCGCCAAACAGATCCGCGCTGAGCTTGGCGGCGCGCCAGCCGCGGACCAACCTATCCGGGCCGGCGTCGCGCGTGTTGTCGATGTGCAATGCGGCTATGATTATCAGCCAGGCACCGTGCTGAATTCGCAGATGAGCCTCCGCTACTGCCTCGCTGTGGCGCTGCTGGACGGCGAGGCGCTGCCTGCGCAGTTCCGCGACGATCGGATCAATGATCCCGCCGTCACGGCCCTCGCCCAACGCATTGAACTGGTGCCGGATCCGGAGCTCGACCAGCTTTACCCAACGCATTATTCCGGCTGGGCTGAAGTCGGCAACGCGCGCGCTTTCATCAAAGACCCAGCGGGCTCCACGGCAAACCCGAACCGCGAGGCGGCCCTTCGACAGAAAGCTCATGCGCTGTTCCAAGACTTGAACCAACCAGAAGCGGCGGGCCGCTTGGAATCAGCCGTTGCAGCAAGCAAAAGCTCCGCCAAGGCCCTGCTGAATAGCTTTGCCGCGTGAGCCTGAAGTTCCCGGATAAGCAATCCGCGCGGGAGCATGTGTGGGCGCGGTTGGACCGGGAAAACCTCGCGGCATATCCCTTCCCCCCAAAGGGCCGTATCCCAAACTTCAAGGGCGCCAAGGAAGCGGCAGCTAACCTGTTCACCCTGGAGCCATGGGCCAGCGCCAAGCGCATCAAAGTGAACCCCGATAGCCCGCAACGCTATGTGCGCGCAGAGGCGCTCCGCCGCGGCGTCGAAGTGTATGTGGCGACGCCGAAGCTGGCGGGCGGCTTTATGCTGCTGGACCCTGGGCGCATCCCCCATGAAGCGATATTCAAAGCCAGCGCCCGCGCGAACTGGGCGCAATATGCTGTTCCAGTCACCCTTGATGACCTACCCCATATGGACGCCATCGTCGCCGGTTCCGTCGCGGTGACGCGGGATGGGCGGCGAGCAGGCAAGGGTGCAGGCTATAGCGACCTTGAATTTGCGATGCTGCGAGAACTTGGCCATCCGCCCTGCCCCGTCGCAACGACCGTGCATGACGCGCAGCTTATCGAAAGCGTTCCGACAGAAGCCATAGATCAACGCCTCGCCGCCATCGCTACGCCCACACGCGCCTGGCTCACCGGCGCAGACCCAGCTGACGCGCCCCAAGGCATAGACTGGTCCCGCATCGATGATGCCGCCCTCGCCGCCATGCCGCCACTGCGAGATATCAAACGGCGCGGGCAATAACGGAAACACGCCGCTTGCCGTCCGCGCCTCCGCCCGCTATCTAAAGCGCCGGTAAGCGGGTGTGGCGGAATCGGTAGACGCGGCAGATTCAAAATCTGTTTTCTTCGGAAGTGGGAGTTCGAGTCTCCCCACCCGCACCATATGAAGCTATACAACATATTGATTATTCGGCATATTTATAAAAAACTAACTCTGAGTGGTACGTTTTTTGGTACACTTTTGGCTTAATTAATTTTGGGACTTCTGGTATGGGCATGGCTGCCCTTGGCGTGCCAGTCTCGACGATCAGCCGAGTGATGAATCACAGCGAGGGTGGCGTCACCAAGATATACAACCGCTACAGATACGACAAAGAGAAGCGCGTCTCCCTCGAGCGGTGGGCGAGCTGCCTCAAGGAGCGGCTGGGAGATTAAGACTGAGCGGGTTCGTTCACCCGGGTGAATGGCTGCAAATCAAACAACGCGACGCCCGCTGCCGCGAATGTTTGGTTCATCGGAAACTCCGTTCTAGGGTTAGGACCCACTAATTCGGAGAGGTCTCGATGGCAGCTTCGAACCTGTTGCGATTTCGGCCGACTCAATGCGTGCCGACACTTTCGGCCCATAGCGGACTTTGGACCGGTCTTTCGAAGCCGTCCAAGACACGGTTTCGAAACGTGGACTCAAGTTCTATGAGAATCTTTCCGACGCTTAGCTTTTTTCAACGCACGGCCA
>JAYNYG010000075.1:0-13451 GCA_038102935.1 Alphaproteobacteria bacterium | reverse complement strand
TCCTCCTCTAAATCATACCCTCAGTCTGTCCCATGTGCCCTGACGCCGGACACTTTACAGCTTCGCGGTATTCGTTTCAGCGCCCTCGTAGAGAATCTGGTTGATCGCGTCGGCGGCTTTGGCGTGGAAAGCCAGGATGCTTGGGTCCAGGTCCTGGGATGGTTGAGGGGTATGTTCGAAAGCGCGGTGTGGGTCTTCGCCGCGGACGAGGGCGGCTGAATCCCATGCGCCGACGACTTGCTCTGTCTCTACCGGCATGAAGTGCATGGAGACGCCGATGCGGCGGTCGGCGCCTGTGTTGGGGCCGCTGGCGTGGGCGGCGCGGTAGTTATGGATTGACATCTGGCCGGGCATCAGCGGCATGTGGACGGCGCGGGCGTCATCGACGCCTTCGGTTATTTCTTGGCCGCGTGTGAGCATATTTGCGTCGTCGTAACGGTCCTCATGGTTCAGAACATCACCCTTATGACTGCCAGGCATGACGCGCATGCAGCCGTTCTCAACTTGCGCCGGAGAAAGCGCCAACCACGCCGTGATGACCTTGTCGCTGGAAAGACCCCAATATCGGTTATCCTGATGCCAGGAGACAAAGCTCTCGGAACCCGCATCCTTGATCCAAAAGATCGTGTTCCAGCAAAGGATGTTTGGGCCGATCAATTGCTCAATCGGGTCGAGAATGCGTGGATCGCGGATCAGATCATCCAGCCACTTAAATAGGAGATGAGACTTCGGTCGTTGGACCGGCAGCAGCTTGCCGCCGTTCTGCGCCTCAACGGCTTCCAGGCTGGCGCGGCAGGCTGCGACTTCGTCCTTATTCAGCACATCAATTGGGAAGACATAGCCTTCCGATTCATATTGCTGCAATTGCGCATCTGTGAAGCTCATACCCATTCCTCCGACTGCTCAGGTTTAGCCAAAAATAAAGGCTGAGGGGCCGTCACGGCAACCCTCAGCCTTCAGAAGATATGCGGCGGATGGTTATTCTGTGCCCGCTTTCAGATTGGTCAATTGCGCCTGGGCGCCAGCCATCATGCAGGCCAAATCTGATGTGAGCATGACCATATCAAACCCGCGCTTGATCGCGCCGGCGGCGAATTCAGCGCCCGCGCAATGCATGACGGCTTTGATGCCATGCTTGTGCGCCGTGTCTCTGATCTTATCGCAGGTCGCCAGATGCAGCGGATCGGGATTGTCCGGGCGGGGCGGCATATCGAGCGCGTAGGACAGGTCAGCCGGGCCGATATAAACGGCGTCGAGGCCTGGCGTGGCGCAGATTTCGTCAAGGTTGGCGAGGCCTTCTTTGGTCTCGATCATCGCCATGATGATGATCTCATCATTGGCTTCCTCGAAATAATTCGCGCCGCCGTAATGCATGGCGCGGATTGGACCGGATGAGCGCATGCCCGTTGGCGAATAGCGCGCGGCGGCGACAGCTTGGGCCGCCTCCTCCGCCGTGTTCACCAATGGAACAATCACGCCATATGCGCCAAGATCCAGCGCTTTCATGATCGCAGGCGGATCATTCCAGGCAACGCGCACGAACGGGACGGTGTCCGTCTGAGAGATCGCTTGCAGCATTGGCAGCACGTCGCTCATTTCAGAAAGGCCATGCTGCAGATCAACACAAAGCGCATCGAAGCCTTGGCGCGCCATCATTTCTGCAGTGAACGTATTGGGGATTGAAAGCCAGCCGAGGCTAGCAGCCTCACCGTCACGCCACATCTGTTTGATTTTATTGGGTCGCATAGGAATTCCTTCTCGATTTAATAGCCCGGCGGCATGGCCGGAAATAGGGTCATGGATAGCGTGGCCTGGAATTGCGTTGGGGTCGAGGGCGTTTCATCATGTGCGCCGCTCTCACCCGCCGCGCGCATCAGCACGGATCATATCGGCGCCCTTCTCGGCGACCATGATGACGGGCGCGTTGATATTTCCCGAAGGCATCGTCGGCATGATTGAGGCGTCAACGACGCGAAGACCATCAATGCCACGCACGCGCAGCCTGTCATCTGTGACGGCCATGGGATCATCCTTTGTGCCCATCTTCGCCGTGCCCATCACGTGATAGGTGGTGGCGCCGGTTTCCCGTGCGTAATCCAGCAAGGCCTCGTCAGACACGACAGAACCGCCTGGATAAATTTCATGGTCGCGGTATTTCCCAAGCGCATCCGCCTCCCCGACCTGGCGGGCGACGCGCATGCCGCCGAGCAATGCGGCCTGGTCAATCGGGTCATCCAAGAAGTTGGCGCGGATCGCGGGATGGGCTTTCGGATCTGCTGATTTGATGTGGATCGAGCCTTTGCTTTCCGGGCGGCATTGGTAGACGCCGATGGTCATGCCTGGCTCTTTGTGGAACTTGCGGGTGATCGCGTCGAAGCTGCCATGAGCGAAGAAAAACTGGCAGTCGGGCGTATCAAGCTCAGGCCGGCTTTTGACGAACCCGTGGCCGATCCCCGCCGTCCAGGTCAGGATGCCTTTGCGGTTCAGCGCATATTGCAGAACGCCTTTGACGAGCCCGAGGCCGCGCGTCTGTTCGTTCAACGTGATCTTCTGATTGACGCGCCATGCGAGCCTGGCGGCGTAATGGTCCCGGTAATTTTCGCCAACGCCGGGTAACGCGTGCGCCACGTCGATGCCTTGCGCGCCGAGGACGTCCGGGCGGCCAATGCCGGAGAGTTCCAAGATTTGCGGGGATTGGACCGCGCCAGCGGAAAGAATGACCTCACCGTCCGTGCGGGCTTCCTGCATCACGCCGCCTTGCTCATACTGAATGCCGACGGCGCGTTTGCTTTCTAGGATGACCTGATGCGCATGGGCGCCCGATTGCACATCCAGGTTCGGGCGTGTGCGGATGGGATGGAGATATGCAGCGGCCGCACTATGGCGCTGGCCGACCTTCATGGTGGTCTGGTAATAGCCGAAACCCGCCTGATCCTTGCCATTATAGTCTGGATTGTCGGGATATCCGGCCTCAACGCCCGCTTGCACGAAGGCATCGACCATTTCATGCCGCTCAACCATATCTGAGACCGCGAGCGGGCCTTCGCCGCCGCGAATATCATCGCCGCCGCGTTCAAACGTCTCCGCCTTCTTGAAATAATCCAGCACGTCATCATAGCCCCAGCCGCGATTGCCAAGCTGCGCCCAGGTGTTGAAATCAATCGGATTGCCACGGACATATAACATGCCGTTGATGGAGGACGACCCGCCGATCACTTTGCCGCGCGGAATAGGAATGCGGCGGCCTTTGACGTTGTCAGCAGGCTCCGTCTCGAAATTCCAGTTGAACTTCGGATGGCTCAACAATTTCTGGAAACCCACCGGCACCGTGATCCACAGGCTTTTGTCATCGCCGCCAGCTTCGAGCAGCAGGACTTTGACGTTTGGGTCCATTGATAAGCGGTTCGCCAGAACGCATCCGGCAGACCCTGCGCCAACGATGATATAGTCATATGCCATGGAGTTTCGCCCTGCCCTGCATCCAGTTTATCGCTTCGACGGCCTGCTTCCGGGCCGCTCTTAGGTGCGATAGCGTAACGGACCTGACTGAAACGCCAAGGGGCAAGCGCCATGGAAACGACCGTCATCCGCTGCGAGACATCGGACCACATCGCCACCGTCACCATCGACAATCCGCCGGTGAACGCGATGAGCCCGCAATTCCGGGATGAGATGATGCTGGTCTTTGACCGGATCAGCGATATGGACGATGTGCGGGTCGCCATACTCACAGGCGCAGGGAAAGTCTTTTGCGCCGGGGCAGATATCAAATCCCGCGCAGGCGCTGAGCCGCAACCGGGCGATCATTGGCAAAACAGCCGCAAGTCACGCGAAAGCTTTCATTGCATCATGGAATGCAAAAAGCCGGTGATCTGCGCTCTGAATGGTCCGGCCCTTGGAGCGGGGCTTGCGGTGGCTGCGTCTTGCGACATCCTGATCGCGTCTGAGAAGGGCTCGCTCGGATTGCCCGAGATCAATGTCGGGCTGCTCGGCGGCGGCCGCCATGCAATGCGCCTGTTCGGGCATTCGCTGACACGGCGGATGATGTTCACCGGCTATCGTGTGCCCGCAAACGAGCTGTACCGCTTAGGGGTCATAGAAGCGGTGACCGAAACAGACGCGCTAATGGATACGGCCATGGAGATGGCCCACGACATCGCCTCCAAAAGCCCCATCGCCATGAAGCTCGCCAAGCATGCGCTCAACACGATTGAGGAGATGGGACTGCGGGACGGCTACCGCTTCGAGCAAGGCATGACCGGCGAGCTTGGACAATATGAGGATTCGAAGGAGGCCATGCGCGCCTTCGCCGAAAAACGCGCGCCTGTGTTCAAAGGACGCTGAACCCCATGCGCCCGACCTATTCAGGCACAATCAAGCCAGCCCCGCCCGCAGCCGATGGTAGGCTCTCAGCCCCCGCAGCCGCCAGAAACTTGGAGCCGATACTGGAAGTGCTGCGCACGCATATGCCAGACGCGGGCTGCGCTTTGGAGATCGCCAGCGGCACGGGCCAGCACTGCGCCGCATTCTCTGAGGCCTTCCCAGCCGTGCAATGGCAACCGACCGATGTTGAGCCGGAGCGCCTTTCCAGCATCAATGCATGGGCCGCTGCATCTGGCGTCGCCAATATGCGGCCTGCGGTTCAATTGAATGTCGAGCAAGCGGAATGGCCGTTCGCAGCTGGAAGCGCCGATGTGATCATGCTGGTGAACTTGCTGCACTTGATCTCAGACTCGGCTGCTGATGCGACGTTTAAAGGCGCCGCGCGGATGCTGGCAGCGGGCGGGCAGTTCTTTTTCTACGGGCCCTTCCTGCGTGATGGCGCCTTTGCATCAGAAGGCGACGCCAGCTTTCACGCCAGCCTCCGTCAGCAAGATCCCGCTATCGGATACAAAGATGTGACCGATATCGCCCGCCTCGCAGATGCCCATGGGTTTGATCTGATTAAGCGGCGCGACATGCCTGCGAACAATTTGATGTTTACGCTAGAACGGCGGGCAAATGCCTGAGTTTAGGCTCGATACAACGCCGCTTGGCGCACCGATTGGGCTTGAGGTGCACGGCGTCGACCTATCCCAAGCGCTCGATACGTCCGCGATGGTCGCCATCAAAAGCCTTTTCACAGATCACCCGGTTCTGGTTTTCCGCAACCAATCCTTAGATGCGCGCGCCATCGCGAGCTTCGCCCGCAATTTTGGCCGGATCGTTCCAGGCGTGATCGATAAATACCGCCATCCCGACACGCCGGAAATCTCATATTTGACGAATGTTGAGGCCGACGGCTCTGTCGACGCCTTTGGCGTTCGCCGCGCATCAGCCTGGCATTATGATGGCAGCTTTGCCGAGAACCCGCCTGATTGCGCCATGCTTTTCGGCATCAATATTCCGAACGCAGGCGGCGGTACGCTGTTTGCGGATATGCACACCGCCGTCGAAACTCTGCCAGATAACCTTCGCGCCCGCATAGAAGGCCTGGAAACTGTCAATCACTTCGGCTTGGGGCCAGCGGGCCGTGACTATTTTGATGGCATGACGCCGGAGCGATGGGGCAGCTACGCGCCCGTTCGCCGCCCAATCATCATGCCGCATCCGGCCAATGGTCGTCCGCTGCTGAAATTCTGCATGATCCACACGGCTGGCTTTACGGGCATGACCCATCTTGAGAGCGCGCAGTTGATGGATGACCTACGCGCTCATGCGACCAGCGCCGCATGCACATATTATCATGCCTGGCGGCCCGGCGACCTCGTGCTTTGGGATGAGCATGCGACCATGCACAGGAATGCCGGAGATTTTCCGCCGGAAGAGCCGCGTGTGATGCTACGCGCGATGGTTGGCGGCGATACAGCGGAGTGAACGCAGCTTGCGCCGGAAGCCAGGTCCAGCCTAGTCTGGCGCGCAACTTAAAAATCTGGAGATGCGGCATGGCGATCAATCTCAACATCCGACAGGCAAGCCCAAATGTCGGCGCATTCGTGGACGGTATTGATCTCGCTAATGATCTGGACGCTAACGCTGCAAGCCAATTACGTGAAGCGCTCGGCGCCTATGGCGTCCTGTTTTTCCGGGACCAGAACCTAACGCCTGAACAGCATATTGCTGCGGCCGAACGGTTCGGCGCTATCGACGTCAATCGCTTTTTCGCCCATGTCGATGGCCATGAGAAAATTGCCGAAGTCCGTAAAGAGCCTGAGCAAAAAGCGAATATCGGCGGCGGATGGCATACAGACCACACCTATGATCAGATCCCCGCCATGGGTTCCATGCTGCTGGCGCGGGAGACGCCGACCATGGGCGGCGATACGCTATTCGCCTCCATGTACGCGGCCTATGACACACTGTCTGATGGCCTGAAAGCGACCATTGAGAATCTTAACGCGGTCCATTCCAGCCGCCATGTTTTCGGTAAATCTGCGCGCTACAAGTCCAAGGGCGAAGACCTGGAAGGCCGCCTGACTAATCCTGAGTTAGCGCAGCAGGACGCGGTGCATCCTGTCGTCATCCGCCATCCGATCAGCGGCAAGAAAGCGCTCTATGTGAACCCCGGCTTCACATTGCGCTTTGAAGGCATGACAGATGCGGAAAGCGCGCCGCTGCTGCAGACGATCTACACACACTGCCAAAACCAGGCCTTCGTGTACCGCTTCCAATGGGCGCCCGGCTCCATCGCCTTCTGGGATAATCGCGCAACCTGGCACTATGCGGTCAATGACTACCAGGGCGAGCGCCGGTTAATGCATCGCATCACCATCGAGGGCGAGGCTGTCGCGGCTTAGTACGACGCGGATTCATCTCTGTTAATGCGGCGTTAACGCACTTCGCCGTTAATCGTGCCTGACGCTCCGATGAGAGTGTTCCGATTCGCAACGGCATGAGCAATCCGATGGCCCAAATTCTAGTCGCAGAAGACGAGCCGACCGTGCGCGCGTTCATCGCTCGCGCCTTGGATATGTGCGGTCACAAAACCAGTGTTGCAGAAGACGGTCAGCGTGCGTTGGAAACCCTGGCAGACCAGAACTTCGACCTGCTGCTGTCCGACATCGTGATGCCGGAAGTTGACGGCGTGACTTTGGCGTTGAAAGCCTCACAGAACTGGCCGGAAATGCGCATCCTGCTAATGTCTGGCTATGCCCATGAACGCCAGCGCGCGCACAATCTGGATGCGCTCGCCCACGCGGTGCTCGCCAAACCGTTTGATTTGGCGACGCTCAGGAAGTCCGTGGATGCGGCCCTCGCCGGCCATGACGCCACGGCGCTGCGTGAGGCGTCCACGCTTCAGTGATGGGCATCCGCGATCTCTAGGGCTTTGGCGTGTTCCAGCACGCTCTGCGCCTCTATGAACAACCGCTTGATCTGCGGGAATTCCGCTTTGATCTGACGCTCCAGATCTGAGATCGACGCTTCAACATCAACCGAGGATGCCGTGTCGGCGAAATCAACGCTGAGGGTGCAAAGGATATCCTCAGGGCCGAAATGCATCGTCAGCACTTCGTTGACGGCTATGATGCTTTTGTCGCCAGCCACAAGCGCTTTGACGCCGTTCTGGATCCGCGGCGACGCCGCTTCGCCGATCAGCAGCGCTTTGGTTTCAATCGCCAACAAGATCGCCGCCAATGCCAGCAGCGTTCCGATGATGACAGACGCGACCCCGTCCAGCACCGGCATATCGAGCAACAGGACGCCCGCGAGCGCCGCCGCCGCGATCATCAGTCCGAACATCGCGCCCGCATCTTCCAGCAGCACCACGAACAATGGCGCATCCTTCGATCGGCGGACATAGGCGTATACGGTCTCGCCTGGCAGCCGCCGCCGGTTCATCTCCTTAATCGCCGCCCAGAACGCGAAGCCCTCAAACACCATCGCAAGCCCGAGCACGATAAAGTTGATATGCGGGCTGGCGACAGGATGGGGATGCCTGATCTTCTCGATGCCCTCATACAGCGAGACGCCAGCGCCAACGGAGAACAGCAGGATAGCGACGACAAAGCTCCAGAAATAAATCTCCATTCCGTAACCAAACGGGTGACGCTCATCCGCCGGCCTGGCAGACCGTTTGATGCCGTAGAGCAACAGAAGCTGATTCCCGGCGTCGACGACGGAATGAACGCCTTCCGCAAACATGGCAGAGGAGCCAGTGATCGCCGCCGCGACCAATTTCGATATAGCAATCAGCCCATTGCCGATGAACGCTATCATTACAACACGAGTGGAACTGCTAGCGGCCATCTCTATGCGCTTTCTTTAGGTGTTGCAGGCGGATCAATCCGCACGGGAATCTCGCCGGACCGGAAATGCAGGTCCCGCTGTGGGAAGGGAATTTCGATACCGTATTTTGTCAGCGCCGTCTCTAGCGCCCAGGTATAATCTGCGTTGACGCGGCTGGGGCGTTTGACCGCCTCCGGGGCCAACCAGACGACCAGTTCAAAATCCAGGCTGCTGTCGCCAAAGCCGCTCAGCCACACTTCTGGCGCGCGGGCGCCTGTGCCCGTTAATTGATGCGGAACGTTCTCAGCCGCTTCAAGCGCCGCTTTGCGCACTAGCTCTTTATCCGTGCCATAGGCTACACCGAACGGGAAGCGCATACGGCGGAAGCCTTCGCGCAGCGTCCAATTAGTGACGCGGTTGTTGATGAACTCTGAGTTCGGCACCAGAATATCGACGTTGTCATTGGTGGTGACACGCGTCGCGCGGATGCCGATCTCTTTGACCTCTCCCGTCAGCCCTTGGTCCAGATCAACAAAATCGCCAACTTTGATGCCGCCTTCAAACAGCATGATGATGCCAGCGACAAGATTGCTGAAAATCGCCTGCAGGCCAAACCCGATGCCTATTCCGATTGCGCCCGAGAAAACCGCGAGCGCCGTCAGATCAATGCCGATCACGTTGAGCGCAATGATAATGGCGCCGAATAGCAGCCCCAGCCGCACTGCATGGCCAATCAGCGTCTGCGCCGAGGGCGTCAATGATTGCGCGCGGCGCACCCTGCCCTGGATAAACGTTGACAGAACGCTCGCGATCCAGATCAGGATCATGGCGATGACGCCAGCCTTCAGGATCATATAAAGCGTGATCTCTCGCTCGCCGATGCTGAACGAGGCGCTGCTCAACAATGCAATGGTGGGGTTCAACAGGTGCAGAATGTTGAGCGCTGCAATCGTCCATGCGATGGCCGCGATTGTTCTGGACCATAGCGGATCGCACATAAAGCTGGTGAACAACCTAATGACGACCCAGGCATTCAGCAGGCTGGCGACAATGCGCGACAGCTCATTCGGCAGATTGAACGCCGCCAAGGTTTCCGTCGACGCCCAGAGCAGCAAACTCCAGACGACAGGAAAGACCAAGTGCTGCACGATATCCAGGCCACGGCGCGTGCTAGCGTCGGTATCGCCTGGCCAGGCACGAGCAATTAGCGCCTTAACCGGGCCAGCCAAGAAATACGCCAGCACCCCCATGCCAATGACGACCGCCAGCAAAACAAGCCCGTCCAGCGAGAGGTAGGTCTCGGCCAGCCGCTCGCTGGTCTCATGGATATACTGGATAGCCGGATCAATCCGACCGCGCAGGCCCTCTACGACCTGTTCAGCTGTTTCTGGCTGAGCCGCTGGACCATCAGGTTTGGGATCAGCCATGCGAAGTCTCCGGCGTTTCGTGCAAGGGCGATATTCTGGCTAGATCCATTTCAGCAGCTTGAATAGCACAATCTCAAACGCGACGATGACGCCAATACAGAGCGCCGTGAGCAAGAACCCGTTCGTATTTTCCGCCCAGGGAATTCCTCCAACATTGATGCCGAGCAATCCCGTAATGAACCCCAAAGGCAGGAAAATCGCTGCGATGATTGAGAGGATGTACATGTTTTGTTCATATTCTCAGACATCTGGTTGCCAATGCTGTCATCGAGAACGCCAGCGCGTTCGCGGGCGGCGTCAAGCTCTTCGACATATTGCATGAGGCGATTGGCGGTTTCTCTCAAGCGCAGGCGATCAATCTCACTCAGCCATTTCGGCGGGTCGGCATGGAGCATTGTTACGGCGTCACGTTGGGGCGCCATATAGCGCCGCAGGATTAGAATGTCCTGCCTGGACTCCCGGATGGTCCTGCGCGCTGCAATCGGGTCAGTCGTCGTCAGCGCCGCCTCGATCTCATCCAGCGTATCGTCGAAGCCATTGATTACGCCGGACATGCGCTCTGTCAGCCGCGTGATCAATTGCTCGAAGAGCGCGGGCACAGTTTCCGGCCCGGTCTGATCTTCCAGATAGCGGTTCAAAATACTGCGGGGCGTCTGCAAGCGATGCTGCCTGAGCGTGAGTATGCGCTGCCCATCGGACCAAATGCGAAGCGAGAGCATGTCTTCCGGGTCTGCGCCTGGATTGGTGTTGACGCCGCGCAGGATCGCCACCGTGCCGCGTTTGCCATAGAACATGCGCGGGCGTGTTTCCTCCGCCAGCAATGCTTCGACCGTGATCTGCGTCAGGCCGCTTTCATCGCGCAGCCAGTCTTTCACGCGATCCGACGTTCGGTCCAGGTGCAGCCATATGGGCGCATCAGCATCACGCCAACCTTCGACTGTCGCCCAATCGCCAAGCGCAGCGCCGCCCTCGCCGTCCAACGTCGCCGCAAAAATCAGCCCGTCATCTTCTGCAAGCTCCCAGGCCGGGCCGGTGAATTCCGCATCGCTCAACATCAAGTCTCCGCTGCAGTTTGCATGCGCCGCCGAACGTCATCCAGCCGCACCCTCAAACCCGTATAGCATAGAGGCTGATCTTCGGCGTTGAAGGATGCGACCCGCGGCTGCGACTGTAGCGCAGCTAAAGCATCACAGGCTCGGGCGCTGCTTTCCCAAGAAGCAAATCCGCCGCCTTCTCTGCGATCATCAGCGTCGAAGCGTTGGTGTTGGCGGACGGCATCGTCGGCATGATGGAGGCGTCAACGACACGCAGGCCCTGGATACCGCGCACTCGCAGCTGATCGTCCACAACAGCCATCGGGTCCGTATCTGGCCCCATGCGGCAGGTGCCCATAAGGTGAAACGCCGTCGTGCCGATGGTGCGGGCGAAATCCATCACCTCATCATCGGTTTGCACATCCAGTCCTGGCAGATGCTCCTGGCGGACAAACTTGCCAAGCTCCGGCGTCGATAGAAGCCGCCGCGCCAGCTTTACGCCGCCAAGCAGGCATTGCTGGTCGATCTCATGCTCCAGATAGTTCGGCTGGATCTCCGGCTTCTCAAACGGGTCAGCAGATCGCGCGCGCACATGGCCCGTGCTTTCAGGCCGCTGCTGCCATGCCGCGACCGTGACGCCCGGGAAATCGTCCAATTGCGCCTGCACGCCTTCTTTGTAGGAGCCTGGCGTGAACGTCAGTTGCAGGTCGCCTTTGTCCAGCGCTTCATTCGATTTCCAGAAGCAGTGCACCAACGTTGGCGACAGCGCCAGCACGCCCTTGCGGGTCGCGGCATATTTCAGCACTTCGCCAACGAGGTTCAGGCCCCGCACCCGTTCATTAACGGTTTTGACGCCTTCGACCTTGCCAACGAGCCTGACGGGATAATGATCGCGCAAATTCTCGCCGACGCCGCGAAGCGCATGCGCCACCGTAATCCCACGCTCTTTCAGCATCTCCGGCTCGCCGATGCCGGAAAGCTGCAGCAATTGCGGGCTATTGACGCTACCGCCACACAGAATGACTTCCTTAGTTGCCCGCACCTCGACAGTCGATCCGCCGCGCCCGCCTTTGGCATAGCGAACGCCCTTGGCGCGGCCATCTTCCAGGATAATGCCGGACGCATGGGCATGGGTGCGGACATCAATCCGCCCCGTCGCGCGCTTGGCTGGATGCAGGAATGCGCGAGCGGCGGAGACGCGGCGGCCTTTGTGAATTGCGCGCTGGAAATAGCCGACGCCCTCTTGGCTGGCGCCGTTATAGTCAGGATTGCGCGGAATGCCGAGGCCGACCGCCCCATCCATAAAGGCTTCACAGAGCGGGTCTTGCCACTCGATATCCGTCACGATCAGATTGCCGCCCCGGCCCCGGAACGTATCGTCGCCGCTCCCGATGCGCCGCTCCGTCCGCCGGAAATACGGCAGAATATCCTGATACCCCCAGCCGCGATTCCCCATCTGCGCCCAGCCATCAAAATCCATCCGCTGCCCACGATTATAGATATGCCCGTTGATCGAGGAGGACCCGCCCAACGTCTTCCCGCGCGGCGCATGGATGCGGCGCCCATTGGTGCCCTTGCTAGGCTCCGCCTCATACAGCCAATTCACAGCAGGATTGGTCAGCGTTTTCATGAACCCCGCAGGAATATGAATAAACGGATTCCGATCCGGCGGCCCCGCTTCCAACAAACAAACGGTGGAACCGCCCTCAGCCAAACGCGCAGCCAGCGTTGATCCTGCCGACCCTGCCCCTACAATCACATAATCAAACTGATCCGCCATACCACTCACTCATTTCCACTTTTGCCGCGCCAATGTAGGCGGGCGGGGCGTATGCGATCAATCTAAATGCAGGAGGTATTTGAGTGTGGTCTCATTCGATAGGCTGAATAGTCGAGTTTTAATCTGTATTAGAGTGAACTCGCTTCCAGCTCATACTCACACATCAAACGTCGAACGTGCTCTGGATTCATTCGTCAGTAGAAGGTATTGCTGCGGAGTATAGCAGCAGCAAAAGATTCGATAGTGGTGAGGCAGTTTTGGTTGAAATTCTTCAAATTGACCCCGAAGATTTCGCTGAAGTCATTTCGTCGGAAGAGAGTCATTTCCTAGACGTCAAGGCACGAGACATTAAGCCGGCAAGCCTTTCGAAGACTGTCTCGGCATTTGCGAACACAGCCGGCGGCGAAATCTATGTAGGCGTGAGTGAAGCTTGGCAAAACGGCAAGAAGCAACGAACATGGTAAGGCTTCGAGGACCAAGAAGCCGCCAATCCGATCTTTGCTACTCTCAAGGACCTTGGTGCAACCGATATCGTTTCCGCCAACTTCCTGAATAGCGAAGGCCAAGAAGACTACGTTCTCCAACTAATTGTGCGAAAGAGCAGACGGATCATCCGAGCCACCAATGGCGATCCTTATAGACGAAGCAATGCCCAGAGCATCGCCGTCAGGGAGGCTGACGCAGTCAGAAGGCTCGAACTGGATAAGGGAATCGCGTCGTTTGAGGATGATACAGTGGGAGTTCCATTGGATACGATCACGAATTCGGTGACATCTCTGGGATTTCTGCTAGTATAAGTTCCATCTGCCGAACCGGAACCTTGGTTGACATCGCAGTTCCTCATTCATAATCAGCAGCCAACTGTAGCATCAATACTGCTCTTTGCAGACGAGCCACAGGCTATTCTCCCCAAACGATCCGCGATAAAGATCTTTCGCTATAAAACAGTGGAACTGGAGTTGCCCCTATTTCACCGGACAGTCGGGCTTGGTTATAGAGCGCGCC
>JAYNYG010000074.1:0-14020 GCA_038102935.1 Alphaproteobacteria bacterium | reverse complement strand
TGACGGGATAAATACTATCCCTAGGGGTGGACCACTTCAGGGGGGCTGCTCCAGATGCTCTAGCCGCCGATGCCTTCCAGCTTCGGCAACCAATTGGTTTTGCACCAATCGGCGATTTCCGTGCCCGTCGCCTGCCAAACGCCGTCATGGCTCATGATATAGGCCAGCGTTTCGTCAAGGTATTTCAGGCGGTGCGGCTGGCCGTAAAGGTACGGATGCAGGCAGAGCGGCATAACGGTGCCGGAATGCTCGCCTTCGGCATACATCACGTCGAAATAATCGCGCATCATACGGGCGAACTCTTCGCCTTCGGTTTGCCAACGATACACAACGGCGTCGTTCACATCCATGG
This sequence comes from Alphaproteobacteria bacterium, assembly GCA_038102935.1. Classification (GTDB taxonomy): domain Bacteria; phylum Pseudomonadota; class Alphaproteobacteria; order Bin95; family Bin95; genus VMCJ01. Next base: position 13,668 of record JAYNYG010000074.1, on the reverse strand, counting down.
AATAAGGGATGGACACAAGATCGCCTTTGCCTGTGCGCACCCGCATCGGCTGGTCATCATGATAGAAATCTGTGGAGAAGCTGATGCCATTGGCCGCACAGGCCTCCGCGCCCCAATATGTCCCGCTGGCGGCAGGGCCGAACCATCCGCCGAGCTGGCGGCCTGAATATTTCCGGTAAGTATCAACGCAATCTTTGACGACGGCGTGGGTTTCCGCCTCATCCAGGTTCCACATATAGCGGCTGTTATAGAAGCCGTGGCAGACGTAATCGTAATCCCGCGCCTCCATCGCCTCCCAGATATCGGGATAGTGCTCGATGATGCCGAAGTTCAGGCTGACAGTGCATTTGATGTTGTGCTTATCGAACACGTCAAACATCCGCCACACGCCAACGCGATTGCCATAATCGCGGACGCCATAGCCCAGCACATCGGGCGCCGGCATACGCGGCCAGGGATTACGGACATTATTGAATTTGGGCATGTATTCGTAATGCTCAATATTCGGCAACACCCAGAGCGCCACCCGCGCGCCGCCGGGCCATTCCAGCTTCGGGCGGTTTTCGTAGGGCACGAAAGGGAAGCGGTCAGCAACGTCTTTTACAGGGTGCATTGGCATGGTCCTCAATCAGTTCGCCCGATAACAAGCGCATCAACGGCGACAGCGCCTTTGCCTTTGGGGCGCACCAGGAACGGGTTCACATCCGCCGTCTCCAGCGTGTCGGCGTTGGCGGCGGCGAAAACGGATAGCTTAGCGAGCGCATCCGCCAGCGCATCGATATCGGAAGGCGGCGCGCCGCGGACGCCGTCCAACATGGCACGGCCTTTCACTTCGTTGATCATCTCATTGGCGACATCCACGCCGAAGGGCGCCACCCGGAAGGTCACGTCTTTCAGCACTTCAACGAAGACGCCGCCAAGGCCGAACATGACAGTCGGCCCGAATACCGGGTCACGGACAACGCCCATGATGGTTTCAACGCCATCATCAATCATTGGCGCGACCATGATGCCATCCACATGGGCGGCAGGCGCATGTTGCTTGGCCCGGTCCATCAGCGTCTCATAGGCCTCGCTGGCGGCGTCCCCATCCTGAACATTTAGGATGACGCCGCCGATCTCGGACTTATGCAGAATGTCCGCGGAGACGATTTTCATAACGACAGGATAGCCAATGGCGTTGGCCGCTTCAGCGGCGGCGGCGGATGAAGCGACGGTGCGTTCGTCCACCATTGGCAAGCCATAGGCCGCCAACATCGCCTTGGATTGCGTTTCGTTCAGCGCAGCGCCCTTCGACACCGGCGGCGCATCGCCGGGCGCGGCGGGCGGCGCGTCTTTGGCCCCGGCGCCCGCAAAGGCTTTGCCGAAGTGATGCAGGGCGGCGAGAGCATTGATCCCGCGCGCCGGGTCCTCGAATACCATGAAGCCACAGTCTTCTAACTTCGCCGCCATGTCGGGCCGTGTCAGGAAGGAAAGCGCTAAGGCCCGGTCCTTGAATTTTTCGCCGACAATTTGAAGCTGAGGCAGAATTTTCTCCATCATCACTTCGTTCAGGCCAACAGAGGTGCCGAAGCAAATTGAAGACTGGTAGCCGCCGTCGCCCAAGAGCGCTTCATACATCGGGTTCATCAGCGACGGGTCATTGATGAATTGCGCTGTTACATCCAGCGGGTTGCGGGTGCCAGCGAAGGGCACCAGGTCACGCATCCTATCCTGGGTGTCTTGCGGGAGTTCGGGCAAAGCCATGCCCGCGTCTTCAGCCGCATCCGCCATGATAACGCCGACGCCGCCGGAAACGGTGATGACGCCAAGATCGGGCGTCTCCGGGAACTTGCCGAAGCTGGCCGCATAGGCGACGTCAAACATCTCGTCGATGGAACTGGCGCGGTAAACATCATATTGCTTCAAAAGCGCATCAAACACGGCGTCCGACCCCGCGAGCGAGGCCGTGTGGGAAGCTGCGGCTGCGGCGCCGACATCAGAGCGGCCAACCTTCATCAGCACGACTGGTTTCTTCTGCGCTTGGGCATGGGCTAATGCGGCTTGGAAGCGTTCAGGGTTCTGAATGCCTTCGATATAGCCCATCACGACTTCTGTTTTCGGATCTTCCGCCATATAGGCGAGGCAATCTGAGAACTCGACGTCACATTGGTTGCCCATGGTCGCCCAAAGGTTCAAGCCAAGCCCGCGCTCTTTCGCCAGCATGTAGCAATGCGCGCCGAACGCGCCCGACTGGCTGGCGATTGAGATGCCGCCCGCTTCCGGGCCTTTATCAACAAGCCCGGACGTAAATGTGGCGATCATGCCGGTATTAGCGTTCATGGTGCCCATGCAATTGGGGCCCATGACGCGCAATCCCGCTTCTTCCGCCGCCGCCGCAATCCGGGCTTGGGCTTCCGCGCCCGGATCATCGATTTCCGCAAAGCCGGATGAAAGAATGATCGCCGCCTTCACGCCTTTGTTGATGCAGGCCCGCACCGCTGGCTCCACCAAGCCTTTTTCCTGCGGCACAACGATGATCGCCATATCAACCGGGCCTTCGACTTCATCGAGACTGGGATAGGATTTATGCCCCTGAATTTCCGGCGACATCGGGTTGATCGGCAACACGCGGCCCTGATAGCCGGCGATCCGCATATTGTTGATGGGCCGCCCGCCAATCTTTAACGGATTGGACGACGCGCCGAAGATCGCCACTGAGTCTGGATTAAAGAAAGCGCGAAGGCTCGGCAGGTCGAGCGGGCCAGATGCGGCCATGGCGATATTCCCTTCCTGGCGGCGCTTGGTTCAGCGCCGCACTGATAATAGATGGAAAGGCTAGCCGCCGTGGCGCGGCGCTACAAGCAGGCTCCAGTTGAAACGGGAATCAAAGAGAACGGCCATCTGTGGTTTGCAGATAGCAGCCATCAATCCGCCAGGCGCCATCCGGTTGGCGCAATAACGGATAGATCGCCTTGAACGCGCGGCCGTCTTTGCCGATCACATGGGCGCGGACGGCGCCGTGCCCTCCTTCCGCCGCCACAGCTTCAACTTCGAACAGTTCCGCCTCGATCAACGCGCTGTAGCTTAGCTGAACCATAGCCAGGAAATTCCGAGGAGAGCCGAAGCGCTTTTGAATATCCGGCGTCGCGTAGCTGAAAGCCGCTTCAGCATCGCCAGCGGCTAGGGCGGCGACCTGCGCCTCCACGACCGCCTGCACATCAGCCTTCGCGTCATCGGCGCGAGCGGGCGCAAGGCTGAATGACAACGCCATAACGGCGGCGATAACAACAAGGGCGCGGCGCATATTCTTTCTCCTTTGATATTCATTGTACGCAGATTTCGCCCGGATAGATCGCTCAACTGCAGGGCGGTCACGGAATAGCGTTCGGCGCATGCGTTGGCGCCCCCGTGCAATTCCCAAGAAATCCATTATGTAGAGGAGGTTCGAGCCCGCTCAACGGACCTGCCCGCATGCCGAAAGGCGCAACCTCCAGCAACCCGGCATTCAAAACACGGCTGTGGCATCGCCGCGCCGGGTATTTTGCGCGGGTGCTCGCCGGGCGATCTGCGGGATGGCGTACAATCCCGACGCTCGCGGCCTTTCCGCCAGCGCCAGCTACAGCGGCTGATCCTCGCCCGCCTGTGCGCATATTCATTGGATCAGAGCCTGGGCAGAACCGGGCTGAGCGTGTGCTGGTATGGTCAACCCTGAAACATCGCGACCCGGCGCGCGCCTATGAAATCTATCTGATGAAAGACCTGGCCGGGTTCGCCCGGCGCTACTGGAAAACCGGGTTCACCAATTACCGCTACGCCATCCCCGCATTCGCAGGCAGCGCCGGCCGGGCGATCTATAATGATGCTGACCAAGTCTATCTAGCTGACCCTGCGGAGCTGTTTGATCAAGACATGCAGGAGGCAGGCGTCCTCAGCATCGATGACCGAGAGACATCCGTCATGCTGCTCGATTGCGGGCGTATGCAGGATGTCTGGCCGCCAGATTTGGCGCGTGCAAACCGGGCGATGCACCGGGAGTTTAGAAGCCTCGCCGCAGGTCCCAACCTTTGGGGGTTGATGCCAGCGCATTGGAACGCGCGGGATGGCGAGTATCAGCCGGGCCAATCCAAGCTGCTGCATTTCACAGCGCTGCACACCCAACCCTGGAAGCCCTTCCCCGACGAGTTCCGTTATGGCGACCATGCCGCCGCAAACATCTGGCGCGCCCTGGAAGCCGAGGCGGACGCTGCACGCTTCACGATCTTCACGGCGTCCTCGCCGAGCTCGCATTACAAGGCGCTGCTTGATCTACACGCCCGCATGCATAGTGACGGCGACAAGGCGGCTGGCATCGCGCCGGACGACATGTTCTCAGGCATACAATTGCCAAAGCGCGCTGCAGAGATATCGGCCCTAATCCGCAAACACGGCGCGCAAACTGTCCTGGATTATGGCGCTGGCAAAGCTGCGGCCTATGAACCAGCTTCTGAACATCCAAATGATCCGACATGGGGCGCGCTGCCGGCATGGGGGCCAGACGTTTCCGTCCGCTTGTTTGACCCAGGATATGCGCCGCTGAGCGCTCCGCCGGGTGATATCTACGACGGCGTGGTTTCAAACGACGTGCTTGAGCATATTCCAGAGGAGGATATTCCTTGGACGCTGGACGAGATGTTCCGCCGCGCCAAATCTTTCGTCTATTTGGTCGCCGCCTGCTATCCCGCCCGAAAATCACTCAGCAATGGCTTGAACGCGCATGTCACGATCATGCCGCCCAAATGGTGGCGTCAAGAAGTTGAGGCGGCCGCGCGCAGATATCCCGGCGTCGCCTGGAGGCTCTGCTGCAGGCAAAAGGGGCTTTTGAAGCGGGACGTCGTGTTTAAATCCGCCGATTAGCCGGACGTCGCGACGGCTTGCGCTGCTGGACGGCGGCGGGAAGCGTCAATCGCAGTCGTCAAGCTGGCATCGCGCTTATAGACGTCGCCCCGGAATTGGATCATGCCCTTCCGGTCTACCCAGGCCGTTAGATATGTCAGATGCACATTGACGGCGCGGGGCAAGCTGACTGAGCGCCGTTTGCCATCGGCAATGGCCTGATCGACGCGCTCTTCCGTCCAGCGGGGATCATCACGCAGCAGCAGCTTCGCCAGCCGGAACGGCTCTTCCACCCGGATGCAGCCATGGCTGAAGGTGCGGACGGTGCGATTGAACAAGGACTTCGACGGCGTATCGTGCAGGTAGATATTAAACTTGTTCGGGAACATGAACTTGACCCGGCCAAGCGCATTCCGCCCGCCCGCATCCTGGCGGAGTTTATAAGGGAACCGGCGTGGGTTCACCGCAAACCAATCGATCTCGCCGGGGTCCAATTCAGGCGCGGTCGACGCCCAGCTTGCAAATACCCGAATGCCTTTGCGCGCCAGCGAATACGGATCAGCCTGCAACTGCGGCAGCATTTCTTCCTTGGCGATGCTGGGCGGAATGTTCCAATACGGGTTCAGCACTAGATAGGTCATCCGATCGCTGAACACCGGCGTGCGGTCTGCATCTGTGCCGACAACGACGCGGGTCTCGTAGACAACCTCGTCATCAAAGACGATTTCAAGCTGGAAATCCGCCAGATTGACGAAGGCATATCGTTCGCCAAGGTCGTCCGGCATCCAGCGCAGACGTTCCATATTGATAACGATCTGCTCGATCCGCTGCTCGACCGTTTGGTTCAGCGCCCGACGCGAATTCGGCCCGAAAGCGCCATCCGGCGTCAAGCCATGACGACGCTGGAAATCCTTGACGGCGGATATCAGCGTCAGGTCGTAGTGATTGCTTTCTGGATCAACATCTTCGCCGCGCTCGGCCAAAATCTGCCTGAGTTCGGCGACGCGGGGGCCGCGCATGCCGGGGCGCAGGATCTTGCCGTTAGAGAATGCCGTCCATCCGCCAAGCCGCTTGATTTCGCGGTACCGGGCCAATGCGGCTTTCAGGTTGCGGTAGCCATCGGTCTGCGGCGCGAGCTTGCTCAGCACCGGCTGCACATCATGTGCTGAGGCGGCGTCCGCCAGCACCAGCGCAGGGTCGATGTCGTGGGGGTGCACGAAGATCTCTGGATCAACTTCGCTCGGCACCGTGCGGCCGGACGCCAGATCGCTCGCCAGTTCGACAAAGGCCCAGGTAATTGCGGCTTCCAGCTTCGCCAGCCCAGCCTGATCCTTTGCCAGGAACAGCGCTTGGATGGCTGCAGTGAAATAATTGGCTGGCTCAAGCCCGTCTTCTGCCGCTTTCAACACGGCCCGCACAAGGGAGGAGGCGCGGGGCAACGGCTCCCGGCTGTTGACCCATACGGGCTTGTAGTCACGCGCGGCATAAAACCGCCTAACAGCGTCCGCAACCGGCTCGCCCGCGTTGTCTAAGCCTTGCGGCGCACTGGTTTCGAGAGCCTCCCGGACCTTGCCGGCAATTCCTGTCAATGCTGGCGGCGCCAGCAATGGCAGGGTGATGACGGGCGCATTGACGCCAGGAACGACTGGCTTCGCGTCAAGCCGCGACGGTGTTGGACGCAGCGCCGCTGGCGGCTCCATCGTCGGTGCAAGCGCAGTTGGCGGGGATGTCAGCGTGGCTGTATCGATCGGCGTATCAGCGGGGTCAGGCGCAGCATGGACGGATCCCGCAATCAGGATCGCCGTTGCTGCAATGCCTCCAATTATTCCCCCGCGATAGCTCATGGCGCGACGATCACCTTTCCGAAGACCTCCCGGTCCTCAATCACCCGCAGCGCTTCACCGGATTCTTCCAGCGAATAGATGCGGTCAATGGGCGGGTCCATCCGCCCGTCCTGGATCATCGCCATCAGGCTTTCCAGGTCTTCTACGGTCCAGGAATTGGACCCCAGCAACTTCAATTCGAATGTCCAAATATACCGGATATCGGTTTTCGGATCGTAACCGGCGGTGGCGCCGCAGGTCAGCAGCTTGCCGCCCCGCTTCAGGGCTTTCAAGCTTGGAACCCAGGTATCGCCGCCGGTGAAGTTCACCATTACGTCAACACCGCCATCGAAGCTGCGGCGGTGCGGCTTGCCGTATTTGGCGAACAGCTCCTTTTCGAACGCTTTTTCGATGTAATTAATGCCCCAATCGGCGCCCAGTTCCTTAAGACGCCCGATCTTTTCTTCGCTGGACGCGCCGACGATCACTTCGCAGCCCGCCAGTTTGGCCAAAATCACGCAGCATGTGCCGACGCCGCCAGATGCGCCGAGCACCATCACTTTGTCGCCAGCCTTGATGCCGCCATTGGTGAACATCATGCGGTGTGCGGTGCCATAAGCGACCGGCAGCGCCGCCGCCTGCGCGAAGGAAACGCCATCCGGCATGCGGATAAGCTGTTCTTCGGATGCGAGGAAATATTCCGCCAAGCCGCCGTCAAACATCTCGCCGGTGAGGCCGCGCTTCATGTCAATCGGGTTGATCAGGACGCGGTCGCCAACGGACCAGCCTGTGACGCCAGCCCCCAGTTCCGCCACTTCACCGGCGACATCCAGGCCGATAATGACCGGAATCGGCACCTTGATGCCGGGCATGCCGCGGCGCGTGAAAACGTCATGATAGTTCAGCGAGCAAGCGCCGACTTTGATCACAACCTGGCCTTCGCCTGGCTTCGGGTCTGGATAGTTGGCGTCCATCACCAGCTTATCCATGCCGCCATGTTCGGTCAGCACCATTGCGCGCATTCGTTCAAACTCCGTCAAGCATTTTACGCGGCGGGGCCGTCCCAACGCCGCATTTACCCCTTATTAATCATATATTTTGGCGCACTGGAATGGGCCGGATTTTGCTCCCTATTCGGCGAAACTGCCGGGGCTGGCCGGGAACACGACCGTTTTGCCGCCGTTGATAAAAACCCGGTGGTGAATATGCGCATGGATCGCCCGCGCCAGCACCTGGCTTTCAACGTCCCGGCCAAGCGCTACATAGTCTTTTTCGCTCTGGGCATGGGTGATGCGGACGATGTCCTGCTCGATGATCGGCCCTTCATCCAGATCCGCCGTTACATAATGCGATGTCGCGCCGATCAGCTTTACGCCACGCTGATACGCCTGCCGGTAGGGATGCGCGCCCTTGAAGCTCGGCAGGAAAGAGTGATGGATGTTGATAATGCGCCCAGACATTTTCTGGCACATCTCATCTGACAGGATTTGCATGTAGCGCGCCAGCACGACCAGTTCAGCGCCTGTTTCCTCAACGATGCGCATCTGCTCAGCCTCAGCGGCGGCTTTGGTATCTTTCGTCACCGGGATGTGGTGGTAGGGCAGCCCGTGGCCTTCCACGATCTCCCGGAAATCCTGGTGGTTGGAAATCACCGCCACGATATCCACCCCCAGCGCGCCGATGGACCAGCGGTACAGCAGATCGTTCAGGCAATGGCCGAAGCGCGAGACCATCAGGATGACTTTCATCCGCTCCGATTCGTCGTAAAACTGGAAATCCATGCCGAATTCGCCAGAGATATCGGCGAAGCCAGCGCCCAACGTCTCCGCAGTAGCGCCCGTCTCGCTGACGAAGCTCACGCGCATGAAGAAGTCGCCGGTTTCCTGGTCATCGAACTGCGCACTGTCCGTCAGATTGCATCCAGCATCCGCCAGATAGCGGGAAATGGCGGCGACGATGCCGCGCGTCGAACGACATTTGACGGTTAGCGCAAGTTGGCTCACGGGACTGGGTTTCCTTGAATTTTTCAGATGCGGACCAGCGTTTCGGCCTCTATATACCCATCGGCTTTACAGTTGGAAAAAATCGGAGATCGGCTTGCCCGATGGCTCAAAGGAGCAGCCTTACGACCTGCTGATTATTGGCGGCGGCGTGAACGGCTGCGGTATTGCACGGGACGCTGCGGGGCGCGGGCTATCGGTCAAGCTTGTGGAGATGGATGATCTGGGCGCGGCGACATCCTCAGCCTCCACCAAATTATTCCATGGCGGGCTAAGGTACTTGGCGCATTACGAATTTCGGCTGGTCCGCGAAGCCTTGCAGGAGCGCGCCGTGCTGCTAGCGGCGATGCCGCATATCGCCTGGCCTATGCGCTTCGTGGCGCCCATCGGCCCCGGCCAACGCCGTGCTGGATGGCTGCTCCGGGCTGCGTTGTTTTTGTATGACAGGCTCGGCGGCGGCGGGGCTTTGCCCGGTACGCGAACCTTGAACCTCAACCATGATCCAGCAGGCGCACCGCTCAAATCGACCATCACGAAGGCCTATGAATATTCAGACGGATGGGTTGATGACGCCCGCCTCGTCATTCTGACCGCCCGCGACGCCGCCGCCAGAGGCGCCCATATTTCGCCGCGCACCCGAATGGAGCGGGCAAGCCGCGTTGATGGCCTATGGCAGGCGAAACTTTCTGGCGCCCAGGCAGCCAATGTGTTCACGCGCGGCATCGTCAATGCCGCAGGGCCATGGGTGGCGGATGTGCTGAATGGCAAGCTCGGCGCCAATAGCGCCGCGTCTGTCCGGCTGGTGCGCGGCAGCCACATTGTCGTCAACCGCATGTTCGACCACGGGAAATGTTATTTCCTGCAACAGCCCGATGGCCGGATTATCTTCGCGATCCCCTATGAAGACGCCTTCACCTTGATCGGCACGACGGACGCTGATCATTCAGACCCTAGCGAACAAGCGGAATGTACGCCGGAAGAACGGGACTATCTGCTGGACGCCGTTAATCGTTACATCGACAAAGCGATTTCGGCGGATGACATTGTTTGGACCTATTCCGGCGTGCGGCCGCTCTATGACGACGGCGCCAGCGCCGCTGCGTCCGCAACACGCGACTATGTGCTTGAGGCGAGCGATGCCGGCGGTGCGGCGCCGTTGCTCTCGATCTTCGGCGGCAAAATCACGACCTATCGCCGCCTTGCCGAAGCTGCATTCCAGAAGCTTAGCCCATATTTCCCAAGCGCAGGACCAGACTGGACGGCGGGCGCCCCCCTGCCCGGCGGCGCGTTCGAAGCTGCTGACCTGCCAAAGCTGCTTGCAAAACTGCAGGTCGCGCATCCGTTCCTGGACAACGCTTGGGCGGCCCGCTTGATTCGAGGCTACGGCCTTGATGCATTTGAAATGCTAGATGGCGCGTCATCCATCGAAGACATGGGCCAAAACTTTGGCGCGACGCTGACAGCGCGAGAAGTCGCGTGGCTGCGCGCCTGGGAATGGGCTGAAACGGCTGAGGATATCTGCTGGCGGCGAACCAAGCTCGGTCTACGGATGAGCGCCGACGAGATTGATGTTCTTTCGGCCTACCTGGCTAAACCGCCAGGCTGAACCCGGCCATCTGGTTTCGCTGCTTGGCCAACGCGTCATTCGCCGCCAAGTCATTCGCAACGGACTGATCCCGCGCTTCGCCAGCGGCCCGGTAGCCATGGGCTGCAGCGGCGTAATCAGCGGCTGAGGGCGCTTGTGCCGACATAGCGGCAGCGGCCATGCGCTTGCCTTTCCGCTCCATCTCACGTGGGTCGCCAGAAAGCGCTTCGCCTTCGATCGAGACTGAGCCGTTTACCACATATCGCCGACCATCTGGACCGGTCGCATATTCGTAGCGAATGGCGCCTGCCATGGAGCCGGCAGCGGCGGCATGGGCTTGTTCTTCACGGCGGACAGATGCGTCCCGGCTTTGCATTTCCTGAACTTCGGCGCGTTCCGCCGGCGCCATCTCGTCCTGCTGGCGAACACCGGTTGCGAGGCCAGGGCCGTCTTCTGGCGCCAGGCCACGGCGGACGCGTTCGGCCAGATCATCGCTGGTTTCAGCGCCGCGACCATCCGTCGGCTTCACCTGCACTTGCAAGATCAAACCGGATGGCGGCGCGCGGCCAACGACAGTGGCGGAGACTACGACGCCAAGGCGGCCGTCGCTCGTGGATTCTACATTGCCAATGAGGTCTGTTGGAGCTGAACGCGGTTTAGGCAGCACGCCGGGGGCGTCTGCCTTATCCTCCTCAGTGACCTTAGAGCGGGAGATAGACTGGCTCCCGCCTTCGATCAGGGACATCGAGCCAGGTGAGCCGATGTGCATTCCCGTAAAACTCCGGCAGTCTTTGTCTAAGAGTTATCTAGAATGCTAGGCATATATTTAGCGTTAATCGGAATGCATTAAATTGTATGTATTGCGACCAGCCATGGCATCCGCTATGCCCCGGCATTGTTGCGTTTTTGGCCTCCCAGGACGGGATTTCCATGACTGAGCTAGATGAACTCGAAGCCGCCAGCATCTTTATCATGCGGGAGGCCTATAACCGGTTTGACGATTTGGCGATGCTCTGGTCGCTCGGCAAAGACTCAAACGTGATGGTTTGGCTCGCCAAGAAGGCGTTCTACGGCCATGTGCCGTTTCCGGTGGTGCATGTGGACACCGGCAAGAAATTCAAAGAAATGTATGACTTCCGGGACAAATATACGGAGGAATGGAACCTGCGCCTGATCACGGGCGAGTGCCCGCCAGTCGAAGAGATGGACCAGACGCTGCCGCCTGCCGCCCGCTCCGCCGCGCGCAAAACGGCGGGGTTGAAATCCCTGCTGGAAGAATACAGCTATACCGGCGTGATTGCAGGCATCCGCCGCGATGAAGAAGCCGTGCGCGCCAAAGAACGCGTATTCAGCCCACGCGGCGAAGGGGCGGAATGGGATTTCCGCAATCAACCGCCAGAATTTTGGAACCAGTTCAACACCGAATTCCCGCCGGGCACCCATGTCCGCATCCATCCTATTCTGGGTTGGACGGAGCTAGATATCTGGCGCTATGTCCGCCGCGAAGGCATTCCCTTGGTGGATTTGTATTTCGCCAAAGACGGCATGCGCTACCGGTCGCTCGGCGACCAGGACATTACATCGCCAGTGCCCAGCAACGCCGACACGCTGGATGCGATCATTCACGAGCTGGAGACCACCAACACCTCCGAACGCGCCGGTCGCGCTATGGATCATGAGGCCGAGGACAGCTTCGAACGCCTCCGCCGCGACGGATATATGTGATGGAGGACGCAAGCATGACCTCCCAGGATATCCAGACCGATCCGGTCAAGCTGGTCATCGTCGGCCATGTGGATCACGGCAAGTCCACGCTGGTTGGCCGCCTGCTGCATGAAACCGGCGTGCTGCCGCCCGGCAAGCTTGAGCAGCTCAAGGCGATCTCCGCCAAGCGTGGGCAAGCGCTGGAATGGGCGTTCTTGCTGGATAGTTTCCAGGCGGAGCGTGATCAGGGCGTCACGATTGACGTCTCCCGCATCCGCTTCGCCACAGCCGCCCGCCCCTATGTCGTGATCGATGCGCCGGGCCATGTCGAATTCCTGAAGAACATGGTGACAGGCGCCGCTGACGCTGAAGCCGCATTGCTCATGGTGGACGCGAGCGAAGGCCTCAAAGAACAAACCCGCCGCCATGCCTATCTGCTGCGTCTGCTAGGCGTCGAGCAAGTCGCTGTCGTCGTCACCAAGATGGACCTGGTCGGCTACGACCAGCAACGTTTCTTTGAAATCGCCCGCGATGTGCGCGCGTATCTGCAGGAGCTTGGCGCGGACCCCCAGGTCATCATCCCAATCTCTGCCCGCGAAGGCGAGAATATCGCGGTGAAATCCGAAAAGATGTCCTGGCACGATGGGCCGACGGTGCTGGACGCGCTTGATACCTTCACGCCGCGCCGCCCGCCCGCGTTCATGCCGCTCCGCCTGCCCGTGCAGGACGTATACAAATTCGATGATCGCCGGATCATCGCCGGAACCATCGCCGCCGGACAGTTGCGCCAGGGCGATACGCTCCTGTTCTCGCCCTCCGGCAAGACGGCGCGGGTCGAGACCATAGAAAGCTGGAGCGCGCCTGAAAAGCTGGAAGCCAAAGTCGGCGAAGCTGTCGGCATCACCCTGGACCGCCAGATTTTTGTTGAGCGTGGCGAACTTGCCAGCCATATCGAAGAAGCGCCGGTGCTGACAAACGTATTCCGGGGCCGCGTATTTTGGCTAGATGATCAACCGCTTAAAGTCGGCGACGCTGTCAAACTCCGCATCAATTCAGCCGACGCCGAAGCGCGCGTACAGGCCATCGAGCGGGTTATCGATACCGAGAGCCTGGCAGGCGGGGGCGCGGAGGCTGTGAACCGGAACGAGGTCGCGGAGATCGTGCTGCGCACCCGCTCCATGCTGGCGTTGGATGAAGCCCGCGCCAATCCGGAAACGGGCCGGTTTGTTGTCAGCCGCAATTTCCGCATCGTCGGCGGCGGCGTGATTTCGATGGAGGGCTATCCTGATCAGCGCGAGGCCATCACCGTCCGCTCGACCAACATTACCGCTAGCGAAAGCGAGATTGACCGGGTTGCCCGCTGGCAAAGGAACGGCCATCGCGGCGGCGTTTACTGGCTGACAGGCCTGTCAGGCTCCGGCAAATCCACCATCGCGCGGGAGACGGAACGCCAACTTTTCCTGAAAGGCTTTAACGTCTATGTGCTGGACGGCGATAACGTTCGCACCGGCCTCAACGCCAATCTAGGCTTTTCGCCAGAAGACCGGGCGGAGAATATCCGCCGTGTAGGCGAAGTGGCGGCGTTGTTTGCAGATTCGGGCACAATCGTCCTGGCCTCGTTCATCTCCCCCTATCAATCGGACCGGGACAGGGCGCGCCAAGCTGCTGGCGATAGCTTCCATGAAGTCTACATCCAGGCGGA
>JAYNYG010000028.1:0-58152 GCA_038102935.1 Alphaproteobacteria bacterium | reverse complement strand
CAATCCTCCGTTAAAACGATCCCAATCTGATCCCAAATGATTTGATGATGGACACCCTGGCGACATCCCTAATTTGTCGCCGCCTCCAGTTTCACCGCTTCTGGTATGACCTCTTCCACCAACCTCTGTGTCTGCGCGATCAGTTCGCTGTCCGATAAGCCAATCGGGCGGAGGATGAATTTGGAGATGCCGGCGTTGGCGTAGCCTTCGATGCGCGCCAGGATGTCGTCTGCGCTGCCGACGGCGAAGTGGAGTTTGGCGTCGCGGCCTGTGCGTTTTTCAAAGGCGCGGGTGCGTTTGGGCAAGTCAGCGCCGTCCCAATCGCCGAAATAGAAGTGGAACCCTGCGCCGAAATGGTCTGGGTCAATGCTGCGGCCGTTCTTCTCTAAGCCTGCTTTGATCGCGTCCAGAACAGGCGGCAATTCATCCGCCGTTTCCTGGCCGGCCTGCCAGCCGGTGCCGTATTGCGCCGTTCGCCGGATCGCTGGTTTTGATGAACCACCAATCCAGAAGGGTAAATGTTTTTGCACGGGCTTCGGCTCAATCCGCGCGTTTTCATAGGTGAAATGTTCCCCTTGGAAGCTGACATCGTCTTCCTTCCAAAGCCGCGTGATCAGCGCCATCGCCTCATCCGCAACCTTGCCAGACCCTTTCGGTGATCGCCCAGTGGCGCCCCAATCCGGCGCCACGGCAGAGCCAACGCCGAAGGCCGGCAGCAGACGGCCATTGGAGAGATAGTCAATCGTGGCGCACTGCTTGGCTGTCAGCAGCGGGTCCCTTAATCCAAGCGAGGCGACATTCATGCCGAACTTCATTCGCCGTGTCCGCCCGGCGATGGCGGCCATGGCGCTCATGCATTCAAGGATCGGGATGGGGGAGACCAGCCGGTCCGTCTGCCACATGGAATCGACGCCGCCAGCCTCCGCCATATCCACCCATTCCCAATAGGCGTCCGCGCTCGAAAACGGCAAATCCGCCAGTCCTAAACCTACGCCAACCGCCATCTGAAAATTCCCGTATCCGCGCCTATGAATTCCGATTATAGGGTGGCGGATCGATTTCGGGGAGACGTGCGCGCGTGCAGGCGGATTTTTCAGTTCTAGACGGCGTCGGCGCGCTTGGCGTGGTGTTGTATATCGGGTCTTACGCGGCGCTGCAGTTCGGCTTTGTGCGCGGGCAAACCTATATCTACGCGATTTTGAACGCCGCAGCGGCAGGGTGTGTGCTGATCAGCCTGACGGATCAGTTTAATCCCTACTCCGCAGCCGTTCAGACGACTTGGATCATGATTAGCATCATCGGGGTCATTCGGCTTTTGGCGCTTAGCCAGCGCGCCCGTTTCTCTGCTGAAGAACAAGCGTTTCTTGATACAAAGCTCCCCCGCTTGCCGCCGCCAGACGCGCGCCGCCTGCTGGATGTTGGTCAATGGATTGATGTGGATGCCGGAGCCATCCTGACGGAAGAGTTAGAGCCGGTATCGCATCTCATATATGTGGCGGCGGGCGATGTAGATATCGCCACCAACGGTTCAATCATCGCCTCCTGCCGGAGCGGCGACTATGTGGGCGAAGTCACGTGGGCCACAGGCGCGCCTGCGACCGCAGCGGCGATCGCGCGAACGTCTTGCCGATGTTTATTCTTCAATGCGCATGAACTCCGCCGCCTCTCCAACAAGTCAGACGCCATCCGTGCGGCGCTTGGCGCCAGTGTGGCTGCGAGCGTCCGGGAGAAGTTGGTGCTGTCTAATGTTGCCGCTGCCGGGCGCAAGCGGGCTTAGGTGCGCTCGGCCTTTGGTTTGCCGCCTGTGTTGATCAGCGCAACGCCCAAGATTGCCAGAATAACACCGGCGCCAATCGTCCAAGTCGGCTCTTCGCCCAGCAACAGGATGCCCAGCAGCGCGCCGAACCCCGCCCTGAGATAGGCTTGGCTCGCCACACCCATGGAGCCAAGCGTACGCTGCAATCGGAAGAACAGGACAAGCGCCGCGCCCGTGCAGAAAACACCTTGGATCGCAGCCGCTGAAAGCGCCTCCGCGCCGGGCTGCAAGCGCCATGGCGCGTCGATGATAGCGGCGGCGGGGACGAGCGCGAGTGTCGACCAAAACATCGTGCCCGTGGCGGTCGCGAGTGGCGAAGGGCCGGTGATGCGCTTACCGTAAATCGCGGCGCAGCCATAGAGGAATGCGCCGATGAGCGCGGCGGCGCAGCCTGCTGCGCTTGCGTCCACGCCATCCGCCAAGTCGCTGGCGACGATCAACGCGACGCCGCCAAGGCCGACGCAGGCGCCCGCGAGGCTCCGGCCTGGCGGCGCCTTTCGCGCAAGCATCAGCGTGATGAAGAAAACAAAGATCGGCGAGGTGGAGTTCAGCACGCTCGCCAACGCCACATCAATATGTTGCTGCCCCCAGGCCAGAATCGACCAGGATAGGATGCTGTTGAAACATGCCTGAATGAACAGCATCCGCCAGATGCCCCATCCACGCGGCAGCCGGTCGCCAGCAATCTGCATCACGATCAGCAGAAACACGGCGGCGATGGTGACGCGCGAAGCCGCCAAAGTCATCGGCGGAAGGTCAATCAGCGCGATCTTGGCGAAGTAATATGAAGCCCCCCCAAAGCAGGGCCAGTAGCCCCAGAAGCCCAAATTCTGTGACGGGTGTTTTTGCGGTGTCGTGCATAGCTAATGGCCCTTTTCTGATTTGATGAAAGGGACCTTAGCGGCCTTGCGAACGAAGATGGTTCGATTAAGGTCGAACTATGAAGAACGGACCAGACATTGCCGAAACGGCAGCTCTAATTGGCGACCCTGCGCGCGCGAATATCCTGGCTGCGCTCATGAGCGGCAAGGCGTTGACTGCCAGCGAACTTGCGGAAGAGGCTGGCGTTATGCGGGCGACGGCTAGCTCGCATCTTTCCAAACTACAGACGGGCGGGTTGATTTCGGCGCGCTCTCAAGGTCGGCATAAATACTTTACCTTGGCCAATGCCGAAGTCGGCAATCTGCTAGAGACCTTGATGGGCCTTGCTGCGCGCCAAGGCAAATTACAGACACAGACCGGCCCTAAAGATAGCGCGATGCGGCAAGCGCGCGTTTGCTATGACCATCTGGCTGGCGAACGCAGCGTGCGCATGTTCGATAGTCTCACGGCGTTTGGCGCTTTCGCCCACAGCCCAAACGGCCTCAGCCTCACGGACGTTGGCCGGGATCGGATGGCTGCGCTCGGCATAGACATGGCGCCGTTGGATAATGCGCGCCGCCCACTTTGTCGTTCCTGCCTCGACTGGAGCGCCCGGCGCACGCATTTGGCGGGCGGGTTGGGTGCCGCGCTACTCACGCGCTTCTACGACTTGAACTGGGCGCGCCGCGTTTCCGATAGCCGCACGGTCACGTTCACGCCTAAGGGTGTCAAAGCGTTCAATGATGCGTTTCCGATAGACTAAATTCCGCAGCCACGCATGACTTGCCAGAGGCGTTGGCTCCCGCCTAGGCTTTCCCTCTCGAATAATTAGAAACCAACAGGGGGTCACACCTTCCATGAGTATCAGAGGCAATGCGTGTATCGCTGGGATCTATGAGCATCCCACGCGAAAGGCGCCGGATAAGTCGTTGGCCCAACTGCACGCTGAGGTCGCCGCGGGCGCGCTCGCGGATGCGGGGCTCAGCTTCTCGGATGTGGACTCGTTCTACTGCGCTGGCGATGCGCCGGGCTTGGGCGCGATGTCCATGGTCGAATATATGGGCTTGAAGCTCCGCCATGTGGACTCCACCGAAACCGGCGGCTCCTCCTATGTCATCCATGTGAACCATGCGGCGGCGATGATCGCAGCGGGTAAAACCGATGTGGCGTTGATCACGTTGGCTGGACGCCCCCGCTCCGAAGGCCAGGCGACAGGCACTGCGCCCCGCATCTATGACGCCAATGCGCCGGATGTCGGCTTTGAAGCGCCTTATGGTCCAACGGTCGTCAACATGTACGCTATGGCGGCGATGCGGCATATGCATGAATTCGGCACGACGTCTGAGCAGCTTGCCTGGATCAAAGTCGCGGCTTCCACTCATGCTCAATACAACGAGCATGCCATGCTGCGGGACGTTGTAACGGTTGAGGATGTGGTGAACTCGCCCATGATCTCAGACCCGCTGCATCGCCTGGATTGCTGCGTTATCTCTGATGGCGGCGGCGCGATTGTGATGACCAAGCCTGAAATCGCGAAAAGCTTAGGCAAGCCCATTGTCAAATATCTTGGCGGCGGCGAGACCATCAAGCACCTGGACGGCGGCAATGTGGACCTCACATATACCGGCGCCCGGCATTCGGGCGCTGCGGCGTTTGAAGAAGCGCAGGTCAAGCATGCGGACATCAAATATGCGTCCGTCTATGACAGCTTCACGATCACCGTGCTTGAAACGATTGAGGACCTGGGCTTCTGCGAAAAAGGCCAGGGCGGCAAGTTCGTATCAGACGGCAACCTGATCTCCGGCGTTGGCAAGCTGCCGTTCAATACGGATGGCGGCGGGCTTTGCAACAACCACCCGGCCAATCGCGGCGGCATGACGAAAGTGCTAGAAGCCGTGCGCCAGGTGCGCGGCGAAGCGCATCCTAAAGTGCAAGTGCCAAACTGTGACATCGCGCTTGCACACGGCACCGGCGGCTCCATCGGCACCCGGATGGGCAGCGCCACGGTTATCCTTGGTCAGGAGGACGCATAATGCCCCAGGCAGAATACATTCACCCGCCGATCAACCCAGAAACTAAAGAATTCTGGGACGCCGCTAAGGACCACAAATTCCTGGTCCCCAAATGCCCGGACACCGGCAAACACCTCTGGTTCCCCCGCCGCGTTTCGCCCTTCACTGGCAAGACCAACGTGGAATATGTGGAAGGCAAGGGCACGGGCACAATCTACACCTATAGCGTCATGCGCCGCACGGCTTCGCCCTACTGCATCGCATACGTCACGTTGGACGAAGGCCCAACGATCATGACCAACATCGTCAACGTCGATTACGACACAGTCAAAATCGGCATGAAGGTGAAGGTGACGTTCAAGGACCTGAACGACGAGGCGGCATTGCCGCTGTTTGAGCCTGCATAAGGCGGCTTTAAGCTATCCGCCATATTGGCGACAAGCGCCCTCGGAAACATGATCGTTTCCGAGGGCGTTTTGCTGGCTATAACTCTCTGCAATGCAGGGCTTTCCAGGCGACTTTCGAGTAGTATCCCAAAAACTTTCTATCGACCGCAAGAACCGGTTCGGCGCCGATCAGGTGATTGGATATCTGTTGGGTCACATCACCAACGGAGGAAGAATTATGGGTTTTCAAATTCAGCCGCTCGCAGCAGAGAATTTCTAACATCTTTTTGGACTAACCGATGAGGCATTGAAGCAACAGCAGGCGTGTAAGGTTGTTGTTACTGAAAATCCTGGCGCGCCATGCCGTGTGAGTTTGGTTGATGCTGAAATTGGCGAGACCGTCATTCTGACGCATTTCACGCACCAATCGGCTGATACGCCATATCGTGCTAGCCATGCCGTTTATGTGCGGGAAGGGGTGTCAGCGCGCACGATTGCTGAGAACGAAGTTCCCAAAGTGCTACGTTCCAGACTAATTTCTGTCCGGTCTTTTGATGAGGACCATATGATGGTGGACGGCGATGTGGTGCCCGGAGAAGGCCTTGCAGCCGCTTTGACGTCGGCATTTGAACGCGACGCTGTATCCTATATCCACCTGCACTTTGCTCAGCGTGGATGTTTTGCAGCTTCGGTAAAGCGGTCTTGATAATAGCTGCTTCCGCCAGCTTTCCGCCAAATCATACGGATGAGTTTGGTATTGCTTCGGCCGAATAGGCTGGCCTAACTCTTGGAAAACGCCGCCCCGCCCTCGGCAAATCGCCCGCTTGCTTCAATCAGTTGATTGAGCGTGATCCCTGCTGTTAACGCCTGTTCCAGCGGTTGGCTTTCGGCGGCGCGGTAGGCGGCGAGGGTTTGGCGGACGGCGAGCGGGTCTAGGGATAGGATGTGGTTGGTGAATGCAGAAAGTTCTGCCGCTAGCCCGTCCGCGCCATCGGCCAGGCGGTTGATGAGGCCGGCTGCGTGGAGGCGTTCGGCGGATTCCAGCGTGCCGAACATCGCGAGTTCCAGGCCGATGCGGGGTGCAGCCTTTTTCGCTAGGATCGGCGTACACATGGCCGCGGGGAAGCCGTTGGCCATTTCCAGCGCGCCGAATTTGGCGCCTCGTTCCGCGATCATAAAGTCTGTCGCGACGCTCAGCGTGAAACCGCCTGCGACGGCTGCGCCCTCGACCACAGCAACGGATGGCGCGGGTAAGCTCCGAAGCGCCTGAAACGCGCCGCCCCAGGCTGCATGTTGGGCCAGCGCTTCCGCCTGATTGAGGTCCGCAGCCTGCTTCAAATCCCGACCGGCAGAGAATACACCGCCTGCGCCCTGCAGAACGAGGCAACGAAGGTCTTTGTCTTGCCCGGCGGCCAGGAACGCATCCCGCAGATCCGCCATCGCCTGACTATCCAGGGCGTTACGGCGGCGAGGGCGGTTTAGCGTGACGGTGGTAAGGCCATTAGCGCTGCGATTAATCTCGATCATTGGGCGAGGATGCCTTCAACTTCGGCCAAGGTCGCTTCCAGGCTGGCCCTGTTGGGAGAGGAGGCTGGGATATTCGCCAAGATTTCATTCAGGCGGCGCTTGGCCTGCCCAAACGCATTTTTGGCGTTGTCCTGCTCCTCAAGCACCTGATAGGCGCGGCCTAGGCGGAGCCAGCCGTCTACGTCGTCCGGATTATCCGCCATCTTGTCAGCGAGGCGCTGGACCATGGAGCGGATGAAGGCGTTTTGGTCCTGCGGCGCCATTTCCTGCACGGATTGGACTTCATCCGCCGTCGGCGCTTTGTCGCCTGCGATGGCGCCCGTCAGGCCACTGGCAGGCCTGGCGATAACGCTTGGCCGCTCCGGCTCAACCTGCATCGGCATGATCCCGCCTTTCATTGCGGCTTCCGAAATACGCGCCCGCACTTCATCGACCCAAGGCGCATCGGGCGGCGCATCCGCCGTCAGCCCGCGCCAAAGGGCGATGGCGCCCGCATAGTCGCCGGATTGTGATCTGCCGACCGCTATATAGAACCTGGATTTAACCTCGCCCGGATCTTTCGTCAACGCTTGCTCAAACGTCTCAACAGCGCGGGGGCTGACCGTGCCGAAGGCTTCGAACACCTGCGACTCGCCATAGTCTGCGATCAAATCAGCCGACGCATTCCGGCCCGCGAGTTCGATGGCGCGCTCGAAGGCTTTAACGGCGGCCTGATGGTTGCCAAGCACCCGTTCAGTCCGCGCGAGCGTCACCCACCCAGCCATATCGTTCGGGTTGGCGGCCAACCGCTCACGGAGTTGCGCCTGCATCGCAGCGCCGTCAGCGCCGCCGCCTGCTTGCGCTGGGCCACGCGCCGTCGTTTGGATATCTGTACGGAGCGCCAGCGGCGCATCACTCATGCCCGGCTGGCCGGTGTTCAGGTAGAGCGCAATCGCCCCACCCGCCACGACGATCCCGAGCGCTAAAGGGAAGGCGGCGGCGGAGGCTGGGGGCGGCGTGTCTTCGATTGGCGCATCCAAGGCATCCGCTTGGCCATCGACAGCGCGGAGCATCCGGCGTTCAATCTCGCCTTTGGCGGCTTCGGCTTCTGTCGGGGACAACAGGCCAGTCTCTTGATCGCGCTCGATCTCTTTGAGTTGATCGCGGAACACAGCCAAGTCATAGCGCGCCCGTGCGCTGCCGCCGAGGCGTTGCCCGGCGCGTAGCAATGGCGTTGCGATAATGAGCGCAACGCAAGCTGAAATAACGCCAGCGGCGATCCAAAAAATCGTAGCGCTCATTATGACTTATCCCCGTCAGCGTCTTCACGGGCGAGTGCGGCGTCCAGGCGTGTCCGCTCGGCCTCTGATAGCGGCGCAGTGGCTGTTGTCGCAGCCATGGCGCGGCGGCGGCGGGAGGTTACGAACACAATCACGATCCCGATGACGACAATCCCAATCGGGCCGTACCACAAGAGATATGTGGATTTCTGCACAGGCGGGCGCAGCAGCACGAAGTCCCCATAGCGGGCGCGAATATAGGCCATCGCCTCTTCGTCTGTATCGCCAGCGATAAGGCGTTCGCGTACAAGCAGGCGAAGGTCGCGGGCGAGCTCAGCGTTGCTGTCGTCAATCGATTGGTTCTGGCAGACGAGACAGCGGAGTTCGAGGGAGAGATCACGCGCGCGGGATTCTAATACCGGATCATCCAGCACTTCATCCGGCAATACGGCGGCAGCGGGATTGGCGAGGAGTGAGAGGGCCAGGAGCAGGCCAGCGAACAGGCGCAGCATCAGCCGGCATCCTTCACAAGCGGCAGAATGAAGTTCTCGAGAATCTCGGGTGAAAGCGCGCCAGCATGGCGGTACAGAATGACGCCATTGCCATCCACCACATAGGTTTCAGGCACGCCGTAGACACCCCAATCAATGCTGGTGCGCCCGCTCTCATCCTTGCCGATCTTGTCGTAGGGATCGCCGTGGCGCTTCAGCCATGCGGCGGCGGCGTCCGGCTTATCGCGGTAGTTGATGCCATGCACGGTGACGCCTTCACGCTTCGCCAGCCGGTCAACCAGCGGATGCTCGGCGACGCAAGGAATGCACCAGGACGCCCAGACATTCACGATGACTGGCTTGCCAGTGGTGAGGTCCGTTCGTGCGAGGCCGTCATTCTCCTGCTGCACATCCCGGCCCGGCAGCTTCGGTAGTTCGAACTCCGGCGCAGGCTTATTGATCAGCGCGGATGGCAGCTCGCGCGGATTGAGGTCCAGCCCCCGATAAAAGAAGAGGCCAATGCCGATACAGATGACCAGCGGCAGGAGATAAAGCAGGCGACGCATCTGCGGTGGGTCCTACTCTGCCGGCGCTGGCGCGGCGCCGCCAACGGCTGCGCGGCGACGGGTTGGCGCGCCGATGCGCAAACGGCGGTCGGTCAAGGAAATCACCCCGCCAAGCGACATGATGATCGTTCCAAGCCAAATCCATGGCACGAGCGGGTTGTGATAGAGCCTGGTGGTCCATCCGCCGCCGGGCGCGCCCTCGCCGATGACGGCGTAGAGGTCCTCAACCCAGGTTGTGTGAATACCGGCCTCCGTCGTCATTTCGTTTTCGACCGGATAGTTGCGGCGCTCTGCGTTGACAGTGGCAATCTCCTTGCCGCCTTCGCTGATACGGAACACGCCGCGCTCTGCCAGATAATTCGGTCCTTGGATGCGTTCGACGCGGTCCAGCGTGAAGGTATATCCGGCGACGATGGCGGCATCGCCAGGTTTCATGCTCTGGATCGACTCGGTCTTGAACACCGTCGCGCCCAGCACGCCAGCGACAACTAAGCCAACGCCCAGATGCGCCACCGTCATGCCATATGCGGCGCGGGGTGTGCGGCGGGCGCGCCGCCATGTTTCGCCTAGCGGCACGCGGAAAAGTTTGACGCGCTCTGCGAGCTCCAGGAGTGTGCCTGCAATAATCCACACGGCCGCGCCAACACCGACGGCAGGCAAAACGCCTTCCACGCCAGAAAGAATGAGCGTTAGCACAATTGCGCCAACACCGGCGGCGACGCCAAGCCAGACTTTCTGCATGGCATGGCGCAAATCCGCGCGCTTCCACGAGAGGAATGGTCCGATGACCATGGCGGTCAATACCGGGGCCATCAGCGGGCCGAAAGTGGCGTTGAAGAAGGGCGGGCCGACAGAGACTTTGCCCGCGTCCAGCACGTCCAGGAATAGTGGATAAAGCGTTCCAAGTAGAACTGTCGCAGCGGCGGCTGACAGGAACAGATTGTTCAGCAGCAGCGCACCCTCGCGGCTGATCGGCTGGAACACGCCGCTGGCCTGGAGCTTCGGCGCGCGGATCGCGAACAGCGTCAACGATCCGCCGATGGCGACGCCAAGCAACCCTAGAATGAATACGCCACGCTCAGGGTCAGTCGCGAATGCATGCACGCTCGTGAGCACGCCAGAGCGCACCAGGAATGTGCCGAGCAACGAAAGCGAGAAGGCGACGATGGCCAGCAGGATCGTCCAGCTTTTCAGGGCGTCCCGCTTCTCGACAACGATGGCGGAATGGAGCAGCGCTGTCGCCGCAAGCCAAGGCATGAAGCTGGCGTTCTCAACGGGATCCCAGAACCAGAATCCACCCCAACCAAGCTCGTAATACGCCCACCAGGAGCCGAGGCCGATGCCGACCGTCAAACCGCACCATGCAGCCAACGTCCATGGACGGACCCAGCGCGCCCAAGCGGCGTCAACTTTACCCTCAATCAGAGCCGCGACGGCGAAAGAGAATGAGATCGAAAGGCCGACATAGCCGAAATACAGGAATGGCGGATGGAAGGCCAAGCCGGGGTCCTGCAATAGCGGGTTCAGGCCAGCGCCATCTGGCGGGGGGGCCAAAATGCGGTCAAATGGGTTGGAGGTGAACAGCATGAACGCCAAAAAGCCCAGCGCGATCATGCCCTGAATAGCCAGCGTTCGGGCGCGCAGGCTCGGCGGCAGATTGCGCCCGAAACAGGCGACCATGGCGCCAAACAAGCTCAAGATTAGCGCCCAGAGCAAAAGAGAACCTTCGTGGTTCCCCCAGGTGCCTGAGATTTTGTAGAGCATCGGCTTTAGAGAGTGGCTGTTCTGTGCCACATTTAGCACGGAGAAATCACTGGTGACGAAGGCGTTCACCAATGCCGCAAACGCAAGGAGCACCAATACGAACTGGCCGACAGCAGTGGACCGCGCCAGCTCCATCATGCCGCGGTCGCCTTTATGGGCGCCATAAAGCGGGACGGTTGATTGCAGGCCCGCCAGCAGGAATGCGGCGATTAAGGCGAAATGGCCAATCTCGGCGATCATGAATTGCCTCCCCCAGGGCCGGATGCTGCGGGACCAGATGCTGCGTCCCCGCCCATTTTCCATTGCCCGGAGCGTTTTAATGCTTCGACGACTTCCGGCGGCATGTAATTTTCATCGTGCTTCGCCAGGATTTCTGACGCTGTGAACAACCCGTTTGCATCCAGCCGCCCATTGGCGACGACGCCTTGGCCTTCGCGGAAGAGGTCCGGCAGGATGCCTTCAAACGAAACGGGCGTTGCAGCGACGCCATCTGTGATCTTGAACTCGACCCGGGCCGTGTTCGCGATCCGCTCGACGCTGCCTTCCTGCACCAATCCGCCGATGCGGATTAAGCGGCCATTTTCGACCTTACCTGCCGCGATGTCGCTCGGCCCATGGAAGAACACGAGATTGTCCTCAAACGCATTCAGCGCGAGCGCTGTAGCGGCGCCCAGCAGCAGCAAGCCGATGCAGGCGATCCAGAGGCGTTGGCGTTTACGGCTGCGCATCGTCAGATCCTCCAGTTTCCGGCGCCGCTGTCCGGCGGCGGCGTCGAGGCGCTAAGGCCTCTAAGGCTTCTAATTCCTGCTTGGACCGCTTCAGCCCAATCAGCGTCAAGACCAGCAAGCCGATCAGCAGGAATGCTACGACGCCGTAAGCTGGCCAGATATAGGGCCAATAGCCACCCATGTGAAAGAAGCTCACCAGCGGGCTCATATCGTCAGTCATGATGCTGATGCTCCTGCGCGGGCCATTTGCAAGGCTTCAACCTGTCGCCGCGTCAATTCCAACCGCATTCGGAGCAGCAATAATACCCCGAACAGCGCCATATACGCGACCGCCATGATCAACAATGGACGCAGCATGGCCGGATCAAGCGAGGAGCCGCTGAGTTTCGAAACGCTGGCGGGCTGATGCAGCGTATTCCACCAATCGACCGAGAACTTGATAATCGGCAGGATCACAATGCCGACCACGGCGAGCAGGGAGGCGGCCCGTCCGGCGCGCGCGCGATCATCGAACGCATTGCGGATGGCGATATAGCCAAGGAACATGAAAAACAGGATCAGCACCGATGTCAGCCGTGCGTCCCATACCCACCAAGTGCCCCAGGTCGGTTGCCCCCAAATGGCGCCGGTGAAGAGGGCTAGAAATGTGAAAACAGCGCCGATGGGCGCCGTGGCTGCGCCTGCGACATCAGCCAAGGGATGGCGCCAGATCAGTGCTACGAAGCCCGAAATCGCCAGCGTCGAATAGCTCATCATCGCGAGCCATGCGGCGGGAACGTGCACATACATAATGCGCACAGTGTCTTTTTGTTGGTAGTCGATGGGGGACGCGTAAAGGCCAAAGTATAGGCCTGCGCCAAAGCAGCCGACGGTGATCAGCACCAGCCAGGGCATCAACCATGCGGACAGGCGCTGAAACCGCGCCGGGTTCGCCAGGCGGTGCCAAAATCCGCCGCTGGGATTAGGAGATGCCGTCGCTTCAGCCACTCGTTACTCCATTGCCTGTCTAAGCGCCGCCGCCGCTGCCCAAGGGCAGAGCGCCGCCGCCGCCAAAGTGATTGCCGCCAGCGCCGCCAGATGGCCCGAGGCGTCAAAGCCCCCAATCGCCGCCTGCACCGCGCCCGCACCGAATATTAATGTAGGAATATACAGAGGAAGTGCGAGAAGCGTCATTAAAACGCCTCCGCGTCTGGCGCCCACGATGAGCGCCGCACAGATCGCCCCAATGAAGCTAAGCGCCGGGCTGCCGATCAATAAGGTCGCCAGAAGCGCAGGCCAGCCTTCGGGCGGCAGGTTCAGCAACAACGCCATGATGGGAGCAGCGATCACCATCGGCAGGCCCGTGACCAGCCAATGCGCGAGACACTTGGCCGCGACCACCAGGGTCAGCGAATCCGGGGCCAGGGCCATCAACTCAAGTGTTCCATCCCGCCAATCAGCTTGAAACAACCGGTCGAGCGCTAGAAGTGTGGCCAAAAGCGCCATCACCCAGATAACGCCAGCCGCCATCAATGCCAGCAATGAGCCTTCCGGCCCCACACCCAACGGGAAAAGCATCGCGCCGAGCACGAAGAATATGACTGCAAGCAGGCTCTCGCCGCCCTCGCGTCGTGCGATCAAGAGGTCGCGCGCCAATGTCGCCCAGAACGCGGTCATGCGTATGCGTCCTCGAAGGCGTCTTCCAGGTCTAGGACTGTGGCGGATACGTCGATTTCTTGCGCGCCGGGCAGCGTCAATGGCGCGTTAGTGGAGGCAATAACGATGCCGCCGCGCTCCCGAAATTCGGCGATGGCGGATTCGATGCGTGCGATTGACGGCCGATCAAGGGCGACGGTGGGTTCATCCAGCAGCCATAACCCGGCTGTATGGGCATTCGTAGACGGCGTCGCGATAGGGCGGGCGAGGGCGAGCCTTCGGCGCTGACCGGCGGAGAGCATGCGCGCCGGCAAATCCGCCAGGTCATCCAGGCCGACTGCAGCTAGCGCATCCGTCAACGCCAGGCGTTCTGTTGGAGCGCTATAGAGCGCAGCCCAATAGCGGAGGTTCTGGATAACGGTCAGGTTGGTTTGCAGCCCATCCGCATGGCCGACATAGCGGAGTGCGGCGCGGAAATCATATGGCTCTTGGCGCGTGTCCTCATCATTCCAGAGGATGCGGCCAGTGAAGGGCGGGATGAGGCCCGCGAGCACGCGGAGAAGGCTGGATTTCCCGGCCCCATTATGCCCAAGCGCCAGCGCCGCCTCACCTTTGGACAGGCTGAAGTCCAGGCCCGCGAACAGAATGCGTCCGCCACGTCTACAGGCCAGATATTGAACATCAAGTATGGGCATTTGGTCCGGCGCTAGGTTTCTTGGCCAGCGCCGCCTCACCCTCCCTCCGTGTGTGGGAGAGAGCAGTATGAGAAGGATGCTGACAATGGAAACCGATATAGCCCAATTCAGCCCGTCGTGTAATCAGACATATGTCACAAATGGGTGCGGCCGACAGAGGGGGGATCTGCCGGCCGCGTGAGGAGGGCGAGAGTGTGATGAACACAGCTCCAGCGCCGGTTCCTCACCCGACGCTTGATGCAGAAGATGGGCGCCAATCGTGGCGGGATTGGGGCAGCTATAGGGCTATTTCAGGCGGCGCGGGGACGGCGCTTGAAGCGTAGAATCGCTATCGGACGGCCCTCGCGTACGGCTTTGGCGGCATAGCGTGTTTCTGGCCAATCATCCGGGCGGACGCGCCAATCATCCGCCATCTCAGCCAGCCATTCGAAGCGTTGATCTGCTCTCAGATGGCGCAGCATCCATATTTGATACCCTGCATGGTCCGTCGCGGTGCGGAGTTCGGCGCCGTCCGCCAGCACACGCGCCATCAAATCCAAGCCCTGCGGGCCAATGATCCGCCGCTCCCAATGCCGCCGCTTCCGCCACGGGTCCGGGTGGAGGACGAAGAGCTTATCTACTGACGCCTCCGGCAGCGCTTCCAGCAAAGGTCGCGCATCTTCGCCGTGCAGGCGCACGTTCTGGACGCCGGAGTCGTCGATTGCCGCGATGCACGCCGTCAGGCCATTCAGAAACGGCTCAGCGCCGATCAATCCTACATCCGGGTTATGCTCGGCTTGCCAGATCAGATGCTCGCCTGCGCCAAAGCCGATTTCGAGCCAAAGCGCGCGTTTGGGCGCATCGAACAATGCCGATGGATCAATCGGGCCATTCGCTGGATCTGGAACCGAGAGTTCCGGCAGGCGTTTATCCAGTAGCGCCGCTCGGCCTGGCCGAAGCGGGCGGCCAACGCGGCGACCGTAATAGCGGGTCGCTGCGTCAGCTCTTGGCCGGTCTTGGCTCAGAGTGCGGCTTTCAATGCATCGACCAGGTCTGTCTTCTCCCAAGAGAAGTGGCCTTCAGCGGTCGGCATACGGCCAAAGTGCCCATAAGCGGCGCTTGGCTCATAGATCGGCTTGTTGAGCTGCAGGTGCTCACGAATGCCGCGGGGACTCAGGTCCATGCACTTCTGTAGAGCGACAGCGATCTGATCATCTGGCTCAAGGCCTGTGCCATGTGTTTCAACATAGACAGAGAGCGGCTTGGAGATGCCAATCGCATAGGCCACCTGGATGGTGCAGCGGTCAGCCAGTCCAGCCGCCACGACATTCTTGGCGAGGTAGCGGGTGGCGTATGCTGCAGAGCGATCCACTTTGCTTGGATCTTTGCCAGAGAATGCGCCGCCGCCATGGGGGCTTGCGCCGCCATAGGTATCGACGATGATCTTGCGGCCCGTCAGGCCTGCGTCACTATCTGGCCCACCGATGACGAACAGCCCGGTCGGGTTCACATAGAATTCGTCTTCAGGGCACATCCAGCTTTCGTCCGGCAGCACGTCCATAACAAACGGGCGGACGATCTCGCGGACATCAGATTGGCTCAAGTCCGCGCCATGCTGGGTGGATACGACGATTGACGTCGCGCGGACGGGTTTGCCGTCCACATATTCCAGTGTGAATTGGCTTTTGGAATCAGGGCCGATGCCAGGTAGCTTTCCAGCTTTGCGGGTTTCCGCCATGCGGCGCAGCGTTTCATGGCTGAAATGCAAGGGCGCTGGCATCAGCACGTCCGGGCTGACGACATCGGTTTCGCGGCAGGCGAATCCAAACATCAGGCCTTGGTCGCCAGCGCCTTCATCTTTGGCGTTGCCATCCGAATCCACGCCTTGTGCGATTTCAGCTGATTGGCCATGCACGACGACTTGGACTTCGGCGTTTTCCCAGTGGAAGTTTTCCTGGTCATAGCCAATGTCTTTGATGGCGCCGCGGGCCAGCGATTCCATCTCGTCATGGCTGACTTCGGCGCCTTCTTGGCTGCGGGTTTCACCTGCGATCGTCACGAAGTTTGTGGTGACCAGCGTTTCGACGCCGCAACGGGCGAAGGCGGCGCCGCCATCCCGCTCCAGGTATTTGTCGACAATGGCGTCCGATATACGGTCGCAGATCTTGTCTGGATGACCTTCGGAAACGGATTCACTGGTGAAGAGATAGCGTTTGCTAGCCACGTCCTGAACTTCCTGTATTTCGGGAACCATAAGAAAAGGCGTTTAAAGAACCGCGCCGCCGCCATTCCTGACAGCGGCGCGGGCCGGTTTCAAGGTGCTGTCGACTGGACTATCCGCTGATCAGGCGCGGCAGCCACAGGATCATGCCTGGGAATGCCAGGAACAGCCCGATGGTGGCGGCATCCGCCAAGAAGAATGGGAAGATGCCCCTAAACACATCGCTTAGCGGTATATCCGGTCTAACCGCCGACACGACGTAACAGTTCAACCCAACGGGCGGGGTGATGAGACACACCTCGCACATTTTTACCACGATGATGCCGAACCAGATCGGGTCATAGCCAAGGGCCAGAACCGCCGGGTACACAACAGGCAGCGTCAGCAGCAACATGCCAATCGCATCCATGAACATGCCCAATACGGCATAGCCCAACAGGATGAAGATCATGATCACCAGCGGCGGGAACGGCAAGCCGACAATCCAGCCAGCAAACGCTTCCGGCAATCCGGCGAAGCCAAGGAATCGCACGAAGATCAAGACGCCCCAGATCAGGGAGAAGATCATCGCCGTTAGCTTGGCGGTCTCCATCAGGGCTTCCTGAAGGGAGTGCCATTTCATGCCTTTGACGAGGGCGATCGCCAGAACGACGCTGGCGCCAAGTGCGCCGGCTTCTGTCGGCGTAGCCCAACCCAGCATCATAGCGCTGAAGATGATCACAACAACGGCGACGATAGGCAGTGTGCCGGGCAGTGTTTTGATCCGCTCCATAATCGGCGGAGACGGCACAGAAGGCCCAAGTTCAGGCTTCCACATGCATTGGCCGATAATCAGCATCGCGTAGATGATGGCGGAGATAACGCCCGGGATGAACCCAGCCAAGATCAGCGTGCCAACCGATTCTTCAACGATAATCGCGTAGATAACCAAGATCGCGCTGGGCGGGATCAATGAGGCGAGCGTGCCGCCTGCAGCAACAACGCCAGCCGCTAACCGCCGATCATACTTGAATTCAAGCATGTAAGGGATGGCGACGCGGGAGAACACCGCTGCCGTTGCCGTCGATGCGCCTGATACGGCGGCGAACCCGGCCGTCGCAAACACACTGGCCACAGCGAGACCGCCTGGAACCCAACCAAACCAAGCCTTTGCCGCGTTAAACAGCGCATGCGTCAGTCCGGCATGGAAGGCGATAAAGCCGATCAAGATGAACATCGGCAGCACGCTCAACACGTAGTTGGCCGCTTTTGAGTGCGGAATGGTGCCGACGATTCCGGCGCCGGCATCCCAGCCAATCATAGCGACAAGGCCGACGAGACCAGCGATAGCCGCCGCTACGAATACGCGAACGCCAAGGAAGACCGCAAAAAGCAGGCCGACCGTGACGATAATCCCAACAGTAAGTTCATCCATCAGGCTCGCTCCCCGCCGCGATCTACAATGTCTACTTTTTCAGCTTCGCCTGCGAGGCCAGCGTCAATTTCCGCTTGAGCCAAGTCGTCAACGGTCTCCATTCTCGGAACGCCAACCAATTGTTCATTCGGGTGCATAAACAGCCGGACGAAACCAATGAGCTGGATGAACAGCCGGACGAGCATGACTGAGAACGCCAGCGGCACCATCAGTTTCGACGGCCAGATCGGCAAATCCACATCAATTGTGCTGTCGCCAAATTCAAACGCGCGCAAGAAGTGGGTGTACCCGTAATACGCCAAGATGATGATGACGCCGATTGCAGCCACAGTGCCTATGATTTCGAAGAAATAGAGCACGCGACCGGACATCCGACCGAGCAAAAGCTCCATTCGAACATGGCCGCCGAGGCGCTGCGTATAGGCGATCGCGAGGAAGGCGAACACGCACATAATCTGTTCGATCATATCGCTATAGCCATAGATCGGGGCCGAGAAGACCACGCGACCGATAACTTGAACCGTACCCATCACCATGATCCCCAGGATCACGAGTGCAGAGATATAGTTCAGGAATGTCTCGAACTTAAAAAATTTCTCATCAACGCGATGAAGCATCGCCGCCCCTGGCGACAAATCTTCCACTCGTTGGATCGTAGCCGCTCCAGACGGCTCTCCAGTTCCAGCGCTCAACGGTCGCCTCCCAGGCTAAAATCACGCTTACAAAAGTTCTTTAGGCTAGAAATGATTCGGGCCGCCCCATTGGAGCGGCCCGAACCCGCCTAGATCAGCAACGGCTTAGTTGCCAGCAGCCTTGTCAAGCGCCAAGTCCAGGAGTTCCTGAGCTGGCATCTTGTCTTTGTTTTCTGCAACCCATTCGTCCCAAACTGGCTTGCCCGCAATACGGCGGAATTCAGCCATTTCGGCTTCTGGGATTTCCACAAGCTGCAGCTTGCCTTCTTTTTTCCAGCGCGCAACGTTAGCAGTGTCCTGCTCGTTGTAAGCAGCTTCAATTGCCGCATATGCGCCTTCTTTCAGGCTTTCCAACAGATCTTTGTACTGTGAAGGAAGCTTGTTGTAGGCGGTGGAATTGAACACCGTCGGGCAGTTAACCGAACCCAGCTTCATGTTCGTCGTGACCCAGTCAGAGATTTCCTCTGTCTTGTATGATACGAACGTATAGGTGTACGGGAAGCCGATGGCGTCAACCGTGCCGCGCTGCAGTGCGGTGTAGGTTTCCGAAGCAGGCATCGTGGATGGCGTTGCGCCAATTTTCAGCGCTGCTTTGCCCATGCCGCCTAGAGCGCGCAGAGTTTTGCCTTTGAAGTCCGCAACAGACTGAGGCGCCTTGCCTTTGCCCATGTATTCATACTGCGGAAGAATGTTGCCCATATACAGGGTCGCATTCCACTTAGCGAGCGCTTTGGCTGCAGCCGGGTGGGCGTACACAGCTTCGTTCATCGCGCGCTGAGCCGCGAAGTCCTTAACCGGCAAGAAAGGCAGGTCGAGAACGTTCAAAGGCGCGTTTTTACCCGGGTGATAAGAAGCGCAGAACGTTGCAGCTTCGAAAGCGCCGAGGCTGATGCCGTCCAGGTTCTCTTTGGATTTGGAAAGCTGGCCGCCGTAGAAAAGGCGAAGCTTAAAGTTACCGCCCGTTTTCTTGTCGAGCTGCTCGGCAACATATTCC
The DNA here is from genome assembly GCA_038102935.1 of Alphaproteobacteria bacterium. Lineage (GTDB taxonomy): Bacteria > Pseudomonadota > Alphaproteobacteria > Bin95 > Bin95 > VMCJ01. The sequence goes on along the minus strand of JAYNYG010000028.1, from coordinate 39,112 downwards.
ATGCCTTCGGTAAATGCGCGGCGCTTGCCCCAAAGGGACAGCTTCCAGCTTACTTTCGGGCCTTTGACCATGTGGGCTTCAGCGGATGCGACCGTCGCGCCCGCTGGAATCGCAAGCGCGAGCGCGCCTGCTGCAAGCATCATTGTGCCAAACTTCATGTGTGTAGTCCTCCTGTTGAAAATACGCTCAAGTCTAAGTGCTTGAACTTGCCGCATCGCTGCGGACGTTCTCGGAATCATCCAAGCCAGTAAGCCTAGACAATTCTTGGAACCGCTTATGCCACATATACCGCTTGCGGACAATCCACTGCGCCCACTTCGTAAATTTCCGCCTCTTCTTCGGCGAAGAGTAAGGCTAAGATCAGGAAAATCAGCATGGCGCCGGCAAACACGATCTGCCGGGCGCGCTTGATCAGCCAAGTTCGCCAATGCGCGTCCCGTTCATCGCGCTCTCTCATGAAACGCATGCAGCTGATCTCCATTACAATGCGGTATGCGGGCGGAGCATAACTCTGCCTAATCCGGAGGGCTACATCTCATTCAGCATACCGAAGCGCCTGCACGCGCTGCTGAATTTCCGGCACGACCTCACCTTCAAACCATGGGTTCCGTTTGAGCCACCCGCTCACACGCCAGCTTGGATGCGGGGTTGGAATGATGTCAGGACCGTAGTTACGCCAAGCCTGGACGGTATCAGTTAAAGTACGCTTGCGTTGCTTGCCCAAATACAGCTTCTGCCCATATTGGCCGACCAATAACGTCAGGCGGATATTAGGCAGTGCCGGGCGTATGCGGGGATGCCAATAAGGGCCGCAACTCGGGACGGGCGGTTTGTCCCCGCCGCGTGGATTGACGCCAGGATAGCAAAGGCCCGCTGGCAGAATCGCGAACAATGTCGGACCGTAGAACGTGGCCTTATCCACGCCGAGCCACAACCGTAGCCGATCGCCGGATGGGTCTGTAAACGGGCGCCCACTTGCTTGGACCCGCGTGCCAGGGGCTTGGCCGACTATCAGAACACGCGCCGCTGCATGCAGTTGAAATGCGGGCCGTGCGCCCAGCGGCAAGACATCCCGGCAGCGCATGCAAGCGCGCGCCTCAGCCGCGATTTCTGCCGCCGCCGCTTCTGTCGCCCGGCAGTCCTTGCCGTATGGTTCCGGTGTCAAATATCTGCCTTTCTGCAGTAACTATATGCAACATCAACACTTTATGGGATTCAATGCGCTGGCCTCATCCTTGCATTATACACAGCGAACTTGGTGTATCAGGAGGCCCGGCATGGGAATTTCCGCTGTACAAACATTGCAATCGACAGGGCCGGCTGCCGCTAATGCGCCGGCGGCAGGCCTTCCGGCTGACGCGCCAGATAAGGACGAAGAGGCTGACTTCACCTTTGATGACCTAATCGACATCATTAATCCGTTGCACCATTTGCCGGTTGTTTCAACGATCTACCGCGCGTTTACCGGTGATGAAATTTCAGTTCATGCCCGCGCGCTCGGCGGCGGCCTGTATGGCGGCCCGATTGGGTTGTTAGCAGCTGGCGCCACGATGGCCGTTGAAGAAGCGTCCGGCCTGTCCGCCTCGAACTCACTCGCCAGCCTCTTTTCAGACGGGGACGATGCCGCTGAATTGGCGGCGGCGCCCGCTTCCGGCAGCCTGCAACCGTCCGACCGTTTGATGGCGGTTCCACCCCAAGCTCCAGCAGCAAACCCTGCGGCAGCGCAAGCGGCTTTGCCCTTCACAGCAAAAGGCGCGCCAAAGTTCTTCGCGCTGGCGGACCCGAAACGGCCTGATTCGATCCCATTACCAAGCCGTGCTCAAGCGCCGCAAGCGCAGGCGCAGCCGAATGCGGCGGCGGATACTGCGGTCGCGAATGGTCTGGCGCTCACCAAAACGGAAGGTGATCTGCTGGACGCGTTTATCCGTGGCAATGGGCAGCCACAATCCCGCGACGCTGAGCAGAGACAAGACCTGCGGCGGCAGTCCGCCTTGCCAGCCGAGAGGCCGTATCCGGCGCATTCTTTGGCGCCGCCTCCGGGCGCTGGGCCAGCGTGGTTTGCCAACCAGATGGAAGCCAACTTGCAGAAATACGCTGCCGCCCAGGCGAATGGCGCGCAGGCACGGTAGAATCATTTAGAGGGCTGGATGACGCGCCGCCCGGCGCTTCGCACAGGCTCTGGCCTGCAAATGAGTATGCAAAGGCCCGGATCAGTTCTATATCCTTAGGAACGGTTGCGCGAAGCTACGCGCACACAGTTTTCCGGGAGACGATCTATGGCCAAGTTCAAGCAATTTCCACCTCGCCCACCGCTCGTTGCGCGTAAGCGCTCTGGCCGGGTAGCGTTGATCGCCATGGGGGTCAGCGTATCGGCCTTGGCGTTGACGGGTTGTGAGGAAAAGGTGGACGCGCTGCAATATTCCAGCGTCGAATCCTGCGTTGTTGGCGGTGAGCTCTCCGAAGCGGATTGCCAAGCCGGGTTCAACGCCGCTCGCCAGGACCACGCCCGCGTTGCGCCCAAATATCAAAGCCGCCAAGATTGTGAGGCTGAACACGGCGCCGCCGCATGCGAACAGCCAGCCCAGCAACAACAACAAGCATCCTCCGGCGGCAGTTTATGGATGCCGTTGATGATCGGCTACATGATGGGCCGCGCCATGAGTGGGCCGGTGGCGTCGCAGCCGCTTTATCGGTCCTCATCGGCAGGCAAGGTGCGGACAGCGTCTGGCGCGAAGTGGGATGCGAAGGCGGGGCCGGTCTCCGTGCCGAAATCCGCCGCCGCGCGGCCTTCCTCCGGCAAAGTGATGGCGCGCTCCGGCTTTGGCCGCACAGGCGGGAGCCGCTCTGGCGGCCGCAGCTTCGGCGGCTGAGGGCCGGTGCAGCGTATTGAGACGGCGGAGCGTTATAACTGGCGCGAAGTCGCGGAAGAGCTTGGTTTCCGCTTTCACAGCATAGATGGCGATCCCTATTGGTTTGAGGGCGCGTATTACAGCTTCACCCTCCGCCAGGTTGAGGATGATCTGGAGGAGCCGTCTGAAGAGCTGGAGGAAATGTGCTTCGCTATCGTCGATAAGGCGTTGCAGAGCGAAGAGATCATGACGCGCCTCGCGATCCCGGAGCGGCATTGGGACTACATCGTCGATAGTTGGGTAGGCAAAGCCAAGAATCTCTATGGCCGTATGGATTTCTCTTATAATGGCGAAGGCCCGGCTAAATTTCTGGAATATAATGCCGATACGCCAACCTCGCTCTATGAAGCAGGCGTGTTCCAATGGCGCTGGCTGGAGGACCTGCAGGCCGATGGCCGCTTGCCGGATACGGCGGACCAGTACAATTCCATCCACGAAACGCTGATTGAGGCCTTCCAGGGATTCGGCCTCGAAGGGATTCTGCATCTGACGGCGGAGGCCGCGTCTGAGGAAGATGTCGGCACCATTGAATATCTGGCGGATTGCGCTGAGCAGGCGGGCGTCGGCACGCATTTGCTGCCGATTGATACTATCGGCGTTACGGATCAGGGCCAATTTGTGGATGGGCAGGATCAGCTCATTACAAATCTCTTCAAGCTCTACCCCTGGGAATGGATGTTCCATGACGAGTTCGCCGACAGGCTGGCGGGCTCCTCCATGCGAGTGATTGAACCGCCCTGGAAGGCGGTGCTTTCCAACAAAGGCCTGTTGCCGCTGCTTTGGGAAATGGCGCCCGGCCACCCGAACCTGCTGCCCGCATTCTTCACGGACCAGATTGATGCGGATGTGCTTGGCGCAAGCTACGTTAAGAAGCCGATCTATTCCCGTGAAGGCGCCAATATCGAAATCGTCGAAAACGGCGAAACGACGCTGAAGGCGGACGGCCCCTACGGCGAAGAAGGCGGCATCGTCCAAGCGCTCGCCGCACTGCCAAAGATGGGCGGCGTATACCCCGTCCTCGGCAACTGGCTCATCGCCAGCCGCCCCGCTGGCCTCGGCATCCGCGAAGACGACACCCCCATAACCCGCGACGACGCCAGATTCGTGCCGCATGTGATTTTAGATTGAGGATCAAGTTCGGACACAAGGTCCATCTTGCGTCTTAGCCGGACTGATTCAAGATGTTCTGAAGCCATCTAATCCGGTATCCAGTGTAAGACTGGCGAAGAACTCTAAAAAGTATTGGTCTGGCGCTTGGTCTAATTCCAAGAACTTGAACGTCATGCCTCTAATTATCTCAATTTGCTCGCGAAAATATGCGCCGTATTCATCATGATCGATGATTGATTGACGTGATCCTTCCTTCCTATAGGTCGCGGTAAGCCCGAACCTTTTACGGGTGCGTTTAAGCGCAAACGAAGGCGAATTATGTGATTTGGTGACGTGAGCTTGAAGACGAGCTTGAAGGTTTCGTGTTCGCCCAACGTAAACCGGATCACCATCTTCTAAGAGGATGTATACTCCCGCTTTCTTTTTGAATTTTGCCCGTTCATTGAATTGATGAATTTCGCTCGCGTGTAGTTTGTTGAAGTTGGCCCGCGCCTTCGAGGTCAAACGGTCAAACTCGCCGCGGGCGTGTTCTAGGTCAATCACAGCTGAAGTGCACTTAATTCAAGCCCTTGATGCGGCGAGAGTGTCTAACACCCTGGAATACGTGGCAAACGCCAAAAATAGAGGTGCCGCCAAATGACTGAGATATATGAGGAAACCATGGCTGGGGATCCTGGATTCGAACCAGGACCGACGGAGTCAGAGTCCGCTGTTCTACCGTTAAACTAATCCCCAACGGCGCAGCGCGGGCGGCTGCGAGCGGTGTGATGTAGCGCTTGTGTGCGTGGCGGTCAACATCCGTCGGCGGATAACGGCGGCAGGCGGCCATAAGTGTCTCATTATGTGCTTTTTATCACCTGAGGTGCTGGAATGACTTGGCGCCTGGAGCGTTTCGGGTTCTGGTGTTGATTAACCATAAAGAATGCGCGCAGGCGGATGGGGCCGCGTTGCGCCAGATATGTGATTTCGGCCAGGAGGCGGCGATTTTCGCTGCTGCGGTTTGGAGGCGATCATGGCGAAGTATGAAGTTGCGCTCGCGGCAGATGTCTATGAAGCGCCGGTCGCTGACCCCATTGGCGGCCCTGTTCCCGACTTCATCCCAACTGATCCTGGCTTTCCGCAGCAATGGCACCTGCAGAATACAAGCTTTCCCGGCGTAGACCTCAACGTGGTTGACGTATGGGATGAGTTCACAGGCGCTGGCGTCACCGTCGGCGTGATTGATGACGGCGTTGAACACATCCACCCCGATCTCGACGGCAACTACCGCTTCGACCTCGATGGCGACTTTCGCGATGGCGACGATGACGCCGCCCATAATGACTCGACGGATGGCCATGGCACCGCCGTCGCCGGTATGATCGGCGCGGAAGCGGATGGCGCGGGCCTCGTCGGCGTGTCGTTCGGCGCCGATATCGCGGGGCTGCGCATCGGCTTTGGCGCGAATGGCAATAACGCACAGATCGTTAGCGCGTTCAATGCCGCGCGGGACTTTGACATTGTCAACAATAGCTGGGGTTTCGGCGGTTTCTTTGGCGATAATTTGGCGTCTGGCAGTTTCGCCGCCGCCAACACCGCCCTCGTGCGCGCGGTTGAGGAAGGCCGGGACGGGCGCGGCACAGTCGTTGTGTTCGCGGCTGGTAATGAAGGCGACGAAGGACAGGACGTAAATTATCACGGCTTTCAGAACTCGCCGCACACCATCGCCGTCGGCGCGATTGAAATTGACGGCGACCTGGCGCGCTTCACCACGCCCGGCGCGGCGGTTCTGACATCCGCCCCTGGCGTATCGGTGCTGACAACGGACCGGCTCGGCAGTGACGGCTTCTCCAACGGCGACCAAACGTTCATTAGCGGCACATCTTTCTCCGCCCCCGCTGTCGCGGGCGTTGTCGCACTGATGCTTGAGGCAAACTCAGAGCTTGGCTACCGGGATGTGCAAGAAATTCTGGCGCTGTCCTCTCGTAACCCGACCCCGGCGGATACAGCCGGATGGCAGACCAATGGGGCGGATTTCTGGAACGGTGGCGGGCTGACAGTGCATGACGGCTTCGGCTTCGGCCTGGCGGACGCCCATGCGGCTGTCCGCCTTGCTGAAACCTGGGAAGATCAGTCTAATTTCGCCAATCGCGATTTCGTTACTGATACAGCTTCGCCCGGTCTTTCAATCACGGATAACAGTGAAATTTCCAGCACCATTACGCTGGATGCAGGCGATTTCGCCATCGATCACGTGTTGGTTGACGTGCGGATCGACCACACATTCATCGGCGACCTCATCGTCACGCTCACCTCGCCGGATGGCACGGTCTCAACGCTCGTCAACCGTCCTGGCCAAGGCGGTGCGGGGCAGAACAACATCCGCTTTGAGCTGACGAGCGTGCAATATTGGGGCGAAGTCGGCACAGGCGATTGGACCCTACGCATCTCCGACAACGCCAACCAGGACATCGGCGTGCTGCAAAGCTTGACGCCCTCGCTGCTGGGCGACGTGGTGGATGATGACGACACCTACTATTTCACCGACGAATGGGCGTTCCTCGGCGCAGACGCGGGCCGCCGCGTATTAAGCGACGCCAGCGGGACGGATGTGATCAACGCCGCCGCTGTATCCAGCGCAATTACGTTTGACCTGACGCCAGGCGCCGTGAACTCACTACTCGGCCATTCCATTGAACTCGATGCATCGTCCGAATTCGAGAACTTCATCGGCGGCGACGGGGATGACATCGTTCGCGGCAACAGCGGCGACAATGTGCTGGAAGGCAAGCGCGGCGACGACATATTGATCGGCGGCGGCGGGATTGATTTGCTCATCGGCGGCGCTGGCGCCGACACGTTCATTTATGAAGACGTTAGCGACAGTATTTTCGGCGCGGGCGACGCAATCTCAGGCTTCTCGCTAGGCGCAGACGAGCTGGATTTCGCCGCTGTAGACGCGAATACCCTGCTGGACGGATTACAGCAATTCTTCTTCATTGGTGAAGACGCATTTCTTGGCCGCGCCAGCGAGCTTCGGTTTGAAGCAGGCGCGATCCTAGGGGATGTGGATGGCGACGCCGCAGCGGATTTTGAGATTACGCTGCAAGGCTTGGACGCCATATCGCCTGAGGCCTTCACCGCAGGATCGCTCGCGACAGTGGCGCCGGAAGCAGCGCCGCCTGCGCCGATCCATGTATTGCTAGCGGGAGACTTTGACGGCGATGGCGGCGCTGATTTGCTTATCCGCGACGGGGCGCCGGGCAATCTACAAATTTTGAATGGCGAAGGCGGGTTCCAAAGCGGCATCGGGTTCGGCGCGCTTGAAGTTCTCGGATCCGGCGATGTGAACGGCGATGGAGCAGACAACATTCTGCTTGAATTCCAGGATGGCCATCCGGCGGCTGGCGCGATCATCGCCGTCGATGGCGCAGGCGCTGTCACCGCGAGATATGGCGACCGGGATGGCCACACCTTCCTTGGCCTCGCGGACTTTGACGCCGACGATGGCCAGGATCTGCTTTTCCGCAATGACGCGAACGGCAATCTCTTTGTGCTGGATGGCGATGGCGGGTTTCAGGTTGGCCTCGGCGGCGCTGGGCGCGCGCTTGCGGGCGTGGCGGATCTGAACGGCGATGGCGCTGCAGATATTTTGTTGGCAGGCGTTACCGGATCAGCATCCGCCACCGTCCTGCAGTCATTCAGCGGCGATGGCGCATTCCTGACGGGCTATGGGGACCGCAAAGGCGCCACCCTGGAAGTTATCGCGGATACGGATGGCGACGGCGCTGACGATCTGGTTTTCAGCAACAACGGCAACGGCAATTTCTTCGCGGTGAACGGCGCCGGCGGATTCCAGCGCGGCTATGGCTTCGGCGGCCATGATTTATTGGATGCGGGCGATTTGGACGGCGATGGCAGCGTAGACCTGCTTCTGCAAGATCAAGCGGGCGGCCTCCGTCCTGGCGTCACCTTCGCTGTGGACGGCGGCGGCGGTATTTTGGCGGGCTATGGCAATCGCGGCGCAGATGAATTCGTTGGTCTAGCCGATATGGATGGCGATGGCGGCGAGGATGTGATTTTTCGCAACCTGGACACCGGCGGCCTGTTCGCCTTCAACGGCGACGGCGGCTTCCAGCAGAACTACGGCCGCCGTTGTGACGTCCTCATCGCCCTAGACGACTACAACGGCGACGGCAGCGCTGATATCCTAACCCAGGTCCAACCCGGCTCACCCTTCGCAGGCCACGTCTTCAACGTCACTGGCGAAGGCGCCTTCCTCACATCCTTCGGCGCACTCGACCGGGACGATTTGCTGTTTGTTTAGGGGCGTCGCCCCTTACATATCGTGCGCCCAGGGTTCGGGGAGGAGCCGGTAGCCTTCGCCGTCGCGGATCAGGTGGCTGAAGGCTGGGAAGTGCAGGTGCATGCCGGCGACCAGTAAGCCGTCTGTCGCAGTCATGTCGAAGATGCGTTTGCGGGAAGCAATGGCGGCTTCCATATCTGTATCGAATGCGATGGCGACATCTGGGCGGGCTGTCTGGATTTCCGGGACGTGGACGATATCGCCCCAGATCAGCAGGTTTTCGCCGCCGCTCTCGACCATGTAGCAGGTATGGCCGGGCGTATGCCCGGGCGCGGGCAAGGCTGTGACGCCGGGGAAGACTTCGCCGGATTGGAACAGCCGCGTCTGCTTCGCATAGGGGGCGATCTGCTCCCGGGTCGCTTGAAAATATAGCCGCTGTGCGCGTTCCGGGGCGCCGGCCATGGCGGCGTCGTCGAGCCAATGCTTCTGCTCATTCTCATGCGCTGTCAGTTCGGCATTTGGGAAGTAGAGCGAGTTGTCTTCCATATTGGTGAGGCCGGCGGAGTGATCTGGATGCATATGCGTCAGCAGCACCGTATCGATCTCGTTCGGATCGACGCCCGCTGCGATCACGTTTTCCAGCAGCTTGCCCGCCGTTGGCTGCAAGTAGTTGCCAGACCCGGTTTCAACCAGGCAGGTGCGGCCCTTGGAGCGGATGATGAACCCGTTCACAAACGTGCGCCTCCCTGCGCGGAAGTTGGCGCGCAGCATGGCGAGGGCGTCATCCGGCTCAATATTGCGAAGCACATCAACGTCGCCATCGAGATACCCGTCAGAAATCGCCGTGACAGTGATGTCGCCGATCTTGCGATGGTAGAAGCCAGGGATCTGGTTGGTGGGCGCTTCAGACATTGATCAGGTTCCTAATTGCCAAGCAAAAATGCGGCGCCGCTTGTCTCTGCAGCGGTGCGAAGTTCTTCGAAGAGTTTATCGCTAATGGGAATACCGGATTTCTCCCGCTCAGCCTTGGCGATGCGTTCAGGCTCGCCCGCGACGAGCACTGGTTGGTCAGGATCGAGCGGCGTGGTGGATTTCAGGAAATCGACGAGCGCCGCCATATCGGCGTCGAAGTCATCGCGGCTATCGCGGAACATGTCTGGGTCGAGCGCCAGGAAGAAGCTGCCGATCATATGGTGCTTGCCTGTTTCACCGGTTTTCAGGTCATGCGCGCCGAAATATGAGCCTGTCAGCACGCTGGACAGAATATCCACCATGATCGCCAGGCCGTAGCCCTTATGGCTGCCGCGCTCGCGGTCGCCGCCCCAGGGCGTCATGCGGCGGGGGCGGGCGTCAAAGGCGGTCTGGGCGTCTGGTTCCGGCGGACCTTCTGGCGTAAGCGCCCAGCCTTCGGGCAGGGGCTTGCCAGTGCGGCGGGCGATATCCAGTTTGCCGACTGCGACTGTCGAGGTCGCCATATCCAAAACAATCGGATGCTGGCCGTTGGGCCCTGGCACAGCGAAGGCGATGGGGTTGGTGGAATACATCGGCTCTTTGGCGAAAGTCGGCACGATGGAGCGCTGGGAGGTGCCCGTCATGCTCATGCCGATCATGCCCGCATCCGCCGCCATCGTCGCGTAGACCCCTGCAGCGCCATAGTGGTTTGAGCGCTTCACGAGGCCCATGCCTACGCCCATCGTCCGGGCTTTCTCGATAGCCATTTCCATTGCCATGGCGCCTGGCGCATGGCCAAGGCTGTGCCCGGCATCAATCACGCAAAACGCAGGCGAATCTGTTTCGACAACAGGATCAGCGGCCGGGAAAATCATCTCTTCGCGGCGTCGGGTTTCGTAATGCGGCAGCATGCCGATGCCGTGGCTGTCGATGCCGCGAAGATCCGCTTCCACCATCAGGCCAGAAATCAAGCGGCTACGCTCTTCGGCGAGTCCCCAGGCTGCGAACACAGCCTCAATCTGGCGGCGGAGCGTCTCGGCTGGATATGTGCGCATCGGGTAGTCGTCCTAATCAGCGGCGCGCCGTGCTGTGGCTTTCGCAGCGCGGTCCGACCAAACATATTCCATGCCAACGCAAAACAGAATGGCGAAGATCGCTAGCCCCTGCATGAGGGAAAGGCTATCCCCGACAATTGCGATGGCGAGGAAGGCAGCGATCACGGGCTTCAGGAAGAACATATAGTTCGCGCGTACCAAGTCCGGCGCGAACGATAGGCCTGCCAACCAAAGGATCATGGCGATGGTCGTATTCCAGATGCCGATGGTGAAAATGCCGATGATTTGCTCGGGCCGCTTGTCGAACAGCGTTAGCGGGTCCACCCATTTGCCCCACGCAACGCCCACAATGAGGTAGAGGAAGAAAAAGCCCAGGACGAAAGTGTAGGCCGTCATGCGAACGGCGCCATGCTCAATGACAACAGGGCGCACCAGCACCAGATAAAAGGCTCCGGCGATTGCGCAACCGAATGCCATTACGGTGCCGACGAAGGCGTCGCCAGTGATATCAAACGCGTCCAGATAGCCATCCGTCAGTAGCAAAAGAACGCCGATGAAAGCGCCGAAACCACTGATGAGCTTGGGCGCAGATACAGGCGTGCGGTTGATGAGCCAATCGACGCCGACGACGACCATCGGCATGGCGGTGACCATCGTCGCGACCTGGACAATGCTGGCGTAATCGAGCGCCCAGTGGAAAAATAATTGCGCGACAGACATCCCAAGGAAAGCCAAAGGCAAGACGCGTCGCCAGTCATTGCGGATTGGCGTTATCAGGTCGCGCGCGCCCGGCCAAAATTGGGTTGCGACCAGAAGGCCAAGGCCGCCGATCATGAACCGCCATACGCTGAACTCTGGCCCGGGCGTCGCCGCCATTTTAGCGACGAACTCGCTTGATGCATGGCCGCATACGCCAATAAAGCACGCCAGATACGCGACCCAGCCGCGCATCAACCAATCTCCGCCGCAAAATCCATGAGGGCGCTGACCAATGCATCTGGCGTTTCGGCTGGGACCATATGCCCGGCATCCGCCAGATCGACCCGGCGGGCGTCCGGCAGGGTCGCGTAGAGTTCATTGACGATATCGGCGTCATAGAAGACGCGGTCCTGCAGGCCGGTGATTGAGAGCACAGGCAAAGTGAGTTTGGACCAGTCGACATCCCAGCTTGTGGCGCCCATATGCGTCACTAAATTTGACGCGCCGGAATTGGGGTCGAGCGGGGTATAATCGGGGTCATCCGCCAGGAAATTTCCCCGGTTCGCCGCTTGAAACGGCTCGCCAACCAGCAGGTGGAAATACAGGTCCTTCATTAGGTTCGGGCCGCCGACCTGCATAACGCGGAGGGAGGCGTCGTTCATCCATTGGATGCGCGGCGTGATCCGGCGCAGCGTGTTGATCAGGACTAGCGCAGACACATCAAGCCCCTCCAACACCGCCCGCGCGCCATAAAGCCCGCCGATGGAAAGGCCGACCAGGACGGGATTGGGCGGCGCCACATGGCGCACAACCGCTTTTAGGTCCTGAACGATCAGGTCAGCATCCAGCGCAATGCCGGGCTTGAAGCGGCTTCCGGTTTGGCCCCGGAAGTCATAGGCCAGGATGCCATATCCGGAGGCCTTGAGCACTGGAATAACCGCAGCATTCCAAAGGCTTGTGTCGCCGGTGATTGGATTGATGAATATGAAGCTCGGCGCGCCCGCAGTCTCGGGCGGAGTCCACTCATAGTACAGGGCGTCATCTGGCCCAAGGTCGAGCATTGTCATCGTGCGGCTATCCTGATCGGCTAGATTATTTCTCCGCCAATCAGTATCCCGGCGCCAGGGCCCGATGCAACTCTGCGTATTACGCCACTTGGTCGCCCTGCATCATATCATCCAAGCGCGCGACCCGGACGTACATACGGTGACTGCGATCAAGGAGATCACGCATGCGATCCGGCAACTCACCATCTTCCATACCTGTGTCATCCATACAGGCTTCGCGGCCGCCAAGGCGGTTTTCAGGCTTCAATGGCTCTTGCTTTTCGATCTCACCTGCGGCGGCGGCTTTCTGCAACAGCAGCCAGGCCATGACGTTCGTCAGCCGGGCCGTCATCCGTGTTGCTTCAAGGCTTTGACGCACGCGCGCGGCGGGCGGCAGGTCCATACGGTCTGACCGCTCATCATAGAGTATATAGGAGCGCACTTCTTCCAGAAGGCTCAAAGCGTCGTCAAAGGTCCGATCAATGAACCGTTGCGGGCCGAAAATAATTGCGTCTGCCATGGCGCGTATCGCCTCCTGCGATGCCGTCCGAATTGCTATGGAGTATAGCAGTTTCCGACGGGTGTTTCTTAACTTTTCGGTAAGAAATTTAGCAGCGGATGTCTCAAAGCGCGACGGCGAAAAAGGTTTAAAACCTTGTTAATCATCTATTTTCAATAGAATCAAATGCCTGGAGTGGAAGTTTTTTTCTAGAGCGCTTCCGCCATCGCCACACCTGGCAAAGATTTAATCGCTTGGGTGGTCGCGGGCGACAATTGGATACGCTTTTTGAGGGCCAATGTGATTTCACGCGCTGGATCAATCTCTAGAACCAGCGTCACCTGCGCCCGGCCAGCCGGTTCCTGCTCAATCAGCGTGGAGATATGTGGCAGCGCGACAGCGTCCTCGACATAGACCATGAGTTCGCGGCCTATATCGGCTGCCGCTTCCTCCAAATCCTTGGCGGAGACGATGGAAACGCGAAGTCCCCCGTCCCCCATCCGAGCTTCGACGCCGAGCAAAAGCGGCTTACCAGAATCCAAAATATCCCGCGTTACCGCCAAAACTTCGGAGAATGCCGTCGCCTCGATAACGCCCGTCGCGTCTGATAGCTGCACAAAAGCATAGCGCGAGCCTTTGGCGGATGTTCGCTCCTGGCGCCCAAGCTGGGTTGCGGCAATGCGGCAGTTTGCTTCCGCTTGTCGTTGATAGCTCTGCTGGCGGTCATTGCTGCGGACGCCGCCCGGTGGGCCACGGCGGATCAAGTCCGCAATCGTCGTTACGCCGAGACGCTTGAGGGCAGGCGCAAACGCGTCGAGCGGATGGGCGGAAAGATACATGCCGATGGCGTCGAGCTCATGCGCCAGTGCCTCTGAGTCCGTCCATTGACCGGTCTCGGGTAGGCGGAGCGCGGGGGCGGCGGCTGCATCGCCAAAGAGGCTCGTCTGGTTGCTGGTTCGCTCCTCGGCGGCTGCTTGGGCCGTGCGCACAATGACCTCTGCTCCCTTGAACACCCGTGCGCGATCTGGATCGACGCTATCGAACGCGCCGGCGCGGGCGAGTGTTTCAATGGCGCGTTTGTTGGCGCGGCTGGCGTCCAACCTGTCGGCAAAGTCGCCAAGATCCTTGAAAGACCCATCCTGCCGCGCCGCAACGATGGCGGCCGCCGCGGGCTTGCCGACATTGCGGATCGCGCTCAATGCGTAGCGGACGCCGAGGCCTTTGTTCGGGACATCCTCAACATCGAATATAACTTCGGAGCGGTTGACGTCTGGCGGCAATAACGGCGCGTCCAGGCGGTCCAACTCGCGGCGGAACAGACCAAGCTTGTCAGTGTTCTGCATATCGTGGGTCATGGATGCGGCCATGAATTCCACAGGGTAGTTGGCTTTCAAATATGCGGTTTGGTAGGAGACGAGGGCATAGGCGGCCGCGTGGCTTTTGTTGAAGCCATAGCCCGCGAATTTATCCACCAGATCGAAGATGTCGCTGGCTTGCTGCTTATCAACGCCGTTCTTGACGGAGCCTTTGACGAAGATTTCGCGCTGCGCCGCCATTTCCGATTTAATTTTTTTACCCATAGCCCGCCGCAGCAAATCCGCCCCACCCAGGCTGTAGCCCGCCAACACCTGCGCGATCTGCATCACCTGTTCCTGATAGATGATGATGCCGTAGGTCTCCTCCAGGATGGGCGCTAGCGTTTCATGGGGGTAGGTCACGGTTTCTGTGCCGTGCTTGCGCGCGATATAGCTGGGAATATTGTCCATCGGGCCAGGCCGATACAGGGCGACGACGGCGATGATGTCTTCGAATCGGTTGGGCTTGAGCCGCTTCAGCATGTCCCGCATGCCAGAGCCTTCAAGCTGGAAGACGCCTGCCGTATGGCCGCTCGCCAAAAGTTCGAAGCTTTTCTGATCGTCGAGCGGCAGATGGTCGATATCAATATCGATCCCCCGTCGTTTGATCAGTTTCACGGCGTCGGTGATGACAGTCAGTGTTTTCAGGCCAAGGAAATCAAATTTGACGAGGCCTGCGGTTTCAACCCATTTCATGTTGAATTGCGTCACGGGCATTTCGGAGCGCGGGTCGCGGTAGAGCGCCACCAATTCGTCCAGCGGCCTATCGCCGATAACAACACCGGCGGCGTGGGTGGAAGTATTGCGGTAGAGGCCCTCAAGCTTCAGCGCGATGCGCAGCAGCGTTGAAATCTGTTCGTCGCTGTCTCGCATTTCCCGAAGCGCCGGTTCGCCCGCAATGGCTTCGCCGAGCGTTGTCGGGTTGGCGGGATTGTTGGGCACAAGCTTGCAGATGCGATCCACTTGGCCATAGGGCATGCCCAAAACGCGGCCAGTGTCGCGCAGTACGGCGCGGGCCTGCAACTTACCAAAGGTGATGATCTGGGCGACTTTGTCCCGGCCATACCGCTCCTGAACGTGGGTGATGACCTCGTCCCGCCGATCCTGGCAAAAGTCGATGTCGAAATCCGGCATGGAGACGCGTTCAGGGTTCAAAAAGCGCTCAAACAGCAGGCCAAAACGGAGGGGATCAAGGTCTGTGATGGTCAGCGCCCAGGCGACGACGGAGCCAGCGCCAGAGCCACGGCCCGGCCCCACGGGAATGCCGCGCGCCTTTGTCCACTGGATGAACTCCGCGACGATCAGAAAATAGCCAGGGAAGCCCATATCTTTGATAACGCCGAGTTCATAGGCCAAGCGCTCACGATAAACTTTGGCTTTCTCATCAAATGCGTCCGTCTCCCATGCCATATCGGCCAGCCGCAACTCTAAGCCTTCTTCCGCCTGTGCTTTAAGCGCTTCGGGCTCCGACAGGCCGTTTTCGGATTCGAACGGCGGCAGGATTGGATCGCGCGGCGTCGGCGCAATCGCGCAGCGTTCGGCAATCACCAGAGTGTTCACTATGGCTTCCGGCACGTCCTCGAAGAGCGCGGCCATCTCTGCCGGGGACTTAAAGCGATAGTCCGGTGTGGAGCGGCGGCGGTCTGTATCCTCGATACGGCGGCCATCAGCGATGGCGAGCAGTGCATCATGGGCTTCATGCATATCGGCGCCGGCAAAGCGCACATCATTGGTCGCGACCAACGGCAGGTCATGGGCATAAGCGAATTCGATCAGCTTTGGCTCAATCTGCGCTTCTTCTGGCCGGCCATAGCGCTGCAGCTCAACGTATAGCCTCTCCGGGAAGAGCGCCTTTAGGGCCAGCAGGCGACGTTCCGCCCGTTCTGTCTGGCCCTCGCCCAGCATCCTGTCCACTGCGCCATCTGGGCCAGCCGTAAGCGCGATCAGGCCCTCGGTCGCGCCTTCCAGCATGTCGAGCGTCAATTCTGGGTCGTGGTCGGCGGCGCTATCAAGATAAGCTTGGGAGAGCAGGCGCATAAGGTTGGCGTAGCCGATCGGGCTTTGCGCTAACACCACAAGATCATCGGCTGGCGGGCGGCGGTTCTGCGCATCAAGCTCGCTCTCATCGCGGGCGATGGGCAGGATTGCGCCTGTAATCGGCTGGACCCCTGCGCCGCCCGCCTTCATTGCGAACTCCAGTGCGCCAAACACATTGCGCTTATCGGTGATCGCCAATGCGGGCATCGCATGATCTGTCGCCAGATCAACGATTGCGGGCGCGTGCAGCGCCCCATCCAGCAAAGAATAGGCGGAACGAACACGAAGATGAACGAAATCAGCATGCGGCATGGCAATGGGTCCGGCGGCTGCGAATCAGGCTTCGCCGAAGGATAGCGGAAGGGCCGTTACTTGGCTTTGTGGAAAAGCTGAACGCTGAACAACGCCGCGTCGTCCGTCCACACTTTGTGCGCGCGCCACCCGGCCTTGGCCGCAAGCGCCTGGAACTCAGCAACAGTGTATTTATAGGAATTTTCGGTATGGATGGTTTCACCCGCTAAAAAGGCGAATTGTTCTGTTCCGACAGTGACTGTCTGGTCGCTCAACGCCTTAAGATGCATCTCAATCCGACCATCGTCCGCGTTGTATACCGCCTGATGCGCAAATGCTGAGAGATCAAAATCGGCGCCAAGCTCCCGGTTCGCGCGGACGAGCAGGTTCAGATTGAAACGGGCCGTAACGCCTTCCGGATCGTCATAGGCCTGGACCAGCCGGTCATGATCTTTCTTAAGGTCAACGCCAATCAGCAAATAATGGGCGTTCGTTACTCCAGCGAAACGTTCAAGCAGGCTGATGGCGCGTGGCGGCTCAAAATTGCCGATGGTTGAACCAGGGAAGAACACAGTCACCGGCCCGAGCGCAGCAATCTCTGCCGGGGGGTCAAACGCATGATCGAAATCGAGGGCAAAGGGCCGGATTGGTAGGTTCGGATAGCTCGCCTGCAACCCTGCTGACGCTTCTATCAGATGATCGATAGAGATATCGCCAGGCGCAAACGCCGCCGGATTTTCCAACGCATCCAAAAGCAGGCTGGCTTTAGCGGCAGAGCCAGCGCCCGGCTCCAGCACCACAGCGCCAGGCCCGATTACAGCCGAAATTTCAGACGCGGCGCCCTGCAGAATGCCGATCTCTGTCCTTGTCGGATAATAGGCGTCAAGCCGGGTGATCTCATCGAACAGCGCTGAGCCTGTCTCATCATAAAAGAACTTAGGCTCCAGCCGCTTTTGCGTCGCACGAAGACCGTTCGTCAGGGCGTGTAGGAAATCCGGGTTGCTCACGCGTCTGCCGCCAATCTTAGGCCAAGCATCTGCCAGCGTTGATGCGGGTAGAAGAAAGTTCGGTAGCTTGGGCGCATCTGCGCCGCGGCCGTCACCGCAGACCCGCCGCGCAACACATACTGATTGGCCATGAACTTCCCGTTGTATTCGCCAATTGCGCCCTCGGGCGTCTTGAAACCAGGATATGCGGCATAGGCGCTGCTGGTCCATTCCCATACGTCGCCCGCCATTTGCATTAACCCGGCGCTACCCTGAGCGCTTGAAGCAGGGCGTGGGCGGAGCATTCCAGATTCTAGGAAATTTCCATCCTCAGCACTGTCGGGCAGAGCGACTTCCCATTCAGCTTCAGTCGGCAGGCGTTTCCCCGCCCACCGAGCATAGGCGTCAGCCTCATAGTAGCTAACATGGGCGACTGGGGCGTCCGGATCGACGGGCTGAAGGCCGCGAAGGCCAAACGCCCGCCATTCATCCTCGTGCTTTTGCCAGTAGAGCGGCGCGGACCAGCCCTCTCGCTCGACGGCGCCCCATCCATCGGACAGCCAGATTTCGGGGGTCTGGTATCCGCCGTCCTCAATAAATGCGGTCCAATCGGCGTTGGTCACAGCCCTGCTGGCGAGCTGGTACGGCTGGAGTAGCGTTTGGTGTCGGGGGGTCTCGCAATCAAACGCAAAACCTCTGCCACTGTGGCCAATTTCGTGAACGCCGCCGGGGCAGTCGATCCAGAAAAGCGGCGCCGGCTCCGCCAATGCATTGGGGCTGGGCGCTTTATAGGCAGGCCAGAGTGGGTTGTGGGAAAGCAAGTGCAGCAGATCCGTCAGCATCAATTCCTGATGTTGCATTTCGTGATGGCAGCCAAGTTCGACCAAATCCAGGGGTGCGGACCCGGCCTCGACCATGCGCTGGATCGCGTCTGTGACCGCCGCACGGTAATCCATGACTTCACGAACGGTCGGACGGCTGATCAGCCCGCGTGAGGCGCGCTCATAGCGGGGGCCAGCCTGGACATAATAGGAATTAAACAGATAGGCGAACCTATCATCCGGCGACTGATATCCGTCGTCATGCTGTCTTAAGATAAATTCTTCGAAGAACCACGTTGTATGCGCCAAATGCCATTTGACCGGGCTTGCGTCCGGCATGGACTGCGCAACCATGTCTTCAATTTCTAGAGACGCGGTGAGCGCCTCCGTCTGGGCGCGGGTTTTATCAAAGAGCGCGCGTATGGCGCTTGCGGCGGCGGCGGGCTTTAGCGGCATCAGATCCTCGTCAAGTCGCGGAACCTACGCCCCACATGTAGGCTGAGATGGTAGGGCGCTTTCCGCGTTGAGGCAAGGTTATCCTATATTAGTGTTCTGATTTTGCTGACTAAATTAGTTTGCCAACGCCGCCAAATCCAGGGCTGTCCTCGTAGTCGAACACACCGTCCTCGGCGATCCGACGCGCTATTTTGATCATCTGTCCGTAAGCTGTCCACGCCAGCCCGCCGCCAACGCTGATCCGTTTTGCCCCGGCGGCGGATACACCTTCAACCGTCATATCCGTTGAGCCGCCAAGCAGCACATTCACGGGCTTCGACACCGCGCTACAGACTGTGCGGACCATATCCAGGTCTTTCAGGCCAGGTGCGTAGAGGACGTCTGCGCCCGCTGCATCGAACGCCTGGAGGCGTTTTATGGTGTCGTTCATATTCGGGCGTTTGCGAATCAGGTTTTCAGCGCGCAGCGTCAAAACGAAATCATTCTTCAGGCTGCGCGCGGCTTCGATGGCGGCTTCAGAGCGCTCTATGGCAAGGCTGAAATCGTAGATCGCATCAGGCGCATCGCCAGAGAAGTCTTCAATGGAGCATCCGGCAAGGCCAGCGTCTGCGGCGGCAAGAACCGTGTTTGCCGCATCCTCCGGGCGGTCGCCGTAGCCTTTTTCAAGATCGGCGGAAACCGGAAGGTCAGTTGCGGCGGTCAGCGCCCGGCAATGCGCCATTACTTCATCAAGCGACGTGCCGCCGTCCCGCTTGCCGAGGCTGACGGCGAAACCTGAACTGGTGGTCGCCAGCGCCTTAAATCCAAGACCTTCCAAAATTTTGGCTGACCCGACATCCCAGGGGTTCGGGATGACAAACGCTTTATCGCCATGATGCAGTGCGCGAAATTTTGCGCCGATATCCTGATCCGCCATGCCTATATCCTCCAACGCTTGCTAAAAGATCGGTTGGTAGCGGCCAGCTTGCTAAGATGGAAGCTGTGGCCCTGTCATCATTTCCAGGGCAGCTCATCGCCAAGGCCGAAGCGATGGCGAATGCCGAAGGTCATGTAGGTTGAGCCGCCCGAAACGCCATCTACAAGGCCGAATATCCCGCTGCGGTGATGCAGGCGGAAAAAGCCTGACCAATCCGTTTCCGGCACGCCAATCTCAATTTCCGGCGAGAACATGTTCAAGAGCTTAGAGCCCTGATTATCGTCGTCTTTGCGCTTTTCCGTCGGCGTAATCTCTGTGATGAAAGAGGGGCCGACAGCGACTGCGAGCTTCGTTGGCAATCGGTCGCGCCAAGGGAAGCCATCGAACGTGACGGTCATTGGCATGCCGATTTCGACGCCGCCTTCGTCAATTCTATGGGCGCCGAGCACGCCCAAACCGAAATTAAATCCGTAGCCAAGGTCAAATATCTTCCGCCCGAAGGTGAAGCCGATGATCTGCTCGTCTTCCATCGTCGTACTGGCGGGATCGGTCATGATGCCAGTGAAATCGCCAGGGTTCAGCGCGCCGTACCAGATATCCGCATGCCAAGGTTTTTCCTTTGGCGTCGTGTTAAAGCGGATGGGCGCTTGGGCGAGTTCAGTTGGGCCACCGGCTCTTGCGCCGTAGCGTAGCGGCGGCGCTTCAGTGATCAGAACAGTACGGCTTGTCGGCTCAAACGTTTGCGATTGGTTGAGGCTGCCGGCTTGTTGAGCCGAGGCAGAACCAGCAGCAAGGGCGAGCGCAAGCGTTGTCGCAGCGCGGGCCGCAATGAATGGAAGACGCATGAAATCGCTGTCCAAATTACACTAAGGACGGCCCCCGAACGCGTCCACCTACGCCTCCTATAGCAGGGCAGGGGCCGGCAGGGGAACCTCAGCCTGCGATTTATGCAGCAGGGCGCTTTTTACGGATCGGACAAGGGCGGACAACGCTCTCTGCTGGGTCAAATTCAGACCGCTTCACATGCGCCAGGCTCTTGCCGTAAATGTGTAGCGAAAGCGTTGGCGTATCGCCGATATTTTGAACGCTGTGAATGTCATCCGGCATGAACACAATCGTTTGCCCAGCGCCGACATCCGCCTCGTGATGGACCGTAAGGTCGGCATGGCCGGGCTTTTCGCCGTCGTCATTCCGCTTCCAGATCGTGTTGCGTTCAATTCCGTCTAGACCAACAACGACACCCCAGGTCTGGTGATCATGGGGCAGGACGCCCTTACCCGGGGCCCATACGATTGTCTCGACCAGCAGCGTGTTATCGGCCTCCTCATGCAGGACAGTGATGCCGATGCCCTGATCAGGATCGACCTCATAGAAATCCGGCTTGATCCACCCCGGCGTTTCCGCAAGCTTCGCCGCCAGCGGCGCGATTTCCGGCAGGATTTCCTTCGGCGTCTGGTGCGTTTTCGCGAGACTGCGAAGGTCCTCGACGAAAGCGTCTACGGAATAGGTCAATTTGCGTTCTCCAAACACCAGCGGGCGACATCTGCGTGGGTTGCGTACCAGATATCGCCTGCATCGTTCATATGGTCAATCAGTTGAGCCAACATCGCCATGCGGGAGCGGTGGCCGATGATGTGGGGGTGCATCGTGAGCTGAAACAGGCCGCGATCGGCGTAGGCGCCGTCAAATTCGGCTTTGAAGATATCAAGCGCAGAGCCGGGCGGCGTGTGGGGGCGGGATTGCCGGCGGAAATCGAAGCCAAAATACGGCATGTCATCGCGAATCCACTCGACCGGCAGCTCCGCGATGCCCGTGGCCTCGCCTTCCTCTAGAAGCTCGTAGGGATCGTCATCGGCCATCAGAGACGAATCATAGAGCAGGCCCATCTCGCGAGTGATCGCCAGCGTAACGGGACTGAAATCCCAGCTTGGGGTGCGGATGCCGACGGGACGGACCCCGCATATCTCCTCCAGCTTGTCTGCAGCGCGCATTTGAATGTCGCGCTCGTCTTCTGGCGGCAGCGACGCATTCATTTCATGGATCCAGGAATGGATGCCGATCTCATGCCCTTCGGCGATGATCCGGCGTTGCTCATCCGGGTGGATCATGGCGGTGACGGCAGGCACGAAGAAGCTCGCCCGGATATGATGCTTGGCCAACAGCGCCAGAATGCGCGGAATCGCGACGCGGGCGCCGTATTGGTTGGCGGAAAGCGTTCCGGGGGAATTATCGCCCCAGCGCAGTGTCGTCGTTTCATGATCGCTGTCGAAGGATAGGGCCACAGCGCATTTGGCGCCGCCAGGCCAGCTTGCCGGTTTCAAGCTGCGCCCGGCGCGCACTTTCTCAACGATGGGCCGCCAGGTTGATTCAGGCCATTGCCAGGGAAGAAGCTCTGTCATAATCACGCCCGCCGCTGTTGATGGAACTGTCTCGGAAAGCGGACCATCAATCGCTGGAAAAATCCAGTGGTCGTGTCTGACGCCATTCCGCTTGCTTTACCGCACTGAATGGCGCATAACCCGCGCATTATTTGGCAGCATCGCTTAGCCAACGGCCTGAATTGGCCGCCCGCCAGTCCGCGAAGGTTCGCGCACTGGCGTTTTTTGCGTTGCGCCTAACGGCTTTGAGAGGAAGGAGGGTTAGCGATGTTTGAAAGCTTGAGCGATAAGCTCTCCGACGCCTTTAAGAAGCTCACCGGCAAGGGCGCTTTGTCCGAGGCTGATGTCCGCACAGCCATGCGCGAAGTGCGCATGGCGCTGCTGGAAGCCGATGTGGCGCTGCCTGTCGTAAAGAAATTCATCGACGGCGCGACCGAGAAGGCGATTGGCCAGGAAGTGCTGCGGAGCATTTCTCCGGGCCAACAGGTCATCAAGATTGTCCATGACCAGTTGGTCGAAATGTTGGGCGGCGGCCCGGCTGAGACGGTTGAGGCCGCAAGCTTGTCCTCCGAACTCTCGCTTGGCCAGAACCCGCCAGCCGTCATTATGATGTGCGGCCTGCAGGGCTCCGGCAAAACGACGACGACCGGAAAACTGGCGCTCCGCCTGAAGGACCGTGAGCGCAAGAAAATCCTGATGGCTTCTGTCGACGTGCATCGCCCCGCCGCGCAGAAGCAGCTGGCCACGCTTGGTGAGCAGATCACGGTTGATACGCTCCCGGTCGTTTTCGGCGAACTGGCCCCGGCCATCGCCCGCCGCGCACTCGATACTGCCAAGCGCCAGGGCTACGACATTCTATTCATTGATACGGCTGGCCGCACCGTCATCGACGAGCAGATGATGCAAGAGGCCGAAGAGGTCCGCCGCATCGTGGCGCCCCAGGAAACGCTTCTGGTCGCCGACGCCATGACCGGCCAGGACGCTGTCGGCGTCGCGGAGGCCTTCAACAACCGCATCGGCGTTTCCGGCATTGTATTGACCCGCGTTGACGGCGATGCACGCGGCGGCGCTGCGCTTTCCATGCGCGCCGTTACGGGCAAGCCGCTCAAGTTCCTGGGCACTGGTGAAAAGCTGGACGCGATTGAGCCGTTCCATGCCGACCGGATCGCTGGCCGTATCCTCGGCATGGGCGACGTGGTCAGCCTGGTTGAGCGCGCTGCTGAGACGATTGAGCAGGAAGACGCTGAAGCGCTCGCCAAGAAGCTGCAAACGGGCCAGATGGATCTGACGGTCCTCCTCCAGCAGCTCCGCCAGATGAAGAAAATGGGCGGGCTTGGCGGTCTGATGAGCATGCTGCCGCAAGTCGGCAATCTCAAAAAACAAATGGCGGACGCCAACATCGACGAGAAGATGATTGCCCGCCAGGAAGCCATCATCCTTTCCATGACGCCCCATGAACGCGCGAAACCGGATGTCCTGAAAGCTTCCCGCAAGCGCCGCATCGCGGCTGGCGCAGGCGTTGAAGTGCAGGATGTGAACCGGCTCTTGAAGCAGTTCGATCAGATGCGCGGCATGATGAAGAAAATGAACAAGCTTGGCCGCAAGAAAGGCAAGAAGGGCATGCCCGCCCTGCCGCCCGGTATGGAAATGCCAGGCGGAATGGGCGGCGGGCCAGGCGCTGGACTTGGCGGCGGCCTCGGCGGTCCGTTCGGCGGCATGCTGCCAAAAGGCGGCTTCAATCCATTCGGTCGGTAACGGCTGTCTCTTAAAACACCAACACACTGTATTGCTTAAAGAAGGAAGCGTTTCACTATGGCTGTAAAGATTAGGCTCACCCGCGGCGGCGCGAAAAAGCGTCCGTACTACCGCATCGTCGTCGCCAACTCCCGCGATCCTCGGGATGGCCGTTTCATCGAGCAGATCGGCACCTATAACCCGATGCTGCCGCGCGACCACGAAAACCGCATCACGCTGAAAACCGAGCGCGCGCAGCACTGGCTGTCCGTCGGCGCCCAGCCAAGCGACCGCGTTGGCCGTTTCCTCGCCGATGCCGGCCTGATGGAACGGAAAGCCATTCCGTCCCAGACCAAACAGGATAAGCCTAAGGCCAAAGCCCAGGAGCGTATGCGCGAAGCCGCCGCTGCTGCTGAAGCCGCCGCCGAGGCTGCAGCCGAAGCCTCTGAAGCGCCTGCTGAAGAAGCCGCTGCAGAAGAAACCCCGGCTGAAGAGAACGCGTGAGCCAATCTGGGCCAAGCCTAACCCCCGCCGGCATCGTTGTCGGCGCGCAGGGGGTGCGCGGCCTGGTTCGGGTGAAAACCTTCACTGAAACGCCCAAAGCCATCGCGGATTACGGCCCGCTATTCGATGAGAATGGCGCGCGGCAATTTGCGGTGACGTTGGTCGAAGCCCGACCAACTGTCGCCATCGTCAAGCTGGATGGCGTCCAAAGCCGGGAAGCGGCGGATGCGCTGAAAGGGCTGATGCTCCACATTCCGCGCTCGGCGCTGCCGGAAGCGGATGAGGAGGAGTTCTATCACGCAGACCTCGTTGGCCTTGTGGCGGAAACGGCGGCGGATGGGCGGATCGGCACGGTCTCAAGCCTGTATGACTACGGCGCCGGTGAGCTGATTGAAGTCGCGTTGGACGTCGGCGGCGCGCCGCTGGTCTCCCCGTTTACGTTGGCGGCGGTTCCGGTGATCGATATTGCGGGCGGCAAAGTGGTTCTGGACCCTCCCAAGGGTCTCTGGCCGCGAGACGTGAAGGCGAAGCACACGGGGCCTGCCAAGAGCGGTAAGCGCAAGATGCGGAAACCAGCGGCAAGCGAAGGCGATCCGGCGTGAGCGAAAGCGCTGAAAATGACCTGGGAAAAGCCGGAGAACAGAGCCGGGCGCCATGGCAAGCGACGGCGCTGACATTGTTCCCGGAAATGTTCCCGGGCCCGCTCGGTCATTCATTGGCTGGAAAGGCCTTGGAAGCGGGCCTGTGGTCATTAGAAGCACTGGACATCCGCTCATTTGCGAGCGATAAACACCGCACGGTCGACGATGCGCCTTTTGGCGGCGGGGCCGGAATGGTTATGCGGGCTGATGTGGTCGACGCGGCGATAGGTGCTGCGTCACCTGTTGGCCCATTGGTGTATCTAACGCCCAGGGGCGCCCCCCTGACCCAGGCGCGCGCGAAAGCGCTTGCGGCAGGGCCAGGAGTGACGCTGCTGTGCGGTCGCTATGAAGGCGTCGATCAACGGGTGCTGGACGCTCGGGACGTAGAGGAGATCAGTATCGGCGACTATGTCCTGTCCGGGGGCGAGGCTGCGGCGCTGATCGTGTTGGACGTATGTGTGCGGCTTCTGCCCGGCGTAATGGGCGGGGCAGAGTCGCTGGACGAGGAGAGTTTCGAGAACGGGTTGCTCGAATATCCGCTCTACACCCGACCAAGGGTGTGGGCGGGGATGGAGCCGCCCGACGTTTTGCTTTCAGGCGATCATGGCCGCGTTGCGGCATGGCGGCGGGAGCAATCGGAAATGGCGACCCGGCAGCGGCGGCCCGATCTTTGGGCGGCTTATTCCAGGAAGCAATCGCGGCGGGATAGTCGCGGCGACAACTGACTTTAACATCAACCCAAAGGCATACGCTCCCCCGTTTACGGTGGGGCGTTCATGTAAAGGCGAAAAGAAAAAGGAACCAGCCTCATGAACATCCTTGATACAATCGGGCAGGAAGAAATTGCCCGCGTCACGGAAAACAAAGACATCCCCGACTTCCGCTCCGGCGATACGGTTCGGGTGAACTACCGCGTCGTCGAAGGCGAGCGTGAGCGTATTCAGGCGTTTGAAGGCGTTTGCATCGCGCGCAAGAACGCTGGCGTCGCCTCCGCATTCACCGTGCGTAAGATTGCGTCCGGCGAAGGCGTTGAGCGTGTTTTCCCGCTGTATTCCCCGAATGTTGAAAGCATCGTCGTGGTGCGCCATGGCCGCGTCCGCCGGGCGAAACTCTACTATCTCCGTGGCCGTCGCGGCCGCTCCGCGCGTATCGCCGAGCGGCGCCGTGGCGTCGCGCCGAAAGCGTGATAAGCACAAAACTATAAGAACGGCGGCGCTTTCGGGCGCCGCCGCATCGACTATCGGGAGGGTCTCATGGCTGAGCCACGTACATTATTCGATAAAATCTGGGCAGATCACCTTGTCCGTGCCGAAGAAGACGGTACGGGACTGATCTATATTGACCTGCACTTGGCCCATGAAGTGACCAGCCCGCAGGCGTTCTCTGGCCTCCGCGCCGCTGGCCGGAAGCTTCGCCGCCCCGACCGCACCATCGCTGTGGCCGACCATAACATTCCGACGACGGACCGCTCCAAGGGCATTGAAGACCCGGAAAGCCGCCTGCAGGTCGAGACCCTGGAGAAGAACGTCAAAGAATTTGGCGTGCCCTACATTCCTGTTGAAGATATCCGCCAGGGCATTGTCCATATCATCGGCCCGGAGCAAGGGCTGACCCAGCCCGGCATGACGGTGGTTTGCGGCGATAGCCATACCTCCACCCACGGCGCCTTTGGCGCGCTTGCGTTTGGCATTGGTACGTCTGAAGTCGAGCATGTGTTCGCCACCCAGACCATCGTGCAGAAGCCCGCGAAGAATATGCGGGTGACGGTAAACGGCACGCCGCCGAAGGGCACAACGGGTAAGGACCTGGTTCTGGCCATCATTGGCAAAATTGGCACCGCCGGCGGCACCGGTCATGTGATTGAGTTCGCTGGCGACGCTATCAAAAATCTCTCCATGGAAGGCCGGATGACGGTCTGCAACATGTCGATTGAAGCAGGCGCCCGCGCTGGCATGATCGCGCCGGATGAAAAGACCTATGAGTATCTGAAAGGCCGTCCGCATTCTCCGAAAGGCGGCGCTTGGGAGCAGGCTGTCGCTTACTGGAAAACGCTGCCGTCCGACGAAGGCGCGCATTACGACACTGAAGTTGAGCTCGATGCGGCTGAGATCGTTCCCTACGTCACCTGGGGCACAAGCCCGCAGGATGCGTTGCCGGTAACGGCGACTGTACCGAAGCCTGAAGATTTTGACGACGAGTCCCGCCAGAACGGCGTCGCCCGGAGCCTGGAATATATGGGCCTCGATGGCGGCATGGATATTCAGGACATCAAAATCGATACAGTGTTTATCGGCTCCTGCACCAATGGCCGCTTGGAAGATATCCGGGCTGCTGCAGAAATCGCCAAGGGCCGCAAGGTCGCTGACGGCATCCGGGCGCTGGTCGTGCCGGGTTCTGGCCTTGTGAAAGAAGCGGCGGAAGCTGAAGGGCTTGATGAAATTCTGACGGAAGCCGGCTTCGAATGGCGTGAGCCGGGATGCTCCATGTGCCTTGCGATGAACGCCGACAAGCTTGTACCGGGCGAACGTTCCGCCTCTACCTCCAACCGTAATTTTGAGGGCCGCCAAGGCCCTGGCGGGCGCACGCATCTCGTGTCTCCGGCAATGGCGGCGGCTGCGGCGATCAAAGGCCACCTGGCTGACGTCCGGGAGTTCCTGTCATGAGGCGGAACCGCTTCGGCGCTGCTGCTGTAGCATTTGATCTGGACGAGTTGGATCAAGCGCCGGTGCGGAAATCCGCCGTTCGCGCTATGGTGCGCGGCCGGGACGGGGCTATGCGCAGCGTGGACACCGCGCGGCTCGCATGGCCAAATGCCGCGCAAGAGATCGGCGTCGATGAGATGGCTGACATTCTCCGCTACGCCCCGCGCGGCACCTGCTAATTCAGGCTAAGAAGGAATAGACTGATGGAAAAATTTGAAACCTTCACCGGCGTCGCTGCGCCAATGCCAGCCCAGAATATTGATACCGACAAGGTCATCCCCGCGCGGTTCCTGAAGACGATTGAGCGTAAGGGCCTGGGCAAGAACTTGTTCAACGATATGCGCTACAACACGGACGGCACGGAGAAGGAAGATTTCATCCTCAACCAGCCCGCATACCGCAACTCTGAAATTCTTGTGGTTGGCGACAATTTTGGCTGCGGATCATCCCGTGAGCATGCCCCCTGGGCGCTTTCCGATTTTGGCGTGAAATGCCTGATCGGCACCGACTTCGCAGACATTTTCTTCAACAATTCGTCGAAGAATGGCATGTTGCTGATTAAGCTGCCGCAAGAAATCATTGACGAGCTAATGGACGACGCCGCGCTCGGCGCGAATGCGCGGCTGACGGTTGATCTCGAGAGCCAGACGATCACGCGCCCTAATGGCGAAGTCGTGAAGTTTGATGTTGATCCGTTCAAAAAGCATTGCTTGCTCAACGGCTTGGACGATATCGGCCTGACCATGGCCAACAAGCAAGATATTGATGGGTTTGAAGGCATGGACGACGCTTCCCGTCCTTGGATGCCCAGCACGGCGGCTGAGTAAGCAGCCCGCAATGCCGCATGATAGGTCTATGAGATAGTCCTGTCTTCGCAGACAATTAAACCGCCAAGTATCCGCTGGGGATATTTGGCGGTTTTTGCTTGAAAAAACCGCGCCGAATGCCCCGAATCGCTGGCGTTTGGACGGCTGGCAGAGTACTCTACTCCTCTGCGCGCTACGGCGTCAGGGGAAGATATGGGGTCTTGGGCTGTCGTCGCCACAAACTCTTGCGCCAATATCAACGGCGCTGTCCGCACCCGCCGCCAAGTTCAGCGCACAAGTAATTGGTTGTGATTATTGCAGCCGCCTGTCACCGGAGCATTGCTTGGTCCGGTGTGCTGGGAAAAGGCTAGAGAACAAGAGGGCTGGTTTCTGATGAAGTTGATGATTGACCGCGGTGCGCTCCTGAAAACGCTGGCGCATGCGCAGAGCGTCGTGGAGCGCCGCAACACCATACCCATTCTGAGCAACTTGAAGCTCGAAGTCGCGAACGGAAAAGTCTCCGTCGCCGCGACGGATATGGAAATCGGCCTGACCGAAAGCGCTCCAGCGGATCCAGCATCCGAAGCCGGCGCGGCGACGGCACCGGCCCACACCCTCTATGACATCGTCCGTAAGCTCCCAGACGGCGCCCAAGTCGAACTGGCGCTTGACGCCATGGCCGAGCGGCTGACCGTCCGCGCCGGGCGGTCAAACTTCCAGCTTTCCGTTCTGCCGACAGAAGATTTTCCATCCCTCGCGGACGGCGAATTGGCGACGAATTTCCGCATGGCCGCACGTGACTTGAGCGCCTTGATCGACCGCACGCGCTTCGCCATCTCCACGGAAGAAACCCGGTACTATCTGAATGGCATTTTCCTCCACACTGCAGACCGGGACGGCGTCCAGGTCCTCCGCGCCGTCGCAACGGATGGCCACCGCTTAGCGCGCGCGGAAGCGCCGCTGCCTGATGGCGCTGCCGGCATGCCCGGCGTGATCGTGCCGCGCAAGACTGTCGGCGAATTGCGCAAGCTGCTGGATGAGGCGGGCGACAATGACGTTGAGGTCAGCCTTTCTGAGACCAAAATCCGTTTCGTCATGGGCGATATCGTGCTGGGCTCCAAGCTGATCGACGGCGCCTTCCCGGATTACGAGCGCGTTATCCCATCCGGCAACGACAAGTTCATGCAGCTTGACCGTCAGGCGTTCAAAGACGCCGTTGACCGCGTCTCCACCATCTCCACTGAGAAATCGCGCGGCGTGAAACTTGCGATGCAGCCGGGCGCGCTTGTGGTATCGGCGTCGAACGCGGAAGCGGGCGCGGCCAGCGAAGAAATCGAGGCGGATTACGATGATTCCGAACTCGAGATTGGCTTTAACTCCCGCTATCTCCTGGATATCGCCAACCAGATCGAAGGCGATGTGGCGGAGCTGTCATTCTCCGATCCTGCATCTCCTACAATCCTTCGCGATAAGGCGGACGCCAGCGCGCTCTACGTGCTGATGCCGATGCGAGTCTAGAGCCCGCTTTTGCAAGCCAACCCCGTCATACATGTTTTCCCAGACGCATCTACCGCTACGTCTGCGATTACTGGCGCGCGTATATCGCGGCTGACGCTGGCGGATTTTCGCTGCTATGAGGCGCTGCGTCTGGAGACGGATGCGCGGGCTATCGTGCTGTCCGGCCCCAATGGCGCTGGCAAAACCAATGTGCTTGAAGCCATTTCACTTTTGGCGCCAGGGCGTGGCCTTCGCAATGCTAAGGCCACGGAAATTGGCCGCAAAAGCGCTGGCTCAGCAGGGCGGCGCTGGGGGGCTGCGGCTGTGGTCAACGGCCCGCATGGGGAAAGCACGCTTGGCGTTGGTTGCGACCCTGAAACAAATGGCGAGCGGCGGAAGGTCCAAGTGGATGGCGCGCCAGCGAAAGGGCAAGCGGCCCTGGCGGAGCGGTTCTCCGCGCTCTGGCTGACGCCGCAAATGGACCGGCTGTTCATCGATGGCGCAGCAGAGCGTCGCCGGTATCTGGATCGGCTCGCGGCGACGTTTGATTCAGCGCATATCGGTCGCGTTTCCAATTACCGGAATGCGATGCGCCAACGCCTGTCGCTTTTGAAGGAAGGTCGGGCCGACGCCGCATGGCTGGATGCGCTGGAGGCTGAAATGGCCGCCCGCGCTGTCGCTGTCGCCGCCGCCCGCAACGAAACAGCACAATTGCTGGACGCCGCTGCGGCTGAAGGCGTTGGCGCTTTCCCGCGTGCTTCCATCGTCATTGATGGCTTGGCAGAACGCTTGCTCGATACCGGCCCGGCGCTCGCCGCTGAAGATGCGCTTCGGGCGCAGCTTGCCGAAGACCGGGGCAGGGATGCGCAGCTTGGCGCGACGGCCACAGGCCCACACCGCAGCGACATGCTGGTCGCGGATAGAGCACGCGGCCTTAACGCCGCTGATGGGTCTACGGGTGAACAGAAAGCGCTTCTAGTGTCACTGACATTCGCTTCGGCGCGGATGCTTGCTGCGGCGAAGGGCATGGCCCCTGTGCTGCTGCTGGATGAAGTCGCAGCACATTTCGACCCCGCCCGTCGTGCTGCATTGTTCGATGAAGCATTGGCGCTCGGCGGCCAAGTCTGGGTGACCGGCGCAGACGACAGCCAGCTTAGCCCACTTAAAGGCCGCGCCGATTGGCGGCATGTCGAAGACGCGACCGTTACTGGCGGGGACGGCATTACTCCAACGTCTGCCGCACACGAAGATCACGCTTAAACGCAAGGACGACTGAACCCATGGCAGATACGCCTGAAGATCAACCGGAATACGGCGCAGACAGCATCCAGGTGCTGCGCGGGCTTGAAGCTGTGCGCAAGCGGCCGGGCATGTATATCGGCGATACCGATGACGGCACTGGGCTGCACCACATGGTGTACGAGGTCGTTGATAATGCGATTGATGAAGCGCTTGCCGGGCATTGTGATCTCGTCAACGTCATCTTGAACAGTGATGGCTCTGTCACCGTTCGGGATAACGGGCGGGGCGTGCCGGTGGATATTCACCCGGAGGAAGGTGTTTCTGCGGCGGAAGTCATCATGACCCAGCTGCATGCGGGCGGTAAGTTCAACCAGAATTCCTATAAGGTCTCAGGCGGCTTGCATGGCGTCGGTGTGTCTGTGGTGAATGGACTGTCGGAATCGCTTGACCTCAAGGTCTGGCGGGACGGCAAAGAGCACACAATGCGTTTCCTGACTGGCGAGGCCGAAGCGCCTTTGGCCATTACAGCTGAAGCCGAGGGCAAGAAGGGCACCGAAGTCACCTTCAAGCCATCTAACGATATATTCACCATGGTGGAGTTCGATTTCGCCACCCTGGAGCGGCGTTTGCGCGAACTCGCGTTCCTGAATTCTGGCGTGCGACTGCTGCTGACCGATGCGCGCGGCGAAGAGGACGTGGATGTCGACCTTTATTACGAGGGCGGACTCGCCGCGTATGTCGAATATTTGGATCGTAACCGCAAATCCTTGATCGAGAAGCCGATCTGGATCACGCGGGAGAAGGACGGCGTCACGGTGGAAGCATCGCTGCAGTGGAATGACCAGTTCCATGAGACGATGCTGTGCTTCACCAACAACATTCCACAGCGGGACGGCGGCACCCATTTGGCTGGATTCCGGGGCGCGCTGACTCGGCAGATCAACGCCTATGCGGATGAAAGCGGCATCGCCAAGCGGGAGAAAGTATCGCTCATCGGCGAAGATGCGCGCGAAGGCATCACCTGTGTGCTTTCCGTCAAAGTGCCAGACCCGAAATTCTCCTCCCAGACCAAGGACAAACTGGTTTCATCGGAAGTGCGCCCCGTCGTTGAAAGCGCGATCAATGAAGCGCTCGGCCAGTGGCTTGAAGAAAACCCGAAGGAAGCCAAAGTCATCACCTTGAAGGCCTGCCAAGCCGCCGTCGCGCGTGAGGCCGCCAAAAAGGCGCGGGACATTACGCGCGGCAAGACCGGCATCAGCGTCGCGTCGCTGCCGGGCAAACTGGCGGACTGCCAGACCAAAGATCCGACGCTCGCCGAAATCTTCATCGTAGAGGGCGACAGTGCGGGCGGGTCCGCCAAACAGGCGCGAGACCGCAGCAATCAGGCGATCCTACCGATCCGCGGTAAAATTCTGAATGTCGAACGCGCGCGCACGGACAAAATGCTGAATTCCGCTGAAATCGGCACGCTAATCACCGCGATCGGCGCCGGCATTGGCGCAGACCAGTTCGACGCGGAGAAAGCCCGCTACCACAAGATCGTCATCATGACGGATGCTGACGTTGACGGCAGCCACATCCGCGCGCTGCTGCTCACGTTCTTCTACCGCCAAATGCCGGAGCTGATTGAACGTGGCTGGATTTACATTGCGCAACCGCCTTTGTTCCAAGTGAAACGGGGCCAGCGGTCAGTCTATTTGAAGGACGAGCGAGCGCTTGAGAACCACCTGATGGACCTTGGCGTCGAGGCGTCCGTTCTAAATACCGCCAGCGGCGAGCAGCGCGCTGGCCAGGATTTGCTGGAACTGACGACCTTCAGCCGGGATATCGCCCAGGCTGTCCGCAATTTGGCGGACACAGTGGGTGACGCGGATGTGGTGGAACAGGCCGCCGTCATCGGCGCGCTGAACCCGGACGCTGTGAATACGGCGGAAAGCGCGGCTGAATCCGCTGCCGCCATCGCAACTCGACTCGCTGCATTCTCCACTGGTGAACAGAAATGGCAAGGCGAAGGCTATACGGATGCGAATGGCGACGCAGGCATGCGGATTGTCCGGCTGTCCAACGGCTATCGCGCCACATATGACCTGACGCCCCGCATTCTGCGCGGCCAAGAAGCGGCGCGCTTGAATGAAGTCGCGAAACGGCTGCAGCGTTTGTTTGCAACACCCGCTGTGTTGGTCGCTAAAGATCGTGAAACGCCCATTCATGGCCCCGGCGCCCTTGCTCGCACGATGCAGGAAGAAGGCCGCCGCGGCCTTTCTATCCAACGCTATAAAGGCCTGGGCGAGATGAACCCGGAGCAGCTTTGGGAAACCACGCTGGACCCAGAGGCGCGCACATTACTACAGGTCAAGATCGCCCATGCCGAGGAAGCTGGCGAGGTATTCTCGACGTTGATGGGCGATGAGGTTGAGCCACGCCGAAACTTCATCCAGGACAACGCGCTGAAGGTCGCCAACTTGGACGTATAGAACGCCGCGATTCGGCGGGCGGTAAGGCTGTGTAAACCATGGCGGGCATATAGTTCCGCGTATGAATGAGCATTCCCCCGCCGCACCGGCAGTGCGTCTTCGGCCAACTGATGGGCCGTTGATCGGCACCACTGCATTCTTCCGCAACCGGGCGTTTCTCGGCGCTTTCTGCCGCCAGATCCGGCCAGCGCAGGACGGCCCGACGCGCATCCTGGCGCATGCCTGCTCGATTGGCGCAGAGGCCTATTCGCTCGCCATCCGCTTGATGGTTGAGCGCCCTGAACTCGATTTTCAGATCGAAGCGACCGATCTGTCGCAAGGCTTCGTGAACTATGCGGCGCGCGGCGCCTATCCAGCAGCCGCATTGCAAGCGGCGCTGCCGGAAGAACAGCGATTTATTCAACCGGTTGACGCCAATACGCTCGCCATAAGCCCGGACGTGCGGGCGCGGGTATCGTTTTTGCCGGCTTGCTCCTTCGCTGAATTTACGGCGGAAAAGGTCTATGACGCCGTTATCCTGTGCAACGCGCTCGTCTATGTCGATGGCGCGACGCAGGGCGCCGTCATCGACAGGATTGCTGGATACAATGCCGACTTGCTGGCCGTAACAGCTGCGCACCAAGACCGGGTTGCGACAGACCTTGAACGCAATGCCTATGCGCCGATTATGGATGATTTCGCGGCCATCCACGCTGGATGGATTGACCGCCAACGCCCCGCCGGGTTCCCAAAAGGCTCGTGCCCGCCTGCCGGCGCCCATGCTGACCCCTATATCGACCCGATCGACGATGAGCCAGGTTGGCGTTATCGCCACGGCGCCTTCTTCCGCAAGCAAGCGCTGGCGAGCGTCGCCAGTGATGAGATGATTGAGGCTATTGCTGGATGAATGCAGCCGGCGACTGGCGCTCAGGCGATTCCCGTCGCCCCTGCGGCTTTAAAGCCCTTGAGTATCAAGGATTCGGCCCTATATTCCGGCTCAATTCCTGTATCAATGCAAAGTCAAAGCCGCGCGCGGAACATTTTCGCCTGCGCCAAGATTGGTTTGAGCCCCATGGATATCCGCAATATCGCGATCATCGCGCACGTTGATCATGGCAAAACGACTCTCGTTGATTGCCTGCTGAAACAATCCGGCTCGTTCCGAGAGAACCAGCGCGTTGCTGAACGCGCCATGGATTCCAATGATCTGGAGCAGGAACGCGGCATCACCATTCTGGCGAAATGTACGTCAGTTGAGTGGAAGGGTGTCCGCATCAACATCGTCGACACCCCGGGCCACGCCGATTTCGGCGGTGAGGTTGAGCGTATTTTGGGCATGGTCGATGGCGTTTGCCTGCTGGTAGATGCATCCGAAGGCCCGATGCCGCAGACCAAATTTGTGCTGGCGAAAGCGCTGGCGCTCGGCTTGAAGCCCATCGTTGTCGTCAACAAGGTCGATAAGCCAGAGCAGCGCGCCTACGAGGTACAGGACGAGACGTTTGATCTGTTCGGCGCTATGGGCGCCAATGATCAGCAGCTTGATTTCCCTTGCGTGTTCGCCTCCGCCAAGGCCGGGTGGGCGAGTCTTGTGCCGGAAGAAAAAACCGAAAACATGGATGCGCTGTTTGACATGATAATCAGCCATACGTCCCCGCCGGAAGTAGAGCTGGATGCGCCATTCAGCATGCTCGCGACCACGCTGGAAGCAGACCCCTATTTGGGCCGCATCCTGACGGGCCGCATTGAAACGGGCACGATCAAGGCGAATGGCGCCGTCAACGCGCTCCGCTCCGGCAGCGGCAAGATTGAAAGCGGGCGGATCACCAAGATCCTCGCCTTCCGGGGGCTGGAGCGCCAGCCGGTCGACGAAGCAAGCGCGGGCGATATCGTGGCGCTGGCAGGCCTCTCTGAAGCGACTGTGGCGGATACCATCGCTGACGTTTCCGTGCTGGAGCCGCTGCCCTCTCAGCCGATTGATCCTTCAACCCTTGCCATGACCTTCTCGATCAACGATAGCCCGCTGGTCGGCAAGGAAGGCGACAAAGTCACCTCCCGCCAGATCCGGGACAGGTTGTTGCGTGAGGCCGAAGGCAATGTCGCCATCCGCATCACTGAGACGGATGACAAAGATGCATTCGCCGTCGCCGGGCGGGGAGAATTGCAGCTTGCCGTGCTTATTGAGCAGATGCGCCGCGAAGGCTTTGAGCTCTCCGTCAGCCGCCCGCGCGTGCTGTTCCGCTCCAACCCGGAAACGGGCAAGCGCGAAGAGCCGATTGAAGAAGTCGTGGTGGATGTGGATGAAGAATATTCCGGCGCCGTCGTGCAATCCATTTCAGAGCGGCGCGGCGAATTGCAGGATATGCGCCCCTCCGGCGGCGGCAAGCAACGCTTGACCTTCCTGGCGCCGGCCCGTGGCCTGATCGGCTATCATGGCCAGTTCCTGACAGAAACGCGCGGCACTGGCGTAATGAACCGTGTGTTCCACGCCTACGGCCCCCACAAAGGCCCCATCGCCGGGCGCCGCACGGGCGTGATGATCTCCATGGAAACGGGCAAGGCCTCGCCCTATGCGCTGTATAACCTGGAAGAACGCGGGCTGATGTTCATTCCCTCCGGCGTGCCTGTATACCAAGGCATGATCATCGGCGAAAACGCCAAACAGACGGACCTGGAAGTAAACCCGCTGAAAGCCAAACAGCTCACCAACTTCCGTGCTTCGGGCAAGGATGACGCCGTCACCCTAACCACCCCCGTAGACATGACCCTAGAAAAAGCCCTCGCCTACATCGCCGACGACGAACTGGTAGAAGTAACCCCAGGCTCCATCCGCCTCCGCAAACGCTACCTAGACCCGCACGAACGCAAGCGGGAATCACGGAAAGCAGCAGCGGAGTAGGGGGAGATGCGGCTGTCGGTGTGTTGCTTGCCGCGAGCGGCATAAGGGCGGGAAGGGGACATTCGATGTGGAACCTAGGCATACTTCCGAGATTACGAACGCAGTCATTTCGCGGCCCTATTGCCGTACGGCTTCGAATGATGAGCACTCAACAAAAACGCTAGAGCGTCGGGTGCTGATTGCGGCGGAGACCCGCGCTTTATCCTTATCTATCGGATTGAATTTGGAAGAAAATCGTCCGAGCGCTGCGTTCAATATCGGTTAGGCCAAGATAAAGTCGTCTGATGTAAATGAGGCTTCAAGGACGCCGAGGACTTTGAGGTTGTGTACGCCGCCAAGGTCGATGATTGCTGATCCGCTGACATCGGTTGTGGCGGCTAGAACTGCCGCCAGATCGGCAAAACCGTGGGCGCTTAGGTCGATCTGATCCGCGGCCCCATCGAAGTCAGTGATTGTGTCCCGTCCGGCGGCCAGGCCAACGATGAATGTATCAGCGCCTTGCTGGCCCGTGACGCGGTCATTGCCAGCGCTTCCGTTAATCACATCAGCGCCGCTATTGCCGAATATCCGATCATTGCCAGCGCCCCCAATAAGGATGTCATCGCCGACAAGACCCACGAGTTTGTCATTCCCGCCGCGACCGTCAATCGTATCTGGCGAGCTGATCCTGTTGGAGCCGGTAATGCTCTCTCGCCCATCACTCCCGGTTAGGGTTAGTCCCTGATCCGCGAAAATCCCGACCAAGAATTCCACATTTTCAGGATTGGTATAGTCGCCAAAAGTATTGATCCGATCCTTCGCCCCTTCGCCGACGCCCTCTACGACGACATCGTTGATCGTGCGCACTGTGTAGATGTCATCCCCGGCGCCGCCTTCGAGGCGATCATCGCCATCCCGACCATCCAGGCGGTCAATCCCGGCGCCGCCAACCAGCGTATTGCCTGCACTGTCGCCAATCAGAACGTCGTTGAAGCCGCCCGCAGCGGCATTCTCTATGTCGATCAGGGTATCCGTTGCGCTCGCATCATCAGTCGCGCGGCCAGCGGTGAGATTGACGACCACGCCCGCCGTTGCGCCAGAATAGTCCACCTGATCGACGCCGCCGCCGCCCGATAGAACATTGGCGACGCCATCGCCCGTGAGGATGTCGTTGAACGCGCTGCCGACAATGTTCTCAATTCCAGTCAGCGTATCCGTACCGCCTTCGCCGTCGTTCGCAGAGCCAGATGTCAGACTGACCGTTACGCCCGCTCCGGCGCTAGAATAATCCGCCTGGTCATTGCCCGCATTGCCCGATAGGTCATTGTCGCCGGCATTGCCTGACAGGATATCGTTGAATGCGCTCCCGATGATGTTCTCGATAGCGGTCAAGGCGTCCGTACCGCCTTCGCCATCGTCAGCTGCCCCAGAGGTCAGATTGACGGTGACGCCCGCGCCAGCATCGGAGTAGTCGGCGGTATCCTCATCCGCGCCGCCATTGAGATCATCGTCGCCCAGGCCGCCGATAAGACGATCATCGCCAGCCTCGCCATCGATATCGTCATTCCCATTGCCACCGGTGAGGACATCGTCGCCAGCCGCGCCGGCGAGCGTGTCATCGCCATTCATGCCCAGGAATACGTCAGCCTGGTCAGAGCCTGTAAAGCCGAGTTTCATTGTCCGGTCGAGAATGACTGTGGCCGCGCCGTTCTCATAGGTGCGGGTGGCTCCGTCTTCGGCGGCAATCATCCAGCCATTGTCGGTAAATGTAACGGTGTCGTCGCCGTTCCCAGTAATCGTCAAACTGTTGGACGTGCTGGACAGTCCTAATACGGCGGTCGCAGAAAGCGTGACGCCGCCATTGGTCGAAGAAAAGTCAATCGCCTCGACTTCAGATAAGCCTTCGTCGCCGGCTGCCGTCAGGTCCAATGAAAGACCGGCGCCATTCAGGCGTAAAGTATCCGTCCCAGCGCCGCCATCTGCGTCCTCGAATGTGAGGTCGTCGATGGTGAAAATGTCGTCGCCCGCGCCGCCTCGGAATACATCTTGCCCGCCTGCGCCCAGCAACACGTCGACGCCTTGGCCGCCAATCATAACATTGGTCGTAGCGTCGCCGGTTAGCGTCTCGCTAGCATTCGTGCCTTCGTGGGTGACTGCGCCACTGTCGAAGCCGAACACCACATAGCTCTCGCCAGCACGGTTATCTCCGTTTGGGGCAGCGAACATGGCCCCGACAACCAAATCTGCAAACCCATCGCCATTGACATCGCCAGCGGCACTGACTGAATCACCGCTAACGTCGCCAAGGTCGATGCCATCTAGGATGAAGCCATCAGTCCCGTCCAGGTCAAATGGATCCACGCCTGCCGTGAAGCCTGACGCCTTGCCGAATACCACGTAACTCTCGCCGACGCTGACTTTTCTACTGAAAGCAGCGCCCCTGGCTCCGACGATCAGGTCTCCAAACCCGTCGCCATTGACATCACCAGCTGCGCTGACTGAACGTCCGCTGAGGTCACCATCATCAATGCCATCAAGGCGGAAGCCATCACTTCCATCCAGGCCAGCCAAGTCCACGCCAGCTGTGAAGCCCGCTGCTTTGCCAAACACCACGTAACTCTCGCCGGCACTGCTGTCAAAGTTCGGATCAGCTAAATAAGCCCCGATGATCAGGTCCGCAAATCCATCGCCGTTAACATCGTCAGCCCCACTGACCGAAAATCCGCTTCGGTCGCCAATATCAATGCCATCGAGACGGAAGCCGTCGGTTCCATCCAGTGTCGAAAGTACAATATTTCGCATAGTCAGCGTGGAGCAGCCCCCCTGAAGTGGTCCACCCCTAGGGATAGTATTTATCCCGTCAG
>JAYNYG010000027.1:56285-58189 GCA_038102935.1 Alphaproteobacteria bacterium | reverse complement strand
TGGAGATAGAAAACGTCGCCCGGATAGGCTTCACGTCCTGGCGGACGGCGCAGCAACAGGGACATCTGGCGATATGCGGTCGCTTGCTTGGAAAGATCATCATAAATGATCAAGCCGTGCATGCCGTTGTCACGGAACCATTCGCCCATGGCGCAGCCAGCGTATGGGGCCAGGAACTGCATTGGCGCAGGCTCGGAAGCCGTTGCGGCGACGACGATGGTGTATTCCATCGCGCCATATTCTTCCAAGGTCTTCACGACCTGGGCGACGTTGGAGCGCTTCTGACCAACGGCGACATAGATGCAATAGAGCTTCTTCGACTCGTCATCGCCAGCATTGGCTTGTTTCTGGTTGATGATGGTGTCGATGGCGACAGCGGTCTTGCCGGTCTGGCGGTCGCCAATGATCAGCTCACGCTGGCCACGACCAACGGGCACAAGCGCGTCGAGGGCTTTGAGGCCGGTCTGCATCGGCTCATCTACCGACTGGCGCGGGATGATGCCAGGGGCTTTGACTTCAGCCAGGCGGCGCTCATCGCCTTCAATCGGGCCTTTGCCGTCAATCGGGTTGCCGAGGCCGTCTACGACGCGACCGAGCAGGCCCTTGCCCACGGGCACGTCAACGATTTCGCCGGTCCGCTTAACCGTAGCGCCTTCGGAGATGTTGCGGTCATCGCCGAAAATAACGACGCCGACATTGTCCGTTTCGAGGTTCAGGGCCATGCCCTTAGAGCCATCCTCGAACTCGACCATTTCACCGGCCTGCACTTCGTCGAGACCGAAGACGCGCGCAACACCGTCACCGACGGAGATAACCTGACCGACTTCAGCCACATCAGCTTCAGTTCCGAAGTTTGCAATCTCATTCTTAAGGATTGCAGAAATCTCGGCTGCCCGAATTTCCATCAACCAGCTCCCTTCATGGCGAGTTCAAGGCGCTGCAGCTTAGAGCTGAGCGAGTTGTCATACATTCTGGACCCAAGGCGAACGACGAGGCCGCCCAATAGGTCCGGATTAACTTTGGTTTCGATATGCGCCTGGGCGCCGACCGCCTGCTTGATAGCGTCTGTGATTTTGGCGAGCGCGCTGTCGTCCAGCGGCTTGGCCGTCGTCACTTCCGCTGTCACCTCGCCGCGCTTTTCAGCTAGCAGATCGAGGAAAGCAGCGATCATTTGATCGAGCGCGAACATGCGGCGGTTCCGCGCCAGCAAGCCCACAAAATTCTTGGTCAGGCCGTGCATGCCTGATTTCTCAGCGACCGCGCCCATGGCCTTTTCCTGCTCATCGCGGGAAATGACGGGGCTGCGCACCATACGGCGCAGATCATCGCTTTCAGCCAGCGCGTCCTTAAGGCCACGGAGATCATCCGCGACCTGATCGAGCGCTTTCTGCTCGTCCGCAAGCTCATATAAAGCCGAGGCATATCGCCCGGCGAGCCCGGATTTGGATCCAGCTTGGGATGCCACCCTGTAACCCTCATCGTTTGCTTGGCGACCAAGCCGCCAAAGTCTTCATAGTCCGACATGACAAATGCGCGTTCGAAGAGGCTGGCAAGAACCCGCCGCAACAACCGCGCCCATATTGCCCCCGAACGCTCGTCTTAGAGCCCACAGTCGAGACGGCAGTTTGGCTATCACAGGGTATAGGGCCGTGCAAGCGTTCCGGGGCCAATCCGGGGTGTCCATACTGACGCAGGAGTCGATCCAGGTAGGAATTCCAACAGGGCCGATGTTTCCGTACCATGGCGTTGCAGAGATGAGGCGGCCGCCCGGGGGGGGCCGTGGGTGGGGGACTTGGTGGTGGCGTAGGTGGCGGAGTTGGGGGCGGCGTTGGCGGTGGACTGGGGGGTGGGGATGGTGGTGGCGAGGGTGGTGGCGGTGGTGGGGGAGAAGGAGGCGGGGAAGG
>JAYNYG010000027.1:0-56275 GCA_038102935.1 Alphaproteobacteria bacterium | reverse complement strand
AGGGTCCCCTCTCCCCCCTATGGGTGGCGAGGGGACCCTCACGGAGGCTTTCTCCGCTTACAAAAAACTGTACGGATCAACGTCTATATGCAGTCGCGCCCCGCCTTTGACTTCAATCGGGTCCAGCCATTCTTTGAGATAGGCTTGCATTGGCGTATCCCGGCGGCCTTGCATCAATAGGCGGAAACGCCAGCGACCGCGGAGTTGCGCCAGGGGCGCTGGCGCCGGACCGAGGACGCGCACGCCTTCCCAACGCGGCGCAGCCCGAGCGATGGCGCGGGCAAGGCGTTCTGTCGCCGCCAAATCTTTGCCTGTGACAATGAGCGCCGCCAATCGGCCATGGGGCGGCAACCCCGCCATCTGGCGGGCTGCGGATTCGGCAGTGACAAAAGCATCCCGGTCCGATGCGGCGATGGCTTGCATCACGGGATGCTCCGGCTGATGTGTTTGGATGAGGGCGAAACCTGGCGAATCGGCACGGCCCGCCCGGCCCGCAGCCTGGGTCAGCAGCTGATACGTCCGTTCCGCCGCCCGCAGATCCCCGCCGCCCAGCCCAAGATCGCCATCGACAATGCCGACGACTGTCAATTCCGGAAAATGATGCCCCTTGGCCAGCACTTGGGTGCCGATAGCGATATCGATCTCCCCCGCCGCCATGCGTTCCGTGAAATCGCGAATGGCGTGGGGCGCGGCCAGCGTATCTGAGGACGCAACCTCCACCCGAGCCTCAGGCCAGCGTTGCATCGCCTCTTCCGCAACACGTTCAACGCCAGGACCAGAGGGCGCAAACTTGTCCTCCGCATCACAGGCCGGGCAGTTGGACGGCGGTCGCGCAGAGTAGCCGCAGTGGTGGCAGATCAATCGGCCATGCAGGCGGTGCTCGACGAGCCATGCGGAGCAGTGCGGGCATTCCAACCGCTCGCCGCAGGCCCGGCAAAGCGTGAGCGGCGCATAGCCCCGGCGGTTCAGAAACAACAGGCTTTGCTTGCCCGCCTCCAACGCGACATCAATTGCGTCGACCAAGGGCCGGGAGAGCCAACGGCCCCTCTCCGGCGGTTGGCTCCGAAGATCAATCAGGCCGATATCGGGTTTCTGCGCTCCGCCATGTCGATGCGGGAGCGCCAGACGCGTGTACCGCCCCCGGTCCACGTTCGCCAGCGTCTCCAAACTTGGGGTCGCAGAAGCGAGAATAACGGCGGCGTCTTCCAATTGGCCGCGCACGACCGCCATATCGCGTGCGTGGTAGCGAACGCCGTCCTCCTGTTTGAAAGCGCCGTCATGCTCCTCATCCACGACAATCAGCCCAAGGCGTGGAAATGGCAGGTAGAGCGATGAGCGGGCGCCAACGACGACGCCAGCTTCGCCCGTCCCGATCGCCCGCCAGGCACGGCGGCGTTCTGCGGATGAGAGTTCTGAATGCCAAACCAGTGGGCGCGCGCCGAATCGATCCTGGAAGCGGTCTAGCCATTGGTCTGTCAGCGCGATTTCCGGCAGAAGGCAAAGCGCTTGGCGTCCCGCCGCCAGGGTCGCGGCCATCGCCTCCATATACACAACGGTCTTGCCAGAACCCGTAACGCCATCCAGCAAGGTCACGGAGAACGCGCCAGAGCGCGCAGACTCTTCTAATTTTTCTACGGCTTCAGCCTGTGCGCCGCCAAGAACTGGCTTCCGGCCGGTCGGTTCCAATACTGGCGCTGGCGCATCGCCGATCACTTCAACGGCCTCCAAGAGACCAACCGACGCCATGCCTTTCACGACCGCTGGGCTGACATTGCCGACGCGGGCCGCCTCCATCGCAGGTAGCGCAGGCGCATCTTCTAAGGCATCGAGCGCTCGACGCCGCGCGGGCGTCATCCGCGCCTCCAGGTTCGGCCCATCTAACGGCGGTCGATAAAGGGTGCGTTTCGGCGGTGGGGCGAGCGCGGCGCGCGGCAACGCCATACGCAAAACCGCGCCCGGCGGCGCCATCACATAACGCGCGGTCCAATCAATCAACTGGCGGAGCGCGGGCGGCAAAAGCGGCGCGTCAAGGCGTTGGCCAACGGCCTTTAATTTCTCACGCGGGAAGTCTTGCAATTTGTCAGCGGCATCTTGATCCCAAATGACGCCAACGACCGTCCGCCCGCCAAGCGGCGTCTCGACCAGCGCCCCTGGCGGCATATCAGCCGCGACTAAATAAGACAGCGGGCCGGCTATTGGCGCTGTTGTCAGCACGGAACGCACGGCTAGGCCGTCCGAATCCTCGTCGAACAAGTCTGTCAGCGTGCTGGCATCAGGTTTCGCCATCGGGTATGGATAGCCTCAAATCGCATGTTTCTCTGATTAGAAAGTGGCCAGAATGAAGTTCTTTGTCGATACAGCCGATGTGGATGATATCCGCGACCTGGCCGAAACTGGCCTCTTGGACGGCGTGACCACCAACCCGTCGCTAATCGCCAAGTCTGGCCGCAATATTTTGGAAGTCATCGAAGAAATTTGCGGGATTGTCGATGGACCGGTCAGCGCAGAAGTCGCCGCGACAGATTTCGACACCATGCTGAAGGAAGGCCGCAAGCTGGCCAAGATCGCCGACAACGTCACCGTCAAAGTGCCGCTGACAATGGATGGCCTCAAAACCTGCTACGCGCTTTCCAGCGAAGGCACGATGGTCAACGTCACGCTTTGCTTCTCCGCCAACCAGGCGTTGTTGGCTGCGAAAGCGGGCGCATCTTTCATCTCGCCATTCATTGGGCGGCTGGATGATATCGGCGAAGACGGCATGATGCTGATCGAAGATATCGTGATGATCTATGAGAACTATCCAGACCTTGAAACGGAAGTTCTGGCTGCCTCCATCCGCCATCCGCAGCATTTGCTTGCCGCCGCAAAGGCCGGGGCGCATGTCTCGACGATCCCGCCAAACGTGATCCGCCAGCTCTACTCCCATCCGTTGACAGATAAAGGCCTCGCCGCCTTCCTCAGCGACTGGGAGAAGACGGGGCAATCAATCCTTTGAGCGACGCCTCCGCCGCCATCGCCGAGCTGGATGCCGAAACGGTCGCGGACTGGCTCCGCGCCAATCCAGGATTCTTCGCTGATCATCCTGAACTGCTCGATAAACTGGCCCCTCCAGATCGTGGCGGCGACGGTGTTGTCGATATGCAGCGCTTCATGGTGGAACGCCATCGCGACGAGCTGAAGGCTTTACGCGGGACCACCCAGGATTTACTGGCGGTCGCCCGCGCCAACCAGGCAAGCCAGACCTCCATCATGGACGCCACCTTGCTCGCCATCCGCGCCGAGAGTTTTGAAGCGCTGATTGATTGCGTGACGGAGCAATATCCACAAATCTTGCATATGGAAGCGGTGACTTTCTGCGTTGAAGGCAAACCGAGCGACGGCATGAAAATGCCGCCGGGCGTCCAAGCGCTCAGCACCGGCGATATCGACGGCTATCTCTGCGGCGCAGACCGGCGCTCCCGTTTCATCTCAGACATGGAGCCAGACCCGACATTGTTTGGCGGGGCGGCTGGCGTCGTGCGATCAGCAGCGCTCGTCCGGCTTGAAATTGCGCCGGAAGCGCCGAAAGCGATGTTGGCGTTCGGCGCGCGGGAGCCAGGATCGTTCACACTTGAACAGGCGGACGATCTGCTGGCGTTCCTCGGCGCGGCGCTCGGCGGCACGGTCGCCGCATGGCTGGATTTGCATGGGCATCACGGGTAAAGGCAGCGCGTTAGTTTCGCGGTTTATCTGCGTTGCAGCGCCCCCCTCACCCTGTCCCTCTCCCCCCGTTGGAGGGAGAGGAGAATGCGTTTCAGCGATTACTATCTATCTCCTCGCCCCCCAACGAGGGGAGAGGCCGGGTGAGAGGGGCGCCGCCGCATGACGGATGC
Source organism: Alphaproteobacteria bacterium (assembly GCA_038102935.1). Lineage (GTDB taxonomy): Bacteria > Pseudomonadota > Alphaproteobacteria > Bin95 > Bin95 > VMCJ01. The sequence continues at coordinate 52,403 of JAYNYG010000027.1, read as the reverse complement.
CGCTGACCCATTCCAGACCCTTCCTGTCGCGCCTGATCTTGCAGCCGCGCTCACCGATTGGCATGCATGGCTTATTGGCGCCCGGCGGGCCGCAGCGAATACGGAACGGGCCTATACCAAAGACATCACGGACTTCCTGACGTTCCTGGCGGACCATCTGGGCGCGCCGTCTGAACTCTCCGCCATCGAAAAGCTGCATGCGCGTGACTACCGCGCCTGGCTCGCCCGACGCGCCGCCAATGGCGTTTCCGCACCGAGCCGGGCGCGAGGGCTTGCCGCGATCCGGGGACTGCTCCGATATTTCGCACGCCAGGGATACGTGACAGAAACCGCCGTCACTGCCGTGCGCGCGCCCAAGCAACCGCGCCGCCAACCGCGCCCGATCAGCGAAGCCGCCGCCAAGGATGTGCTGGATATGGCTGCAACCCCAGCCCACCCAGACGCCGCCCCCTGGATTGGGCTTCGGGACCATGCGCTGTTCCTGCTGCTCTATGCCGCCGGGCTCCGCATCGGCGAGGCGCTGGCGTTGACGCGAGGACAGGCGCCCATTAGCGAAACGTTGAGCATCACCGGCAAAGGCGGCAAAGAGCGGATTGCGCCAATCCTACCCGCCGCTCGCCGCGCCATCGACGCTTATCTCGAAAGCTGCCCGTTCACGGCTGAAAAGTCAGAGCCACTATTCCTTGGCGCGCGGGGCAGGGCCTTGGCATCAGGCGTTGCGCGGAAACGCATGCGGGAAATCCGGCGAGCGCTCGGCCTGCCCGAAAGCGCCACGCCCCACGCCCTCCGCCACAGCTTTGCGACACATTTGATGGCGGCGGGCGGAGACCTCCGCACCATCCAGGAACTCCTGGGCCATGCAGATCTTTCCACCACGCAGCGCTATGCGGGCGTCGACCAAGCGCGGCTGCTTGCGGCTTATAAGGCGGCGCACCCCCGCGCGTGAGAGCGCTTTCCGGCAGGGTTCAGGGCCGCTAATCTGTCAAAGCATCGACGAATGAGGGAGAGATCACATGGCGACGCCAGAAAGCTTCAGCGGCGGCTGTCTTTGCGGGAATGTGCGCTACCAGGTGGAAGGCCGCGTCCGCTATATGGGCAACTGCCACTGCCGGGATTGCCAGCAGGCGACGGGCAGCGCTTATCTGGCAGCGGTCGGCGTCAAGACGGATGATTTCACCGTCACCAAGGGCGAGGCTAAGTGGTTCGTCAGCCAGGCCGACAAAGGCCACGACATGCGCCGCGCCTTCTGCTCAGATTGCGGATCGCCCGTGTTCCTGGAGAACACCGTGGCCTCCCACCTGACAGTCCTTTACGCCGGTAGCCTGGATGACCCAAGCTGGTATGAGCCAGGCCGGGACATCTTCACTGCCAGCGCCCAGCCCTGGAACCCCATGAACATGGACCTCCCCAAGCACGAGAAAATGCCGGATTAGCGTTTCTCGCTCAGGAGGCTGCAGGCGGTGCCGGGCACACCGGCGCGTCGAGCCGCCGCCCAAGGCCAGAGGGCAATGGCGCATCCGGCGTTTCGATCCAGCTGGCGATATCATCCAGCACTTTATCCGCCTCCATATCCCAGAGCAGCAGGTGGTAGCCGTTGGGGTATTGCGCATAGACCCGGCCTGGGCGTTCTTGTGCGGCCAGTTCCGTATTGAACCGCTCGACCAGATCGCACGGGATCACGAGGTCTTTGTCGCCATAGAGAATGAGCGTTGGCATGTTCAGGCGGTCCAGGCTGCTCCAGGCCCGGTCCATGAAGCGGACGACGCCATAGAATACGTCAATCCGGATATCGCCCTGCACCAGCGGGTCTTCCATATTCTCCGTCATGAACGCTTGGTTATCTGTCACAACCGGCGTGAGCGCCCAGGAATCCAGCTCCTTCCAAGGGGCGGTATGCGCGGCGAGCCAGAAGGCGGAGCGTTCCAGCGGGCTTAGCGTTTGCCAACTGCGAAGGCCGGGCGCCGTCAAAATCAAGCCGTTGACGGGCGGAGAGCCGGGGCGCGTCATTGCATCCAGCGTCAAGGCTGCGCCCATGCTGTAGCCCAGCACATAAACCGGCGTTCCCGGATGCGCTTTCTGTACCTCAGCGACGAGCGCCTGGGCGTCCTCGATTAGTAGCTCATGTTCTGGCCACACGCCCATTTCTGGCGCAGCGCCATTGCCGCGGAGGTCAACCGCGTAGACGGATATCCCCCGCTCCGCCAGCGCAGGCCCCGGATAGCGGAAAACGCCGCCATATTGCGCAAAGCCGTGGATGGCGACGATGACGGCCTTCTGATCCGCCGCATCTGTCAGCCATCTGTGGACTGGTAGGCGCGCGCCATCCCGTGCCGTCAGCGCCGTATCATCCAGCACGGGCGTGGTTTCTGCCGGCATCCGGCCCTGCCAACTTGGCGAGCAGGCCGCCAGTAACCCGGCAAGCAGCGGCGCCATAAGCGCCATCCGCCAATTGATCGCCCCAATAGTCATGACGCCCCCTTCTCACCCACAAGCCACCAGGCATGGACGAGCCCCTTGCCTTTGACCTCTATCCCGCCCCGGTCTTCCACCAGGAACGCGCCGTCGAGCGCTTCGGCGGTTGCATCCGATATCTGCACCGCGCTTGGCTTGCCGTGGCTTTCCATCCGGCTCGCGAGGTTGACCGTATCGCCCCAGAGATCATAGACGAAGCGGCGCTGGCCAATCACCCCGGCGACGACCGGCCCCGTATTCACCCCAACCCGGATTTCCAGGCTATGGCCGGATTGCTTACAGTATTCTTCGATCGTTCGGACCATCGCCAGCGCCATTCCGGCGATGCGCGGCGCATGGTCTGGCACGGGTGTGGGAACGCCGGACACCGCCATATAGGCATCCCCGATGGTTTTGATTTTTTCAACGCCGTATTCGTCCGCCAGGCCATCGAAGCGCGTGAAAATATCGTTTAGGATCGTTACCAACTCGCCCGGTTTGATATCGGCGGAGAGCGATGTGAAGCCGACGATATCGGCGAATAACACAGTGACGGCGGGAAATTCATCCGCCAACTCAGGCTCAACGGCCAGCGATACACTGCGCTCCTCCCGGTTCAGCCGCTCTACGATCTCGCGGGGGAGCGTGTTCATCAGCAGCGCCTCGACCTGCGCCCTTGCCCTATCCCGCTCCTGCAGGACGATGAACAGCGAGACATACACAATCGTCCCGAACATCAGCACATAAACGAAGGATAAATCCGTCAGCGGGACCTTCATGGCGCTGCCGAACAAGCCCTCGCCATTGGCGAAGAACGCGTTGGCCGTATCCACCGGCACATAGGGCAAAAACCCGTCGGCGATGGGGATCAGCACACAGGATACGGCGAACACGCAGAAATGCGGCAGGGATTTTCGCGTGCCAAACACCAGGATCGCACCGATGGGCATCATCAGCATGAAGATTGCGAAGTTGCTCGGGTTGCCCTCAATGAAATGCCACATGATGTGGTTGGCGAACCAAAAATATATCGCCGTGTAGAAGATCCTGCTCACGCTGAGGCCAAGCTTCAGCATGATGAATACGGAGAGGATCGCCGCCGTCAGCCCATAGTTCAGATAGTGCTGCAACCAGAATTCGTTGGTGATGTAATAGGCATGGCTGCGTATGTTCAAAAACACAAACGCAAACGCGACAATCGCCATCACCCGCTTGATGGTTTTGTCCCGACGGCTATCCGTCGGCCGATGCCCAAGCGTGATCCGCCGCGCCGCCCAAAGCTGCGCCCGGCTTAACCACCCGCTCTCCGTTTTCCCAGCCGCACTCATATCCACTGCACCCCAGGCCCCATAACCAATGTTACCGCGATGCCAGAGCAGGCGCTATCGACCAGAAACCCGCCCCGCCGCAGCCCACGCAATTTTTGCGCCCCGCCGGATTTCCACAACGCCTGAAACCGGTTAGCGTTGAGCCATGGCGAAGCGCAATAAAAAACACCTCCGAATCTTCCTCTCCTCCCCCGGCGACGTAGCGGAGGAGCGGGAGATTGCGGCACGCGTCATTCGCGAGCTAGGTCAGCGCGATGATTTTAAGGACAGGGTAACGCTGGAATGCGTCCGCTGGGATGACCCAGACGTAGCGTTGCCGATGGGATCGTTGAATGCGGCGCAGGACTATGTGGACCAATGGATCGGCACGGCCACGGACTGCGATCATACGATTGTGATCCTTTGGCAACGCATCGGCACTGAATTCACGGGCAAAAATGGCGAAACATTCGCATCAGGCACGGTGAAAGAGGTTTACGACGCGCTTAAGAGCCAAACCGCCGACCCGTCCCTATATTTCTGCATGAGCAAGGAATTCAAAGATTCCGAAGGTGACTTCCGAAAGTCACTCCGGCAGTGGGACGCAGCCTATGCTTTCGCTATGGGCGAAGACGGCAGTCCCGTAAAATCCCGCACACAGTATGAGAACGCATCTAAGTTCGAAAACATATTGCGGGCTGACCTGGAGCGCTGGCTGACAGCAAAATTAGCTGCCGCTGGGGAAGACATTTGGGCCAACTACCGGGCGGAATTGATCCGGGATATTGAGGAAGAGCCGCTGCCGCTGTTTGACTTAGGCGGCGATGCGCCGAAAGTGACGCTCCAATCTGTCTATACTCCCGTGCATGCCTATTACTTTGACCCAGACCATGAACCGCCGCCCCATGAACAACGCCGCCGGATTGGTGTTGACGCCTATGCTGAAATCCAACGTTGGCTGAAGGATGATGACGCCACTAGCATCCGATTCATCTCTGGCGAGCCCGGGCGCGGAAAATCCAGTTTCGCCAAGACGCTTGCGGCGGGCTTGGCCAGGGAAGCGAACCCAAACGCCGTAAATGTCCTGCTGATCCCCGTTCGCCGGTTGGGGAGGTTTGTTGAAGACATGTCCATTGTCACCCGCGCAATGGAAGCGCTAACGCCTTCGGATAGCAACATCCTAGAAACCCGGCCTCTGCCAGCAGGGTTCGATATTCGCGAAGCGCCGACCGCGCGCCAAGTGTTGTTTATTCTGGACGGCCTAGATGAGTTGGCGCTGCCGCAATCTGAAGCAGAATCCTATGTCTACGAGACATTCACAGAGCTTCTGGAAAAAGACCTGAAAGACCTAAAGCGCCAGAACGGCGCCATCCAATGGCGCGCGCTTGTCCTTGGCCGCGCCGTCGCCGTTGGCGAAAGCGGCGAGGATTATGCCGGAACCTGCCTGCACGTCCTCCCCCTCGCCTGGCCAGAGGTTGAAGATGGGGAACGCCGGGATTGGCAGCTTTTCAAGGCGCTTGACGGACTGCCAAAAAAGCATGATGACCGGCGACTGCTGGCTTGGCAGAAGTACAAGGCGACGCTTGAACTGGATGGTAGCGGCGACAGCCGGGCTGAAGATGACGCGCATTATGAACTGAACGCTGAACCCCTCTTTCTCGGCCAACTTGCCTTATTGGCAAAGACCAAGCCTGATGATCTTAAGGGCGCCAACAATAAAGCCGCACTCATGCACGCCTTGTTCGGCGTGTACTGGACGCGGGAAGAGGAAATTCGTGGCAAACGCAGCGGATATAAGTTCAAGAACCGGAATGACTTCGAGCATTGCTTTGAGCTGCTGGCCGTTCAGTCGTGGAAAAACGGCGACATGCGCTCCATCACCCGCGCAGATGTTGAGATAGCGCTTGCTGGCACACCCTATGCAAATCGCTTAGGCCTGATGGCCGAAAGCGGAGATGATGAACTGCCACCGCTTTTAGCCGCATTCTTCTTCAGCGCACAGGCGGGCGCCGGTCCCGGCAGCGCAGCACAGCAACACGACGGGCGCGGCGTAGAGTTCACCCACAAAAGCTTCGCTGAATTTTTATATGTTCGGCATCTCATCCGAATTTGGCGGAATGCGCTGCCAAATGTGCATGATAACCCCGAAGCATTTCTTCAAGACTGGGGCGACGTGACGGGTGGGCAAGCTATGACCTACCCAATTCACAATTTGCTGCGAGAGGAGATTACACGCCCGCGAAGCAGCATGGATGATGATCCATCTGTGGACCCGAACGCCGACCAAGAACAGCTACGCCCACTCCTGGAGCGCGCGATCAAAGACGGCATTCAGCCCAAAGGTTCAACTGCGGCGGGCTTGCCGACAATCAGAACGATCGCCCGGGCCAGCTTAAATGCTGAAGAAGCCTTGTTAGTTCTGTTTCACGCCTATTGGTTCATCGCCCATGGCGACAAAGCTGATGCCCGTTGGCGCATTGGTTGGGGCGGCAGGCGCGGTCTGGCGCGTATGTTGAGCCGCCTGAATGACGCATCCATACAACTCCCTGTTGGCAGATTGTTCGGCCACGATTTGTTCCAATTCAGATCACTGCTTACAACATTTCATGGTGCGAACCTCATTGGTGCGAACCTCATTGGCGCGGACCTCCGTAGCGCGATCCTCCGTGGCGCGAACCTCAGTGGCGCGAACCTCATTGACGTGAGAAATCTAGATGAAGCCCGTTGGGATGAAAGCACGCAGTGGCCTGCGGGCTTCACACCGCCTTGACAAAGTGGCAATTTAGAAAAGGTCCAGCCTGAACCTTGGGTTCAGGCTGGCGATGTATTCGCTCCCTCTCCCCATCAGAAAGCCCCACCCCATGCGCATACTCATTACAGACCGGCATACACAAGGCGATGAGCATGTGGAGCAGGATGCTGCGGGGGCCGATATGGAGTTGGAGTTTTATGATTCGCCTGATCTGGTGCCGGATGAAGCCTGGGCCAGGGCCGATGGGGTTGTTACGTATCGGGGCGCGCCCGTCATTATGGCCAATCTGGCGAAGATGCAGCGGGCGCGCATTGTCGTGCGCGGCGGGGTTGGGTTTGATGGGCTGGACCTGAAAGCGCTGGGCGAACGGGGCATCGCCGTATGCACTGTGCCGGATTATGGCACTACCGAAGTCGCGGACCATGCCATCGCCATGATGCTGGCGCTCCGCCGGGGGTTGGACCGTTATGAAGAACGCATGCGCCGGGACCCCGCTGGCCTTTGGCGCTATACGCCAAGCCCCTGTGTGGACCGGCTGCGCGGGCGGACGTTCGGCGTGTTCGGCCTGGGGCGTATCGGCCTGGCCGCCGCCCGCCGCGCGGCTGCGTTCGATATGGATGTGATGTTCTATGATCCGCATTTGCCAGACGGCGTTGATCTCTCCACCGGCTACAAACGCATGACATCTGCAGAGGCGTTGTTTGAAGCGGCGGATACGGTCTCCATCCACTCCCCCCTAACGGACGAAACGCGCGGCGCCATCAACGGAGATCTGCTGGGCCGGATGAAGGACACCGCCGTCGTCATCAACACCGCCCGCGGCCCCATCGTAGACCTGGACGCCATGTATGAGGCCCTACAAGCCGGAAAGCCCGCAGGCGCTGGCCTGGATGTGCTTCCAAAAGAACCGGCAGACACCAGCCACCCCCTCATCAAAGCCTATATGGAGCGGGCGGATTGGCTAGAAGGCCGCCTCATGATCAGCCCTCACGCCGCATTCTACAGCCCACCCGGCCTCTTCGACCTCCGCAGCAAAGCCGCGGCGACGGCAGCGGCGCGGGTGCGCGATGGGTCGGTTAGGAACTGCCAGAATTTGGAATATTTGGTGGATTGATGGGGGATTTGGTTAGCCGCGCAGGCGCTTCCGGCCCGCAGCGGGCTAGGCCACATGAGATTGGTAACGAGCCACTCGCCTCCAGGTCTCCTCGCCCCCCACAGGGGGGAGAGGGGAGGGTGAGGGGGGAACTCTCAGGATGGTCTATGATGGCGAACCAGAGAAAATTCCATTTGGCATCAACGCCCGTACCGCACTTCTGGCGCCCCCCTCACCCTGATCCCTCTCCCCCTTGCGGGGGCGAGGGAACCCAGTGGCGACGCCGCGTTTCGGCGTCAAATGAAGGCGCCTGTCGCTGGAACGTAAAGGTCCCCGAGCATGCTTGATGGCGCGCCCACCAACCTTACCCAAAAACTCACAGCAGACATCGAAGGCGATGTCCTCACATCCCCGGCAGACCTTGGCCGATACGCTACGGACGCCTCCATCTATCAACAGACGCCGCTCGCCGTCGTCCGCCCGAAATCCATCGCGGATGTGGAGGCGACGTTGGCCCATGCGCGGGCGGCTGGGGTTCCGGTGCTGCCGCGCGGCGCAGGCACATCGCAATGCGGTCAGACGGTTGGGGAAGCGGTCGTTATCGATACGTCGCGCTACCTGAACACAGTCATCGATATTGATCCTGAGGCCAAGCGCGCCGTCGTGCAGCCGGGCGTCGTGCTGGCGGAATTGAACGCCGCACTGGCGCAGCATAAGCTGTTCTTCCCGGTTGATCCCTCCACCGCCAGCCGTTGCACCATTGGCGGAATGACGGCGAATAATTCATCAGGCGCGCGCTCCATCCGCTACGGCATTATGGCCGATAACGTCGCGCGCATTGATGCGCTGATGGCCGATGGCGCTGGCCGCCGCTTCAACCCCGTCGCAGCTGCCGATACGGACCCGCTGGTCACGTTCCTGCGCGAACTGTCCGCGCGCGAGGCCTTTGAGATCGCGGCCAACGTGCCAAAGGTGCTGCGCCATGTGGCGGGCTATAACCTGCACCGCGTGCGCAATGACGCTTTCAATATGGCGGATATTCTTACCGGCAGCGAAGGCACGCTCGGCTTTTTCACGGAGATTGAGCTGGCGCTACAGCCAGCGCCAGTGCGAAAAGCCGTTGGCATTTGCCAGTTCCCAAGCTTTCAAGAAGCCATGGTCGCGACCAAGCATCTGGTCACGCTGAAACCCGATGCGGTGGAATTGGTTGACCGCACCATCATCGAACGCTCCCGCCAGATGCCCGCCTTCGCCGATATCGCCAAAATCATGGCGCCCGGCGAACCGCAAGCGCTCCTGATCGTAGAATTCTCCGGCGAGACAGACGCCGCCCTCGCCCCTCGCCTCCAAGACCTGGACGCGATGATGGCGGATTTGGGATATCCATCCAGCGTCGTGCCCGTGACAGACCCGGCGCAGCAGAAGCGCGTATGGGGCGTGCGCGAGGCCGGGCTTAACATCGTGATGGCGATGAAAGGCAGCGCCAAGCCCGTCTCCGTCATTGAAGATTGCGCGATCCCGCTGGAGCATCTGGCGGATTTCACGGCGCGGGTGACGGAACTGTTTGATAAGTATCAGGCAGGCGGCACCTGGTATGCCCATGCCAGCGTTGGTTTGCTGCATGTCCGCCCGATCCTGGATATGAAACAGGCGGAGGGCGCGGCGAAGCTCCGCTCCATCGCAGAAGAAACCTTCGCCATCGTCAAAGAATATGGCGGCTCCCATTCCGGCGAGCATGGGGATGGCAAGGTCCGTTCCGAGTTCATCGAGGCGATGCAGGGTCCCCGCCTCGCCCGCGCGTTCGAGGAAATCAAAGATAAGTTTGATCCAGACGGATTGTTTAACCCCGGCAATATCGTTCGCCCACCGAAGATGGACGACCGCAGTCTGCTGCGCTTCAAGCCGGATTATGGGCCGGTGGAAATCGAAACCGGCCTGGATTGGTCGCCCTGGGGCGGGTTCCTCGGCGCTGCGGAGATGTGCAACAACAACGGGACCTGCCGCTCTCTGCTGGCGGGCGTCATGTGCCCAAGCTTCCGCGCGACGCGGGATGAGCGGGATGTGACGCGGGGCCGGGCCAACACGCTCAGGCTCGCGCTTTCTGGCCAACTCGGCGCGGAAGATGCCGCGTCTGAGGCCGTCAGCGACGCAATGGAGCTCTGCGTCGGCTGTAAGGGCTGCCGCCGCGAATGCCCGACGGGCGTTGACATGGCGCGTATGAAAATCGAAGTCGCGTATCAGGAATTGAAGCGCCGAAAGCTTAGCGCTGGCGAGAAGATGACAGCCTTCCTGCCGCGCCAAGCGCCGCGCCTCTCCCGCCTCCGCGCATTGTTGAACTTGCGCGATAAAATTCCGGGTGCGGCTGCATTGAGCGAGCGATTTACAGGTTTTTCGGCCAAGCGATCCTTGCCTGCATGGAGTACGCGGCCTTTCCGTGAAACCGTCGGCGGCGCGATCCAAGGCGATGGCACGGATGTCGTGTTGTTCGCCGACACTTTCACGACCTGGTTCGAACCTGAAAAACCGCGCGCCGCCGTAAAGGTGTTGGAAGCGGCGGGCTACACGGTCCATGTGGTACGCGGGCCAGATGGGCGCGGGCCATGTTGCGGCCGCACATTCCTGGGCGCTGGATTAATCGACGAAGCCCGCGCTGAAGCCGAACGCACGCTCGATTTGCTGACGCCCTATGTAGAAGCGGGCGCGCCAGTGCTGGGCCTTGAACCCGCCTGCCTCTTCACATTCCAGGATGAGTTTGAGGCGCTGAACCTTGGGCCGCGCGCTGAAGCTTTGGCGAACGCGACCCGCTTGATCGATGACTTCCTGGCAACGGAGGCGGCAGATGCGCTCCGCCAACACTTGCGTCCGCTCGCGCCGAAAGCGCTGGTGCATGGGCATTGCCATCAAAAAGCTTTCGGCAAGGCGGAAGCGACTTTAGCAGCGCTGAAACTGATCCCAGACTTGGATGTCTCCATGGTCGAAACATCCTGCTGCGGCATGGCCGGGGCGTTCGGCTATCAGGCGAAAACCATCGATGTTTCGCTCAAAATGGCGGAGGCGAAACTGCTCCCCGCCATCCGCGCGGCGGATGCAGCGACGCTAATCGTAGCCGATGGCACAAGCTGCCGCCACCAGATCGCCGATGGCGCAGGGCGAGAAGCGCGGCATTTGGTCGAAGTTTTGGCGGATGCGCTTGGCTGAACGGCCGCCCACAGGTACTCTCCCGCCATTCTGATTTTGCGGGAGACGGATCAATGGCGCGCGTAAAGACACTCTCCGGGGCGGATGTCCCTGACTCTGCGAAAGACACCTACAAAGAAGTCACCGGCTACGGGCCGTTCGCCAGCCTCGCAGGGGCCATGGCGCAACGCCCGCCGATCCTGAACAATGTCTTCGGTCTGCTTGGCGAATTACGGGATGAAGGCGTATTGGATCGCCGCTCGCTGGAACTCGCGCTCGTCGCAGTCTCCAAGCTGAACGCCTGCGATTATTGCGTCGCCCACCATAGCCCGATGTTGAACGTTGTCGGCGCCTCCAAGGAGGCGATCGATAACATCCTGGACTATGACAATGTGGAGGAATTCAACGCCAAGGACCGCTTGGTCATCGAATACGCCCGCCAAGTCACCATGGACCCAAACCGCGTGCGCGATGGCATCTTTGAACGCCTGCGGGAATATTTCGATGAACCGCAGATCGTCGAACTCACCTGGCGCATTGCGCTATGCGGCGCGTTCAATCGATTCAATGACGTGTTGCAGCTCGACATTGAGGATGATGCCGCAGCGGCGTTCGACAACGTTGCATGATGCATCTGCGGGCCAGTTCTGTGGTTGTTGGCGGCTGTGTGGCGCTGTGTTGCCTGGCCTCCAACGGCGCAGCGCAATCTGTTGATCGCCCAACCATCAACGCGCCTGCAATCACGCGGCCCGACGCACCGAAAGCGCCCAATCTAGCGCCGCCCAAGCTGCCTGAACCGCCGGGCGGAGGCGGCGTTCTAGGCCGTATCCGGGCGCTCGAAGCTGAATCTGAAGCCGCTAAGAAAGCCGCCCGCAACGCCAAGGCGGAGACAACCGAACTGGCCGCCAAAATATCGGGCTTGGCGGCTGAAAAATCGGCGCTGCAGTCGCTCATCAGCCAACTAACTTCCGGCAAGAGCAGCCTTGAGGCGGCCAACGGCGCCGCCGCCGCAAAAATCGCTGATCTCGAAGATCAGCTTGGCGCCAAAAATTCAAAGCTCGAGGCATTGGAAGGCGATCTTAATAGCGCCAAGACAGCAATCGCAGGCCTTAAGACCGAAAACCGGTCGTTGAAGCTAGAATTAAGCACCGAGGTTGCAGGGGGCCGCGAGCTCAGCAGCAAACGCGCCACAGCGCAGCAATCGCTCACAGTGGCGCAGGCAGAAGCCCGTGACTCGGCTGCAAAAGCGGCGAGCCTCAGGAATCGATTAGATGATCTGACAGCTGAAAGGCAAGCGTTATCTGGCAAAGCCGGCGGGCTGGCCAGCCGCTTAGAAGCCGCCCCTTCAGACAACGCGAAGCTCACCGCCAAGCATAGCGCACTTGCAGACAAGACCGCCCTACTGGTTGCAGAGAATGGCGATCTCCGCGACCGGGTTGGCGCGCTTGTCGGCCAGGTCAGCGGGCTGCAGGCCGAGGCCGAGGCATTGGCCGCAGCAGAGGCAGAGGCCTCTCAAGCTCTTGCAGGTAAATCGCAGGCAGTGTTGGCGCTTGAGAGCGACCTGCAGCGCGCCCGGGCCGCGCTCGCCGCCGCCATCGGCGCAGAACGGGCGGCGGCGGCTGAGCTAGCCCAAACCTCCGCCAGCGCCGACCGCATTCAGCAGCTCGAGGAACAACTGGCGGCGATGGAGGCCAATTTGGCGATAGCGTTCAACGAACGCGCTGATCTGGTCGAAGACATTGAAATCGCCGAAGTCGCGACCAAACGCGTGACCGCTGAAGCGGCCGAAGCTGTTAAGGCGACCGAGGCAGAGGCCATTGCAGCGCTGGACGCCGCACGCGCCGAAGCGGCAGCCAAAGCAACGTTGCAGGCGGAGGAGACCGCCAGCATTATGACCCAGAGAAATATCGCCGCCGGGATCGCCATTGTCGCAATCCTGATCGCGGCCTTCGGACTGATGCGCAGGAAGGCATAAATCACCCCCATGAATTGGACGATTGGCGTCGATGTCGGCGGCACTTTCACAGATTTCCACGCGCGCAATGGCGCGACCGGCCAAGAGGTGGTTTTCAAGCGCCCCTCCACCCCGACGGACCCTGGCGAGGCGATCCTCTCTGGCTTGGCGGAAATGGCAGAAGCCCATGATGTACCGCTGGCGGAAGCGGCCCGCATCGCCCATGGCACAACGGTCGCGACCAATGCGCTGATCCAGCGGAAGGGCGCCAGCATCGCCGCCGTCGCGACCAAAGGCTTCCGGGATTTGCTGGAAATCGGCCGCCAGGTCCGTCCGCATATGTATGACCTGAACCTGGATAAGCCGGAGCCGCTGGCGGGCGAGGCCATGCGCTTCGAAGTCGCCGAGCGCCTGGACTGGCAAGGTGAAGCTGTGCTGCCGCTAACCGACGCCGAGGCCGCCCGCGCCGCCGAGGAAATCGTCGCGAGCGGCGCCGACGCTGTCGCGATCTGCTTCCTGTTCGCCTACCGCAACCCCGCCCATGAGCAACAACTTGCCGCCGCGATCCATAAGATCGCGCCCGATATGCGGGTTTCACTGAGTTCCGATGTGCAGCCCGAATTCCGGGAATATGAGCGCTTCCAAACGACTGCCATCAATGCCTATCTGCAGCCGCTGATGGCAGGCTATGTGGAACGATTGGCGGCCGGCCTAGATGATGCCGTTAAAGGCGCGGCGCTTGGCGTCAACCAATCTTCCGGCGGCCTTATGTCGGCGCTTCGAACGGCGTCATATCCTGTGCGAACTGCACTCTCCGGCCCCGCCGCAGGTGCGGTGGGCGCAGCGCATATCGCGCTCCGTGCGGGGCGACCCAATGTCGTGACGCTCGATATGGGCGGCACCAGCGCCGATGTGGCGTTGATCGAAGACGGGCGGACGGAAATCGCATTTCAGCGCGATGTCGCCGGATTCCCAATCCGTCTTGCGATGGTCGATATCGATACAGTTGGCGCAGGCGGCGGGTCCATCGCCTGGTTTGACCGGGATGGGCTGCTGAAAGTCGGCCCAATCAGCGCCGGCGCCGTTCCTGGTCCCGCCTGCTACGGCCAAGGCGGCACGGAGCCGACGGTGACGGACGCTAACCTGGTGTTGGGCCGCCTTTCGCCCACCGGGTTGCTCGATGGCGCGATGCCGCTCGATCCCAATGAAGCCGCGCAATCAATGCAGCCAGTCGCTGAGAAAGTCGGGGTGTCGCTGCAAGAAGCTGCACTCGGCGTGCTTGCTATCGCGGTTGCGAACATGACGCGTTCCGTGCGACGCATGTCGGTCGAGCGTGGCCGTGACCCACGAGAATTCGTGCTTATGGCGTTCGGCGGCGCAGGCGCGCTCCATGCCCGCGAAGTCGCAGCCGAGCTTGGTATGGGCGAAGTGCTGGTGCCGCCCTCGCCCGGCATTGTCTGCGCTGAAGGCCTGCTGGTTTCTGACCAAAAGGAAGATTTCGTCGCGAGCATGCGCCTGCCGCTCGCAGCGGATCAGATGGAGATAGCGGCGGATACCGTCGCCGGATTGGCCGCCCGCGCGGCGGGTTGGTTCGAAGCGGAAGACCTGCCAGACGCCACCCGCACCATGGAGCTGGCGCTCGATCTCCGCTATGTCGGCCAGAACTTTGAGCTGATCGTGCCGGTCGCCTCCGCGCCCAGCCTGTCTGGCAGTGACCTGCCGGATATCAAGGCGCTGGCGAATGCCTTCTTCGCCGCCCATGACCGCGCTTATGGCTTCCATGATCCGGGCGCCGCCATCGAAATCGTCAACTTCCGCATGACGGCCAGGGGCCGCCTCTATGACGCGGACGAAATGCCCGAACCCGGCAAAGCGCAACCGATGCCCGCACCGACCGGCCACCGCCAAGTCTGGTTCAACGGCACAGCGCCTGCCGATACGCCAATCTACCGCCGCGAAGCTTTGGCGCCCGGCATGACCTTCACTGGCCCTGCAATTGTCGACCAACTGGATGCGACCACACCGGTGCATCCGGGCGATGTTGTGGATGTGCGCCCCGACGGCTCCTTACTTATTGCTCTGAAAGGAGCTTGAAGATGGCTGAATTAGACGCTATCGGCCTCGAAATTCTCACCAACGCGCTCAAGTCCATCAATGACGAGAGCTTTGTGGCGCTGATGAAGGCGAGCTATTCGACCAACATCAAAGAACGCCATGATCACTCGACCGCCATCATGGACGCCAAGGGCGATTTGATTGCGCAGGCGGATATGAGCCTGCCAATCCACGTGGCCTCCATGAGCGGCTTGATGCGCTGCGTGGTCGAAAAGTATGGCGATGATATCCACGCGGGCGATCTGTTTGTCGCGAACGATCCGCACACTGCGGGCGGCACCCATCTGCCGGATGTGAACTTTGCGGCGCCGGTATTCGTCGATGGCAGCCTCGTCGGCTTTGTCTGCAATATTGCGCATCATGCGGATATTGGCGGCATGGCGGCGGGCAGCATGTCTGGCGGCATGACGGAAATCTTCCAGGAAGGCTTGCGCATTCCCGTCACGCGGATTGGAACGCGGGACGAGATCAACCAGGAAATCCTGGATATTTTCCTCTTGAACGCCCGCGCGCCGACCGAGCGCCGGGGCGACTATTACGCCCAGATCGCCGCCGCCAAACTTGGCGTGCGCCGGATGCAGGAACTCGGCGGACGTTACGGCGCTAAAACGCTAAAAGCCGGGTTCCGCCAGTTGCTCGACCGGTCCGCCGCCCGCATGGCTGATGCGCTGAAGCAGGTGCCGGACGGGACGTATAATTTCCGGGATATGATGGACGATGACGGCGTCGAAACGTTTGATATCGTCTTCGAAGTCACGATTGAAGCGAAGGGCGGCAAGCTGTCGTTTGATTTCGCAGGCTCCAGCCCGCAGGTGCCCGGCAACGTCAACATGACGCTGAACGCCACCCAGGCCGCTGTGATCTACGCCATCAAAGCGCTGCTCGACCCGGAAGCGCCGAACACCCAGGCCGTCATTGATTGCGCGCCGATCACAGCGCCCGAAGCCACCGTATGCAACGCTGTGTTTCCCGCACCCGTCGCAGGCCGGGCGCATACATGCCAGCGCGTCATCGACGTTGTCATGGGCGCCCTCGCCCCTGCCCTGCCAGACCGTGTGCCGGCGGCGCCCAATGGCGCGAACACCATGGCCGTATTCTCCGGCATCGATCCGCGCAATGGCGAGGCTTATGTGTATCTGGAAACCATCGGCGGGGGTGCGGGCGGCAGGCCGACCAAGCCCGGCAAGGATGGCGTGCAGACAGGCATCACCAACACATCCAACCTGCCCGTTGAAGCCATCGAGATGGAATATCCGTTGATGGTGTTGGAATACGGTCTGGTGCCGAATTCAGGTGGCGCCGGCAAGCATCCGGGCGGGCGCGGCATTCGCCGTGTCGTGAAGCCTGTTGATCACGCCTGCACCTTCAACGGCGTCGGCGAACGCTTCCGCCACGCGCCCTGGGGCCTGCAAGGCGGCGAAGACGGCGGCAAAGGCCGGTTCGGCTTCATCGGCGCCAATGGCGACGAAACCCCGCTTCCCGGCAAAACCGGCGACCAGCTCGTACCTGAAGGCGCCATGGCCTTGGTTGAATCCCCCGGCGCCGGCGGGTGGGGCAAGGCGGAGTAGTTATACCAACGGCGCCCAGAAATGACCTGTATCATGGCCTTCATTCCAGCTGTGGCTAGAAACGGCGCGCAGCGCGATGCGGGCATCGGGCAAGTGGCGCGCCGACGTCCACGGCTGGAAGGAAGGTCACCCTTCGGGCCGCCCATAGAGCCCTGCTGGACAGCGTCGCCGTACGCTTGCGATGCGCAAGCATCGCGGCGCGCACGGCTCCTTGCCAGCAGGGCTCTATGGGCGGTGCTACAGGTCATTTCTGGGCGCCGTTGGTATTAGCCGCCGTTTAGAGCATCAGCAAAGCGGCCTCCTTGGCCGACATACCTTCACTGATGCCGAGATTTCGCGCGGCGGCATTCAACGCTGAAATTGTACCATCATGGTAGGTGCTGAGGGCGTCGCCGATTTCTGCGCTGGCGGCGGATACGGCGGCGGCAGGCACGCCCTTGGTCTCCATCACCCCAAGGCCCGCAATGCCAGAATCATCCTTGCACCGCCCAGCGTCATTGCAGATCAAGCCACGGATAGCATAGGGCGCCGCATAGTCAGCGGATGGCGCGCTGAAGGCGGAACCGGCGCAGATAACATCGCCTGCATTACCGTCATCGATGAATGATGTAGAGCCAAGCGCCAGGATGCGGCCGTTGGCGCTTTCATGGACGACTTCAATCATCGCCGGGGCTTCGGCGAGCGGGCGCTTATGCTGTAGCATGCGGTTCGCCGCGTCCGCCGCCGTCATCCCGGGTATGACGCCTAGCCTTTGCGCACTGGCGTTCATCTGGGCGATCACACCGTTCGCATACATATCCTCGCCATCCGAAACGCGGCAGGACTCTGTCGTCGTCGCGGCGCCTGGGATGCCATGCGCATCCAGCGCCCATAACCCGCTGACCCCCGCCATGTTCTTGCCGCCGCCGGCCTCCTGCGCGATCACGCCTTTGGGCTGGACGGGCAGGACCCAATGGCAAACGGGCATCGCGCCGAAATATGAGGCCGCGATCAACACATCGCAGTTGAAGTTCCTGGCGTCCACATAGGTCATCGAGTCCATAACGACGATACGGCCATCGGCGTTTTGGATGGCGATGCGCTGAGGATGTTCAGCCATCCGCGCCATCTTTCGCCAAATCCGCCTGATCCTTCGTGTTGTAGTTTTGGTCGTACCACCAGGAGAGCCAGTCCGTATAGGTGATTGGCGGATATTTGGGCGGTTTATCCGGTCCCTGGCAGGAGGGCAGGCATTCGATCACCGTATCCAAATGCGGCGCCAGGAAATACGGGATCGCATAGCGGCGCTCGCCAACCGGCGGCAAGGCGCGGTGCGGTGTGGATTTATAGCGTCCATTGGTCCAGCGCATCAGCGTATCGCCCGCATTCACCACGAAAGAGTTGGGCACATAAGGGACGTCCAGCCACCGATCCTCACCCACCCGGATTTGCAGGCCCGGCACGCCAGATTGCGGCAGGAAGGTCATGAAGCTCGCGTCCGTATGCGGCGCTATCCCGTATTGCCCGGCCTCTTGCGCTGGCACGGGCGGGTAGTGCGACATGCGGAATGTGAACATGCATTCGTTGAAGGCTGCATCGAAGGCAGTACTCGGCAAATCCAGCGACACCGCCAGCGCTGGAAGCAAGCGCTGCGTCATCGCTTCAACAGCGGCCGTATATTCGAGCACGGCATCCTTAAAGCCCGGCAGATCATCCGGCCATTCATTCGGACCAGCAAAGCGCCTGCCCGCCTGCACAAGCGGATCATCCGGGCTGCGTTCCCGTTTCATGAAGAACGCCTCATTCCGATCCGGCTTTGCGCTATCCTCACTCACACGGGAGGTGCGGACATTATAGCGGTTCATGGCCATATAACCGTTGCTATGCTCGTTCATGAGAACAGCGTGCTTGGCTTCCATCGGCTGATCATGGAACCGCCTGGCTTCGGCAAAAGTGCGGTCAATCAGGTCTTGCGCAACGCCATGGTTCGTCAGAATAAGGAAGCCCGCCGTCTCTAACGCTTGCCTGAGCGCATCAGCTACCTGCGCCTCGCCATAGGAGCCTTGGGCGAGCGGCCCCATATCGACAACCGCAATCTCGCTGATTTCAGGTTCTGCTACTGCAACGTTCATCCCGCTCTCCGCCATCTAATCCGCTTTGTGAAAAAGCGTATCCTGGCGTCGGCGCGCTGTCGAACGCAGCCCTAGCCCGCCACTGCTTCCGCCTCCTCACGGTCTTCCTGCTGGCGGGCCCACATTTCGGCGTAGACGCCGTCTTCCGCCATCAGCGCGCGGTGCTTGCCGCGTTCCACGATCTTGCCGCCTTGGAACACCAGGATTTCGTCTGCGTTCACCACGGTTGAAAGCCTGTGTGCGATCACAATGGCGGTGCGGCCTTCAGCCAGCTCTTCCAGATTGGTCTGGATCTCACGTTCCGTCGCCGTGTCGAGGGCGGAGGTCGCTTCATCCAGGATCAGGATCGGCGGGTTTTTCAGGATCGTGCGGGCGATGGCGACGCGCTGCTTCTCCCCGCCGGAAAGCTTGAGGCCGCGCTCGCCGACTTCAGCATCCCAACCGTCCGGCAGACCTTCAACAAAATCTGCGATCCGCGCCAAGCGCGCGGCCTCCTTCGCTTCTTCTGGCGACGCATCCTGGCGGCCATAGAGCACATTGTAGAGGATCGAGTCATTAAACAGCACCGTGTCTTGCGGAACAGTGCCAATGGCGGCGCGCACGCTCAACTGGCCGACGTCCCGGAGATCCTGGCCATCAATGGTGATACGGCCCTGCTGCACATCATAGAAACGATAGAGCAGGCGCCCGATTGTGGACTTGCCAGCGCCCGATGGTCCGACCACAGCCACCGTTTTTCCCGCCGGAACATCAAACGAGACGCCTTGCAGGATCGGCCGGCGCGGATCATAGGCGAAATGCACATCCTCAAACCGGATCGCGCCTTCTCCAACCGCCAGCGGTGGGGCGTTCGGCTTGTCCGGCACCTCAGGCTTCACATCCAGCAGGCTGAACATTTTTTCCATGTCGATCAGCGCCTGCATGATTTCGCGATAGACGAAACCAAACATATTCAGCGGTTGATACAGCTGGATCAGATAGGCGTTCACCATCACGAATTCGCCAAGCGTCATCGTGCCCTTCTGAATGCCAATCGCCGCCATCGCCATGACGGCGACAAGGCCGATGGAGATGATCACAGCCTGGCCCACATTCAGTGTCGATAATGAGATTGAGCTTTTGACCGCCGCTTTCTCATACGCGCCAAGGGCTTGGTCAAAACGCCGGGCTTCATGGTGTTCAGCGTTGAAATACTTGACCGTCTCAAAATTCAGCAGGCTATCCACGGCTTTGGAATGCGCGCGGCTATCCTCCTCGTTCATCTTGCGGCGGATACCGAGGCGCCATGTCGTCACGTATTTCGTGAAGACCACATAGATCACGATAGTGGCGGCGGTGACGGCGGCGAAACGCCAGTCCAGCATGTTCCAGAGGATCGCCAGCACGATGATAATTTCAAAAATCGTCGGCAATACGCTGAATACAGCGAAGCGTAATAGCGTTTCGATTGCTTTGACGCCGCGTTCAATGGCGCGACTGAGCCCCCCTGTGCGGCGCTCCAAATGGAAGCGGAGGCTGAGATTATGCAGGTGGCGGAAGACGGAAAGCCCCACACCCCGAATGGCGCCCTGCGCAACAGCAGCGAATAGAGCTTCGCGGAGTTCGCCGAACAACGTCGCGCCAATACGAACGAGGCCATAGGCGAAAATAACGCCAAGCGGCGCCGCAATCGCAAGCTCCGGCTTGTTCTCCAACGCATCAATGGCGTCTTTGAAGAACAGCGGCGCATAGACGTTCGAGACCTTCGCCAGCACCAGGCAAATCGTGGCCAATACGATGCGCAGCTTGAAGGCTGGGCGGTCCTTCGGCCAAAGATATGGGGCCAGTAAGCGGAGGACGCTGAGGCTCGGCTTATCCGCCGCCTTCGCTTTCTCCACAGCCTCTTCTGATTGTTCAGGGGCGGTCGTCGTCTTCATCTTGTCACAATCACTCTTTATGCCCCAATATGTAGATCACAGATGGATTTGTTTCATCCCGCCGACTGGAGGGCTCTGACTACCATGCTTGATAACCGCGCTGCACTGGTTCTGAACGCAGATTTCAGGCCGCTCAGCTATTTCCCCTTATCGTTATGGTCCTGGCGGGACGCGGTGAAGGCCGCGTTCCTGGACCGTGTGAATGTGCTGGCGGAATATGAAGACGCGCCGGTGCGTTCCCCCAACTTTGAAATGCACGCACCCAGCGTCATCTCCCTTAAAGAATATATCGCGCCAGCGAAACGGCCAGCCTTCACGCGCTTTAATGTTTTTCTGCGGGATCAGTTTTGCTGCGCCTATTGCGGCGCGCGGGCGGCGACGTCTGAATTGACGTTCGATCACGTCATTCCGCGTTCACGCGGCGGCCGCACCGATTGGGCGAATGTGGCGACGGCCTGCGGCGCCTGTAATTTAGCAAAGGCAAATCGCACACCGAAAGAAGCGCATATGCCGCTCCGCCACACGCCGATGGAGCCGACGGTGTATGAATTGCAGGCGTGTGGCCAAGCCTTTCCGCCAAACTATCTGCACGAAAGCTGGCGGGATTATCTCTATTGGGATTCAGTGCTGGAAAGCGACTGAGGCCTGTTGTTATGCGGCTACAGTAAGCATTTCAGCCGAAGCCAAGCCTCTGAGATAGGCAGCGACAGCATCCGGGCCAGACTGCACGCCTGCCAGCGCCTCTGCATCCGGATTGTAGTTGGTATTCGTATTCACATCGTAGACAACTGGCTGGCCGTCTTGGTCTAGCGTGAATTCGATGCCTGCGATCTGCACGTCATTCGCCGCCAAGAACGCCTCAAGCCGGGAGAGCAATAGGCTTTCGAAACCTTCGATGATCTCGAACATCGGCGGCGCATCGCCGATGGCGCAGGCCTCTGCCGGGCAAAGCTCGAAAGCGCCGCCGGTGTTCACACGAACGGCGTAGTGCAGCTTGCCGCCAATGAATTCCATGCGCGTAATGGAGCCGTCGGGACTAGGCAGATACTCTTGGACCAGCCATACGTCATCGGCATTTGGGTTGGCCTGCAATTCCGGCAGCCGCGCGCGAAGATCATCCATATCTTGGATCAGCACGACGCCAAGGCCCTTACCGCCACGGTTTGGTTTCAGGATAAACGGGGCTTGGCCGAAAGCTTCTGCCGCCGCTTCAATCTGATCTGAGCCGATAGCCGCAATCGTGCGCGGCGTTGGCACGCCATGGGCCCTGAGTGCGGAATATTGCGCCGCCTTGCTCATCTCCAGGCGGAGCGCGTTCGGGCCGTTGATCACTGTGTAACCGGCCAGCACAGCCTGATCGAGCAGCGCCGCCGTCATTGCCGGCGCATGGGCGTGGCCACGCGTGAGAGAGGACGCACTCATGCGATTGTAATAGACGCCGGGCGCGGGAGGAGTGCTGAGATCAAGCACGCCTTTGTCCAGATCATGCTCAACCTGCTTGAGGCCAAGCTTGGCGAATGCGGCGCGGAAGGGCGGCAGCCATTCGGCGTTTTCGTGCAAGGTGTGAATGTCAGTCATCGGCGCGCGCTCCAGCTTTGATCTCAACAACACAGGTACGAAGCGGCGCCCCAAGGTCTCCTCGCCCCCAACGGGGGCGATGAGTTAGAGCGGAATTCGCCGCGAAAGCCTGTCTCATAGTCTCGCCCCAAATGTGAAGCTTACCCGGCCCGCTCTCAAGATGAGTAGCGTCCTTGTTATCGCTGGCTTAGCGGGCAGATCGTGCGCAAAAGAAAAGGCCGCAGGGAATTTCTTCCCCACGGCCTAATCCGCAGTAGCTTAATGGTTGGTTGGACTTAGAAGTCCATACCGCCCATGCCGCCCATACCGCCCATGCCACCCATATCGGGCATGCCGCCGCCGCCAGCTGCGCCCTTAGGCTCTGGCTTTTCGGCAACCATGGCTTCGGTCGTGATGAGCAAGGAAGCGACAGAAGCCGCATCCTGAAGCGCATGACGCACAACCTTGGTCGGGTCGATAATGCCTTCCTTGACAAGATCGACGAACTCGCCGTTAGACGCATTGTAGCCGAATGTCTCGGACTTGTTGTCACGCAGCTTGCCGACGATCACGGATGCGTCCGCGCCAGCGTTCGCAGCGATCTGGCGTGCAGGAGCTTCCAAAGCCTTGCGGACGATGTTGATGCCGACCGTCTGGTCGTCATTATCGCCTTTGAGCTTATCAAGCGCCTTCACGGCATAGACCAGAGCGGACCCGCCGCCTGGAACGATGCCTTCTTCAACAGCAGCACGGGTCGCGTTCAGGGCGTCGTCGACGCGGTCTTTACGCTCTTTCACTTCAACTTCAGAACCGCCGCCGACGCGAATGACAGCAACGCCGCCGGCGAGTTTCGCCAGGCGCTCTTGCAGCTTTTCACGGTCGTAGTCGGAAGAAGTCTGGTCGATCTGCTGGCGGATCTGGCCACAGCGCGCTTTGATGTCGCCCTTCTTGCCAGCGCCATCGACGATGGTCGTGTTGTCTTTGTCGATGGAGACGCGCTTGGCGGTGCCGAGCATGTCGAGCGTGACATTCTCAAGCTTGATGCCAACATCTTCGCTGATGACCGTGCCGCCCGTCAGGACAGCCATGTCTTCGAGCATGGCTTTGCGACGGTCGCCGAAGCCAGGAGCCTTCACAGCAGCAATCTTCAGGCCGCCGCGCAGCTTGTTGACCACGAGGGTCGCCAGCGCTTCGCCTTCAATATCTTCAGCAACAATCAGGAGCGGACGGCTGGACTGCACAACAGCTTCCAGAACCGGCAGCATCGCCTGCAGAGAAGAGAGCTTCTTCTCGTGCAGCAGGATGTAGGGGCTTTCCTGCTCGCAGACCATTTTGTCAGCGTTGGTGATGAAGTATGGAGAGAGGTAGCCGCGGTCGAACTGCATGCCTTCAACGACATCGAGTTCAGTCTCGAGGCTTTTGGCTTCTTCGACGGTGATGACGCCTTCGTTGCCAACCTTCTGCATCGCATCAGCGATCATCTGGCCGATAGCGGCTTCGCCGTTTGCGGAGATGGTGCCGACCTGTGCGATTTCAGAAGAGTCTTTGACCTTCTTGGAGCGCTTCTGCAGGTTTGCGACAACCGCATCAACAGCCATGTCAACGCCGCGCTTCAGATCCATCGGGTTCATGCCGGCAGCGACGGACTTAGCGCCTTCGCGGACAATCGCCTGAGCCAGAACGGTAGCAGTGGTCGTGCCATCGCCAGCTTCGTCATTGGTGCGGGACGCGACTTCGCGAACCATCTGTGCGCCCATGTTTTCGAACTTGTCAGAAAGCTCGATTTCTTTGGCGACGGTGACGCCGTCTTTCGTGATGCGGGGGGCGCCGAACGCCTTGTCGATCACAACGTTGCGGCCTTTGGGGCCGAGGGTGACTTTAACCGCATCTGCGAGCGTGTTGACGCCCTTGAGCATGCGGTCGCGCGCGTCGGCGCTAAAGCGAACTTCTTTCGCTGCCATTTTTCTTTTCCTTAAGATTGGTGCGGGCCTGTGCGCTGAAGCGCCGCCAGGCCGCTCATTGAACGGGTTCTCTAGGGCGTCAGCGTTAGCCGACGATGCCCAGAACGTCGCTTTCCTTCATGATCAGCAGCTCTTCGCCGTCGATCTTAACTTCCGTACCGGACCATTTGCCGAACAGGATTTTGTCGCCAGCTTTGACGTCCAACGCGTGAACCGCGCCGTCTTCGCTGATGCGGCCGGAACCTGCAGCGACGATTTCGCCTTCCTGCGGCTTTTCTTGCGCCGTTTCAGGAATGATGATGCCGCCAGCGCTTTTTTCTTCCTGCGTCACGCGACGCACGAGCACGCGGTCGTGCAGAGGCCGAAACTTCATGGCCATGGATAGCCCTCCTCAAAGTGATTTCTCTGTTGAATGCCCAACGGGCCGCCAAAAACGCTGCAAAGCCCGTCGGTTGCGACACAATTAGGCAATCCGGCTGACTCATTCAAGCAAAAAATTAGCACTCAGGCGACTCGAGTGCTAACAGAAGCGTGAATGCGCCCTGAATCCGAAGCCAACACTGTGATTCAATGAATTATTAAGCATGTTCTGGCAGATTCATGGTTAAGACCACATGCCGGAGCTGATCGCAGAACGGGCGGCTTCAGCAGAGTTAGGGCGCCGCGCGCCACACGCCAAGCGCGGCACACCGGTTCTGCCGGTCTGGCCCGCTACGCATTCAGCCATCGGCGAACGCGTTTCGACCTTTCTGGACACGCATTCGTCATGAAATGCGCACGTTTCTCAGCATTTCATAGCGCAGTTCAAAAAGGCGCAGCGTTTGCTTAAAGGAGGAAACCAATGCGCGATCTGGAAATGCAGCTTCAAGGCTATCGCCTGACCACCGCCGAAATTCTTTATCACATGCCCGATCACCCGGCGCTGCTGCAGAGTTTCATTCTACAAAAGCTCGATCACGCACCGGACTTTCCTATGCTGAAGAAGTTTCTGACATTCTGGGAACGAGAGATTGATGGGCCAATCCATTCTGTCCGCGTCGCGGCGAAGGGCCTGGTCTCACCCGTCGAAATGCGGTTTGCAGACGGCGATTTCCGTCTGCACTAACGCTGTCAGGCGGCGGCTAGAGTTGATACGGCGGCGCAAAACTCGTCGATATCAACCGGCTTTTGCAGCGTCATGACGGCGCCAAGCGCGCCTGCGACTGGCAAAAAAGATTCCCGCAGCATATCCCCGCCGCCCGAGACAGCGATGATTTTGGCTGTGGGATTATGCGACTGGATTTCCATGATCGTCTCAAGTCCGTCTTTGTCCGGCATCATAATGTCAGTGACGATCACATCGACGGGCGTCGTGCGCGCAATTTTGACGCCAGCGACGCCTGAATCTGCAAGCAGAACTTGGTGGCCTTCATCCTCAAGCACATCACTCCAAAGCGCGCGGATTTCAGCATTGTCGTCGATGATCAAAATAGCAGGCAAAGGCTCTTCTCCAAAACGAAGCAGGGCGACTTGGCGGGACTATAGGCTGCACGCTGCTAATATTCCCTAAATTCCAAGCAAAAGCTCTCTAAGCGAGCGTTCATGGGCCACCGCAGCGGTATTGCGCCGCAACGAATTAATTTCGCAATGCAGCATTATCGGTTTATGAATGACTGCCCACCTATACGTTTCTTATGTTGGATGCCCTCTTCGTGACCAAACCTACCCTCGCCTCAATCGCAGGCCGCATTTCGGTCGCCTCTGGCGCTGCATCAGACGGCGCCGGCTTCACAGCTGGGCGCATTAAAACTGAAGTCCTTTCCGGACTGACAGTCGCGTTGGCGCTGGTGCCAGAGGCAGTCGCGTTCTCATTTGTTGCGGGCGTGCATCCGCTGGTTGGGCTTTATGCCGCCTTTATCGTCGGCCTGATCACAGCGCTGATCGGCGGACGGCCCGGCATGATTTCTGGCGCAACCGGCGCGCTCGCCGTCGTGATGGTGGCCCTAGTCGCCGATCACGGCGTCCAATATCTCTTCGCGACCGTTGTGCTGATGGGGATATTACAGTTGCTCGCGGGTGTGTTCCGGCTCGGCAAGTTCATCCGTCTGGTGCCGCATCCGGTGATGCTTGGCTTCGTCAACGGACTGGCGATTGTCATCTTTATGGCGCAGCTCACGCAGTTCCAGGTCCCGGCGGGCGATAGCCTGAACGGCGACACGCAATGGATGACCGGCATGCCGCTCGCCATCATGCTTGGCCTTGTAGCGCTGACGATGGCGATCATTTGGGGCATGCCGAAGCTAACGAACGTTGTGCCAGCGCCTTTGGCAGGCATCGTAATCGTCGCCGCCATCGTGATCGCGTTTGGCATTGATGTGCCGCGCGTCGGGGATTTGGCCTCGATCAAAGGCGGCTTGCCGGAATTTGGCATTCCAACCGTCCCATTGACCTTTGAAACGCTCAAAATCATCTTCCCCTACGCGTTGATCTTGGCCGCGATTGGGCTGATTGAAAGTCTGCTGACATTGAACCTCGTCGGCGAAATCACCGAAAAGCGCGGCGGCGCGTCCCAGGAATGTATCGCCCAAGGCGTCGCCAATACGGTCACCGGGTTCTTTGGCGGCATGGGCGGCTGTGCGATGATCGGGCAGTCGATGATCAACGTGAAATCTGGCGGGCGCACACGTGTTTCCGGCGTGACCGCAGCCCTGTTCTTGTTGGCCTTCATTCTATTTGCCTCCAGCCTGATTGAGCAGATTCCGTTGGCCGCGCTGGTTGGCGTGATGTTCATGGTCGTGATTGGCACCTTCGCCTGGCAAAGCTTGACGATCCTCCGCCGCATTCCCCTAACCGACGCGCTGGTTATGGCGCTCGTGACCATCGTTACGGTGATGACTGATTTGGCGATTGCAGTCGTCGTTGGCGTGATCGTCTCCGCGCTGGCCTATGCCTGGAATAACGCCACACGTATCCACGCGATTACACGCACCACGCCAGAAGGCGCCAAAGTCTATCAGATCGAAGGCCCGCTATTCTTTGGCTCGGCTGACGGGTTTGGCGAAATCTTTGATCCAGCAGGAGATCCAGCATCTGTAACTGTTGATTTCGAGCATAGCCGCGTCGTTGATCAATCCGCGCTCCAAGCGATTGATGCGCTGGCCGCCCGCTATGAGGCGCTCGGCAAAACACTGCAATTGCGCCATCTCTCCAAGGATTGCCACGCGCTCTTGAACCGCGCCGGACAGCTCGTGCTGGACGCCGACGATGACCCCGATTACGGCCTGGCCGTCGATTATTCGATCCGCACCGGAATTTTAGGCGGCGGGCACTGATCAGCAGCGCTGAAGCGCCTATTATCCAGGAACGCTTAGACCGTTCGAACGAGGGCCCATAGATGCGCGAAGCCTCCGCCAAACTCGCGATCCGCAATGCCAAGCCAAACGATGCGCGGGATATCGCAGCGCTTTCAGGCAGGGTCTACCCGCCGGAGGACGCCTATACGGCAGCGCAGATCCGCGGGCAGATTAATAACTTCCCCGAGGGCGTCTTCGTCGCGGACTATGAGGGTAAGATCGTCGGGTACTGCGCCACCAGCGTCATTGATGAGGCGCTGGCGCTCAGCCAACATACCTGGGATGAGATTACAGGCGGCGGCTTTGGCTCCCGCCACAACCCTGATGGCGACGTGCTTTACGGCATTGAGGTATGTGTCGATCCTGCCTATCGCCGGCTTCGCATCGGCCAGCGCTTCTATCGCTCACGGCGGGAGCTTTGCCGCCTGCTGGAGCTGAAATCAATCGTATTCGGCGGTCGGATGCCCGGCTACCAGCGCCGCCGTCGAAAATTCCCGGACCCTGATGACTATCTCCGCGCTGTGCAGGAAATGGAGGTCCGCGATCAGGTTATCAATTTCCAGTTCAAGCAAGACTTTGAAGCGCTCGGCGTCCTGAAAGACTACCTGCCGGATGACAAACAATCCGGCGGCCATGCTGTCCATATGCGCTGGACCAACCCGCTGGCGGAAACGATGTCTGCGGCCCGCACCACGCGCCCAGACCGCCGCCTGCCAGGCCGCGTCCGCGTCGCGACGGTGCAGTTCCAGATGCGCCGGATTTCTAAGATCGAGGAATTCGAGGAGCAGATCGAGTATTTCACCGGCGTCGCGTCCGACTACAAAGCCGATTTCGTGACCTTCCCGGAGCTTTACACGACGCAGCTTCTATCGCTCGAAACCGAGAAGCGACCGCCGCATGAATCCATCAAGAAAATCACCGAATACACGGAGCGCTATCAAGCATTCATGACCAAGCTCGCCGTCTCCTACAACATCAATATCGTCGGCGGCTCGCATATCACGATGGATGAGGATGGCGACCTGCGGAACACCTGCTTCGTCTTCCTGCGCGATGGCGCCGTCTACGCCCAGGACAAGCTGCACCCAACCCCGTCCGAACGCGAATGGTGGAATATCAAAGGCGGGGACCGCGCCGCCGTCATCCCAACGGACTGCGGGCCGATTGGCGTCATGATCTGCTACGATAGCGAGTTCCCAGAACTCGCGCGCAGCCTGGCGGACCAGGGCGCTCTGATGATGTTCGTGCCATTCTGCACAGATGAGCGCCGAGGCTACCTCCGTGTACGCTATTGCTGCCACGCCCGCGCCATCGAAAACCAATGTTACATGGTGCTTTCCGGCGTCGTTGGGAACCTGCCGAATGTAGACGCAATGGATGTGCATTACGCCGAAAGCTGCATCCTCACACCGTCTGATTTCCAGTTCGCCCGTGACGGCGTCGCCGCAGATACAGCGCCGAATACAGAAACCATCGCAATGGCTGACTTGGCCCTCTCAGACCTGCTGACGAGCCGCCATAGCGGCACGACACGCAATTTGGCCGACCGGCGCTTTGATCTGTATCAGGTGCGCTGGTCTAAGCGCGCGACACGGGGCGTTGGCGGTTGATCTGACGGATCGCCTGCCTTCCTGCCAGCTTCCTCCCTCACCCTGCCCTCTCCCCCCTATGGGAGGAGAGGGTTCTAGAAAGTGGAAACGCGGCCTACGTGAGGGTCCCCTCGCCCGACCCCCAAAAAGCGCATGGAAGAGGGAGAGGGATCAGGGAGAGGGTGGAAGCCTGCAAGCTAACAGAAGCCCTACGCCCCAGCTCTCTGAATCGCCCGCCAAACCGTCTCCGGCGATGCCGGGCCATCCCAACCTGAAACGCCAAGCGGCTTCAGCGCATCCAGGATCGCCAGCGTCACGGCGGGGTATCCGGCGATTGCTCCGGCTTCGCCGCAGCCTTTGACGCCTAGCGGATTGGTCGTGCAGGGCGTTGGGCTAAAATCAACCGTGAAGCTCGGCAGATCATCAGCGCGCGGCATTGCATAATCCATGAAAGAGCCGGTGAGCAACTGGCCATCATCGCCATAAACCGCATGCTCCAACATCGCCTGCCCGACGCCTTGAGCGATTGCGCCATGCACCTGGCCATAAACGACCATCGGGTTCACCAACACACCGTAATCATCAACCGCTGTAAAGTTCACAAGGCGAACGACGCCAGTCTCAGTATCGACCGTCACTTCCGCTGCATGGGCGCCGCAAGGATACGTCATCGCCTCGCGGGTGAACGCGTGATAGGTGTCCAGCGGCATTCCTGCCGTTCGTGCCGCCTTTGCGACCTCGAGGATGCCCACGCCGCGATCCGTCCCGGCGACAATGAAACGGCCTTCGACAAATGTGATGTCCGCCGCCGCCGCTTCCAGCATATCCGCCGCGATTGGTTTGCCTTTGGCCTCAATTTCCTCTGCCGCGCGCCAGATCGCCGTGCCCGCCATATAGGTTGCGCGGGAACTGCCGTGGCCGCCGCCATTAATGATCGCATCCGTATCGCCATGGCGCATGGTCACGATATCGCTCGGCACGCCCAACCGCTCGGCGACCATTTGCGGGAATGTCGTCTCATGGCCTTGGCCGATGGTTTGGGTGCCCGTGATCAGATCAACACCGCCGTCTTCAAGGAACACGATCTCGACATTCTCATCCGGCACGCCGCCCGTCGCCTTAATGTGATTGGCGATGCCGAACCCGCGCAGAAGCGGCGCCGGTGTCCCCATTTTCCGTGCCGCCAAGCCTGTATAATCCGCAGCGCTGAGCGCCGCTTCAAACGCTTTCGAAAAATCGCCGCTATCGATTGTGCCGCCGATTGGATTGGCGGCAGGCATGGCAGATGCGGGGATAAGGTTCCGCCGCCGCAAATCCTGCGCGTCCATGCCAAGCGCGTCAGCCGCCGCATCAATCAGCCGCTCGACGATGTTGTTCATCTCCCCGAACCCAGGCCCGCGCGTAACGCCAATCGGCGCCGTGTTCGTCAACGCGGACCGGACGCGCAATCCCACATGGGGAATTGCGTAAAGCGTGCCCGGTAGATGCGCATACTGGTTGGTTTGCACCCCACCAGAACTGCCTGCCATATATGCGCCGAGGTTCGCGACGCTGTCGATGGCGAGCGCCTTGAACGCCCCGTCTGGCATAACGGCCAAAGAAGCCTCCGCCCATTGGTCCCGCGCCTGATGGTCCGCCAAAAGCACTTCGCTCCGGCTTGCGATCCATTTAACGGCGCGATCTGTTCGCCGGGCAGCCCAGAGCAGCAACGCCTGCTCAACATAGGCGAAGTTCTTGGCGCCGAACCCGCCGCCGACATCTGGCGCCAGCCAGCGAACATCTTCGCGCGCAGCGCCGAGCGCATTAGCGATATGGTCCCGGTTGATATGAATATTCTGGCTGGAGACATGCAGCGTGTAGCGGCCCGACGCAGCATCAAACACACCAACGCCGCCGCGCGGCTCCATCGGATTGGTGACGACGCGGTGGTTCATAAGGCTGAGCGTGACGGTGCGGGCGCCCGCCACCTCCGCGCGGTGCACAGCTTCCTGATCGCCATGCCGCCAATCCATGCAGAGATTGCCAGGAACAGCGTCAGAAACCGGATGCGCGCCGGGTCTCAGCGCTTCGCGGCCATCAGTGACCGCAGGCAACATATCGTAACTGACGATGACGGCCTCCGCTGCGTCCAGCGCTTCCGCTTTGGTTTCTGCAACGATGATCGCGATGGGTTCGCCGACGAAACGGACGCTATCGTCCGCTAGAAGCGGCTGGTCGTCACAAGCGAACGGCTCATCTGTCACAGTGTTGGCGGTGACGAAAGGGACGAGCGGTTTCAGGCCATCAGCGCGAGCGTCTGCCGCTGTCAGCACGGCCAAAACGCCCGGCAGCGCCAACGCCGCTGCCGTATCAACGCCCTTGATGCGGGCATGGGCATGGGGGCTTCGCACGAAGGCGGCATGGGCCAGCTTATCGAACGTCAGATCATCCAAATACGCCCCGGCGCCCATTACAAAGCGCTGATCTTCCCGGCGTTTAGGCGCGTCGCCAATACGGCTCATAAGAAGCTCTCCTGGCGCCGGTCGTCAAAATTATCTGCATCCAGGTTTCCTCGCCCCCCAACGGGGGGAGAGGGGAGGGTGAGGGGGGCTCTCTCAGAATAGAAATCATGCATTGGCTCGCGACAGATGCCATTTAAAATCGGCGCAAATCTGCCAACGTGGCAGGCGCCCCCCCTCACCCAGCCCTCACCCCCCGGTGGGGGGCGAGGATTAGCTTGGAGGTTGCCGCCCCAACCATTCCCCATACGCAAAAGTCCTACTCCGCTCGCTGACAGTACAAGCTTCAATCAAGCGCGCCGCCATGGCAACATGATGCGCAAATCAAAACTCCTAGGATGCACACACGATGGATGAAAGCCGTATCCCGATTATGGTCGGCGCCGGGCAAATCACGCAGCGCGAGGATGATCCGCAAAAGGCCCTTGCCCCGATTGATCTGATCGCAGCATCAGGCCGCGCCGCTGCTGAGGATAGTGAAGCAGGCCAGGCGCTGCTTTCGGCGCTGGATACAATCGTGCAGCTCCGCACTTTCGCGGATACGAGCTGGCGTTTCAAATCTCCTTTCGGCGGCCCAAGCAATCCGCCGAAATCACTCGCCAACCGGCTGGGGGCTGAGAACGCCAAGCGGCTGATCTACACATTTGCTGGCGGGAACATGCCGCAATGGTCGATCAACCGGCTTTCCGAAATGGTCACGCGGGGCGAGGTCGAGACCGCCATGGTCATCGGCGGCGAGGCCCTAGCAACGCAAAAGGCCGCCCAGCGCGCAGGCATTGAACTTGACTGGAACGAGGACGCCGGCGGCGCGCCAGAAGCCTGGGGCGTATCCACCCAAGGCTGGAATGACGTAGAGGAACGTCACCGTATGGCGGGCGCGATCTTCGCCTATCCGCTGTTTGAAACCGCAATCCGGGGCCATAAGGGCCGGAGCATCGATGAACATGCGAGCGCCATGGGCCGCCTGTTCGAAGGCTTCGCCAAGGTCGCCGCCGCAAACCCGTTAGCGGACCGCCGCGATGGCTTCACAGCAGAACAAATCGCCACGCCCAGCGCGACCAACCCCTATATCGGCTTCCCCTACACCAAGCTGATGAACGCCAACGCCTATATCGACCAATCCGCCGCCGTTATCCTGACCAGCGTCGCCAAGGCCAAAGCGCTCGGTATTCCTGAGAGCAAATGGGTCTATCTGCATGGCACCGCGGATGCCTACGACCATTGGTACATCAGCGACCGCAAGAACTTCCATTCCTCCCCCGCCATGCGCATTGTGGCGGAGGAAACCTTTGAAATGGCAGGCTTGGGTCTAGACGATCTCGCGTTCTTGGATCTCTACAGCTGCTTCCCAAGCGCCGTTGAGATTGCATGCCAAGAGATGGGCATCGCTGAGGATGATCCGCGCGGGCTGACGGTCACCGGCGGCCTCCCGTATTTCGGCGGTCCTGGCAATAACTATGTGACCCATTCCATCGCCGAGATGATGCAGAAAGTCCGCTCGAAACCCGGCAGCTACGGCATGATCACGGCGAACGGAAATTACGTCACCAAACAATCCGCCGGGATCTATTCAACGATGCCGACGGAGAAAGCCTTCGCGCCGAAAGACCCGAAGACCTACCAGGCGAAGATAGACGCCGATAAAGGCCCGGCGACGACCGAAGCGCCCTCCGGCAAGGCGACGATTGAGACCTATGAGGTCATGCATGACCGCAAAGGCCCCAGCTACGCCATCCTGTTTGGCCGCCAGGAAGACGGAACCCGCTTCATCGCCAACACGCCCGATGATCCCACATTGCTGACGGAGATGACCACGCGCGATTTCCTTGGCGCCGAGGGGACCGTCACGACCAATGACGATGGCGTCGCAACCTTTAAGCCGGCTTGAGCCCCCATGGATTTCGCCCACCCGCCTGAAACCCAGGCGCTGATCGACCTGCTTGAAACCTTCATGGCGGACGAAATCTTGCCCCGCGCCCGCGCATGGCGGGAGGCGGGGCTGGAAGGCGAGTACCCGCCCTTCATCGGCGATATTCAATCGAAGGCCAAGACGGCAGGCTTATGGAATCTGGCGGTTTCGAACCTGCCGGATGATGCGCCCGGCTTGCGCCTGACCAACAGCCAGTTCGCACCTTTGGGCGAGATTATGGGCCGGGTTATGGGGGCGGCCAAAGCCTTCAACTGCCATCCGCCCGATGTGCCAAACATGATTATGCTGGCGGACGCTGCGACGCCGGATCAACGCCGCCAATTCCTCGACCCGTTGCTGGCAGGCGAGACGCAGTCCGCCTTCGCCATGACAGAACCGGCTGTCGCATCGTCTGACGCGAGCAATATCGCAACGATCATCCGCCGTGATGGCGCGGATTACGTCATCAGCGGGCGGAAATGGTATATTTCCGGCGGCAAGGCGGCGGATGTGCATCTGGTCATGGGCGTGACCGATCCCGAAGCGCGGCCCGGACGGCGGCAAAGCGTCATCATCGTTCCAGCGGATACGCCAGGCATCCGCATTATCCGGCCTTCAACATTTCTAGGCTTCGTTGAGCCGGGCGCAGGCGCCTATGAAATCGCCTATGACGACGTGCTCGTTCCGGCTGAAAACCTGCTTGGGCAAGAAGGCGATGGGTTCCGGCTGGGTCAAGTTCGGCTCGGCCCTGCCCGCGTCCATCACTGCATGCGCGCTATCGGCCATTGCGAGACGCTGATTGAGCTGATGCTGCAGCGCGCCCAGGAACGCCATGCCTTCGGGCAGGCGATCAGCGGATTTGATTCGGTCCAACACATGGTCGCTCGCTCCCGCATGGAGCTAAACCAAGCGCGGTTGCTCACGTGGAAATGCGCTTGGGCGCTCGATCAATTGGACTGGAAGGCGGCGCGGCAGGATGTATCCATCATCAAAGTCGCCGTGGCGGAGGCGTATCAGCGCATCGCCGACCGCGCGATCCAGGTGTTTGGCGCTATGGGCGGCGGCATGGATGCGCCCATAGCAGACGCCTTCGCCTGGGCGCGCGCGCTTCGCATTTTCGATGGGCCAGACGAGGTGCATCTCCGCCAAATCTACCGGTTTGAACCAAAGCCGGAGGGTCTGCTGAAAGATTCGCCACACATATTACCACCGCCCGCATGACGCCTATTTGACGGCGCGGAAATACAGCCAGTCCGGAAACAACCCTGCCAGGCGAAAGCGCCAAGCGAATGCGGGCGGGAAGCTGGTGCGGAACCTGGTTCCTTGCATCGCTTTGAAAACGTAATCCGCCGCCTCATCAGGCGTCATTAGATGCGGCATCTCGAAGTCATTCTTGTCCGTCAGCCGCGTCTTGATAAATCCTGGGTTCATGAGTTGCACATTGTATGCAGGCGACGGCAAATCGATCCGCATCGATTCCGCTAGACTCGCGACGCCCGCCTTGCTCGCAGCATAGCCAATGGCGTCAGGCAGCCCGCCAAATGCGGCCAGTGAGCCGATGATCACGATATGCCCGCCGCCTTCCGCAACGAGCGCGGGTATCGCACTGCCCATAACACGTGCAGCGCCGGTGAAGTTGACGTCGCACATAGCCTCTACTGTATCAGAGTCCCATTCCTGAGCTGACGTCGGCTCATAAACGCCCGCGTTGTAGATCACGCCATCGATCTTCGGCAGCGTTTCGAACGCCGCTGCAACGCTTTCTGAATCACGCGCATCGAGCGGCGCGATCACGGTCTCGCCGCCAATTTCTTCCGCCAACGCCTGCAATCGATCTTCACTACGGGCAGAGAGGCAAAGCCGTGCGCCTGCGTCTGCGAGCTTCAGCGCCAGCGAGCGGCCAAGGCCTTCAGACGCGCCGACGAGCCAGTAGGTTTTTCCTGCAAACGAAGTCGCCATCAGATCAGGTCTCTGTTCGATGGAAGATTGCGATTAATTCGGCCGCGCGCACGCCGTATTTGCGCATATCTGAGCGGTTCACGATCGTTCCATCGTCCATCAGATAGAGCCAATCCACCACATCAAGCACATGGCCACCCAATCGTTCCGGCAATTCCAACCGATAGGTGAAGCGGAGCGCATTACCAGCAGCCTCGCCAAGCGCCGTGCCTTCGATGTCATCAGCCTCAGCTGTGAAAGTGTTCGGGCCAGTATAGGTAATGCGCCACTGGCGGCGCTGCGGCTCGTCCATTCCGGCGTAGATGAACTCTTCATCCATCACGCCGCCAGTCTCATTGAAATTGCCAGTGATGTTAGCCTTAAAACGCGCGTTCACCCGGCCCGAGTAATCATAGATCACGCCATCCGCTAAAAAGTCGCCATGCAGCGAGGTGCGAATATCAAACGCTGGCGCTTCATTCGCATAATCGCTCAGCGTCTGCGCCCGGAAGCTCCAAAAATGGTCCTTGGCGAGAACAAGCGCCAGGCAGAGCGCGAACCCGGCGATAATGTAGCCTGCAGCGGCCATGGCTCAAGCCTCCTTTGATATCGGGGTGAAAAACAGAAGTGCAGCAGCAAGCGCCTTCAACGCACAGGGCGCACCGGCATAGGCGATGGTCAGCGCGCTCAATGCGGCGGCTGAATTGCCTGGCCCCGGCGCAAATCCGGCGATGCCAATCAAGGGCAATGCGACCCCAGCGGCGACCGCCAGCGAGGCCTTATTGATGAACCCCCAGACGCCAAACGCCTGCGCGCTATCCAGCCCGGTCGCGGCAAGGCGGCGCGACAGCATGGCGGGGAGCAGCGTCATATCGGCGCCCAGCGCAGAGCCTGACGCCGCAGAGATAACGTAGAACGCGGCCCAATCGCCCGCACCCAATGTCAGCGTCCATAGAAAGGCGAAGATTGCGGCCAGCATTCCGGCCAGCATCGCCGCTTTCGGCCCAAACCGCGCCGCAGTACGCGCCCAAAGCGGCGCTGCAAGGCCGGCAGAAGCAAAGAACAGCAGCAACATCGGGCCGGCATGACCGCCTGCCTGCAAACGGTCCTCGACGAAAAATAGAAAAAGCGTCGCCGTCAGCCCGCCCGGCAGCGCATTCAAAAGCCCGATCAACAGCAAACGGCGCACGCCGCCGTCTTGGAGCAACCGGCGCAGCCCAGACGCTTTAGGTGCGTCTAGCTCAATGCGCTTAGCGCCAGGCCAAATGTCCCGCATACGGTATGCAGCGAGCGCCAGGAAGCCGCAGAAAACAACGGCGAAGGCGGTGAAACCTGCGGCCTCGCCAAATACTGAACCCAAAGCAAGCGGCGCGACGCATGCGGCGCAGATACCGG
This sequence comes from Alphaproteobacteria bacterium, assembly GCA_038102935.1. GTDB lineage: Bacteria > Pseudomonadota > Alphaproteobacteria > Bin95 > Bin95 > VMCJ01. The sequence continues at coordinate 15,780 of JAYNYG010000027.1, read as the reverse complement.
CCAGTACGCCAGCCTCCCGCCATCCAGCGATCCGGTCATGGGTTAGCGCGCTTCTGCTCGCATCCGCCAAGCCGACGCCTGCGCTATAGAACAAAATCTGCAACCCACTGAACCCGGTGAAAACTACGGCCAAGCTCAAAGCCAGCCATACCCGACCGTCCAGCAGCGGCTCAGGTGCGAAAAGCGCTAGAGCGCCAAAGCCGAGGACCGCCGAAAAGATCGCCACAATCCAACGCTTAGCCATTTTCGTGCGTGATATCCACCAGCCAAGCAGTGGGTCTTGGCCGAAATCCAGAATACGTAGGCCTAGCAGAATGGCCCCAACTGCTGCGAGGCCAAGCCCATGCTGGTCCGCATAGAGGCGGGGTGTATGGATATAGATCGGCGGCCCGGCGAAGGCCAATGCGGCGCCGAACATGCTGTACCGGAGCAGCGCTTGCCGCGGATCGCCTGCGGGCGTAGCAGCGATAGGTGTTGTCACTGGCTCAGCAGCTTACGCGCTTCATCGGGAAAGTCGCTCTTGGGGCTGAGCCAGATGCTGAAATAGTCACGGCGTATACCAGGCTTCTCCAACTTGCAGCGTTCTTTGCCATTCAAATACAGCACCGCCGTATCCGCATCAGGACCGACCGCTGTGAACCGGTCGCCATCCCGCACGCTGGCCATGCAAGGCGCCAGAACGGCTTGGAATTCCACCAGATCAGCGCCTGACCAATCCGTGACGCGGCCCATGATCTCGATAGATTTATCAGTCAGTTCTTTGGCGCTGAATTCTCGTCGGTATTGAAGCGATAGAGCAAAGGGCGCTTGCCAAGAGAACGAGTCGCCGGACGCAAACAGGCGGGCGTCGAATATGTCCCAGAACAAGTAGCTGAATTCTGCCTGTCCGACTTGTTGCAAATCGGGCGCAATTTCCAATGGTGCGGATTGCGCGGCGCTTGCCGTTCCTGGCAGGGCCAGGCATGCGGCGAGGGCGATGACGGCTTTACGCATGGCTGAACTCCATATGAATGACGTCAGTACGTGCGGTCGCGAACGCACCTGCGCAGATCGCCAGATAAAACCGCCAGCTGCGGAGGAACGTTTCAGGATATCCAAGCGCGCGAATTTGAGGCGCCGCATCTTCAAAAGCTGTCATCCAGCGGCGCAACGTCTCAGCATAATCCTGGCCAAATCGGAAAACGTTCGTGACGGCGAGCCCCGCCTGCCGCGCCGCGTCCGCCATAGGCCCCGGGGCGAGCAGCATGCCGCCAGGGAACGTGTAGTGGCGGATAAAGTCAGAGCGCTTGCGGTAGTCTGGGAACAGCGCGTCCTCCACAATGATCGCCTGGACGGCGACTTTCCCGCCCGGCGCCAGGCAGCGCTTCAAGGTGTCAAAGTATGTGGGCCAGTAGCGCTCACCAACGGCTTCGATCATCTCGACCGAAACAATGGAATCGAACTGGCCCATAACATCCCGGTAATCGCAAAGCTGGATATCAGCGGCGCCTCTAAGCCGCGAATCCGCATAGGCCTTCTGAGACGGCGAAATGGTGATGGCTGTAACGTCGCGGCCATCCGCCGATGCGGCCTCTACGAAGCCGCCCCAACCGCAGCCGATTTCCAGTGTTTTACCGCCGCCGCCAGCTTTGGCTGTCACATCAAGCAGGCGCTGATATTTGCGCGCCTGGGCCTCCGCCAAGGTCAAGCCGGGCTGGTCGAACAAAGCCGCTGAATAGGTCATGCTTTCGTCGAGCCAGAGGCTATAGAAATCATTGCCGACATCGTAATGCGCCTTGATATTCCTGGCGCTGCCGCGCTTCGAGTTCCGGCGCATCAACTTGTCAGTCAATAGAAACGCGGCGCGGTTCAGGAATGAGCCATGCAGATGGCCTGAGAACGCATCTTCATTGAGGAGCGCCAGCTGCGTCAGCGCATCGATATCAGGGCTGTCCCAAAGACCATTGATATAGGCTTCGCCAAGCCCGATATCACCACGCGCGGCGACGGCGGCAATGGCGGCCCAATCGTGGATATGGAAATGCACTTCGGGCTGGCCTGCGCCAAACCGGCGGCGCTGGCCGTCCGGGTCAGTTACGTGGAGCGTACCGACGCTTATCTGTTCGCATGCCTTGAAAAACCGTGCGCCGACAGCAGCGCTCAGCGGGCGCGATGCGCGCTTGGGCATCGGCATGGCTGCTGGCTCGCGGGCGAGCGAAGGGGTATCCGTCATCGAGAGACTTCCTCTTCCGGGGGAAGTGGGCGCACGCGATATGGCGCGCCCTTGAGTTTAAGTTTGATGGCCTGCCAATGGATCAGCAGGAATACGCGGAGCGCGCCGAGCGGACGGCGCAGAAGGGCTTTCAGAACGCCCTTCCGGCTGACCGACGCCAGTTCCCCCGCCAATGTCGCGATTACGCCGTGGCGGCCATCGCGGCGGTGGTCAATCCGAATATCGATCTCGTCAGCACGGATGTCGAAGATGAAGCGGTAAGCGCCAGCCACCTCCTGAAATGGCGAAACGTGAAACACTTTTTCGGCGGCGATCGCATCGCCCGGCCCGATCGGCGCGAAATCCGGGAGGCTGCAGAGATAGGAATGCCGGTCCCCAAAGGTATTGTTGACCTCCGCCAGAACAGCCCGCGTCGCGCCCGCTGCGTCTTTGAAGAACCAGAAGCTGACCGGATTGAATAGAAAGCCAAGCGTGCGTGGCTGCGTTAGGAGCCATAATTCGCTCAACGCCTCTTCTGGCGCGCCCATCGCGCGAGCTTGCGCCAACGCCCATGCCGCCATATCGCTATCGCCACGCCCGTGATCCGCATCCCGGATGGACGCGAAGGCTAAGCGGTTGCGCCCAAGCAATCCGCCGCCCTGCCATGGCTCGGGATACACCCGCGCCAGCACATAGTCCACACTATACCGGAACGCATTGCGGGGGCCGCCCCGGCGCGCGTGGTAAGTGCTGCCCGCGAGCAATGCCGCGCCTGACTTTGGCCAAACCGTTAAGCCCATGCCGGCTCCGCCCCCATCGCTTTCGCGATATTGACGGCGCTCAACAGGCCATCTTCATGGAAGCCGTAGCGTGCGTAAGCGCCGCAGAACCATGTGTTCCGCTGACCTTGGATGCCAGGCAACGCTGCTTGCGCATCAATCGCTGGCTGATCGAAGACGGGGTGGCTAAGCTCTGTTTCGTCAAAAATAAACTCATCCCGGATCGGCTTGGATGGGTTCAGCGTAACGAATAGCGGCACGTCTTCCCTGATGCCTTGCAGGCGGTTCATCCAATAAGTGACGGTCATATCAGGATCGGTAATGTCCGCCTTGCCTTGATAGTTCCAGCTCGCCCAGCAGGCGCGGCGGGTTGGCATCACGGCGGGATCATCATGCAGGATCACTTTGTTCGCCGCGTAGCGCATGGCGCCCAGGATGCGACGCTCATTCGCATCCGGGTCATCCAGCAGCGCTAAAGCCTGGTCCGAATGACACGCAAAAACCACTTCGTCGAAGATCTTGGCTTCGTGCCCGATGGCCTTAACCTTGGCGCCTGCTTCGGATCGACTAACCCGCTCTATCGGCGCGCCGGTTCGGATGATCCCGCCATTCGTCTGTATCGCCGCCGCGAGTTGCGCGACATAGACCCGGCTGCCGCCATCGACAGTGTGCCATTTCGGCTGGTCGTTGATCGTGAGCAAGCCATGGTTCTCAAAGAAGCGCACGAATGTGGAGAGCGGGAAGTCCAGCATCTGCTCCGGCGATGCGCTCCATACGGCGCCTGATAACGGCAGCAGGAAGTATTGCCGGTGCCATTGGCCCATCCCCAGCCGATCCAGCGCATCGCCAAGCGTTAAGCCTGGCTCCTCCGCAAGGGCTTTGACGTTCTTGTTGAAGTGCGGGATATCCTTCAGCATGCGCCAGAATGCAGGGCGGGCAAGGTTCCGCTTCTGCGCGAAGAGCGAGCCTGATGAGAACAGCCCATATTCGATCCTCCCGCCGTCAATGCTGGCGGCAAACGCCATATCGCTTTTCTTGACGGGCGTATCGAGCTCGGCGAAGAGACCTGTCAGCAGCGGGTAATTCCGGTAGTTAAAAACGATGAAGCCCGTGTCAACCGGAACAACTGCTTTGCGTCCCGCCTCCAAAGTGCGGGCATGGCCGCCAAGCCGCGGCTCAGCCTCGAATACCGTCACAGCATGTGTCTTGGAGAGCGCATAGGCAGCCCCAAGACCTGAAATCCCAGCGCCAATCACGGCGACGCGGCGGAGCCTATTTGGATCAGATTGGGTATCAAGCGGCATTATCAAAGCTCTTATCGGTTTCAGGTGTTCTTACGGGCTGGCGCTTGGCGCAGATCAGAAATCGCTTGAGAAATCTTGCGGCAGAACTTTTTCGGGTAAACTGATCTGATGCCCACCAACGCCCGTAAACACTTTGTCTATAGAGAAAGCATGACGCCCTAATGAGCGACGCCGCCGGCGCAATCGACGAGTCTTGGGAAAGCCTGTTGACCGCAGTAGCGGCGACGGGCGATCGAGATGCATTCAGCCGACTGTTCGCCCATTTCGCACCCCGGGTGAAATCCTATCTTCTGCGCCAGGGCGCCAGCCCCAGCCAAGCGGAGGATGTCGCCCAGGAAACGCTGGCTGTGATTTGGCGGAAAGCCCGGTTGTTTGATCCGACGAAAGCCAGCGCCTCCACTTGGATTTTCAGGGTCGCGCGTAATCAGATGATCGACCGCATCCGCCGCCGCGAACGACCAGAGCTTGACCCAAACGATCCGCTACTCGTGCCCGATGCGGCGCCGGCGCCGGACAAACAGGCCGCAAAGAACGAGGATACTAAAGCCGTGCGCAATGCCTTGGCCCAACTGCCGGAAGCGCAGCGGGAAGTGATCATGCTTTCGTTTTTCGAAGAAGACCCGCATCCCGCTATTGCAGAAAAGCTGCAATTACCGATCGGCACCGTGAAATCCCGCATCCGCCTTGCGCTGGCGCGGCTGAATTCCCTGCTCGACCAATCCGACCATGGAGAAAGTTGATGGATATTCGCCACCATCTCCCTGATGATCTGCTTTTAGCCTACGCCGCCGGTTCGCTTGAGGAAGGTTGGTCGTTGGCCGTGGCCAGCCATCTGGCCTTCTGCCCAGTTTGCCGCGCCCGCAATGCGACACTAGAGGCGCTCGGGACGGCAGCGCTTGAGGATATGTCGCCCGAGCCGATGACGCCAGGCGCCTTTGAAGCCTGCATGGGCCGCGCAGCCAATATGCCGGATGATCCAGAAGCTGCTATTCCTGCGAACGCCCAGACTCCAGCGCCGCTCAGCCGCTATCTCGGCTGCGACTTGGATGCTGTTAAATGGAGCCCGCTCGGCGGCGGCATCCGCCAACATATGATTCCAACGAATGACGGCACACGCGGCAGGCTGCTCTATATTCCACCTGGAGAAGACGTGCCTCAGCACACCCATCAGGGCCTAGAGTTGACGCTGGTATTGTCCGGCAGCTTCGCCGATGGCGCTGAAGAATTCCACGTCGGGGATATCGAAGCCGCGGATGAGACTATCGATCACACGCCGGTTGCTGGCGCTGATGGCCCTTGCATCTGCCTCGCGGTAACCGATGCGCCGCTGGTGTTCCGAAGCTGGCTGCCTCGGATGATCCAACGCTTTGCGAAGATATAGGCTGAGCGTGCATTTCCGGGTTAGCATTCCTCAGCAAATCAATTGAGAAGGCTCTCCCGATGAAGCTCACACTACACCGCGCAGAAGATCGCGCGACCAAACAAGCGACAGAGGCGATGTTCACTGGCGTCGTCTACCAGGATGCCGTGCTCGTCGGCGAAGCGCCCTCCCGCATGCGGGCGACCAATGTCACCTTCACGCCGGGCGCACGCACGGCTTGGCATCAGCATCCCGTCGGCCAAACGCTCTGGGTGGTTTACGGCGTTGGTCGCGTTCAGATCGAAGGCGAACCGGTTGTGGAGTTACGTCCTGGCGATACGGCGATCATCCCGCCGAACGTCCGCCACTGGCACGGCGCTGCGCCAGACCGGATATTCACCCATCTCGCCATGTCAGAAACCGATGACGCAGGCGGCGGCACCGAGTGGTTCGAAAAGGTCAGCGACGCTGAATATTCGTAAGGCTCTAGCGCTGCCGTGTTTTGGACCGCAGTGCGTAATCCCATTCCGATCGCGTCATCTGAATACCGAAATAAACCCGGTATCCGCGCAGATTTGCGGCGGTCGCGTCTGGAATTTCAAACGTCAGGTAATCGACCTTGCGAACCTCCTGCAGGCCTCTGCTGAAATCCATCTCAACCGTGAAAGATTGGCGGGTGGCGATTTCGCCGTTCGGGGCTTGAACCGCGATGAAATATTCCAAAGGCTCCACCGCTCGATCCAGCGCCGGGCCACGTTCAGCGAATATCTCAATGCCGGCATTCACCTCCGCCAGAAGCTTGCTTTGTGTGACCGTGCACTTACCGACGGTTCGCCCGATCCAGGCTTCATACCGCACGTCCGTCAGGTCGCGGCCAGCGCCATCGCGGAAGCGGGTCAGTTCCTCGGCTTCCTTGAGCGCGCCGATGGGTGGACAGCCGACGTCGATCACATCTTTCGAAAACGGATTGATCGATTCGCCGCAGGCCGCCAACCCAAGCGCCAGCGCGCCCAGTAAAACTGCGCCTTTCATGCTGCGAAGCCGCCGATTGCGCCAAGAAAGCGTTTCCATAAAGCCTCCGAGCCTGGATAATCACGAGCGCACCCTATATTTCGGGAACTGACGCTGCAAACAGAACCGTTCTGCACCCAACTCGAAAGCGCAACAATCATGGCCAACCTCCCGCCATTGACGATCCGCCTTGCCGGCCCGCGCGGCTTTTGCGCTGGCGTCGACCGCGCCATCGAAATTGTCGAGAAAGCGCTGGAGCGCTGGGGCGCCCCCGTCTATGTGCGCCATGAGATTGTGCATAATCGTTTTGTCGTGGACAGGCTGGCGGATATGGGCGCCGTGTTTGTCGATGAACTGGACGAATGCCCACCGGACCGCCCCGTGATTTTCTCCGCCCACGGCGTGCCGAAATCGGTTCCAGCCGAAGCGCAATCCCGCAACATGATCTATGTGGACGCGACCTGCCCCCTGGTCAGCAAAGTCCACCGCGAAGCCGAGCGCCACAGCGCGCAGGGCCGACATATCATGCTGATCGGCCATGCCGGGCACCCGGAAGTCGTGGGCACGCTGGGCCAATTGCCTGAGGGCGCGATGACGCTGGTGGAAACGGTAGCAGACGCAGAAACTGTCCAGCCGCCAGAAAGCGCCGCCCTTGCCTTCGCTTCCCAGACAACCCTCTCGGTTGACGACACAAAAGACATCATCGCCGTCCTCTCCCGCCGTTTCCCGGATATCGCCGGACCGAAGCAGGAAGATATCTGCTATGCCACCACCAACCGCCAAGCCGCCGTCAAGACTGCCGCCAAGGACACGGATTTGTTCCTTGTGGTTGGCGCCGCGAACTCGTCGAACTCGAACCGGCTTGTTGAAGTCGCGAAGCTATCTGGCGCATCTGAAGCGCGGCTGATCGCACGCGCGCCAGACATTGATTGGGCCTGGTTTGAAGGTGTGCAAGCCGTAGGCCTTTCCGCCGGAGCATCGGCGCCGGAGCAATTGGTGCAGGAAGTGATCGACGCTGCGCGCACGCGCTATGATGTCACCGTCGAGGAAACGCGCGTTGCGGATGAGACGATGCGTTTCAAGCTGCCGCGTGAACTTGTGATCGCGGACTAGCAATCTATGGCCGTATACACGGATGTCAGCGAGGCGGCGCTTGCGGCGTTCCTGAAAGGCTATGGCATTGGCGCGCCCGTACGCTTGACGGGCATTCTGCAAGGCATCGAGAACTCCAATTTTGTTTTAGAAACGACCAGCGGCAAATACGTCCTGACGATCTTCGAACGCCGCGCCGCCGCCGAAGATTTACCTTATTTCCTAGGGTTAATGGCGCACTTGGCCGCAAAAGGCTTTCCGGCGCCGCTGCCCATCAGCGCCGCGAACGGGACTGTTCTCGGTGAGATATCCGGCAAACCCGCCGCCATTGTCACATTCCTGGCAGGCGAATGGCCGCAAGACCCGTCGCCAGGTGAGGCTTTCGAAGCTGGCAAGGCCCTCGCACGCCTGCACATAGCGGCGGCTGATTTTGCAATGTCCCGGCCTAATACGCTCGGCGCAGATCAATGGGCGGCGCTCTTCGCCGCTTCGGCTGGCGACGCTGATGAGGTGGAAGCGGGCCTCGCAGCTGAAATTGATTGGCGGCTGAAAACGATCTTGGCGGCGTGGCCTCAACAACTGCCCTCGGGCGCGATCCACGCGGATATGTTCCCGGATAATCTGTTTCTAAAGGACGGCCAGCTTTCCGGTGTCATCGACTATTATTTCGCCTGCACCGACGCTTATGCTTATGACTTGGCGATCACATTGAACGCCTGGTGCTTTGGCCAGGACAATCAATGGCGCCAGGGCCATTGCGTGGAGATGCTCGAAGGCTACCAATCTGTTCGGCCTCTTTCCGCCGCAGAAACCGCTGCAATGCCGATCTTATTGCAAGGTGCGGCCATGCGGTTTTTGCTGACGCGGCTCTATGATTGGCTGCACCCGCGCGCCGACGCATTGGCGAACCAAAAAGACCCCCTTCAGCAGCGAGCACAGCTTCGCTGGCATCAGGATCAAACATCATGACAGTCGAGATTTTCACAGACGGCGCATGTTCCGGCAATCCTGGCCCCGGCGGATGGGGCGCGATCCTGCGCTACGGCGAGACCGAGAAAGAGCTTTCCGGCGGGGAGGAGGAGACCACCAATAACCGCATGGAGCTCATGGCCTGCATCGCCGCGCTCGAAGCCTTGAGGCGCCCGACAGACGTCACGCTCACCTCCGACAGCAAATACGTGCTTGACGGCATCAAAAGCTGGATGCCGAACTGGAAGCGCAACGGCTGGAAAACAGCCGCCAAAAAGCCCGTGAAAAACGTCGACCTATGGCAGCGGCTGGATGCGGCGACAGAGCCGCACACAATCACCTGGAAATGGATCAAAGGCCACGCCGGCCACGCCGAAAACGAGCGCGCCGACGAACTCGCCCGTGGCGGCATTCCAGGGCGTTAAGACCCAGCGCCTGTCGCATCCTTATACCAGCCGACGATCAATCGTCGTTCAGCCGGTTCCATATGGGAGAGGTTCGCCGGGGGCATGGCGTTGGTTAGGCCAGCCTGCAGATAGATCTCGCGGGCGTTCACGATGATGTCGCGCTCCGTCTCCAGGCGTACGCCCTTCGGCGGCCAGTGCATGCCTTCCCATGAAGGCTCTCGGGCATGACACATTGAGCAGCGGCCCAGCACCGTGTCCTGCACCGCTGCAAAATCCTTGGCGCCGGCGAATTTCTGCTGGGTCGGGGTTAGCGCGGCCTTAGGCGCATCATCTTGGAAGCGATGGAACATCGGCGCCGTTGAGAGCCACATCACCAGCACGAATAGGATCGCCGTCACGATCCAAAGCCAGAAGATGTTGCCTTTGCGCGCATGCAAAGTGTTGAAGTAATGCCGGATCGTGACGCCCATCAGGAAAATCAGCCCTGCAATCGCCCAATTATATTGGGACGCGAAGGAGAGCGGGTAGTGGTTCGAAAGCATCAAGAACAGGACGGGCAGCGTCAGATAGTTGTTATGGGTTGAGCGTAGCTTCGCGATCTTGCCGTATTTCGGGTCTGGCGCGCGCCCGGCTTTCAAATCCCCCACCACAATTTTCTGGTTGGGAATGATGATGAAAAACACGTTCGCTGACATGATCGTCGCCGTGAAAGCGCCGAGATGCACCATTGCGGCGCGGCCTGTGAACACTTGCGTATAGCCCCATGCCATCGCGACCAGCAGCACGAATAACAGCAGCATTAAAGCCGTTGGGTGTTCACCGAGCGGGCTTTTGCAAAGCAGATCATAGATCAGCCAGCCGATGGTCAGCGACCCAGCGGAGATGAGGATCGCTTCAAAGGTCGAGAGCGCCGCCACATTCGGGTCAATAAGATATAGGTCCGCGCCCGCCCAATAAACGATCATCAGCAGAAGCGCGCCAGACATCCACGTAGCGTAGCTTTCCCATTTAAACCAGGTCAAATGCTCCGGCATCGCCGCGGGCGCGACCATGTATTTCTGGATGTGATAGAAGCCGCCGCCATGGACCTGCCACTCCTCGCCATTGGCCGCAGAGGCAGGATCAAGCGGTTTCCGCAGCCCCAAGTCCAGCGCGATGAAGTAGAAGGACGAACCGACCCAGGCGATGGCCGTCACCACATGCAGCCAGCGGGCGGCGAACCCGGTCCAGTCCCACATCGCGGCGAAATCATACATGGCGGCGTCCTCAAGAAAATGTGCAAGCGAGATTGGCGGAAGGGGCCGTCTTCGTAAATCCCAAAAGAGAGCCGAAGTCTTTCAAGATTTCCGATAAAGCGGTAGCGTCTGATCTTATGAGCTATGTGCGCAACATTCAGATCTTTGTTCGAGTATTTGAGCTTGGCGGCATGTCCGTCGCGGCTCGGGATTTGCGCCTTTCGCCTGCCGTCGCATCGAACCGGATTTCAGAACTAGAAAAGCATCTGGGCGTGCGCTTGTTTCACCGGACGACGCGCTCCTTGCAGCCGACAGAACACGGCAAGATTTTCTACCAGGGTGCGGTGAATATCCTGGAGGCGATTGCAGCGGCGGAAGCGGCGGTTGAGGACGTGACCAAGAGCCCACGCGGCTCCATTTTTGTTGCCGCGCCCCTGGGCGTCGGCAAACGGATTATCGCGCCGCATATTCCGGCCTTTAAGGACCGCTATCCGGAAGTAGACGTGCGCCTCCGCCTATCAGACCGCAAGATTGATATCGCTGGCGAAGGGTTGGATGTCGCGTTCGTGCTCGGCGTCCTGCCGGATTCAAGCCTGCGTATGCGCGCTATCGCAGAATGCCCGCGCGTGCTCTGCGCTTCGCCCGAATACCTAGCCTACAAGGAAAAGCCAGAGAGCGGCGCGGACCTCATCGACCAGAAACACCAATGTCTGCTGCTGCGTTACCCCGGCGCGCCTGAGTTCCGCTGGACGTTGGAAACGCCTGAAGGCCCCAAAAGCTTCGCTGTATCTGGCCCGTTTGAATCCGATGATGGCGACGTGCTGACGGCGTGGGCGCTCGACGGGCGCGGCATCGTCAACAAGCCGGTGTTTGAGGTCCGGGACCATTTGGCGAGCGGCGCGCTCGTGCCCGTTGTGGATAGAGCGCCGCCGGCGCCTGTCGACCTCGCATGTCTTTATCCGCATAAGCGGCGGCAAGACCCGAAAGTCCGGTTGTTCATCGACTTCATGGTCGAGAAATGCCGTGCAGAAGTGAATGATGTCAGCTCCCCCGATAGGTCGAGTAGCCGTAAGGCGAAAGCAGCAACGGCACATGATAATGGGCATCCGGATCATCAATGATGAAGCGGATCGGGATGACGTCTAGGAACACGCCTGATGGCAGGGCGCTGGCGCGGAGATAGTCGCCGGCTTCAAATTCCAGCTCATATTCGCCAGGCCCGAATTCCGCTTGGGGCAGGATCGGCGCATCTGTCCTGCCGTCATCGTTGGTTTGCATGCGCGCGCAAACCTGACGGGCGGCGCCATCCAATCGGTAAAGCGAGATATTAAGGCCGGCGGCGGGGCAGCCTTTCGCCGTGTCGAGAACATGGGTCGTCAGATAGCCTTCGGCGGCGGACATAAAGTCTCTCCAATGCGCAGTTTCACCGCACATTATCCGATCCGCATGCAGCAATCCGAGATATGTCTTTCTGCATTTTTTTGAAAGTGTGGATGTTTATTTTGGATTACCGTGCAATCTGCGTCAGGCCTCCTCAGCACCGCCTGACCGGAGACTCCATTGAATCGATACCCGCGCGACATGCATGGCTATGGCGCTGCGCCTCCGAATGCCGATTGGCCGGGCGGCGCAAAAATCGCTGTGCAGTTTGTCATCAACTATGAAGAAGGCGGCGAGAACAACATTCTCCATGGCGATGCAGCCTCCGAGGCGTTCCTGTCGGAGATCGTCGGCGCTGCAGCTTGGCCCGACCAGCGCCACGCCAATATGGAATCGATCTATGAATACGGCGCCCGCGCCGGGTTCTGGCGCCTGCACCGCATGTTCACAGGCGCGAATATCCCGGTGACAGTCTACGGCGTCGCGACGGCTTTGGCGCGCGGCCCGGCGCAAGTGCGGGCGATGCAGGATGCCGATTGGGAAATCGCATCCCATGGCCTGAAATGGATCGAATACAAAGACCATACGCCAGCAGACGAGCGCGCCGATATGCAGGCCGCATTGGCGCTGCATGCCGAAGTCACGGGCGCGGCGCCGGAAGGTTGGTATACGGGCCGCTCTTCGATCAACACGATTGATCTGGCCTCCGAGACCGGCGCCTTCGCCTATATTGCGGATTCCTATGCGGACGATCTGCCTTATTGGCATGAAGGCCCTGCTGGCCCGCAGCTAATCGTGCCCTACACGCTCGACGCCAATGACATGCGGTTTGCCACGCCTCAAGGCTTTAACGCGGGCGACCAGTTTTTCACCTATCTGAAAGACACCTTCGACGGCCTCTTAGCGGAAGGGGCTGCGGGCGCGCCAAAAATGATGTCCATCGGCCTGCATTGCCGCCTCGCCGGACGGCCAGGGCGCGCTGAAGCCGTGCGGCGTTTCATCGAGTATGCGCAAGGCCATGCTGACGTCTGGTTTTGTCGCCGTATCGATATCGCCCGGCACTGGCATGAGCGGCATCCATTCGAGCCGCAGCAGGACCGGCCATCAACCCTGGACCAAGCAGCGTTCGTTGAGAAATTCGGCGGCGTGTTCGAACATTCGCCCTGGATCGCTGAACGCGCGTCCGCAAGCGAGCTTGGCCCTGCCCATGATACCGCTATCGGCCTCCACAATGCGCTCGCCCGGAAATTCAGAACCGCGAGCGAGGCGGAGCGGCTTGGCGTCTTGCAAGCGCATCCAGACCTTGCAGGCAAACTCGCGGCAGCAAAGCGCTTGACGGCGGAATCCACAGCAGAGCAGGCCAGCGCCGGCCTCGATGCCCTAACCGACGCTGAGCGCGATCAGTTTACAGACCTAAACCAACGTTACGTCAAAGCTTTCGGATTCCCATTCATCATCGCGGTCAAAGGCCTCGACAAGGGCCAGATATTGCAAGCGTTCGAGCAACGCATCCAGAACGACCGCGCCGCCGAATTTGATACCGCCTGCCGTCAGGTCGAGCGGATCGCCCTTCTTCGTCTCCAGGATATGTTGCCATGACCGGCTCCAATTACTTTGCGCCGCATGGCGGCCTCCCCGCACAATCTGAGCTGATGACAGGCCGGGCGGTATTCACAGAGGCCTATGCAGTTATTCCAAAGGGCGTCTACAGCGATATCGTGACCAGCGCCCTGCCGCATTGGGCGGGTACGCGCGCATGGATTATCGCCCGGCCGCTCTCCGGATTTGCCGAGACCTTCTCGCAATACATCATGGAAGTGCAGCCCGGCGGCGGCAGCGACCAGCCTGAGCCTGACCCCGAAGCCGAGGGCGTGCTGTTCGTTGTTGAAGGCGCCGTGACGCTAACGATTAGCGGCAATGAGCATGCGCTCCGCCCCGGCCATTACGCCTTTATACCGCCAGGCGCCGATTGGCGGCTCAAGGCGACGGGCGAGGCGGCTGCGCGCTTTCATTGGATCCGCAAAGCCTATGAACCGGCGCCCGGCATTCCGCACCCAGAGCCGATCATCGCCCATGAAGACGACGTGCCGATGAACGCCATGCCAGATACCGAAGGCCGCTGGGCGACCACGCGCTTCGTCGAGCCAGACGATCTCCGCCACGACATGCATGTCAACATCGTCACGTTCGAGCCCGGCGGCCTGATCCCGTTCGAGGAAACGCATGTGATGGAGCACGGGCTGTACGTGCTGGAAGGCAAGGCCGTCTACAAGCTCAATCGGGATTGGGTGGAGGTTGAGGCCGGGGACTTCATGTGGCTCCGCGCCTTCTGCCCCCAGGCCTGCTACGCGGGCGGGCCGGGTCGATTCCGCTATCTGCTTTACAAAGACGTCAACCGTCATGCGCGGCTCAAACCGTTTGGCGGAAAATAAGAAACTATAGCGGCTGGGGGCCGCTGACGACACCAACAGATAAACAGAGGGAGTATACTTTATGGCTGCAGGCTCATCAATCGGGACGCCGGAACAACTCCGCGATCCCAACTACACACCACCACTGGCGCAAGCGATCCCGCTTGGGATTCAGCACGTGCTGGCGATGTTCGTATCCAACGTAACGCCGGCGATCATCATTGCGGGCGCTGCCGGGTTCGGCTTTGGCTCGAACTCCCCGGATTTCCCGGAAATGATCTACATGATCCAGATGGCGATGCTGTTCGCAGGCGTCGCCACGCTGTTTCAGACCATCGGCCTTGGCCCCGTCGGCGCGCGTCTGCCGATTGTCCAAGGTACGAGCTTCGCCTTCCTGCCGATCATGATTCCGCTGGTCGCAGGCAAGGGCGTGGATGCTATGGCCGCCGTTATGGGCGGGGTGATAGTCGGCGGCATCTTCCACGCGCTGCTTGGTACGATCATCGGCAAAATCCGCTTCGCCCTGCCGCCATTAGTGACGGGCCTGGTTGTCGTGATGATCGGCTTGGCGCTGGTCAAAGTCGGCATCCAGTATGCAGCGGGCGGCGTTCCAGCCATGGGCAAACCTGAATTTGGCAGCCTGCAGAACTGGTTTGTCGCCATCGTCGTGATCGTGACGACGCTTGGGATCAAGTTCTTCACGCGCGGCATGATGTCGATTGCAGCTGTGCTGCTTGGCCTGATCGTCGGCTATATCGTGGCTTATGCAATGGGCATGGTGAACTTCGGTAATGTTGGGCGCGCCGAGTCCTTCGCTGTCCCAGACCCGTTCCATTTCGGCGTTGAATTCACATTTGCTGCGATCCTGGGCTTCTGCTTAATGGCGTTTGTCTCAGCGATTGAAACGGTTGGCGATGTCTCCGGTATCACCAAAGGCGGCGCCAAGCGTGAGGCCACCGGCGAAGAAATCTCCGGCGCTACATATGCGGACGGTTTGGGTAGCGCCATCGCTGGTGTCTTCGGCAGCTTGCCGAATACGTCGTTCAGCCAGAATGTCGGCCTTGTCGCCATGACGGGCGTGATGAGCCGCCATGTGGTGACGTTTGGCGCGATCTTCCTGATCATCGCCGGGTTCGTACCGAAAGTCGGCGCGATCATCGCGACGGTGCCGATCGAAGTCCTTGGCGGCGGTGTGATCGTTATGTTCGGCATGGTCGCGGCTGCTGGCGTATCGATGCTGTCCGATGTTGAGTGGAACCGGCGCAACATGGTGATTTTCGCCATCTCGCTTTCCATTGGCCTTGGCCTGCAACTGGTGCCAGAAGCGCTCCAGCATGTGCCTGGCACAGCGCGGGTGCTGCTGAGCTCCGGGCTATTGCCAGCAGCGTTCCTGGCCATCGCCTTGAACCTGATCTTGCCGCAAGAGCTTGCAGGCGAAGCCACGGAAGAAATTTCCGGCGGTATGTCTGGCGGTAAGGACAGCTAAGAAGCCGCACCGCGCCCGCCGCACATCCACATGTGCGGCGGGCGTTAGTGTCTTAGAGCATCGTCCGTAAACTATGAGGCGTCTCGCCGCCCTGAGCGCGTCTTCGGCAAGACGCGGTGCGCAGGGCGATACGGTGTATCGTTCAAGGACCGCAA
>JAYNYG010000073.1:7818-14065 GCA_038102935.1 Alphaproteobacteria bacterium | reverse complement strand
AATCCTCCTCTAAATCATACCCTCAGTCTGTCCCATGTGCCCTGACGCCGGACATCGCCGCGGATGTCCGTATTTGCGTCCGGATAAAGGTCTGCCGCCATAGGACTGTTCCCAACTCGATTGCCGTTCATGCTTTCTGTATCATCGCAGAAATTGTGGCGTTGAGAAGGAGAGGCGGCGGCATGAATTCGGACCCGATCACTTTGAAGCCGAGCACCTGGAAGCAGATCACGATGGGCGCTGCGTTGCGCGACGCTGCCGCCCGCGCAAGCGACCGCACGTTCATCGTGGAGGCGGATGGACAGCAGCGCCGCTACACGTTCGAGCAGTTTGACCAGATGGTGGATGATCTGGCGCGCGGGTTGCTCAGCCTCGGCCTGAAGCGTGGGGATCTTTTAGCACTTTGGATGACGAATACGCCGGAATGCGTGCTTGTATGGCTGGCGGCGGCGCGGATTGGCGTGGCGCTGGCCCCGATCAATACACGCTACAAAACCGACGAAGCCGCCTATATCGTTCAACAATCTAAGGCGAAGGCCCTGGTCGCTATGGACCGCTTTTGGGACATCGACTATCTGGCGATGATCAACGACATGCGAGCGCGCCTGCCGGACCTCGAAACCGTTGTGGTCTGGGGGGATACGGCGCCGGCCGGGATGCTAACGCTTGATGCGTTGATGGCGGCAGGCCGAGACGCCTCTGTCGATCTTGAGGCCGCTACAGCCGCCGTGACGGCGGATGACCCGCTGATCATTGTCTATACCTCCGGCACGACGGGTCAGCCAAAAGGCGCTGTCCATAGCCATGTGACACTGCGCAATGCGCAAAACCTTTGCCGCGCCATGCATATCAAGCCGGGCGATGTAATCCTTGGTCATATGCCGTTTTACCATGTCGCCGGTGCGATTGCGGGTATTCAGCCGGCGCTGCTGCAGGCGGGAACCCTTGTCACTATGGCGCAGTGGGAGCCGGCGGCGGCGCTGGCGACGGTGGCGCAGGAGCGGGTGAATATTCTGGGCGGCATCCCAACGCACTTCATTGATCTGATTGATCAGAAACGGGTCGATCCCGTCGATACGTCTTGCTTGAAAAGCGCGTGGATCGGTGGAGCGGATGTATCGCCCACTGTCGCCAGCGCCGCCTATGAGGTGCTTGGCCTGGATGCGCTGATGGCGGTTTACGGCATGACGGAAACCACGGCCTGCACCACCCTTGCCCGCTTCGAGGACCCGCTGGAAGTCACCTGCGACAATCGCGGGCTGCCTATTGGCGACTATGAGGTCAAGGTCGTCGACGTTGAGACGCGGAAGCCGTTGCCGCCGGGCGAGGATGGCGAAGTGTGTGTGCGCGGCCATATCGTTATGCTCGGTTATTATCGGGACGAGGCGGCCACGCGGGACGCCATCGATGCTGATGGCTGGTTCAAAACCGGCGATCTCGGGCGCTTCGATGCGGACGGATATTTGAAAATCACGGGCCGGGCGAAGGAAATGTTCATCGTTGGCGGATCGAATGCCTACCCGGCAGAGATCGAGCGGGTGCTGCTGGCGCATGAGGCCGTGAAGCAGGCCGTTGTTGTCGGGGCGCCGCACCCAAGGCTTGGCGAAGTTTGCTATGCGTTTGTCCAGCCAGACGAGGGCGCCGTAGCTGACGCAGGCGCTATTGCCCAATGGTGCAGAGACCGATTGGCGGATTACAAAGTTCCCAGAACAATCGAATTCGTGGAAGATTTCCCGCGTACGACCACCGGTAAAATTCAACGGTTTGTCTTGGCGGATAAAGTCAAGCTTGCGGCTGGCGGGCAGGCATGATGTGCTGCCCGCATTCCTATTTTGCGAGGCGATGCTATGACTGATCCGCGTGACAACCTGCTCGACAGCCACCTCGTTGGCGAAGGCGGCTCTAACGTCCAACCGGCAAGCGATCCAACGCTCTATGGCCATGTCGCGCTGGAAGGCCAGAAGGATGGCATTGAGGCGCGCAGCTACCAGACATTCCGCTTGATCTACACCGTTGGCCGCTACGGCTTGGATGATACCGGCGCAATCCGTATCGCCTTCCGCGCCATGTCTGATTTTGGCCGCTTGCAGATGAGCGACCCGGCAGCCGCCGGATACACCACAGCGACCGCCAGCAACGGCTGTCGCTTAGCGCTTACATATGATACGCGCGGCAACACGCGCCCGCGTTTCAAAAGTCTGACCATCGCCGTCGGCGGTGGATATATGCGGGAAGGGGACACAATCACGGTCGTCTTCGGCGATACCTCTAAAGGCTCGCCGGGTATGGCGATGCCGACCTTCATCGACCCCGCATTTGAATTCAAAGTTTACGCAGATGTCGTCGCGACCGGCCATTTTACGCCAGTGCCAGGAACGCCCGCTGTCGAAGTCCGTCCTGGCCCGCCTGTCGTGTGGCGCGCAGTGCTGTCGAGCCTGCGCCGCCCCGGTGAGAGTTTCCACTTCGGCCTTAAGGCTGAGGATAAATGGGGCAACCCGACGGAATTGGCAGAAGCCAAAGTGAAGTTTGAGACGACACTGCCCGTCAATGGGCTGCCAGAGACATTTGACTACGCCAAGGGCCAACGTTCCCACAGTTTTGAAGGCCTGTCAGTCGATCAGGAAGGCGTGCTCCGCATCACCGTGCGCGATGTGGAGACAGGCGAGGCCCTGGCGGAATCGCACCCAATGGTCATCCGCAAAGGCGCTGTTAGCGGCTATTGGGGCGATATGCATGGGCAGTCGGGCGAAAGCATCGGCGTCACCACAGCGCGGCACTATTTTGACTTCGCCCGCAACAAATCCTTCCTGGACGCGACGAGCCACCAAGCCAATGATTTCCAGATCAACAACGCGTTCTGGGCTTACCTGCAAGAGCTTGCGGCTGAGTTCAACGAGCCAGGGCGCTTCTGTGTGCTGCCGGGTTATGAATGGTCTGGCAATACGGGCGTTGGCGGAGACCGCAACGTGTTCTTCCGTGAGGAAGGCCGCCAGATTCATCGCTCCAGCCATGCGCTGCTGACGGATCGCTCCGATATCGATACCGACGCGCCGGACGCCAATATCCTGTTCGAAAAGCTGAAGGATGAGGATGTTTGTATCTACGCCCATGTCGGCGGCCGATATGCAGATATCAACTTCGCCCATGATCCAAAGCTGGAAACGGCGATGGAAATCCATTCCGCATGGGGCACATTCGAATGGCTACTGACAGACGGCTTCCCGCTTGGCCATCGCTCGGGCCTTGTGTGCAACAGTGATGGCCACAAGGGCCGCCCAGGCGCCAGCTATCCGGGAGCGGCAACCTTCGGCGCTTATGGCGGCCTCACCTGCTTCCTGACCGATGAGCTAAACCGTGACGGCCTCTTCGATTGCCTGCGCAAACGCCATCACTACGGCACGACCGGCACCCGCATGCATTTAGATGTGCGCGCCAGCTTCAACGGCGACGCTGCGCTATTCGATAAAGACCCGAACGCCTGGCATGACGCCCAATCGGCTCCCGCAGACAGTATCATGATGGGCGATATCGCCCAAGTGAGCGGCGATACAGCCACAGTTTCCGTAGAAGCTATCACCCATGCGCCAATTGAGCGGATTGAAGTCAGGAACGGCATGGATATCGTCCAAACCCTGCGTGGTTTCGATAAGCCTGACTTGGGCGCCCGGTTCCGGGTGATCTGGAGCGGTGCGGAATACCGGGGTAGGGGGCGCCAGTCCGAATGGCGGGGCCGGGCGCGCTTCGGCGGGTCAACCATCAAGCGCATGTCCAAGATCAACGCATGGAACCTGGAGCGGCGGCTGGAGGTCTCAAGCGCCGACACCATCGCCTTCGACGCCATGACCACCGGCAACTTCGGCGGGTTCGATGTGTGGCTGGATGAAGACCCGAACGGCATGATCGAAATCGCGACCAACCATGGCTCCTTCACCGTGCGCGCTGGCGATGTCGGCATGGAAGATACAGCATTGGACGCTGGCGGCTTAGAACGCCGTCTCCGCATTTTCCGCCTGCCAGAGGAAAACACCTGCCGCGAACTCACCGCCGAGGTCGATGTGCCGTTAAAACCAGAAGGCGACAACCAACTCTGGGTCTGTGTCACGACGGAAGACGGTTTCCAAGCCTGGTCCAGCCCAATGTTTGTGTTCCGCGGGTAGGGCTTAGATCGCGCCGCGCGCCAGGACGAGGCCGTATAGGCCGGTCGTAACGCCGCTGCTTGATGCGCCACTAACTGCTTTGACGCTGTCCGTCTTCTGAAGCGCCGTATCGACCGCGGCCTCATATGTCGCCTCAATCATGAGCGTCCATACTGGCGGGTTTTCTTCGTGGGCGCGGAGGTTTGCTTCAGTGGTGCCGGCTGCTGCGTCGGCTTGGCTGGGACGCCAGGCTTGGGCGGCGACGATGCCGGGGCATTCTATTAGCTTTTCAACCAAACCGGTGAGTGTAGCGGATACGGCCTCCGCCCGGTCATCCGTGCATTCAAAGCTAAGGCTGGCGGCGATGCAGCCGAGGCCGCCGCCGGATTTGGCGATGCGGGATGAGGTGACGCGGGTGACGTTTAGGAATTCCGGCATGATGCGGGATGTCCATTCCGTCGGGTTCGCCTGCCGGGCGCCATAGGCAGCGCTCCCCAGCACATCCGGCGACTCCACCTCATACCAGGCCAGGAATTTTGCGGGCGCATCGCCAATCGCCTGATAGCGGCGGCCATTGATAAAGCCCGGCACATTCACGCGCTCTTCCAGGTGCTGATGGTCATACCAGCGATTAAAATCAGCCTCAGCCTCAGGCTTAATATCCGTCCAGATCACCAGCGCGCCGGCGCCATCCTGTCCCAAAGCCGTCATCGCCCAAGCTCCCCGCCCATGAAATTGCATTGGCAGGATTAACGGCGGCCCGGCTGCTGTCCATAGGAAAGTTCGCATCCAGGCGATGTGCTCTGCATAAGGCCCTGGTTTCTGAGATCAGAATTAGGCGCAGCGCAACCATTAGGCCGCATACCTAACGATATCGCCACATTTCGAGACATTGGACGTTCGTCATGCTTACCGCCCCCCAAATCCTAGAAAATATGCACGCCCTCGCGGAATTTGCAGCTGAATCGCCGGAGGCAATTGCGATGGCGGCAGGGTCAGTCAACCCTGTAGAGGCGTTGCGGATGTCTATAAACAGCTCCGAGTATAATATCGGTGTTGAAGACGGTTTCGCGAATATCGTGGCGGATAATCCAAGCTCTGACTCGACCTATACTGTTCGATTTGACGCACCATCAAACGTTCTCGAATTGCGAAACCTGACGACTGGCGAGAGCCAAGGAATTGATATTGGCGGTACGGCTATCGCAGCGGGCCAAGAGCAGGAAATTGAGTATGTCGGTCTCGGCTTAACAGTCACCCTCAATGCAGCCTTCAGCAAAACGACTGATATCAGCGCTGCAGGCGGCGCTGTATCAGCCACAGGTGGCGGAGGCGGCGCCTTTTCGGGGAGCAGTTTCAAAGTGACTGACGCCGACATAGGCGTTGCTCGCTCTCTAACCGGCGCCTCGGGCGAGATTGACGGAACGACTGCGAACGCAGCCGTTGTTACTGTAGGCGGATTTTCTGGTACAGCGGACCTAAGCTCTAATGGGGAAAAATCCATCACGATGACTGATGGAACTGACACTTTCGAGCTGGAATTTGCCGTGTCGACCGCTCTTTCAGATACTGATGACGCTGACATTGATATCAATGGGCTCGGAGCAATGTTTTTTATCGACGCGCCCAGTGACGTGACGATTACCGCTACGGACAGCGGCGGGCTTTTGCGGGGTTCGGGCGGGAATGACAAGCTCTCTGGCGCAGGCGGCGACGATACGATTCAAGGCCTGGCTGGCGATGATCAAATATTCGGCCTGGCAGGTAACGATGATTTCGACGGCGGTTCTGGCACAGATACGCTGGACCTTTCTGATGCGGCCAGCGGGATCATTGCGCGGCTCGACCTCGGGGCCGTCCGAAATGCAGATGGCGATAAGGCTTCGCTGACCAGCATTGAAAATGTCATTGGCAGCAATTTTGACGATCTAATTATTGGCAATGGTTCTGCAAACCGCCTGATTGGCCGGTCTGGCGATGACCAGATCAGCGGCCTTGACGGCGATGACCAACTGTTCGGCAACACGGGCGACGATGTACTGCGCGGCGGCGATGGCGACGATATTCTGAATGGCAGCGCGGGTCAGGACAGTCTGCGCGGCGAAGCCGGT
>JAYNYG010000073.1:0-7718 GCA_038102935.1 Alphaproteobacteria bacterium | reverse complement strand
GGCGGCGCTGGCGTCGACCGCATGTATGGCCAAACTGGCGATGACACGCTGCTCGGCGGCAGCGGCGGGGACCGGGTGCGCGGCGGCGATGGCGATGACGTGATCAACGGCGGCGACGGGAATGACCCTATTCTTGGCGGCGCGGACGATGACGAAATCACCGGCGGCGCAGGCTTCGACCGGATCGCAACAGGCTCAGGCGCAGACGTCATCTTCCTGACAGACGGCTTCGACTACGACCGTGTGTTCGATTTTGAGGATGGCGTAGAAAGGCTTGATTTCTCTGGCGTTTCCGCAGTTTCCAGCACCGCAGACCTCACCATCCGCACATTCAACGGGGGCGCTGATACGCGTATAGACGTGACAGCATCAGACTTTGTCGTTCTCGTGGGCGTGGCCGCAGCCGATGTCACGACGGCAGATCTTATATTTTAAGCAGCATCCGAAGCGAACACCGCTAAAATTCAATCGAAAGCCTTTGTTTTTCTATTGAATGGGCCTTCAGGGGCGTTGGCGATACTGCATGGACGGTTGGATGACACCCCGACCCCAATTGCAATAGCCAGAGTGATCCCATGCTCCTTGCCTATGTTCATGAAAACACGTCTGCCCACGTGTTTGATGCGTCCGATCGCTCCATCGCTTTCGAATGGACTGGCGGGCGTTCTGTAGCTGATGGGGAGAGCGATGTGCAGATGGCCTATTTGATGGCGGGCCAAGCGTCTGGCCGGGGCCGCGACGCGCAATTGGCCGATGAAGCGCGCATGCAGTCTCCGCCCGCAGAAGCTGGCGGCCCAGATTTTTTGACGCTGCTTGGCGCTGTGTTCGCTGAAGTGATGGGGGCCGATCCGGCTTTTTAATAGCAGCCGTTTTCTAACGCTGCGCCGCTTCATGCGGCATCCGCGCGCCTGTATAGTCAGCTTATGCGCCGAGATATTCCTGAATCCGTAGATGTTTTGATTGTGGGGGCGGGGCCAACTGGCCTCGTTGCGGCGAACCATATCGCTTTCGCAGGCAAGTCCGTGTTGATCGTGGACAAGAACCCTGCACCCCTGAACTTGCCCCGCGCGATATCCATTGATGATGAGGGCTGCCGCACCATCGCCGCCTGTGGGCTAGCTGAGCCGCTTCGTCATATTCTGCGGCCTGGAACAGGCTCGCGCTATGTGGACGAAGCCGGGCGGATCGTGGGCGAAGTTGGCCCTGGCCCCGTCGAATATGGCTGGCCGCGCCGCAATAACTTCCACCAACCGGAGCTTGAGCGTGTCCTGCGGGATGGCCTCGCGCGCTTCGATCACGTGGTGCTAGTTGACGGCGCTGAAATGTCCGGATTTGTGCAAGATGCAGATGGCGTCACGGCAATGGTGTCCGGCAAGACCGTCCGCGCATCTTTGATGATTGCTGCTGAGGGCGCGCGTAGCCAGACACGGGACGCGCTTGGCATCCAGATGCCCGGGGAGGCCTATCCGCAAGACTGGATCGTCATGGATCTGCACCGGGATGACGACCAGGAAACCGTTTCCAAATTCTTCTGTGACCCCGCCCGGCCCTGGGTCTCGATACCGACGACATTCGGCGGCAGGCGCTACGAATTCATGCTGCTGCCGGGTGAGACGGCAGAGGAGATGCTGAAGTTTGAGATCCTACAGGCATTGCTTGCGCCGATCCGTCCACTGGCGGCAGAGGACATCATGCGCGCTGTGGTCTACCGGTTCGAGGCGCGGATCGCCGAACGCTGGGGCGAAGGCCGCGTATGGCTTGCGGGAGACGCCGCCCATCTAACGCCGCCCTTCGCCGGCCAGGGCATGAATTCCGGCATCCGTGATGCGCATAACCTGGCTTGGAAGGCGGTGCTGGTCGCTGAGGGCGCTGATCCAGCGATCCTGGAAAGCTATCAAGCCGAACGGCTCGCGCCCGCCAAGGCCATGGTGCAACTGGCCGTCGCCATGGGCGAAGTGGTGATGCCCGTCGGCCAAGGCAAAGCGCTATTCCGGGACGCATTGATGCTGGGCCTAGAACGCTTCCCAGAGACGCGCGACTTCATCATCGGCATGCGCTTCAAACCGAAGCCGCGCTATGCCCAAGGCCTGTTCTTCGGCATGGGCGCGCCAGACGAACCGCCCGCCAGCCTCATCGGCGCCATGCTCCCCAACCCGAAGTTGGCGGATAGCTGGCTAGACGACCAACTCGGCCCCGGCTTCGCCCTCATCGCCCAAACCGCCGAATGCCGCGCATGGCTGGAGAGCGCGGATTTGAGTGAGTGGCCGGTCTCAATTCAGGCTGTATTCTTGCCTGATGACGCTTGGACGACGGACCCCGAGACCTACCGCCCCCTCCGCGCACATCGCGACGCGTTGATGCTAGTGCGGCCAGATAAGTATGTGATGGCGGCGTTTGAGCCAGCAGCGGTGGGGAAAGTACTGAGTGAGATGTACAGAGCTTTCACAAATGCCTGATGACTTGCCGGAACTGCCCGAAGGCGTCGGCCCTCATAATGACAAAGAACTGGAACTGATGCTCGCGGGAGAAAAACCTCTCGCAATGTTCTCAGACCTCCCTGGCCCAGATACGGTTCTCCCAACAGCAGCATTCGCTCCGCACGTCGCCGCCGGCGAGATAATCATGACGGTCTTTAATGAGCTGCTTCCAGACGGCCGCACCCTCCGCCACGAATTCTATGCACTGCCTGGAGAAGAATGGCGGATAGAACCTGCATATGAGCTTCTCAGAAAAAGGTATGACACTTGGTGCGAAGAGGCGGCAAATGATTGCCGGGAAATTGGCAAACTTCTTGGGTATTCGGAGGCGGATATTGAGGTGTTTATTGAGCATGTGAGCGGGAGTTAACACAGGGACGCCAACGCCAAATGTTCATTCTTATGCCTTCACCATCTACTTCTGTTATGTTCGCTGTTCAAACCCAGAGAGAAAAGTCCGTGCCCTTATCGCTTGAAGACGTTCTGAACCGGTTGATCGCGTACCGTATTGCGCTTGCGGCGCATAGCGTCGTCCATGCTTCGGTGTTTGGATCAGCAGCACGGGGCACGGCTACTTCTGGGTCTGATTTGGATATCGCGGTTCAGTTCACACCGGGGTCTGCCGTCGATGGCTTTACCTATGCCAGCCTGCGAGAAGACCTTAGACGCCGCCTGTCTGAAATCATGGAATGCAGCGTAGATGTAGCGGACGTCGATACCATGCGGCAGGCCGTGAAGGCTGAATTTGAAAAAGAAGCCATTCATGCCTTCTAGCAATCCACATCTCAGATATGCGGACATTGCGGAGAATATCGAACGGATTTTTGCTTACACCGAAGGTATGAGTTTCCAAGCTTACATTGCAGATCAAAAAACGATTGTTGCCGTAGAGCGCTGCCTAACAAGGCTCGCTCAAGGGTAATCCGCTTTCTCTTTTCCACCCAGCGGCGCCATGGATTGACCGGACCTTCCCACCGCAATACCTGCTATGATGTGCGTGGCGTGCGTGTGGCAGGGGAGAATGAGAGATGGTGGCTTTACCGGAACCGGATGCGGGGATCTTAGCCGCGCGGGATGACATTCTGCAAGATTTGCGGGGGCTGATCGCCGCTGCCGATGGGGTGATTGATCATCCGGATGAGATCAAGCCTTATGAGACAGACGCTCTGACGGCCTATAAGCAGACGCCGCTGGGCGTCGTGCTGCCGGAGACGACCGCGGAAGTCGCTGCCGTTATGAAATACTGCCATGAGCGGGGTGTGAAGGTCGTGGCGCGGGGGGCTGGCACATCTCTGGCCGGCGGCGCGCTGCCGATGGCGGATGCGATTGTCATCGGCGTTTCCAAGATGGTCGATATTCTGGATGTCGATTATGACAACCGAACCATCACCTTGCAGCCGGGCGTCACTAATCTTGGCGTCACGGATATCGTTAGCCCCGACAAATTCTTCTATGCGCCGGATCCGTCTTCCCAGCTTGCCTGCACGATTGCGGGCAATATCGGCATGAATTCCGGCGGCGCGCATTGCCTGAAATATGGCGTTACCTCCAACAATCTCATGGGCGTTGAGCTGGTGACCATGGAGGGCGAAATCCTGCGCCTTGGCGGCAAGCATTTGGATGCAGGTGGGCTGGACCTGCTGGGCCTCATCACCGGCTCCGAAGGCACGCTCGGCATGGTGACAGAGGCGACGTTGCGCATTCTCCGCTCGCCAGAGGGCGCCCGACCCATTCTCTATGGCTTTGAAACGAGTGCTGTTGCGGGCGAAT
Organism: Alphaproteobacteria bacterium; assembly: GCA_038102935.1. GTDB lineage: Bacteria > Pseudomonadota > Alphaproteobacteria > Bin95 > Bin95 > VMCJ01. Next base: position 3,471 of record JAYNYG010000073.1, on the reverse strand, counting down.
GCGTGGATGCGATTATTTCGTCCGGCATCATCCCTGTCGCCATTGAGTTTATGGACAAGCCGGCCATCCACGCGACGGAACGCTTTGCCCACGCAGGCTACCCCTTGGATGTAGAAGCGCTGCTGATCATCGAAGTTGAAGGCTCCAACGACGAGATCGACACCATGCTTGGCCGCATCCAAAAAATTGCGGCGGATTTCAACCCAGCCTATGAGCGGGTCGCGAAATCAGCGGCGGAGAGTCTGGCGATCTGGAAGGGCCGGAAATCCGCCTTCGGCGCCATTGGCCGCATTTCGCCGGACTACTTCTGCATGGACGGCACAATCCCAACCGGCAAGCTGCCAGAAGCGCTCGACCGGATCAGCGCCATTTGCGACAGCTACGGCTTTCAGGTCGCGAATATCTTCCATGCGGGCGACGGCAACCTGCATCCGCTGATCCTCTACAACGCCAATGAACCGGGCGAGACCGAACGCGCGGAGGAATGCGGCGGCGATCTCTTGAAATTATGTGTTGAGCTTGGCGGCTGTCTGACCGGCGAGCACGGCGTCGGCGTTGAAAAGCGCGACCTGATGGTGGAGCAATTCACGCCGGAAGAACTGGACCTGCAGCGCCGCATGAAACGCGTGTTTGACCCGAAATACTTGATGAACCCGCATAAGGTCTTCCCGTTGGTCGACAATCCTGGCCTCGGCGGCCCGATCATCAGCCCCATCCAGATGGAGGCTGCGGAATGAGCGGCGACGTTCTGCGGCCTGGTGACGTAGCAGGCGTTCAAGATGCGATCCGGGATGCTGTGCGGGACCGTGCGCCATTGTCGATCGAAGGCGGCGGCGGCCTCGCTGGCCTTGGCCGCCCGGCGCAATCGGAGCGCACGTTGAAGCTGAACGGGCTCACAGGCGTCGTTGAGTACAGCCCGTCGGAGCTCTATGCGACGTTCCGGGCGGGTGAGACATTGGCCGACGCTCGGGCGGCGCTGGCGGAAAAACGCCAGCGGCTGCCGTTTGATCCGCCGGATCTGACGGGCCTCTATGGCGATGCCGCTGGCCCCGCCACCGTTGGCGGCATCGTCGCGGCGGGGCTATCTGGCCCCGCCAGGGTCTCTGTCGGCGCGGTGCGGGACTATGTCGTGGGCGTGGGATTTGTTGATGGGCAAGGTCAAGCGTTGAAAGGCGGCGGCCGGGTGATGAAGAACGTCACCGGCTATGACCTCTGCAAGCTGACAACCGGCGCTTTCGGCACGCTTGGCGCCATCACAGAAGTGACGTTCAAAGTGCTGCCCTTCGCCAATACCGAGGTGACGTTGCTAGCGCATGGTCTGAGTGATCAGGCGGCGCAAGCCATGATGTCCGCAGCGCTTAAAAGTCCGTTTGAGCCGGTGAGCGCTGCATATCTGCCAGCAGGTGCAGCCGCTTCATTGCCGGGTGCGAATGGACAATCTGTGACTGGGCTTCGCCTTGAAGGATTTCCAGACTCGCTCGATTACCGAAACAAAGCCATTCGCGCATTCCTGCCGGATGGGGTTGAACTGACCACCCTCGAGCCAGAGCCTTCAGCTGCTTTCTGGGAATCCGTTCGCGATGTGGCGCCGTTCCAAGCACCGGACCCGCGCGCGCTCTGGCGCATATCGACTGCGCCAACGCTGGGACCAAGCCTTGTGGCTGATATCCAGAAATCACTTGAAGCGGACGCATTCTACGATTGGGCCGGCGGATTGATCTGGCTCGCAGTGGCGCCAGACGCTGCGAATGCAGGCGCTGACGTGATACGACCTCTGGTCCGATCTCAGGGCGGGCATGGTACGTTGATGCGAACGACGCAGAGCGTGCGGGCGGCAGTCGATGTATTCGAGCCGCTGTCCGCACCGGTGCTGCAGCTCACCAAAGGCCTGAAACGAACGTTCGACCCCTTCAATGCGTTAAACGCCGGTCGGATGTACGCATCCCTGTAATAAGGATTACGCCTTAGTCGTTGCAGATACTGCGTTTTCCAGGAAATCCAGCTTCCTTCGAACGCCGTATAGTCCTCTGTATTCACCGCAGAAGGATAATGACATTGATTGCAAGCATGCATCAGAAGCTGGAGCAGGATTTTCCGGGATTGGGCGACGAGGCGCGGCTTATGGCGCGCGCCAGTTTGTATTTTTCGAAGCTGGCCGATGACTATTTGGCGGTATGCCACGAAGTAGATGTGCTTTTGCATACCGGGCAGGAGTCGGATGGGGATCATCTGCATCAAGCGCATAAGCGCCGATTGGTGTTGAAAGCTGAGATCGGGCAGCGCTTACGGGATGCGCGCAATCATCAAACTCCAATGCTCAGTGATGCGCCGCCGCCTGCAGTAGCGCTTGCGCCATAGAAAGACACCGTTGCGTCTGGCCGGAGTGTGACAGGCGCCTGTTTTGCGTATGATCAGAATGCACTAGCCTCTCCTGATAACTGGGAGAGCGCGATGTCTAGCAATGAAGATTTCAATGACTGGCTGCAGGCCTACGCTTATGCCTGGGACCGCCCAGGCCGGGAAGCAATAGAGGCTGCCGTATGGAAAGACTATGGCTTGGAGGGCGCTGTCTTTGTGCTCGACATGACCGGTTTTTCCAGGCTAACGGCAGAGTTTGGCGCACTCCATTATCTCTCCATGGTCCGTCGCATGCAGGTTGCCGCGAAGGCGATTATCCGGCGCACCAATGGCGAGCTTGTGAAGTTTGAAGCCGACAACTGCTTCGCCCGCTTCACAACAGTGGATGACGCGGTGCAGGCGGCCCTCCTGATGCACCAGCACTTCACCGTCTTGAACAACGAAACGTCAGACGATTACGACATTCACATTTCCATTGGGATCGATTGGGGCTGGTATCTGTTGGTCGATGAGACGGATTATTATGGCCACGCCGTAAACCGCGCCTCCAAGCTCGGCGAGGATCTGGCGAAGGCGGACCAGGTTCTCATGACGAATGATGCGTTCGAGAAGGGGGTGCATTTGCCAGCTGGCGTTGTGGCTGAGCCAGGGCAGACGGAAATTGCAGGCGGACCCGTTGATATCCGGGTGATAAATTTGGGATCGTAGGCGAATGGGGGTGGAGAAGGCGTGCGCCCTCTCGGCGTTTGCGTTGCAAAAGCCTGCCGGGCTACTGCGAGATATCGGGGCTTCCGTCGTTTGCTTTGCGAACGCCGTTGGCGGAGGAGAGTGGGAGTACGAACTCCTCACTGATGAGCCAAACCAAATTCACCTCAAGTAATATCAATAACTTAGCACGTAGCCCCACTCGGTCAAAGTCCCCCAACTGTTCTACAGTTTGGTGCGCAGTCATATCCTTTGCTGGATGATACGTGCCGCTGCCTACGAGGCGTCATACGTGCGCCACTGTTTAGCCACACGGAGTACGTAAAAGAGGGTCGTTCATGACGATCCTCCCTGACCAACACGTGCGGTCGCTCTTTTTATGTGATCAGGCAGCACTGATGGGGGGAC
>JAYNYG010000072.1:0-14083 GCA_038102935.1 Alphaproteobacteria bacterium | reverse complement strand
GCCGAAGACGCGCTCAGGGCGGCGAGACGCCTCATAGTTTACGGACGATGCTCTAGGCGACCCGCGATTTCAGGGGAATCAGGGGCGTAACGGTAGGCGCGGAATAGGGCGTTGCCCTGGCCTTGCAGGACAGGGACATGGGCGAATTCCGGGCAGATATAGTCCCATGCCATCTCGCCATCCGGTGTTACTTCGAAAACCCGGCCGTTCAGGGATTCAGAAATCAGCGTGTTCCCATTGGCTAGCCGCTGGACGCCGCCCATCACAGGGCTGAAGAAGGTCCAGCGCTGAGGGTCGATATATTGCCAGACCATCTCTTTGCTAGCGGGGTCAATTTCTACGGCCCTTGAATGCAGGGGCTGCAGCAGGTTGTTCATGCCGTTGGCGAACAGTGTGATATTGCCGTTGGGAAGCATTTCGGCGTTGTGTTGATGCCCCCAGCCAGGATCGGTCATCGACCAGATGATTTCTCCGGCGGCCTTTTTAACAACCATGATCGTGTCGAGGTGGCGGAAGCTGACGAGGATATTCCCATCCGGCGTCTCTGCGATGGAATTGGCGTGGGCCCACTCGCCGCGATGACAGTCGGGCGCCAGCGAAAACATGCCAGCATCAATGTCCTTAAAGCGCCATTCCCATGCCAGTTCGCCGTCTGGCGTGACCTCACGCACCACGTCCGCGAACATTTTACCCTGGAGGGTGGGCTGGTGCAGGCCTGTGCCGGGCAGACCGCCGGCAACACGCTCCGCCTCCGCCGCCGTCATTTCTTCGCGGGCGAGGTAAAGCGTATGGCCGTTTTCTAACCGGCAGAGGTCGTGATGCTGGTTGGGATCGGTATGCTCCCAGGCGATGGAGCCTGACCAGTCAAGCTCAAGCATGCGCCCGCCGAGCGCGCCCGGAATGCCGATTGCGCCGGGCAGCGGCGCGCCGTCATGGGTGAAGACCGAGCACAGCAGGTTCCCGTTTGGCAGCAGATACGCTTTTGAGCCAAGCTTGCCGGGCAAGGTCCACCAGTGGACCGGCTCGCCCGCATTGCTGACGAGAAAAATCTGCTCATGAGCCATCGGCGCTATCAGCGTGAAGCCTGGATAGGCCTTACCTGGATCATGATGCAGCAGGCCAGTCTGATAAGGTTTCATAGGAGATCCTTTCTTGCGTCGTTATTTGCTCGCCAGACCATCGACGAAGTCCGCGGCGTTGCGGGCGTCTATGGCGGCTTCACGGACGAGCCAGTCGAAATGGTCAATGAGGGCGCGGATGCGGGCGGCCTCGCGGAAGGCCAGGTAGAACTGTCCGATATAGATGACAGCCAGGTTGGGGCCGAAAACGGTCGTCGGCGCGCTGAAAACCGTGTGGGCATCGAACAGAAACAGGCGCAGGCGCGGGTAAAGCTCCCGGCAGAAATTGGCGATCAGCGCCAACTGTTCCCGGCGGATGTCCTGCGGTAGGCCCTCATAATATGCTGTCCCAGAGGCGCAGGCGCGGAGTTCGTGGATGGGGAGCGCAATCTCGTAATCCGATACGCCGGATTTCAGCCAGGCCAGTTGTTCATGGAGCGCCAGGATCGCAGGGTCAGGGTTCTGGCCGCGAACGGACGCGTATTCCCAGGCCAGCATTCGCTCGGACTTTAGGATGTCCGGGAGGGTGGCTGGAACATGGCGGATTTTGTAGCCCGCAGCCTCTTGATGCCAACCGAGCAACTGGGCGTCTGCCGAACTCCGCTCCGCCGGGCTGACGGCCATGGCGGAGGCGACGATATCGCCGGGGCGTTCGGGACGATTGGTCAGGCCAAGCAGCCAATCTGTGCTGACGCCGAGCGCTTCCGCCGCATCCGCCGCCAATTGGGCGTTCGGCAGGCGCGGCGCGTCTTCCTTAAGGAGTTGGCCGATTGTCGAGCGGTCCACGGCGGTATCCCGCGCAAGTTTGCTGCGGGAGACTTCACGCAAGCGCATTGCCTCGCCCAGCCTGTCGCGGAAAATCGCTGCGCGGATGCGTTTGTCCATTTTTATCTCCAGTGCAGATAAAAAACACCATACAGGAGAATAAGCAGCGAAAACACAGAATTCCGTCATTCTGCTTCAAGGCATAAACCGCAGGTCAGACCTGAATTTATGTGGGGAGGCACGATGATGGATACGGGCGCACGGCTTTTGACGAAGTCTTTGACCTGGCAGATTTCTGGCCTCATCACGATGACGCTCATCGGCTATCTATTCACCGGGTCGTTTACTGCGGGCGGCGCGCTGGCGCTTGTATCAGTGAGCGTTGGTTTCGTCTGCTATCTCCTCCATGAATTGGCATGGCGGAAGGTGCGTTGGGGCCGGCGGCAAGCCTGACGCGCGGCTCAAGCAGTCAAAGTTTGCTGCAAATCCTGGAGCGCGCTATCGAAAACCTTGTGGTCGTCCAAGCTGGCGGCGAGCATCATCGCTCCTTGTAATGCCGCGACCGCGTGGCGAGCTTTTTTCTGCCGAGCGGCAGGCGTGATCTCTGGCGGCAGCGCATCCGCCAGCCAGTCAATATTGCGCTGGAAAAAATTAGCGACCGATTTCGCTAATGCGGGCGGCAGGCCTGCGCTTTCCGCACCAAGCATGCCGCAAAGACAAATTCGGTCCGATTGCTGCAATGCGGACCGGTACACTGTGCCAAAGGCTTTGACGCGTTGGTCAGGAGTTTTGGCGTTAGCGGCCGCGGCATCGACAGCGGCGAAGAAGCGGGCCTCATAGCGTTCGACCAGCGCCAGCCCTAAGTCTTCTTTTTGGCGAAAATAATAGTGCACGCTTGAGCTCTTTATGCCGAGCGTATCCGCCAATTCACGGAAGCTTACGGCGTGATAGCCGCGCAGCCGCACCGCATCTTCGGCGGCATCCAGCAAAACCTCCCGTGTGTCTGTCATATCTTAGATCGCTCGCGGCTTCGTGATTTGTATCTATCAATAGATAGGCTTGACATTCTCAAACGCAAGCATCATGTTTTGTCTATCAACTGATAGATAGATGGAGATAATGATGAAAGTCTACGAATATAACGGCTTCCCGAACCCGGCCCGCATCCGCATTGCTTTGGCGGAAAAAGGACTTACGGATCAGGTTGAGTTTGTCAGTGTCGATGTGCCGGGCGGCGAACATAAGCAGCCTGCATACCTTGCGAAGAATCCATCCGGCGCGGTGCCTGCGCTGGAGCTAGAGGACGGTGCGGTTATTGCGGAATGCACGGCGATCACAGAATACCTGGATCATATCAATGGAGAGCCGGAGCTAACCGGAAAGACGCCACAGCAGCGCGCCGTGGTTCATATGATGCAGCGTCGCGCTGAAGCTGGCCTGCTAGACGCCGTCGGCGCGTATTTTCATCATGCGACGCCAGGCCTTGGTCCTGAAATCGAAACCTACCAATGCGCAGAATGGGGCGAGCATCAAAGAAACCGCGCCATTGCCGGGATGGCCTATTTGAATGACGTATTGGCGGATCAGCCCTATCTTGCAGGGAATGATTTCACCATGGCGGATATAACAGCCTTCGCTGGATTAGGGTTCGCTGATTTTGCGGAGATCGCAATTCCGGCGGAGCATACTAATCTGTTGGCTTGGCGCGCCCGGGTCGCCGCCCGTCCGAGCGTTACCGGCTAGAGCATGAAGAGGAATTGGCTATGGAACTGAACGCAGATTTCACGAAACGCGCAGCCATGCACGGCGCTCAGATTGACTGGGTCGCTTCCCCAATGCCGGGCGTGGATCGCCGGATGCTCGACCGGATCGGCGATGAAGTCGCCCGTGCGACGACGATCGTTCGCTATGCGCCGAATAGCCAATTCTCGCCCCATGTCCATACGGGTGGTGAGGAGTTCATCGTGCTGGAAGGTGTGTTTCAGGATGAGCATGGGGACTTTCCGGCGGGCAGCTATATTCGCAACCCACCGGAATCGAGCCACACGCCGGGCTCAGCGCCGGGCTGTACAATCTTTGTGAAACTCTGGCAGTTCGATATGGCGGACCGAACCCAGGTCCGCGTCGATACGACGGAGATGCCGTATACAACGGACGACGCTCGCGCGGGCGTTGAAATGATGCCGTTGTTCGCCGACGCCCGTGAGGACGTTCGGCTCGAACGTTGGGCCGCTGGAGCAGATGTCAGCCTAGATGCGCCAGACGGTATGGAAGTGCTGGTTCTGGACGGCGGGTTCAGGGAGGCAGATGAAGCCTTCGCCCCGCAATCCTGGCTACGCCTGCCGAAGGGCGCTCGGTCATCTGCAGTCGCTGGTCCAGGCGGCGCACGCGTCTGGATTAAGCGGGGGAACCTTCCAGAATAGCGTCCGCAATTTTCTCCGCGCACATGATGGTTGGGAAGTTGGTGTTGGCGCAGGGGACGACAGGGAAAATGGAGGCGTCGCAGACGCGGAGGCCTTCCATGCCGCGCACGCGGCCCTGGTTGTCCGTCACGGCCATCGGGTCATCGTCCGCGCCCATGCGGCAGGAGCAGGAGGCATGCCATACGCCGACTGCCGTCTGCTTGATGAAGCCTTCCATTTTTTCCTCGTCGGTCAGGATGTCCTGCATGGTCAGGCCGTCTGTGACGAAGGTATTCATGAACCAGCGACGGAGCGGGCCGGGGCCGTCCATCACCTTGGCGGCGATGTCTGTCATGAACTTGTTCTTGGCGGTGACGGCGCTGATCTGGCGGACTTTATCGCCCCAGCTTGCCGGGAACGGGTCTGACGTGACGCGGCTCAGGGCTTCGGAGGCATAGGCCGTCGCCATCATGCGCGCGCCCTCTTTCAAACGCTCCAAGTCGCGGCTATCGGAGAGCAGGTTGAACGCGACCTCCGGCTCTTCCTGCCAATGCTTGGAATTCAGGCGGACATAGCCCGTTTCTGAATAGGTTTTATTGACGAACAGGATCTTGGACGCGATCTGCTCCCCCACCGCATGCCAGCCGGATTTATGGGCGACGGCGACGAACATATCCCCTTTCGGTACGCCCGGCGTAGAGGACGTATAGCGGAGCCCAACGACCAGATGCCTTCTGGACCCCGCCTTATCCCGCCGGAAGCCCGGCTTGATGAAGCTGGCGAGCGCGATCGAGGGATGGTCCATCAACTGATTGCCGACGCCCGGCAGATTATGGCGAACCTCTATGCCCATATCCCGAAGATGCCCTTCAGGGCCAATGCCGGCGCGCAGCAGATGGGCCGGCGAATGCACAGCGCCCGATGATAGAATGATCTCCCGGCCCCTGAATTCCTGCGCTTTGCCATTCACGCGGGCGGAGACGCCAACGCAGCGCTTGCCCTCAAACAACAGTTCCGTGACGGATGTTTGGGTAGAGAGCGTCAAGTTCGGGCGCTTGCGCACATCAGCGTTCAGATAGCCGATCGCGGCGGAAACGCGTTGGTCATTGGCGTTGGAGATGGTGATCGGGAAATAGCCATCCCGGAATTCGCCGTTCTGGTCATCGATATAGTCGAAGCCTTGGGCGGCGAAGGCTTCGCCTGCGGCTTTGCCAAGCCCGCTCCAGTCCTTCGGCATAATGCGGCGGACGGGGATATGCCCGTCCTGGCCGTGCCATTCGTTGTCGATATCCAGGTCGCGCTCAATCTTCTTGAAGAAGGGCAGCACGCTGTCCCAGTTCCAGCCTTTGGCGCCGCGCGCTTCCCATTCATCGAAATCCGTCGGCGCGCCGCGATTGGCCATCTGCCCGTTGATGGAGGACCCGCCGCCCAATACCCGCGCTTGCTCATATTTCCTTAGCGGCGGCTTCGGCGCGTCCGGCTGGTTATGGGAGATGTTTTCGGTCGTGACTTTCAGATCATCCCAGATGAAGCGGCTGTTCAGATAGGCGCGGCCGGGATAGCTGTCCAATATCTCGTCTGGCTCAGCGCCCGGCGGCGTATCTTCGCCAGCTTCCAGCAGCAAAACTTTGTTGGAACTCCGGGCGGAGAGGCGGTTGGCGAGTGTAGATCCTGCAGACCCGCCCCCCACAATTATATAGTCAAAATCCATAAACCACTCCCGCCGCTATTTGTGCCATAGTAAACTATAGAAGCGGTTTCTAGTTTTTGGGTAGGGGGCGTAATGGCTGAAAAGCATTATCTTGAGGCGGAGCTTTAAACGCTCGTGCAGCAAGACGCGGCCATGTGGGAATTTTTGCAGCGCGGTTCGCTCGACGGCGTTTGGTACTGGGATCTCGAAGCGCCTGACAATGAGTGGATGAGCCCAGAAATGTGGGCTCTCCTTGGCATCGACCCGGCAACAAAGGCCCACGACCCAAGCGAATGGCAGGACCTTATCTTTGCGGATGACCTGGCCGTCGCGCTGGAGAATTTTGAAAAGCACTGTGCGGACCCAAACCACGCCTATGATCAGATCGTGCGCTACCGGCATGCTGATGGATCGACTGTGTGGGTGCGCTGCCGTGGCATCGCTATCAGGGATGATGCGGGGAAGCCAATCCGCATGCTGGGCGCGCATAATGACCTGACGGCGGTTAGGCAGATGGAAGAGCTGGCGGAAGCTGGGCGTGAGTCAGCAGATGCGGCGAATGAGGAGCTGCGCACCTTCGCCTATTCGATCGCCCATGACATGAAGGCCCCGGCGAACACATTATATTCCCTGCTGAACCGCCTTTCGATGATGGTGCCTGTTGATCGTCAAACGCCGCAGCGCCAGCTCATGAATATTAGCCTGCAAACCATCGATCGGATGCGGGTTCTCGTAGATGATGTGCTGGAATACACGCGCGTCGTCGGGGCTGAGACCACGTTTCAAAAAATTTACCTTAATGATGCCGCGGATGGCGTCGTTCAAACCCTTGCCGGTGATATTGAAGCCACGGACGCCGAGGTCATCATCGAATCGTTGCCAGAGATCGAAGCCGACGCTATGCAAATGTGCGCCCTGCTTCAGAACCTGGTCAGCAACGCCCTTAAATTCAATCGTGATGGCGTTCCTCCGGAAATTCGGATTTCGGCGAGCGCCCGGAACGCGAAAGGCAACATTGCGTTATCGGTCCAAGATAACGGTGTGGGTATTCCGCAAGACATGCAGGATCGCGTGTTTGCCATGTTCACGAGGTTGCATTTGCATGATGAATTTGCGGGCGCTGGGCTGGGTCTCGCTTTGTGCAGGCTTATCGCGTCAAATCACGGCGGCAGTATTAAAGTTGTGTCAACGCCTGATGTGGGATCAGTATTCACTGTGGAATTGCCAGTTAGGCAGATTAGGACCGCGCGATGAACAAGCATTCTGACGCTCAGAACCCGCCGATCAGCGTGGCGCTTCTGATTGATGACGAACAGGTCGATCAGATCCTCTACAAAATGGTGATTGATGAATCTGGCCTTGTGCAGTCGCTCATGAGCTTTCGTTACGCTACGGAAGCGCTGGATTACATGCGCCAGCCAAACCGGCCAGAAATTGATGTGATCTTCCTGGATATCAACATGCCGCGCATGACCGGCTTTGAATTCCTAGAGGCTGCGACGGCAGAGCTTGGCGATCGTTTCGCCAAGATCGTGGTCGTTATGCTGACAACATCCATGAACCCCGATGATGAAGAGCGCGCACGCCAATTTCCTGTCGTGAAGGAATACATCCACAAACCGCTACAAGCTGAACATTTGGAGCGGGTTGTAGAATTGCTGGAGGAACATCAGCGCTGAGAAACGCTTTCGCCGCCAATCAACACATCTGGGGCGCTGATCTTTCCGCGCAACGCTTCGGCGAAGCGGGCCAAGGGCGCGCCGTCAATGATGTCATGGTCGGCGATCAGGCAGAGTGAAATCACCTGGCGTTCAATGATTTCACCGTCCCGCTGCTCTAATTTTTGCTCAATGGCGCCAATTGAAAGCGTCAACGTGAGCGGTGAGAGCGGCAGCAATGACAAACCGCCTTTGCTGAACATGCCGACAGACGTAACGCCGACGCTGCCCAGATGCCGCTTCATCAAGAACGGGCTGTAGCGCGGGCCGAGCCAGAATAGCCGCCGGATAAGCCGCGGCAGCCGCGCCAAACGGATGGCGCGGGCCCAGCCGGCCGATCCTTCGAGCGGCGCAGTTTTGGCCCGTTGCAGAGCGGCCTCAACGTCCATAAGCGGTTTTCGGCCAGCGTCCCGGATCATGTATGCCCAGGCGACCGGCTGGCCCTCTATTGATTTCTCAACAGTGTAGCTAACGTCCACGGCGTCAAATGTGATCAGACTTCCGCCGAAAGCGCTTCGGTACGCTTGCATGTCTGGTTGTTTTTGCACGGCATGTGCGAAGCACGTCAGAACATAGGTCGTGATCGAGCAGCCAGCATCACCTGCAGACGCCCGCCACGCCATAAAGTCTGTGATGTCGGCTTGAAACATCTCGTAGATGTTGTGTTTGCGCTTGGCCTCATACATCAAATCTGTGATCAGGCGGCGGACGGGCGGGAACGGCGTCTTTTTATGTGGAGCAGACCAGGCGCCTTTCAGTAGCTTCAGCATCTAGCCACGATACCCGGTCGCGACCAGATACATCTCCGGCGAGCCCTGGCGGCTAGCGGGTGGCTTAACGTGGCGAACTTCACGGAAATCGCGCTTAAGTTCCGCCAGAAGTTCCGGCGGCGCGCCGCCTTGGAACACCTTGACGATAAATACGCCGCCAACTGTCAGCAATTGTCGGGCGACGTCATAGGCCGCCTCCGCGAGTCCGGCGATCCTGATCTGATCGGTGTTTTTATGGCCAGTGGTTGCGGGCGCCATATCGGACAGCACGATATCCGCCTTGCCGCCGAGCGCCGCTTCGATCAGCGGAATGGCGTCTTCGGCGAAGATATCGAGCTGCATCAGCTCCGCGCCGTCGATCGGGTCCATCGCCTGGATGTCCATGCCGATGATCGGCGGAGATTTGCCTTTAACCGCACCTGTGCGTTGGGCTGCTACCTGGGTCCATCCGCCGGGGGCAGCGCCCAAATCAGCGATGCGCGCGCCGGGCTTCAGGAAGCCGAAACGGTTATCCAATTCGACCAGTTTATAGGCGGCGCGGCTACGGTATCCGTCAGCCTGGGCTTTCAGCACGTAGGGGTCGTTCAATTGCCGTTGCAGCCACAGTGTTGAGCCGACTTTACGACCGCTCGCGGTCTTAACGCGCGTCGCCATCATCCGTGCGCCGTCGCCGCGTCCGGAATTGCCTTTGGGTTTGCCAGATTTGCCGCCCCGGCCCGGTTTCTTCGCCATAGCTATGCCCTTCTGCCATCTTGCATCAGGGAGAGGAGAATGCCTTCGCGGACACCCCTATCGGCCACGCGGAGGCGACCAACCGGCCATTCATCGCGGATTGCATCCAGGATTGCGCAGCCGGGCAGCACCAGGTCTGCGCGCTCAGGGCCGACGCAGGCGTTGGCGCTGCGGCCTTCGGGGCCAATGGCGAATAAATGCTCCGTCACGGCATCGATTTCTGCGAAATCCATCAGCGTGCCGTCCACCACATCTCGCCGATAGCGCGGCAAGCGTTTGTGGATGCCAGCGACGGTCGTGACAGTGCCGGACGCGCCCAGCATCTGGACGCGGCCAGCGCGAATGCGGGCAGAGATGCCATGCGTTTCATTGAACGCAGCCAAGGGGGCGCGGGCGTCTAGTTTCAGGCTTTCATACAGCTCTGGCGTGATTTCGCGGCCACGCAACCTGTCCGCCATGGTGACGACGCCCATCGGCATAGAAATGCTATCAATAAAGCGGATAGGGCCGCCGGGCGGCGTCTCAAGCCAAATGACCTCGGTCGATCCGCCGCCGATATCGAAAACAATGGCGTGCTGGCGTTTCGCCGTCAGCAAGGGGCCGCAACCTCTGGCCGCAAGAGCGGCCTCCTCACCAGCGTCAATAATTTCAAGGCGGACATCGGCTTCATAGGCTGCGCGATCCAGGAATTCGACACAATTACTGGCTTTGCGGCAGGCTTCTGTCGCGACATAGCGGCCATAGCGCACGCGCCAGCGGCGGAGCTTGCTGACACAAACGCGCAAGGCGTTGATCGCGCGTTCGATGGCAGGCTCAGACAGGCGTCCCGTCTCGTTGATGCCTTCGCCGAGACGGATGATGCGCGAAAAGGAATCGATCACCGTGAAGCCTGCGCCATTCGGGCGGGCGACCAGCAAGCGGCAATTGTTCGTGCCGAGGTCGAGGGCTGCGAAAGCAGGCGGCGGGCCGTGACGCCTATGGTTATCGCGGCGGCGATTGTCCTGCTCCACGAGAAATACAACTCCAAATCTTTCCGGATATCACGCTCAACTCATCCGGCTGCTTAAACCTAGGATAGGGCGCCTCTGCCAGGAACGCCAATGCTATGCTTGACATATGTGCCCGAAGTCCCGATTGTCCACGCTCGTGGTGATTTGAGCGACCAGCTTGCGAGCCACGTTAAACATATCGCTAAAGAGGTTGGCGTGGCGTTTCCGGGGCATTTCCGTGACCGCTGCATTGGCAAACATCCTCACGTGAGGGTCTCAGCCTCCAACCGTTCAATGAACTTGGAGAATGAGACGATGCCAGACTATCAAGACCTTCCCGATAATATTTCCGCTCAATCTGCAGCCGTTCATGGCGGTCTGCTGCGCAGTTCGCATATGGAAAATGCTGAGGCGATCTATATGACGTCTGGATTTGTCTATGAAAGCGCGGAGGAGGCTGAGGCCGCGTTCAAAGGCGAAATCGACCGCTATGTCTATTCCCGTTACGCCAACCCGACAGTGTCGATGTTCGAAGAGCGCCTTCGCCTGCTAGAAGGTGCTGAGGCGTGTATGGGCGTCGGTTCTGGCATGGCGGCTGTGTTTGCAGCACTCGCTTGCCAGCTATCAGCTGGCGACAGGTTAGTGGCGAGCCGGGCGCTCTTTAGCTCTTGCCATGTAATCGCGACGCAAATCCTGCCGCGCTATGGCATTGAGACCGAACTCGTCGATGGCGCGGATCTGGATGCGTGGGAGGCTGCGTTATCGAAGCCGGCCAAGGTCGTGTTTCTCGAAACGCCGTCTAACCCAACGTTAGAAATCATTGATCTGGCGGCGGTCGCGAAGCTGGCGAAAGGGGCGGGCGCATGCCTTGTCGTCGACAACGTGTTCGCCACGCCAATTTTCCAGAAACCATTGGAGCTTGGCGCGGATGTGGTGACCTATTCCACCACCAAGCATATTGACGGCCAGGGTCGGAGTTTGGGTGGCGCGGTGCTTGGATCCGCCGATTTCGTTGAAGAAAAGCTGCTGCCGTTCCTCCGTCATACGGGACCGGCGCTCAGCCCGTTTAATGCCTGGGTTGCGGTGAAAGGATTAGAAACGCTGGAGCTTCGGGTGCGTGCGGAGGCAGATTCAGCGGCAAAGGTCGCGGACTTCTTGGCGGATCATCCGGCTGTCGCGCAGTCTATCTACCCTGGCCGCAACGATTGCCCAGGCCATGAAATCGCTGCGCGACAAATGTCCGGCTTTGGCGCCTTGGTCTCGTTCCGGCTGAACGCGGACAAAGCTGGATGTTTCAAGGCGTTGAATGCGCTTCGACTCATCAAGATTTCAAACAACTTGGGCGATGCGAAAAGCTTGATTTGCCATCCAGATACCTCAACCCACGCGAAAACCCCGCAAGATGAAAAGGATCGGCTGAATATTGGCCCCGATCTCTTGCGTCTTTCGGTCGGTCTCGAGTCAGCGGATGATCTGATCCGAGATTTGGATCAAGCTTTAACTGCAACCGGTTAGGCCTCTAGTTCCCAGATCGCCGATCTATCGCGCCGCCTCTGACCGACCTCAATGGCCGTCAGGGGCGGCGTAGTTGCGAATAGAACTGGCGAGCGCCAATATTTGCTGGATGGAGCCTGCGCATTTGGGGAATCATGATTGATATGTCAGCGGACAACGATATCCGAGAGCTGAAACAAGCCCTCAGTGATGCCGCGCGGCCTGAAGCAATGGCCAAGCGCGCGCGCGACGGCAAATTATCCGCCAGGGCGCGGATCAGCCTGCTGGCAGATGCTGACAGCTTCCTGGAAACCGGCGCCCTTGCCGCACCCCACCACGACAATCCCTGGAACGCTGAACTTACCGCCCCTGCGGATGGCGTGATTACGGGGACTGCGTTGGTTGAGGGCCGGCCGGTCAGCCTCGTCGCCCATGACTTTACCGTCCATGGCGGATCGACGGGCATTGCAGGCAGCCTGAAGAACAATGCGGCGATTGAGAAAGCCATCCAAGGCGGCATGCCGCTGGTGATGATGGTTGAGGGCGGCGGACACCGAATTCAAGACGGCCAGAACTCCCGCCACTTCGCCGCCGGGACACGGGTATTTCACTTGCTCGGGCAAAATTCTGGCTGGACGCCCATGGTCGTTGCGGTCATGGGATCAGGATTTGCCGGCCCCACCAACTACGCCAGCATGGCCGACTTCGTCGTGATGGTGTGCGGCCAATCGCAGATGGGCATGGCTGGTCCCGCTCTCGTTAAAGCTGGTATGGGCGAGGAAGTGGATAAGGAGAGCTTGGGCGGCGCTGCTGTTCAGGCCGACAAGCACGGCCTGGCTGAGTTGGCGGTGGCGGATGAAACAGCGGCGATTGCGGCAATCCAACGATTTCTCTCATATTTGCCCTCTAACGCGAATGCGCCGCAGCCGATGCAACGGGGCGTCGCTCCATCAGTTTCAACAGACGCCCTTGCAGAAGTCATTCCGGCGGACGGCCGCAAGGCCTATGACGTTCGGGACGTCATTGACGGGCTGGTCGATGGCGGCAGCCGGTTCGAACTGAAACCAGGATATGCGGCGAACATCGTTACGGCATTCGCCCGGCTGGACGGTCGTCCTGTGGCCGTGCTGGCGAACCAGCCGAAGCGCCGGGCCGGTATGTTGGATGCGCGGGCGTCTGAAAAAGCCGCGCGCTTCGTCGCGCTCGCAGATGCCTTCGGGCTGCCGCTCATCACGCTGATAGATGTGCCAGGGTTCGCCATCGGCTCTACGGCGGAGGCGTCGGGCCTCGGGCGGCGAAGCGGTCGGCTGCTCTACGAAATGGCCCATGCGACAGTGCCTCGCATCTCGATCACGCTCCGTAAGGGGTTTGGCGCGGGGTATATCGCCATGGGCGGCGGGCGAAGTTTCAGCTTCGACTATTCCTTCGCTTGGCCAACGGCGGAAATCTGCGCAATGTCCATCGAAGGCGCTATCGATGTGGCGTTCCGGCGCGACGTTCAGAGCGCCGATGATCCCGCGGCGCGCCGGGCTGAATTGATCGCCGAGACCAGGGAGCGCATCGGCGCCGCCCAGGCCGCATCCGGTTTCGGTATTGATGATGTTTTGGACCCAGTGGAAACCCGCCAGACCTTAATCAACGCCTTCGCCCGCCTGCCCGCTCGGCGGCCGGACCCCGGACCGCCCAAACGGCGGAGTATTTCGCCGATTTAGACCAGTCTTTAGCTCGGATAGAATCGATAGCTGCGCGTTAAAGGGGCCAGTGTCGTCATTGTTCGCAATGCACGCAAAGGCCCTCAAGGCCTTGAGTCTACGGGTTAAGCCTAAAGAGGAATGTTAACCTCCTTGTCTCTTTTGAACCGCGTGCATAATGTCTGCCCATCTGCGGACGGGTAATCCTTACTTGGGTGGAGCATCGTTTGATGTACGAAGAGACGACAAATGGCCTGAAGGTCACAGTGGTGCCGGAATATTTGGAAGAGCATTCCCGGCCGGCTGAAGGCCACTATGTATGGGCCTACCATATCACCATCCAAAACTGCAGCGACAAGCCTGTGCAGTTGATGAACCGCTATTGGAAGATCATCGACGCACGCGGTCGCGTCCAGGAAGTACGCGGCGCAGGCGTGGTCGGCGAACAGCCAGTGCTCGAGCCCGGCGAAGAATACAGCTACACGAGCGGGTGCCCGCTGGAGACATCTTCTGGCCTGATGCTCGGCGCCTACGAGATGGCGACGGATAGCGGCGAGAACTTCGATGTAAGCGTTCCAGCGTTCTCGCTCGATACGCCGAACGCCCAGCACTCCTTGCACTAGGCCGCTAAATCATACACTAGAGCATCGTCCGTAAAATATGAGGCGTCTCGTGAGGCATAGCCAGCCTGTGGCTAGGAGCGGTGCGCGGGGC
>JAYNYG010000071.1:0-14420 GCA_038102935.1 Alphaproteobacteria bacterium | reverse complement strand
ATCCTCCTCTGACGGGATAAATACTATCCCTAGGGGTGGACCACTTCAGGGGGGCCGCTCCAACCCAGCGCAGGACGGCGGCAAGCTGACCCTGAATGTCGTTCAAGGCGCATTCTTGATCGTTGGCGGCAAGATTGAAGGCAAAACTGGCGGCAATGTTGCGATTAACACCCCGGTCGGCACGCTCGGCGTACGCGGCACGACTGTGTGGGGCGGCGCCATTGATGGCGGCTACGGCGTGCTCGTGCTGGATGGTGAAGTCACAGTGGAAACCGCCGGTGGCCGGGTCACTCTACAAAAGGGCCAGGCGACGATGATTTATGACAGGTCCGGCGCGCCAGACTTCCCGCATATTTGGCCAAAAGCCAAGATTGATGAAGCCGTCAGGACGATCAGCTTCCAGTAAGCGCAGACCACCTCAAATACTGTTGCGGCCCGTAGGCGATGCTTGCGGGCCGCAATGCGTTTCAGGCTTGAGCCGCAATCCGATCCAGCGTCGGCTGGCGAAAACGCCGCTTTGTTTCGGCATAGGCGGTTAGATCAAGCGCTTTGAAAGATTGCAGGGCGGCATCAATGGCGGTTTCTAACGCGTCCGCATCAACGGCCTGATCCAAGTATCCGACGCTGGCGGCGTCATCTGGGTCAAATAATTCAGCCTGGATCACAGCACGCGTCGCTGCCGTTTCCTCCAGCCTATCCCGCGCCAATTCCAGTCCAACGATGGGCAGTGACAGACCAATGGCGGTTTCGTTCAGGCCAATTCTATAATCGCCGCGCACGCCGATCCGTGTGTCGCCGGTCAGCAACAGCAACCCGCCCGCCGCCACGCTATGGCCCGTGCAGGCGATGATCAGCGGCAGGGGCAGCATGTACAGGCGCTGCAGTAGGCCATAGCCCGCGTCGCGCATCAGGGTCCGCGCGGCTTCATCATCGCCCCGGATGATCCTCAGATCGAACCCGCCGCAAAGAACCCCGGGGCGGCCACGAATGACGACCGCACGGGCGCCATCGGCTTCGGCTTGGTCCAGCCCAGCGTTTAATCCGGCGGACATGGCCGGGGCCAGCGCATTGGCTTTGCCGTCATCCATCGTCAGCGTCGCGACGCCATCGGTGTTTGCGTATGTGACGGGGCCGCTCATCTTAGAAGTTCTCGACCCAGGGGCGGACGTCAATTTCCGCCGTCCAGCTAGACCGGTGCTGTGCATGCAGAGCCCAATAATTCTCAGCAATTGCGTCTGATTCTAGCCATTTATCTGGATTGGCCGGGTCCGCGCCACGCCCTGGTCTTTCTTCTGCGCGAATGCCGCCATCGATCACGACATGCGCCACGTGAATGCCTTTTGGCCCGAACTCACGCGCCATGGAGAATGAGAGCGCCCGGAGGCCAAACTTACCAACCGCGAACCCGGCTGAATTCGCATAGCTTTTGACAGAGGCCGTGGCGCCTGTGAACAGGATCGTGCCTTCGCCCTTCGGCGCCATGATCCGGGCGGCATCTCGGCCAACAATGAACCCGCCGAGGCAGCTTATCTGCCAGGCCTTCTCAAACTCATCGACTTCTATATCCAGGATGCTTTTCCGCACCCGCCCGCTTGCGTTGAACACCACAATGTTCGGCTCGCCCATATCCTGCTTCACGGCGTCGAACAGGGCTTTGACAGAGGCTTCGTCCGTCGCGTCGCAGGCGTAGCCTTTTGCGCCATCGATATCCGCTGCGAGGCCGTTCACTTTGTCCAAGCTACGGGCAGCGAGCGCCACCTTGAAGCCTTCACGGGCGAAGCGGCGACCGACGGCGGCGCCCATGCCGGGGCCGGCCCCGACAATCAGGATAACGTCAGACATAGGATAGGCTCCTTAGCGGATGAAGTTTTTGACGTAATCAGCGCCAAGGCCAACTTGCTCGAAATGCTTGGCGTAACCTTCGATGCGGGTGAACACATCGGCATAACCAGTCGTGGCGCCATCTACATCGCAGTAAATCAATGCGCCGGTGTTGTGGAACAGCGTGATGCTCTCCTCGACCTCTGGCAGCGCCACAAGTGTGTGAATATCGCCTGGCGGTTCAAAGATGTAGGAGCCTTCGGTCGCGACCCAGTCATGCTCCAGATACCGCCAACCGCCCTTGATAATGAAACCATGGACGGGGGCGGGATGGCGATGGCAGGAGACAACGCCATCCCCCCGAAACTTGGACAAATGCACCCAATAGCCCTGGCTCGCATTCAGGCAGAGCGGGCGGGACCAGCTATACGGCGTCATTTGACACCATAGCCGCTCATCGTCATCAGCGAAGGCGTCCTGGATGAAGATTTCATTGAGCGCATAGGGGCTGGTCGGCCCCCGATACGGCGTCAGCGGCGCTTTTTTATCGGGGGTCTCGTCCAGCATCTGATTGATCCTTACTTTCCAGGCGGCCCTTACTTCAGGGTCAGCTCGACTTTGCCTTCGGGGCCGAAATCTGCGACGGCCTCAGTTGGGCCGGGCGCCGGGATAACGCCGGTGCATGAGCCGGTGGAGATAAACTCGCCCGCTTTCAGGCCAACGCCTTTGCCAGACATATGATTGGCGAACCAGACGACAGCATTGATAGGATCGCCCAACATCGCCTCGCCCGCCCCGCGGCCAGCTTCTGCGCCGTCAAACGTCAACACAACATCCTGGTTAATCGCA
Source organism: Alphaproteobacteria bacterium (assembly GCA_038102935.1). GTDB lineage: Bacteria > Pseudomonadota > Alphaproteobacteria > Bin95 > Bin95 > VMCJ01. The sequence continues at coordinate 11,750 of JAYNYG010000071.1, read as the reverse complement.
TCAATGCCCTGCCAGTCATCATATTCCGCGCCGATGACAAACCGCCCGGTGCCGCCGTGATCGGCCACTAATGCAAGCGGGCCAAGGCCGTGGTCTGGCCCAAGCCGGCTCAACGGCACTTCCATGCCGATGATGAGCGAGCCAATGGCGGCCTCAATATCGCTGCGGGTGTAGTCCTTGTCGCGCGCAGGCAGGTCAGCCTTCAGGCGATAGGCGTATTCGCTTTCGATGATCGGGCGGTTCAGATCTGCGAAGTTATAGGTCGTGGCGCCGGTATCAATGTTGGCGGCGCGAATGAAGCCGATGAACGGCTGGCTGAGGCCAAGCGCCTTCTGTGGCGCAGGGCCTGTGGCGCCGATCTTCCATCCGCCAATTTCATGTGTGTTCGCCGCAATGATCGCGTCATTGATTGCGATGGCTTCGGCCTCATTTGCGGGCGTGCAGCTTTTGGGCAGCTCTGGGATCGGCGATCCTGATTCCCACGCATCCATCAACAATTTCGCCGCTTCGCCAGCCTTGTTCTCACCCATGGGTCACTCACGCTTTCTCAATGTTCAAAGATGTGTTCTGGCGATTCCGCCAGTCAGGCGACAGCATGTCCCCTGGATGCCTGCATGTCACTATCTGCGATTATCTATTCAGGTGATAATCGGCAGCACGTCGATCCGATATGTGTGTGCGAGGGATCGATCATGGGCTGGATCAACCAAGCGCATAGTGAATGCGTCGCCGCCTGCAATGCCGCCGATCACTGGGATAGTGCCGCAGAACAGAGCTGTGCCGACAGCGAGCGTCTCACCATCCGTATACCGCTTGATCAGATCCTCCGGGCGGCGGCAGGCGGCGAGGGGGCCGCGCTGATATTCCACCGTAACGCCGTCTCGATCCTGGTCTGCCTCAAGCGCGATGCCATCCCAGCCTTCGATCACATCTTCGTACCGCCACGCCTGGGCTGATACGGGTTTTGCGCAAAGTTGCTTTGAAAGCGGGATGGAATAGGATTCGGCGTCCCTATCCGTATGGTCGGATCCGGCGACGACGATCATGCCGCTTTCCGTGCCGATTACGACCGCTTCCACTTCGCCCGATCCGCCATCGCCAACGGTTTGGATTACGGCGCTTTGGGTCAGGAGATCGCGGCTCACGCGGTAGAAAAGCGGCGTTTCTGACGGCCCTGGAACGCCGATTTCGGCCAACTCGTCGATATGATGCTGCACGGCTGCTGCGTCCCGGCCCGTCCATCCGCCGATTACGACCTGTTGAATATCTACGTCGACAATTGTCGTCGCACCCGATAATTCCGCCACTTCAAACCGCATGCTGTATCTCCCGAGAGTTCCAATAAGGCGCTTGCATAAGGGTTGAGTTAGGGCGATCACAGCGCTTGATGCAAGCCTCATCACACTGGACAGAATTGATGGCCCGCCCCGCCCGCCAAATCACCGCCGCGATGATCGGCTTTATGCTGCTCGCAGCCTGCGCCAAGCCGACGCTTGCGCCAGAGGGTGCGCGGCCCGGCCCCTTGGAGATAACCAGCCGGTATGTGATCACTGAGGACGGCCTGCCATTGCCGCTGCGCTTCTGGCCGCCGGAGAACGCGCCGAAAGCGATTATTGTGGGCCTGCATGGCTTTAACGATTACAGCGGCGCATTCCGTGACATTGGCCCGAAATTGGCGGAAGCAGGCATCGCTCTCTATGCCTATGATCAGCGCGGCTTCGGGCAAGCCCCGCATGCCGGCCGTTGGGCGGGGGGCGAACGCATGCGGGCGGATGCGATTGCTGTCGCTAAGGCCCTGAAAGCAGCGTCACCGGATACGCCTGTCTATATGTTGGGCCTCAGCATGGGCGGCGCTGTCGCGATGACAGCGCTGGCCGAAGCGCCGGACGCGGCGGCGGGCGCGATCCTCGTCGGCCCGGCTGTATGGGGCCGGGACCACATGCCGACCGTTATGTCCGCTAGCCTGGACGCGTTCGCGCGCATCGCCCCTGGCTATCCGCTAACCGATGAGGGCGTGCGGGTGACGCCGACCGATAATATCGCCGAGCTCCGCCGCATGGCGCGGGACCCGAATGTTCGCAAATCCACCCGGGTCGATATGCTGCATGGCCTCGTTAATTTGATGGACGAAGCCCAGGCCAGCGCCGCGCGCCAGCATGCGCCGCTGTTGCTGTTGTATGGCTTGAAAGATGATCTCGTGCCGAAAGCGCCGACGCTCCAGGCCTTAAAAGCCTTGCCCAGTCCGGCAGATGGCCCGGCGCATCGCATAGCCGTATACCCAAACGGTCGCCACATGCTCCTCCGCGACAAAGCCGGCGCCAGCGTGATCGCCGATATCGCCGCCTGGGTCGCTGACCCCGCTGCGCCCTTGCCATCTGGCGCGGACCAAAACGCGCTCGAGCGCCTGGAGCAAGCAGCAGCAGAATAACAGCGGGAGAAGGCCGACAAAACCGCTTGGCCTCCCGCCCCGCTTAGGCTAGTGTCCCGCAACTTCAGCACCCATAGCTCAGCTGGATAGAGCGCTGCCCTCCGAAGGCAGAGGTCTCAGGTTCGAATCCTGATGGGTGCGCCAAAGACTTTTGCGTAGCAAAATGTCGATCCACAGAAGATATGGCAGTCGACCGGCAGGCTTTTGCGTGAGCAAACGCCGAGAGGGCGTTCGAAGTTTCGTCTTTGAGGCCCGCCACAGACTTTTGCGCGGCAAAATGTCGATCCACAGAAGCATTGGCAGTTGACCGGCAGGCTTCGAGATAAGGCTTGGGCTATTCGGTGGCGCCCGTGACGGGCGAGGGCGGGCCAAACTGACGGTTCTCAGGATCCTCCGCCACCCACGCCCGATGCTCCGCCTCAATCTGCACGACGATAGGGATTAGATCAGAGGGGTCGCCAGCTTTAAGGCGGTCAGCCTTTTCTGGCTGGTCAGAGACGGTCCAGAGATGGATGAGGTCAGCGATCCTCTGATGTGTTTGATGGTGATTGTCTTGGTCAAGGGACAAATCAATGGCCACGGCCAGCGCCATGTAATTTGACGCGCGAAGCACGTCTCCAGCATTTGCAGAAATGACCGCAAGGTTATTTTGCCTTGCCGTCGTTTCGGGATGCCGCATACCGCGCAATGCTTGGGTGATCCGGGTGGATTCTTCCTTCGCATCTCGCTCCTTGCGGAGTAAATCGATGTCGCCAATTGCCTGCGCCCAATCACCATAGATTGCGCCAAGATTATTGAGGATGGTGGCATATTGTGTCGATTTTATACCATAAGCTGCCTTGACTATGTTTGCAGATCGAGAAACAAAGTCCGCTTCCTTTGCGTAATCGCTTCGCCGCGAATGCAGCACTCCAATATTGGACAAAGTGACTGCAAGTGACGGGTCGTCTGGCGCTAGGACTGCTTCCTCGATTTCCAATGCACGGGCATAGGCAGCCTCCGCCTCATCCCTTGTCGCTTCGTGCTCTCCCAGGTGGCCGGCAAGATTGCTAAGGGCGATGGCGATCTCTGTTGGATCGTCTTTATAGATGATTTCGCGAATCTCGACCCGCCGCCGCAATAGTATGATTGCTCCGTTGAGATCGCCACGCACGCTGAGGTAAAGCCCGGACTCATTGATGAGAAAACCCAATGCTTTGCCGACATTTTCAGCTTCTGGGTCCAGTGGTAGCAGAGCCCTAACATGCGGCGCCAAGCGCGAGTGGAGCGGCCAATGCGCGGGGGTGTTGACAGCATTTGTCGGCATCAATCCGTGGATCATAAGCACAGCAGCCTCTGACCACTTTATATGCTGTTCGTCGCTCAATAGATCGCGGGCGATGTCGCCTAATAGTCGATGGAGGACTAGGGTTTGGCCCCAGCCTGGCGCATCTCCAATGCGCACTAAAGAGTATGCCGATAGCGCTTTTACGGCCTCTGCGCATCTTACTTCATCGGCGAGAGCTTGCTTTGGCGGCTCCGGCAGAACCTCTGTTTGGCTCGCGCACGCTTTCAGCATATCTAGCTCAACCCCATCTGGGGACAAGAATGCGCAGATATTTAGGATCGCCAGGGCTGCTGCACCGTTTGGGCGCTCGCTGACGGCTTCTAGGGCGGTGCGGAAGGTGGCGTAGAGGCTTTTGTCGTAGGCGCCGGGTAGTGCCCTGGGCGCTTGGTCCAACATTTGGATCAGCCTAGCCTCATAGGCGGCGAACGAAAGTGTAGAGTTTTTGCGGAGATAGGCGCCGGCTTGTTCTGCCGCTAACGGCAATCCGTCTAAGCGCTTCGCCAGTGAAAGCGCTTCGGCGTTGCTGCCGCGGTCAGTGCGGATTTGCAGGAAGCGCGCTGTGGTTTCTTTGTCCCAGAAATTGAGCGAAAGCGGTTCTGCGATGGTCTCAAAACCAGCATAGCGCGTCGTGATGATGACTTTGGCTGAGCCTTTGGGCAGCCAGGGCGCGACAGTTTCGTCATCGGTCGCGTTATCAAAGATGATAAGCCACGGCATGGTGTCTGGTTGTTGGCCCAGCCAGTCACGCACCGCGCCTGCTGTCTTCGCTTGGTCCCCGTCGCGCGGTGGCGGCGTGGGCGCCGTCGTGGCTAGGTGTTCGGCGAGTTGGTCGTAGCTCGCGAGGATGCTGGATTGGGTTTCAGCCTCAATCCACCAAACCCCGCCGAACCGCGCTGCCGTTCCGAAGCGGTGCGCATATTCTCGCGCGAGCGAGGTCTTGCCGATCCCGCCCATGCCCTGCACGGCGGTAATCGCAGTTGCGCCGCCGGATTTTACCCGTTCATGCAGTAACGCCAGCTCCGCATCGCGGCCTGTGAACATAGGGTTGGCGGCGCCCTGGACGTTGAAATGCGTAGGAAGGGCGCGGCTTCGGTCGAATTTCTGGGCCTCCTGGCTCGCCTTGCGCGCCTTTTCGGTCTGCAGCTCGCCCACCAACTTCGCCGCCGCTTCTGGGCGTTGCATACCGATAAGGCTGATATACTCATTCTGTGCGATCAGGCGAGGGAATTTACAATCAGAGACCTTAACCAGGATTAACAGCGGTTCATTATTGGTGGGGTCTTCCCAAAACATGCTTTGCCGTTCGGCGCGGCTATAACCTTTTTCCCGGTCAAAATATGTGTCTGAACAGATGGCAAGCATTTGGTTTGAAGCATCGAGCTATTCTTCCATCCAATCTGCGATGCCGGCGCCCAAAGGCTTATCAGTAGGGTGGAACCAGGTTGAGAACTTCGCCGCAAGTAATGCGTCATTGATCGCCGTAGCGATTTCAATGTCCGCCGAGGTGAAACTTATGAAGAAATCATGATTGTCCGGCATAGCTGTTCAACCTGCGCTGCAGAATCAGATTTCGATGCTGGATCAATCTATTGTCGGTGGCAAGTGGCACAACCTGATGTGCCTAATTTACGCCTTTATCCGTCTGCCAGCACAGCTTTCCCGATCACCTGACGCGCATCAATCGCCCGGAAAGCGTCTGCCGCACCTTCAAGCGGAAAGCGGTGGGAGATGTGGGGGGTGAGGGCGCCTGTGTCTGCGAGGGCCAAGAGCGCGGATTGGGCGCGGGCGCCGCGGGCGGGGTTTTGGCGCGCGCCCTCTCCCGCGCGGATGCCGATGACGGAAGCGCCTTTGATCAGAAGATGATTGGTTTTCGCCTCCGCCGCGCGGCCTGAAACGAAGCCGACAACAATGATGCGGCCCTCCCAGGCGAGGCAGCGCGTGCTTTCGTCAAACACATCGCCGCCGATTGGATCATAGACGAGATTGACGCCCCTGCCGTCGGTCAAACCTTTGACGGCGTCCCGGAAGCAGCCTTCGGAGGACAACACGTGGTCCGCCCCCATTGCGGCCACGATTTTCAGCTTTTCGGCATTGCCGCCGGTTGCGATCACGGTCGCGCCCAGCGCTTTCGCCAGCTGCACCGCCGCCAGGCCGACGCCGCCAGTGGCGCCATGGACCAGTACTGTCTCGCCGGCCTCAAGCCGCCCACGGTCCACCAGGCTATGATAGGCGGTCATCGCGGCGGAGCGGAACGCCGCACCCTCCGCATAGTCAAACCGCTGCGGCAGCGGCCAAAGCTTCTCTGGCGTCAGCAGGTGCTGATCTTGAAAGGCGCCCGGACGATGGCTGGTGATAACGCGGTCCCCCGCCTGCCAGCTGGTAACACCCTCCCCAACGGTCAGAATATCGCCAGCGGCTTCCAGGCCCGGCACAAACGGCGGGTCCGGCTTTAGCTGATATCCGCCCCGGCACATCAGAACGTCCACATAGTTGACGCCCCAAGCGCGTGTCCGGACCAGCACTTGGCCCGGCCCAGGCGGCCCTGGATCAGGCCTGCCTTCCAGCGCCAGAACCTCCGGCCCGCCAAGTGCGGTGCAGACGACAGCGCGCATTAGAACTTGCCGTATTTCAGGTAAGCCTCTTCTGCATCCATGCCGTCGATGATGGCTTTGCGCATATCGCTTTCGGTGGCCATCACCTCTTCCGTGCGGGTGACGGCTTCTTCCACCATGTCCTTTGGAATAACCACGACACCATCCATATCCGCGATGCCATAATCGCCGGAGCAGATCGTGACCGTACCGATGTTGATGGGCTCGCCCAGCGCATCATACTTCCAGCGTTCAACGATATCGGCGGGGGTCGCGAGGTCGGCGACCGTTGGGAAGCCCATGTCGATGAGCTGCTCGACATCGCGGGCATGACCATCTGCGACATAGCCGAGTGTGCCTTTAGCCATCAGCGCATGGGCGGAAAGCTCGCCCATCAGCGCGACCATGCGGGTGTTCGGCTGGCAGAACAGGAACTTGCCTTCCGGCACGCGCGAGAGAACGCGGGACCAGAGCAGCAATGAGTCATGTCGGCCCAAGGTTTGGTCGATATGGCCGCTGATCGTGAAAATCTCGCCCGCGACGCGTTTTGACGGGTCGATCAGCCGAAGTGTCGGCGGGAGCACGCAATTGGCATGCCCCATTTCGCGCAAAACATCATGTACGGCGGATGCATAACATTTTGACAAACGCTCGGTTAAGTCCGTCATGGGATACTCCTTTAGAATTCTAACCAATTTGTATCAGGCTAACGAAGTCCGCATCCGAACGCATCCCATTGATTGACGCGGCCTTGGCTGCGCCCTAGACCCGAACCGAAACGACCGCAAAAGGCCCTATGACCCAAAGCTTTGGCGACATATTGCATGTAGTTGAGCGCTGCCGCGGCGGCGTGGCGACCTATGTGCGGGAGGTTATGGCCTGGCAACAAGGGCGCCCCGGATATGGACGCATCCTACTCGCCGCTGATCCTATGCTAACCGATGAAGATTTGGCTGATGCCGCGGATGTTGCGCTACCCTACAAATCCGGTCGCTCGTTCCTAAAAGCATCCAGCGCAGCGCGGCAGGTCCGTAGGATTATCCAGCGCGAGCGGCCCGGCATTGTACACCTGCATTCGAGCTTTCCGGGTCTCTACGGGCGCATGGGTGCAGACCTCTCGGCTGAGGGAGCGCCCGTGGTGTATTGCCCGCACGGCTGGTCATTTGAGATGGAGAGCCCGCCGGCAAAACGTGCGCTTTATCTCCGCCTGGAAAAATGGCTCGCGCCACGTGCAGACCTCATTGTTTCGATTTCAGAGCATGAACGGCTTGCCGCCTTGGCGGAGGGTCTACCAGATGCAGGCCATATCGCGATCCCCCATGGCGCTACGCCGCCAAACCCTGGGCCGCGGCCGGACGGCATGCAGTGCGAAGGCCTTCACTTCGTTTTTGTTGGCCGGTTCGATAGGCAGAAGGGCGTGGATTTGCTGATGCGCGCCATGCCGCTTGTGGATCGGCAGGATTTCACGCTGCACCTGATCGGCGCGCCTGAACTGTCGGATGGCGCCGCAGTTGATCTGTCGGACCCGCGCGTGCACGCCCACGGCTGGGTTGCTCATAATGAACTCGATAGCTGGTTCGCGGCGGCGGATGCTGTGATCATTCCATCACGTTGGGAAGGCTTTGGCCTCGTTGCGATTGAGGCCATGCGGAATGGCGCGCCAGTCATCGCGAGTGATCGAGGCGCGTTGCCGGAAGTGCTTGATATGGGCCGTGCTGGGTTAATATTTGATCCTGAGAACACAACGGCGCTCGCAAGACTCTTGGACGAATTGACGCCAGATCGCTTGAAAGCCATGGGCGCAGCGGGCAAGGCGCGCTATGAAACGGCATACACCTTCCAGCGGGCGGCTTTGGCGCTGGAATCCGGATATGGCTTGGCGCAGGCGCGCCGCATGGCCCGGTCCTGACGGAGCGCCTCTTATGGCTTTGCCTAATCTGATCATCGCTGGCGCGCCCAAATGCGGAACCTCATCGCTGTTCCAGTGGATCGCGGATCACCCAGAGGCTGAAGGGTCATCCATCAAAGAAACCTGTTATTTCGCCGATCCGTCGAGTCATGTGTTTAACGCAAATAAGAATTTTGGCGCAGGCGGGCTAGCTGGGTATGAGCAGTTCTTCCCGGTGACCAATCCAGCAGCCAAAATCCGCCTAGAGGCGACGCCTGCATATATTTATCAGGATACGGCGCTGACTCACCTTCCAGACCTGCCGACAGAGCCGAAATTCCTGTTCATCCTGCGTGAACCGTCACGGCAGATATTGTCTACCTACCGCTACTTCACCAACAACTGGAACCAGTTGAGCGCGGATGTGTCATTTGCTGAATTCATGGCAATGGCTGAACGGCCGGACCCTGCGCTTGCGCATAACGAACTGCTGGCCAATGCGCTCACCAATGTTCAATACGCGACACATCTGGAGCGCTGGCGTGATCGTACAGGGCCGGACCGGATTTTCGTTATGACGAGGGAGGCGTTAGCGGCTGATCGCGATGCTGCGATGGCGGCCATCACGGATTGGCTCGGTCTCGATCTGCGCTTCTATGCGGAATACGCTTTCCCGCGCGAAAATGAGACCTATCGGGTGAAGAGCCATCTGCTGCACGCTGCCAATCTGCGCTTGCGTGGGCTACTGGCGAAGACTCCACTTTATGTAGCCGCACGCGGTGCGAACCGGCGTCTGAACACGGCGTCTGATCCGGCACCTTTATCTCCGGAAGACACGGACGCGCTAGAAGCGCTCCGGCTGCGCTATGCCGAGGATAATGTGGCGTTGGCCAGTGCATTTGGCCTGGACCTGTCGGCATGGGGCGTCGTGCCTATCACTGAGGAAGACGCACGCGCATTTCCTTAATCGATTTCGCCCGCAGCAACGTCGGCAAAGCGCGTCGGCGGCTGCATCCAAACCGGATCGTCTTTCATCACGTTCCGAAATGCGGCGGCACCTCAGTCGGCCGCGCAATCCGCAAGTGATTTCTATTGAGCCAGGCGACCGTGCTGCCAGAGGCCACATATCGCGCCGAAGAACTGTTGGAGCCAGGGGCAGATGCTGCGATCCTGCTCAACCGCGCAGAACTACTACGGGAGCGGATGTTTCTGTATCACCTGGCGGCAGGCGTTGATTGCGTCTCCGCCCATGTGCGGTTCAGCAATGCAGGCTGGGCGGCATATCAAGACCAAGCCAAGTTTGTAACGATCCTGCGTGAGCCTGAAGCCCGTTTCCTCTCTCACTACCGCTGGAGCCATGGCCGCCCTGGCGCGCGTGGGCATATCGCGGATGACTTCGAGACCTTCCTTGAAAGCCATGCAGCCGAACGCCTAGGCGCGTTCTATGTGTATTTCTTCAGCGGCCTGCCGCCTGAAACGGATATGACGACGAATGATGCGCTGGAATGCGCCAAGGCCAATCTGGCCAAGTTTGATGTCGTTGGATTTTTGGATGATACGAGCGGCTTCGAAGCGAAAATCAAGCAACAGGTTGGTGTTAGGATCCGTATTGGCCATGAAAACAGGGCGCGGGCGCCGAAGCCGGCGCGTGCGTCTGACCATGCTGAGCAGGTTCACGCGCTAACGGCGCCGGACCGGGCGTTCTTTGAGTACGCGTCATCAACATTCGGCAGCGGGCGGTGAGCGCATGAAATCAGTCAATCAGCGCTTATATCCTGAACTCCAGGCTGGCGGGTTCGCCAGGGATGACCACCGTGTCACATTCTTTGCCCGCGAGAACGCCCTGCTCCCGGAGAACGCGACCGTGCTGGAATTTGGGGCTGGGCGCGGCAAGTTCGCTGAAGTCGAAACGGGCTGGAAGCGGGCGCTGACTCATTTTAAAGGCAAGGCGGCCCATGTCATCGGCGTCGATCCTGATCCTATCGTCATGCAGAACCCGGATTTGGACGAGGCGCACAGCTTTGTGTCGGGCGAACCGCTCCCCGTCGCTGACGCAAGCATCGACATCATCACATCCTGGGCTGTGTTCGAGCATGTCGAGCAGGCTGAGTTCTACGCGCGCGAGATGGAGCGCGTGTTGAAGCCAGGTGGATGGATCACTGCATGGACGCCCAACAAATGGGGCTATGTCGGCATTGGCGCGCGGCTTATCCCGAACGCATGGCATGTCAGGTTGTTGAAGGTGTTGTCTCCGGGGCGGGCTGAGATGGACACGTTTCCCACCTTCTATCGCCTGAATACACGCGGCGCTCTCAAAGCGCTGTTTCCGTCTAGTCGGTTTCAACACTGCACATATGTGTTCAATGGTCCGCCGGGCTACACGGCGAACTCTATCCTGATCGCCCAAATCTGGCGGACATTCGATTGGATCATGCCCAGCAGCTTCGGGCAGGCCTTGCATATCTTCATCCAAAAGCAACCCTGATCGCTGTGCTGGACGCTTGAGTGTGCGCCTTAAGCGGGAAAAATAATCAAAAAATAATGAATTGAGGCCTGCCTCCACTTCGAAATCCGGAGGTGCAGCAAGGTTCCGCCGCGCCCTGGCGCCCTGTTGCACGCCATCATTGGATGCATTCAGTGCGTTTCGGAAAGCCTCTAAGTAATTGAATTTATGCAAATCACACTTGAGGCATTAACTACAGAATAGATCGAATATGTTAAGCCTTCGAATTCTTTTTATGCTGGGTCGTTGCTTTGTTAATCAGTTTATAATCACTGTATTACGCCGTATTTTCCATATAATTGGAGATACATTATTGGTAAAACCTCCTCACATTCATCGCAACGACAGCGCAATTCAGCGCCGCAGCGAGACAGGAGTCAGTCCGATGGTCAAGAAGACCAGCCTCATCATTCTCACCGCCGCAACCATTCTTGCTGCGCCAGCAGCACAGGCCTTCACCCGTGAACGGCCGATGACAATGGATGCCGCGCTTGGCCACAACCGGGTTTCCGATATGGAAACAGGCGTGACCCCGCGCCGGGACGAGAATGGCGTGCGTAAGGAGCTGCGCTCGACGCTCGGCGGGCCGACCAACACGGCCATCGGCAACTTGATCAACATTGAGGCGGCGCCGAACTCGACCGTTATCGTGCATGCCAACCAGATCAACCGCGGCAACCAGACTGCGCTCAACGGCGCGCTGCGCCTCGACTGAGGTTGATCACTCACAATTCTGCGTTGCCGGGCAGGGCGGCGCTGAACTGGTCCAGCTGGGCCAAATCTTGAAGTCCAATGATTTGAATGCCGGACTTCATAACCCAACGGCGGACGCAAGAAGCGCCGCCACTTAAATCGCAAGGAGCGAACATTATGCGTGGTTACAAAACAATTCTTCTCGCCAGCGCTGCAGCGCTGATCTCTTCCGGCGCCATGGCGGACCAGAAGGTCCTCAAGGTTTCCAACACGCTGGACGAAATCTTCCTCGAAGAAACGACTGACACCATCACTGTCGA
>JAYNYG010000120.1:2282-2897 GCA_038102935.1 Alphaproteobacteria bacterium | reverse complement strand
CCATGTCACAATGGGCCAGATCAAACGACGTTACGTCCTGTTCCAAAGCATCGAGGGAACGCGCGACCGTGTTGCGCTGGCGGTTGTCCCAATAGTCCCAATGCAAGTCCTTCGGCCGGCGCACAAGCTCGCTGTAAAGCAGAATAACAGCATCCATCATGCCGTCGGCGAGTGCGGAAACGCGGAGTATTTCAAACCGCTCCTCACCGCTCGGCGGGATGAGCTTTTTGCCGTCATGCAACGAATCCAGATACTCGACGATGACGGGGCTGTCATATAAAACCTGCCCGTTATCCGTGACCAATGCAGGCACTTTGCCAACGGGATTGACGCCGCCGTAGTTCGTATCGGCTTCCCAAGGGAATGTTTCGTCCCGCTCAATGCGCTCGTTCAACCCGCATTCAATCGCCGCGATCAAGACCTTCCGGACGTAAGGGGAGGTTGTGCCGTAATAAAGTTTCATTTTGTATCCATATCCTGCCAAGAATCACGCATCTCGCATGGCTTGATACCTGGATATTCCAACCGTGTCGTCACCAGATCAGTCCGCAATTTCCCATTTGGCGCCGGAATTATAGAGCGGCACCACTGAGATCTACATTTTGGCTGATCCGT
>JAYNYG010000120.1:1845-2272 GCA_038102935.1 Alphaproteobacteria bacterium | reverse complement strand
GAGCCAGATAGATCAGAGTTTTTTTCGGCGCATCGTAAATCCGGCGCACATTGACGGACTTCCAGATGAGCGATTGGCGTTGGCGGAAAACATTCTCGCCGTCCTCCCCCCGATCAATATCGCCGATGATAATTGGCCCGGTTTGGCGGCAGGCGATGGATGAATTGGAGGGGTCTTCGAACCAATTGCCCTTGGCTAACCGATCAACCAATCCGCGCTCAAAATAGGCGACATGGCAGGTGACGCCTTGCACCTTCGGGTCTGCAATGGCCTCCACGAGGATATCGCTGCCAAGCCAATCAACGCCAACCTCGCCAACTTTTTCAGCAGCGACTTGCGTCGTAGAGAAGCCGAAGACAGTGACGGCGGTAAGCAGAATGCGGATCATCAGAGTGTTTCCAAGCTTTCGGAACGAGAACGGGCGCGA
>JAYNYG010000120.1:1083-1835 GCA_038102935.1 Alphaproteobacteria bacterium | reverse complement strand
ACAATATTGCTGACGCGCCCGCATAGCATTTCAGTTTTCGCAACGGAATGCCGGATTATGCCGTCTTCCGCCGGAACATCTTTGGCGTCACGACGTGGATCGAGATGCCTTTGTCCCGATGCCCGCCGCCAATCGTGCCCGCCACATAGGCAGCGGCGGCAGAAAGCGCAGCGCCTGCAGCACTCGCGAAGGCCATAATCGTGGACACGTTCGCGGTCCAGCGCAGGACATTCGCTGTCGGCTCAACGTCAGAGACATCTGCGGCCATTGCAGGGACGATAGCGACTGTTGACATAACGATACCGATGCCAAGCGTCGCTACGGCCCAAACCACGAGACCGTGCGCGCCATCCCGAAATTCAACCTCATCGGCCACAGCATCACCGAAGCGGGAACGCATGCGGCCCGCAATGTATCCGCCAGCCGAAGCCGCAGACAACGCTACCAGCGCCGTCCAAAGGCCTGCGATCAACACATTCCAGGATACGCCGCCGTCAGCCCGGGTCACTTCAGTGACCGCCAGCCCGACCGCCGCGCCGAATTGCAAGAGAATGACAGACATGGCGACTGCGACAGCAGCTCCGCCAAACACGGCCCCCCATTCTAAGTATGAACGCCCATCGCCGCCTGTTGCGGCTGGCGCAATCGCCAACGGTTCCTCCGCCATTGCGCGCTCCTACCGGAGACCCAGAACGGACACAATAAATAGAACCACGACAACAAGGCCGACAAGATAAATAATGCCATTCATT
>JAYNYG010000120.1:0-1044 GCA_038102935.1 Alphaproteobacteria bacterium | reverse complement strand
GTTCTTAACTGCTGAAGGAGTACGTTTGTTCCAATATCTCAGAGGATTTTATCTCGACGCGGCAGCATTTACTCGTTCTAGGCGTCTTCATCACTTCCACCGCTTGAAAATGCCAGGAACGCGGCGCCCGCAACGGCGACCATCGAGACGAGCGCTTTGTTTTGTAGGAAGACTGGCAGAACAGAGGCTGCTCCAGCGATCAAAGCCGCCCGCCCTACATCGCCTGTAACGGCGTTTTTCCGCCGCCGCTTGCGGTCGCGTCGGTTTAGAACAGCCACGGCTGCGAATGTAAGAGATGAAAGCGCTGCCAAGGCAAGCGCCATCGTCACGCACGCCTCAAACGGCGTCATGAATTCATCCATCCAAATCGTCAGCGCCGCTAATCCAAATCCAAACGCGATAAGGCCCAGTAGCCCGCCAACGCTGTAAAGCGCGACTTTTATTTTCAAGCGCCGCATGGCTCCCCGCATATCGCGGGATGCCATGGAAGCGACGATCGTCGATAGAAGCCGCAAAGGCTCAGCGCCGCGCTAGCATTGCAGCGACGAACCCAACGGCGGCCGCAATGCCAAGCGCCATGATCGGGCGTTCGCGCACCCGGCCCGTCACTTCAGCTTCAATGCGTGACGCCTGCGCGTTCACGGCATTCAGAGCATCCTCCGCTTGAGCGCTTACTTTTTCTTTGGCGTCCCCGGCTTTGTCTTTGCCCAAGGCCGTGACCGTTGCGACGAGTTTTGAGACATCGTCACGAAGCTGCGCAATCTGCGCCTCGACATCTTCTTTAGAAGCATAGTTCTCAGTTTTCGCTCTTGCGCTGCTTGCTTGCGTCGCCATGTCTGGTCTCCTCACGCTTTGAATGTATGTGAGATAATGACGGAGCCTTCACTTTCGTTCCGAAAATGGCGCCACAAAATCTGGCGATCGCTTATTTCTTCTCAGCCCGCACTGACAAAAATTCACTGAGCGCAGATGTTGATTCCAGATGATCAACTTGGAGCAGCCCCCCTGAAGTGGTCCACCCCTAGGGATAGTATTTATCCCGTC
>JAYNYG010000026.1:21002-60706 GCA_038102935.1 Alphaproteobacteria bacterium | reverse complement strand
AATCCTCCTCTAAATCATACCCTCAGTCTGTCCCATGTGCCCTGACGCCGGACAAACTGGGGATGGAACTACACGCTCTCCAGCAAAACAAAACTGGCAGAACTTGCTTATCTATTATGCTGCTATGCCGTATCGCCGAATGCATGAACAATGGCGGTCCGTGAGCCAAACGGCTTTTTCGATCCCTTCCTTACCAGTCATTACGATGACCCGGCGATTATCAAGGCCTATGGCCGTCCCTTCCTGGAGGTGCATCGCCAAAGCATGCAGAATTGCATCCCGGACTTTTATGTGTCCGGCCATGACTTCTACATTGATGTGCTGCGTGAGAATCTGCAGCGCGCGCTGAGGGGCGGCATGACGGCCCAATCCGCGCTTGACGTCGCAGCGCAGGAGTGGCGGCAGATAACGGCTGAGTCTGGCAGCGCTCAGCTGCGGAAACAGTGGTCAGAGCTTTTGACGAAGTACCCGCCTGGAATCAAAAGACTCGTGCAATAGGTGGCCAGAACACGCCGCTTTTCAAGCAGCGCCGAGGTCGATACCGTGTAGGTCCAATTCGCTCATAAAGGCCCGAATCATGTCTAAGACCGTCGCCCGTTTGCTTGTCGAAAGCTTGGAGGCGCATGACGTCGATCAGGTCTATTGCGTGCCTGGCGAAAGCTATATCGGCCTGACTTCGACGATGGTCGAACGAAATTCCATGCGCGTCGTCGTGTGCCGGCATGAAGCAGGCGCCGCCTTCATGGCCGCTGCGGACGGGCGTCTGCGGGACCGGGCTGGCGTCGCCATGGTCTCGCGCGGGCCAGGCTTGTCGAACGGCCTTGTCGCTGTGCATTCAGCTTATCATGATGCGACGCCGCTGGTGATGATCGTCGGGCAGGTCGAACGAAAGGATTTCGGCCGCCTCGCGCTCCAGGAACAGAACTATTCCGTGCTGATGGGCGACATCACCAAAGAAGTCATTGAAGTGAATGAGCCTGAGATGGCGGCGGAAGCCATGGCGCGCGCCTTCCATCTGGCCGAAAGCGGCACCCCCGGCCCAGTCGCAGTGGTGCTGCCTGAAGACATCTTTGATGATGAAACCGACACGCCCGTTGATCAGCCCCGTCCCCATGTCGCCGCCGCCCCGCGCGCGCAAGACGTTGACCGGCTGATTGAGATGATCAATGCAGCAGAGCGCCCGCTGGTGCTAGTCGGCGGCGCGCTGATGGCTGATGCAGTCCGTGATCCAGCCGTCTTCAGCGATCTCAACAAGCTAGCTGAAACATGGGTATTGCCGATAAATCCAACCCATCGCCGTCCACAGTTGTTTGACGCCAATCACCCAAACTATGGCGGCTATATGGGCATTCGAGTACCCCCTGCCCTCATCAACGAAATGAAGCGCTCTGATTTGATGATCGCGCTTGGCGAGCGGATGACGGACACGGTCAGTCAATCCTATAGCTTCCCGACGGCGCCGGAACCGCAATTGCCGCTGGTGCATGTATGGCCAGACCCGAACGAGGTTGGCCGCGTTTGGCGACCTGACCTCGGTATTCCGGCCAGCCCGCACGAGACGATCAAATGTTTGCTGGAACGCGGCGCGCCTGCCGATTCCGCCCGCCGCCAAGATTGGGTCAATGGCCTGCACAAAATCCATCGCGAGCTATTGGCGAAGGAGTGGGAACCGACGACAGACGGCGTCAACTTCGCCGCCATCGTGTGCGAAGTGGATAAGCACCTCGCGGATGACGCCACCGTCACTTCAGACGCCGGGAACTTCGGCAGCTTTCTACACCGCTATATCGGCTTCAAGCAGAGCCAGGTGTTTTTGTCATCCGTCGTCGGCGCCATGGGGTCCGGCATGCCGATGGCTGTCGCAGCCGCAATGCGTCGTCCCGGCAAGCAGGTCGTGGCGTTCATGGGTGATGGCGGGGCGCTGATGATGGGCAATGAGATTGCGACGGCGATCCAGTACGGTGCAGCGCCCATCGTCATTATTTCAGACAATGCCATGTATGGCACGATCGGCATGCACTCTTACGTGCGTTATCCCGAGCGCGCAATTATGGACGGCACGCGCTTGACCAACCCGGATTTCGCAGCATGGGCGCGCACTTTCGGCGCTGAGGGCATCACAATCAACAATGAGGCAGAAGTCGCGGACGGCATTGCAGCGGCGTTCGCTGTCAAAACCAAGCCTGTGGTGGTTCACTGTAAAACCTCCGCCATTCAGATGAGCGCATGGCGGCGCTATGAGCGGGCGGAGACCCTGCCCTGATCACGCGCGCATCCCGTTTAAGTTAGGACGATTGATATGGCCCATACCGACGCATGGCTGGCGCTCCACGACGAAGAGACACTTGAGCCAGATCTCAAGATTTGCGATCCGCACCACCACCTCTGGGATCAGCACCCGGGACGCTTTGTCGAGCCGGACTATCTATTGCCAGAGATCGTGCGCGACGTGACGTCCGGCCACAACATCGTCTCGACTGTTTTCATTGAATGCGGCTCTATGTACCGCGCTGATGGCCCGGAGCATATGAAATGCATCGGCGAGACAGAGTTCGTGAACGGCGTCGCCGCCATGAGCGCATCCGGTAAGTATGGGGATTGCCGTATCGCCGCCGGTATCGTTGGTACAGCGCCATTACTGGATGGCGATAAGGCCGCCGCCGAAGTGCTGAACGCGCAATTGGTCGCCGGCAATGGCCGGTTTCGCGGCATCCGTTGCGGCGCGACCCATGACGCCAGCCCAGATGTGCCGAACGCCCGCACCAACCCGCCGCCAAATCTCTACGGCGAGGCGTCTTTCCGTGAAGGCTTCAAGCATCTGGCGCCCCGGGATTTGACGTTTGAGGGCTGGTGCTATCACCCGCAAATTCCGTACTTAACCGATCTCGCGAAGGCCTTCCCGGACACCACAATCATCCTGGACCATTTCGGCGGCCCGCTCGGCATCGGCCCCTATGTCGGCAAGCAGGATGAGGTGTTTGAGGATTGGCGAAAGAGCGTCACCGCTCTGGCGGAATGCCCGAACGTCATGGCGAAGCTTGGCGGTCTCGTGATGGAATTGAATGGCCACGGCTGGGAGCATCTGGACAAGCCGCCCACAAGCCAAGAGCTCATGGAACGCACGCGCCGGTATTTCGAGACGACAATCGGTCTCTTCGGCGTTGAGCGGTGCATGTTCGAAAGCAACTTCCCGGTCGATATGATCGCAGGCACGTATAATACGCTCTGGAATTCATTCAAACGCCTGACAGCAGACTATTCAGACGCTGAAAAAGCCGCGCTCTATCACGATACTGCAGCCCGCGTTTACAGGATTTAGATCACACGGGCCGGTCACCCTTCACGGTGACGCGGAAGCCGGAGCGGACTTCGGGGAAATAATCCCACATCGCGTGGTGCTGCACGGATCGGTTATCCCAAAACGCGACCGAATTTTCCTGCCATTTAAAGCGCGCCTGGAATTGCGGCAACTGAATGTGATCGCACAGCATCCGCAGGATCGCGTCGCTTTCCTTCTTCGCGAGTTGCGGAATGCGTGTGGTGAAAGTCTCGTTCACAAACAGCGACTTCCGGCCTGACACCGGATGGGTGCGCACAACCGGATGCTCTGATTCAGGGTAGGTTTTGCCCGTGTCGTCGATGCCTTGGTGCTTGTAGCGGCCCCGATACACTTGCTCGCCTGCGTGGATCGCCGTTAGCGGCGCCAGAAAGGCTTTTAGCGGCTCAGACAGCGCGTCATAAGCAGCGCCAGCGCTGGCGAACAATGTGTCCCCACCGCCGCCTTCCGGGACTTTTTGCAAATGCAGGATAGAACCCATGGGCGGTTCGGCGATGCACGAAACATCCGAATGCCATGAATCGCCCGCCACATGGTTCGAATTCTCATCCGCATGGATCACCAACACCTCAGGATGCCCCTCAGGCCCTGGAGAGCCTGGATGCACATCCAGCGCGCCAAAGCGTGCGCCGAAGGCTTTGTGTTGCTCCAAGGTCATGTGCTGGTCACGAAAGAAGATCACTTCATGCCGCATCAGCGCATCATGGATTTCCTGAAACTGCTGATTGCCAAGATCGTCGCCGATCTGCACGCCGGAGATCATGGCGCCAACGCGCGGCGTCACAGTCTCCACTTTGATGGTCTCATAGTCGGACATCGGCAATTCCTCTAGCTAACCTTGCGGAACCATGATTGCGCGACATGCGTCCTAGGTCCAGCGATGGATATCTTCGGTATCCTTGGCCGTCAGCAGCGTTGTCGTGAAGACGTCCGTATCGATGCAAAGATCATAGCGGCGGCTAAGCTTACGGCGCACTTCGGCTTCTTCAGGGTTCTCTGGAATTTTGGACCGTTCCCACATTGCAAGGTTTGGGCGCCTGGTGAGGAGCAGGCATGTCACCTCCCCGTCTTTGCTGCCCTGGCGCCGCCACATCCCGATGATCTGGCTGTCATAGGCGCTTTCGAATCCGGGCCAAGCGCCCGCACAGAGTTCTAAGAACTCCTCCAGGTTGGTTTCTGGCAGGGTAAACGAGCGGAAAGCGAAATTGCCTTGGCGTCTGGGAGGGTCTGCAGTGAGCGGACGCAAGGTCGGCGTCATGATGATGCTCTCAGCGTGGCGAAGCGTTGGCAACACCGCGTCCAATGTATGTTCCGCGCTGATGGCGCCCGGCAACTCAGGCCAACGGGTTATAACGGTGACAAGGTCCCGCGGTCGTCCAATTTGGCTCCGCCAAGCGCCAAAGACTGCGCCGCCGGCGATCTTCGCAGCCTCAGCGCCAGCGCCTTTTACGGCTTCTGCAACCGCTTCCCATCCAAGCGGCTGCGCCAGAAAGCTGTGCAAGGCGTACACGCCATCGTCATGAGACATCGCGGAAAGTCCTTAGCTAGAAGTCGGAACGACTGTCCAAATGATCCCGGCGCCTTGGCCAACGCCAGCGTGGAACTCTATCTCAACGTGATCGCCTGAAAATCCGTTCCGAGCAGCATCGCCCGGATGGGACAGCACTTCGCCATCCTTCAGCACCAACGCGCCGCCAACCCGAATGGCAAGCCTATCCCGATGCATCGCTTCCAGTGATCCGCCCGCAGCCGCTAATATTCGTCCCGCACTCGATTGTTCAGCAGCGAAGAGTTCCCCTTGCGCCAGAACCCGCCGCAGCAGCAATGAACACGCTATGGATCTGGCAATCTTACGGGCGGCTCCATCACTTTCGGCGCCTGTGACTCTACACTCCACCAACCTGCCGTCTTTGCGCGCATCCGCCAGTAAGGCTTGAGACATCTGATGCAAAAGGTCCCGCAACCCTTCCTGGAACGCTGGTAGGTCATCACCAGAAATGGTGGGGCCGGCGCCAGTCGCGAAAGCCAAAAGGCTGTCATTGGTTGAGGTCGTCTCATCAACGCTGATGCTGTTATAGGTGGTGACGACCGCCGCATCCAACGCTGATTGTAGGTCCGCGCGGTCAATCTTGGCGTCTGTGAATACGGCATTGATCGTCGTCGCCATGTTGGGGGCTATCATGCTCGTGCCCTTAGCGATGCCGTACAGCGTCGCCTCACCGCCTGCCGTTGAGACTTTAACAACCGCAGCCTTTGGCCAACGGTCGGTCGTCATTATGGCTTTGGCTGCCGCGTGCCATCGATCGCTACCTCGGTCTTGAGAGAGCGTAGAAATTGCGTCCAGCATGGCTTGCGGCGGCACCGCCAGGCCAATGCGCCCCGTAGAGCAGATGTAGATATTCTCTGGCGTCGCACCCAAACATTCAGCCGCCCGGCCTGCCGCATCCCGAACGATGGCATGGCCCGCACGTCCGGTGTAGCAGTTGGCGTTTCCGGCATTGATCAACAAGGCGGCTGGCGCGTCGGCATTCTGTAGACGCTGACGCGTCCAAAGCACCGGCGCCGCTGCCGCACTGTTTTGGGTCAATACACCCGCCGCGACTGTCCCGGGCGCAAATGTCGCCATCATGATATCGTCGCGGCCTTCGTAGCCGATGGAAGTCGGCAATGTCGCAAGCTCAACCCCTGCAAGCGGCGGCATCGGCGGGAGTGGCGGTGCTGCTGCGCTCATATCGGCAGTCCTTCTGTTGCGTATCGAAGGCCCCGCGCGGCGATATCTGGCGCTATCAAGCCGACGTCGGCAGCGTCTGAAGAGGCTGCGTTGCCCGCGAGGCCACGCGCTCGAACGCCATCCAAGATCGCCGCGAACCGGTAGAACGCATGGGCCATATGCGCCGCTGTCAAGCCAGACTCCCGCCCAGCGGCTTTGCAATACATGGCGTTGAACGCTTCAAAGGACGGAATGCCAAGCGCCGCGCGACCCAGCCCTTCAATGCCGTAGAATTGGTCAGGTTTAGTGCCAAAAAGAATTGCGCAATAGGCAAGATCGCCGAGCGGATGTCCGAGCGTTGAAATCTCCCAATCAAATACAGCCACAACATGAGGTTCGGTTGGATGAAACATGACATTGCCCATCCGGTAGTCGCCATGGGCGATCCGGGTCTCGTCATCCTCCGGCATTTTGCTTTGCAGCCATTCAGCAAGCGCATCCATCGCTGGTATCGGTTGGGTGCCTGTCTCCGCAAAATTCCTGGACCAACGGCGGAATTGCCGCTGATACCAATCCCCTGGCCTGCCGAAATCACCAAGGCCGATCGCGGCATGATCGACGGTGTGCAGCTGCAATGCTCCGATACATCTCCTGGCGATGCTCTGGGGAACAGCCCGGCAGGCTGGTGTCTTTGAATACGCGCCCGTCCTTCCGTTCCATGACGTAGAACGGCGTGCCGACGACTTCACGGTCTTCACAGAAGTGATGTTGCTCTGCGACGGGGTAACCAGCGCCATGCAGGGCCTTCTGCACTCGGTACTCGCGATCCACAGCATGAGCGGATGGCAGCAACTCGCCTGGCGGCTGCTTCCTGAGCACATATTCCGCATCTTCAAACGCCACGACATATGTCGGGTTCGACTGGCCATAGGCGAACTGCGATAGCTGCATCGCGCCTGATGCTGCGGGCAAAACACCCTTCAAATATTCCGCCAGTTTGCCCTCATCCACCGCATGCGCCGCACGGACGGAGGTGACCGCTGTCGCTTCAAGCTCAGCGCTGCCTTGCGTCTCACTCATTCGCTATCTCCGACTGGATTGCGGGCGTCGTAGTCCAAAAAGCTCGAGGTGCGTGAGCGTTTCGTTGGGTGCATCCAGTAGCGGTCGATTTCCGATTGCGGCAAACCACGTTCCGCCAACGCTTCATCATCAAGGAAAAATCGGCCCGTCACATCAATCGCCGGCTGTGTGACGATCCAATGGGCGGCATCCGCCATAATGCGCGGATCACGGCAGCCTTCGTAGGTTTCCGGATTGAACACTTTGACCGCCATCGTCGCCACCGCATGACGCGGCCAAAGCCCGGTGGACGCGATGCCCGCTTCACGAAATTCCTCCGCCCAGCCCATCACCATCATTGACATCGCGTATTTGGAGATTGTGCGCGGCAGTCGTTCGGCAAACCAGCGCGGGTCCAAGTTCACAGGCGATGCAATGGTTAGAACATGCGGGTTCTCCGATTTTCTGAGATAGGGCAAGCAAGCCTGCGTCATCAAGAAAGTGCCGCGTGCATTGATATCGAATAGCAAATCGAACTGCTTCGCCGTTGTGTCGGGCGTTTGGCTGAAGGTCTGAACGCTGGCGTTATTCACCAGAATATCAATGCCGCCAAAACGCTCAGCCGCCGCTTCCGCCGCCGCCTCAATCGCTTCGGGCAATCGGAGGTCCATGCGGATGGGCAGCGCTGTGCCGCCCGCCGCTTCACAGTCTGCCGCGACTTCCGGAAGTGTTCCGGGAAGTTTTGGATGCGGTTCGACCGTTTTGGCGGCCAGAACGACGTTCGCGCCATCCTCTGCCGCTCGCTTGGCGATCTCCGCGCCGATGCCCCTGCTGGCGCCGGTGATGAATACGGTCTTGCCTTTAAGCGCGCCCATCAATCGCCTTTGAATTCTGGTTTGCGTTTCTCAACAAAGGCTTTCACGCCTTCCTTGAAGTCATTTGTGTATGTTGAAGCAACGAAATTAATCCGCTCTGACTCGAGCTGCGTCGCCAAGTCATTCTCGAACGATTGATCGATCAGCTCCTTCGTGCGGGCGAAGGCTTGAGTTGGGCCAGCCGCTAGCTTTTGCGCCAACGCCATCGCCTTTGCGCCAATCTCATCTGCCGGAACAACATCGTTGATAAGCCCAAGATCATGCGCCTTCGCAGCGTCAAAGCGGTTTGAAAGCAGGGCGATTTCCATAGCGCGGCGGCGGCCAACCAAGCGGGGCAGGAAGAATGTCGAACCGCCATCCGGGTTCGTGCCAAGATTAGCATAAGCCAGCGTGAACATCGTGCCTTCGGCTGCGATGGCGAGATCAAGGTTCATGGCGAGGCTCATACCGGCGCCCGCAACAGCGCCGTGCAACTGGCCAACCACGGGTTTGGGCATCCGGACCAAAGTTTTTACGGCGACATGATATGTGTCGATCATCCGCCCGGCATGTTCAGCAATCCGGTCAATCTCGCGGTGGAATGAGGCGATATCGCCGCCGGCCTGGAAGCCTTTGCCTGCGCCCTTAACCAGCACCGCCCGCACACTTTCATCCGCCTCAACCTGCCAGCAGATTTGGCAGAGCAATTCAGACATCTCCATAGAGAGTGCATTCAGCACTTCAGGGCGGTTCAGCGTTATGACGGCGACAGCGCCGTCCTTCTCCAACAGCACGGGATCAGACATGATGCATCCTCGATTCACAGATAGCGGTAGAGCGACGGTACTTGCCGCCTCGCCGCTTGCCAAGCGAGCATGACGCGATGCCTGTCAGCGTGCCAAAACGGATTGTAGCGCCGCCAGTAGACGCGTCGCGGAGCGCAGTCCTGCAGGGCGTGGCGCTGGCGCTGGCTGCAGGCTTTGGGTTCAGCCTGTCCTTCGCACTGATAAAAGAGATCGGCAGCGGAATGCCGACCCAGCAGGTCGTGTTTTTTCGAATGGCGATTGGCCTGATCCCGCTCATGCCGCTTTTGTTGCGCGCGCCCAAAGGCGTTCTGAAAACGAACCGTCCCTTCCGCCATGTCGGCCGGATCGCGGCAGGCCTGACGTCTATGACGATGATCTACTGGGCCATTGCCCGCATGCCTTTGGCGGATGCCGCCGCGACACAGTTCACGATGCCTTTATTCCTCACAATCCTGTCCGCGCCGTTGCTTGGGGAGATCGTTGGCTGGCGGCGCGCTTGCGCAACCCTTGTCGGCTTTGGCGGGGTGATCATCATGCTGAGTCCGTCTGGGACCGGATTTCAGAACTTGGATACACCGTATCTCGTGGCGCTGGGCGCAGCATTCTTTTATGCACTTGCCGCCATCGCGATGCGGCAGTTGGGAGCGACGGAGCCAGCCCTTCGCACCACCATATATTTCACCGGCGTATCCGCCCTTGCCGCCGGAATCGCGTGCCTGTTCGACTGGCAAACGCCGACGCCCGAAGAATGGATGTTATTAATCGGCACCGGACTGATCGGCGGCGCGGCGCAATACTGCCTGGTCGCAGCCTATACGAAGGCCCCAGCAACGATCATTGCGCCATTCGATTATATGCAACTTATTTGGACAGCAGCGCTCGGCTTTGTGATCTGGCATGAAGTTCCTGCACTGACTGCATTCTTTGGCGCATTAATAGTCGCCGCCGCAGGTCTCTATATCTTCCGGCGGGAAACCATCCGGCGGCGCAACTAAATGGACATTCCGGCGTTGTGAGCATGCTTAAATACGTGCAAAAAGTTAATTGCGTGGGCGGGGCGCAGACGATGAACTATTCAAGTTTAGACGCGATAAGCGAGGCCCCCTTAACGCAAAGTTCCCCTTTGCCCGGCTTTGCTTCGTACTGATCTGGATCGGGAGACCAGCATGGCGACGCAATTAAAACGCTTCACCGAAGCGGCGGCGAAATTGGGCGGCGCATTGGCGCGGCTTGCTGTTCCGGCTGGTAACACGCCGTCTCTGAATGCTGCAGACCCAACTCAAGCTGGGGCATTTACGATTTCTGGCGCAGGGTTCGGCTTGGTTGACGCTACGACGCTGAACATCATCGGCGATAGTGTAGTAATCGACGCCGCTTAGCTCGACGGCGAAATCTCAGGACTTCTAGCGGATTTGCAGGCGCTTGGCCTCGAAGGCGGATCAACCTGGGGCAACATGGTCAGCGGCCTGCTGCCCATCGCTTCGCTGGAAGCCGCGTCCGCGATTGAGAACCTGAATTTCGCCCGTGGCTCGCAATCTCTCACCAATGTCGGCAGTGTTGAGAATGATGCTGACGCTGCGCAAAACGCAGACCAAATTCGCGCAAGCGACGGGCTCGACGGTACGGGCATCACCATCGGCATCATGTCCGATAGCTATGACAATCTGAATGGCGAGGCCGCTGACATTGCTTCTGGCGATCTGCCGAACAACGTTAATGTGCTGCTTGATCTTGGCTCTGGCGGTATCGATGAAGGCCGAGCGATGGCCCAGCTTGTCCACGATATTGTGCCAAGCGCTGATTTGCTCTTCCGCACCGCATTCCTTGGCCAAGCCGATTTCGCCAATGGCATTGGGCAACTGGTCGCCGCTGGCGCCGATGTGATCACGGACGATATTTTCTATTTCGCCGAGCCATTCTTCCAAGACGGCGTCATCGCGCAGGCCGCAGACCAAGCTGTTGCGGATGGCGTCGCCTATTACACGTCCGCTGGCAACTCATCTGACAATTCCTACGAAGCCACGTTCACAAATAGCGGCCAGACGATCAACTATACGAACGGCAATAATGTCAGTGTCGTCGGCACATTCCATGACTTCGATCCGGGCGCTGGCGTCGATACCGTCCAGTCTCTGACATTCGATGCTGGCGGCAGCATTACGCTTGGGTTCCAGTGGGACAACCTGTTTTCGTCGGTGAGCGATGGCTGCGGCGGTGCGATTGAAGATTACGACATCCTGCTGACCGACAATAACGGCGCCATTATCGCAAACCTCACCGCCTCTTCCAGCACCATCGGCGGCGATCCGGTTAAAATTTTCCAGATCCAGAACAATGGCGCCAACGCGATTCAGGCCAATCTCTCTATTGTTCGCACCAATCAGGGCGCACAGGCGACAGACAACTTCATCAAATACGTTCTCTATCGCTCAGGCGGCGTTACAGTGAACGAATTTGATACCCAAAGCAGCACTGCGGTCGGTCACTCGAACGCGGCAGCCGCCGTTAGCGTCGGCGCGGCATTCTTTGGTCAGACGCCAGAGTTTGGCGTCAATCCGCCCGTGCTTGAGAGCTTCTCGTCTGTCGGCCGGACAGACATTTTGTTCGACACAAACGGTGATCGCCTCGCCACTCCAGAGCAACGCATCAAGCCAGACCTTGTCGGCGTTGATGGCTCAAACAATACGTTCTTCGGCAATGATATCGGCTTCGATGCAGACACCAACCCGAACTTCTTTGGCACCTCCGCCGCTGCCCCGAACGTCGCCGCGGTCGCAGCGCAGCTGCTGCAGTTCAATCCAAATTTGACGCCGGATCAAATCAATACAGCCCTCGCCGCGACGGCCATCGACATGGACGATCCACGCACTGCCGGTTTCGATGTCGGCGTGGATGAGGCGACCGGGGCCGGATTAATCGACGCTGCAGCAGCGCTTGAATTCATTCGCCCGCCAAGCGGCGCAATCATAGGCACGAATGCGTGTGAAACGCTGAACGGAACTAGTGGTGATGACATTATCCAAGGCCTTGGCGGCGACGACACGCTGAATGGGCTAGATGGCGCTGATAACCTCCAGGGCGGAGACGGCGCTGATCGGCTGTTTGGCAGCAGCGGCGCCGATACGATGAGCGGCGGCGCTGGCGATGACCGGTATTTTGTTGAAAACCCCGGCGATGTTGTTGTCGAAGCAGCAAACGAGGGTACAGACACCGTCGTTGCAGAAGCAAATTTCACGCTCAGCGCCAATGTTGAAAACCTGTTTATCGCGCCAGACTTGGTCGGCACGGGCAACGCGCTCGACAATGTCATAACCGGCGAATTCGGCGCAGAAATCCTAATCGGGCTCGGCGGCGATGATCAGCTGATCGGGCAAGGCGGCTCAGATAATCTGCGTGGCGGCGATGGCGACGATAGCCTGAACGGCGGCACAGGTAGCGATGTAATGAATGGCGGCGCTGGCGACGATGTATTCGCCGTCGATGACGCCGGTGATGTCGTCGTGGAAGCTGTCGATGATGGCAATGACACAATCTTGGCGTCTATCGATTTCACGATTGCAGACAATGTCGAAACACTAACCCTTATCGTTGATGGCCTGACCGGGACCGGCAACGCAGCGAACAACAACATTATTGCGCTCACCGGCTTGGCTGGCCCCATCACGGTCCTGGGACTGGGCGGCGATGACCAACTCGGCGGCAGCGCCGGGAATGACTTACTAGACGGCGGCGCAGGCGCAGACACGATGACTGGCCGCGCAGGCGATGACCGTTACATCGTGGATGATGCTGGCGACTTCGTGACCGAGCTCTCTGGCGAAGGTTCTGATACAGTCGAGACCAGCATCAGCTTATCCCTGGCGCCGTTTGACAATGTTGAGAACCTGACGCTCACGGTGGACGGACTAACGGGTACAGGCAATGCGCTCGGCAATCGCATTACAGGCGCCGCCGGTTCCGAAACACTCCTTGGCGGCGACGGCGACGACATCCTGAACGGCGGTGCAGGCGCGGACGCCATGACCGGCGGCTTGGGCGATGACGCTTATGGCGTCGATGATGTGGGCGACACAGTGACGGAGCTTGCGGGCGAAGGCTTCGATTCCGTTGAAACGCTGATTGACTTCACGCTTGGCGACAACATCGAAGCCCTTTCCCTCGCTGCCGAAGGTCTAACGGGCACAGGCAATGCCGAAGCCAACACGATCTTCGGCTTCACCGGCGCCGAGACGCTCAATGGCGCTGGCGGCGATGACGACCTTCGTGGTGAAGCGGGTGATGATATTCTGGATGGCGGCGCAGGCGCAGACGCCATGCAAGGCGGCGCCGGCGACGATGCCTACACCGTCGATGACGCAGGCGATACAGCCGTTGAAAACGCCGATGAAGGCACGGATTCTGTAACTGCGTCCGTCAGCTTCACGCTCGGCGCAAATCTCGAGAATCTGACGCTTGCGGGCCAAGCAGCGGATCATTTGAGCGGTACAGGCAATGCTCTCGCAAACGCAATTACGGGCGATGCGGGCGACAACCAGCTCTCAGGCGGTGATGGCGATGATGTGCTGGATGGCGGCGCAGGCGCTGACACGCTCACAGGCGGCTTAGGCGATGATCGCTACATCATTGAAGACATAACTGACACTGCTGTCGAGAATGCGGATGAGGGCACCGACACTGTCGCGGCGTCTGCTGATCACACACTCGCAGACAACTTCGAAAATCTTGAAGTCAGCGGGGGCGGCGTCACCGGGACTGGCAATAGGGTCGCCAACCAGATCACCGGCGGCGCCGGGTCACAAACGCTATTCGGCCTTGGCGGCAGTGATCGGCTGGATGGCGGCGCTGGCGCCGACACAATGGCTGGCGGCATCGGCAACGACGTCTATGTCGTGGACGACGAAGGCGATGTCGTTACTGAAGCGCCCGGCGAAGGCACAGATACCGTTCAAACGACCATCGACTTTACCCTTGGCGATGACTTCGAAATCCTAACGCTGCTAGCGCCTGCCCTGATCGGCGAAGGCAATGCCGGCGCAAACCGCATGAACGGGTCCATCGGCGACGATAACCTCAGAGGCGGCGAAGGCAGCGATGATATTCGCGGGTCCAATGGCGATGATCTGCTCGAAGGCGGACCGGGTGCTGACCGAGATCGCCTGATCGACGGCAATGGCGAAGATCAGCTCGAAGGCGGCGATGGCGACGACAGACTGTTTGGCAATCGTGGCGACGACGTGCTTGTCGGCGGGGACGGCGACGACCAACTCGTCGGCCAATCCAATGACGACACGCTGCTTGGCGGCGATGGCGATGATCTGCTCGATGGCGGGTTTGCCGACGATTTGATGATTGGCGGCGACGGCGACGACATCTACAAAGTCGATTCAGCCCAAGACCGGATCATTGAAGCTGCTGATGAAGGCAATGACACGGTGTTGGCCAGCATCAGTTTCAGACTCGCCGTTGGCGTGGAGAACCTCACTTTAACCGTTGGCGGGCTGACCGGAGAAGGCACCATTGGCGCGAATACTCTAACCGGATCATACGGCGCCGATACGCTGGATGGCGGCTTCGGGTCTGACGTTCTAAACGGCGGCAATGGCGATGACATTTTGATAGGCGGCGTCGGCGATCGCCGCGACACGCTCATTGGCGCTGGCGGGAATGACGACATCGACGGCGGCGAAGGCGATGACCGCCTATTCGGCAATAGCGGCAATGACACCATGGTCGGCGGCGCCGGCGCGGACTTCATCTACGCACAATCTGGCGATGACCAGATGGAGGGCGGCGCTGGCGCGGACATCTTCCAGTTCCGCTCCGCTGACGGGGATGATTTCATCTCAGACTTCACCGTCGACGAGGATACCTTCCTTGCATTCGGGTTTGGCTTTGATTCGGGCGCCGATGTGTTTGCTCTTGCACGGGCATCGGGCGGGGACACGGTCATCGATCTACCAGGCGGCGGTACGGTGACGCTCACAGGCGTCGCGCTCGCGACCCTGGACGCGGATGATTTCGACGTAGCATAACGCAGGCGCAAAATTATTTATGCTGCGTCGCACAATTTTCCTTGACTGAGCCCAATCAGTTCGCATACGCATAATATCAGTGTTGCAGTGCACAAAGCCGGGGCAGGTCGCCGACGGCGTCCCGCAACTGGTTAAAACTAGCAACTGGTTACACAAGGAGAAATTACAATGTCCGCAGCGAAACAGACCGCCACGCCGAAACCCACTTTTGACTTCGACATGTTCAAAGCTTTCAACCAGTTTAAAGCTCCTGGCTTTGACATGGACGCCATCATGGCGACACAGCGCAAGAACATGGAAGCCATGGCCGCCGCTGGCCAGAGCGCGTACGAAGGCATGACCGCCCTCGCCCGCCGCCAGGCTGAAGTCGCTAAGGAAGCTGGCGAAGCCGCGACCAAAGCAATGACCGACATGGCAGCAGCATCCCCTGAAGAACGCGTCGCCAAGCAGGCTGACTTCACGAAGACCGCTTACTCCAGCTTCTTCGACAATGGCCGCGAAATGATGGATATGGCTGCGAAGACTGCTGACGAAGCTGTCAAAACAGTCAACGCTCGCGTCACCGCTTCCATCGACGAGACGAAAGCTGTTATGGCCGCCAAGTAAGGCGTCTTACCGTCAACTAGACGGTATTGAGACTAGATTGAGGGCCACTTCCGGTGATGGGAGCGGCCCTCTTTCGTATGGCGGACGAGCCTGATTCAGCCCCATGTTCAAGGCTTCCAAACTTGGTTACGCTTTCCCTCCCAATTTTCGGAATCGATGCTCAAGGAGGGACGATCTTGTCCGACGCAAAACCACAACGGCCCGTGCCGGTCCCAACGCCGGAGACCCAGCATTTCTGGGACGGCTGCAAGAACGGCGAATTGATCCTGCAGCGCTGCAAGGACACTGGCAAAGCCTATTTCCCGCCCCGCCCCTTCAGCCCCTATACGGGCAGCCGCAATGTTGAGACGTTCAAGGCGTCCGGCAAAGGCATTCTCTATAGCTATATTATCAACCATCGCTCACCGCCGAACTTCAAGCTGGAAGCGCCCTACGCCATTGCTGTCGTAGAGCTGGAAGAAGGCCCTCGCCTGATGGCCAACATTATGGACTGCGAACAAACGCCGGAAGCGCTCCAGCTGGATATGGAGTTGGAAGTCTGCTTCGAAACTTTGACCGATGACATCGAGTTGCCGATGTTCCGGCCGGCACAGGCCTGAGGGGAATAGAATAATGAAATCAGGTTCTGTAGCAGTCGTCGGCGCAGCCGAATCGACCGAAATGGGCAAGCTGCCCCATATCTCCAACATCATGCTGCACGCGGATGCGGCGCTGAATGCGATGGAAGACGCTGGGCTCAAGCCTTCCGACATTGACGGCATCGCGACCGCCAAGGAAGTTCCGACGGAACTCGCGCACTATCTCGGCATTGAGCCCACATATGTGGACGGCACGTCCGTCGGCGGCTGTTCCTTCATGATCCATGTGCGCCATGCTGTGGCGGCGTTGGAAGCTGGCCTCGCGACCAACATTTTGATTACGCATGGTGAGAGCGGGCGCAGCCAGGTTGGCATGACGCCGCGCTCAATCGGCGCTGGGATGCTCGAAGGCCAGTTCCAACTGCCATATGGCGTTATGAACCCGCCGACGCAGTTCACTATTCCGGTGATGCGCTACTTGCAAACCTACGATATCCCGATTGAGAAATTGGCGAATGTGGCCGTTGTGCAGCGCGAATATGCTGCAATGCACCCACGCGCTTATATGCGTGACCCAATCACGGTGGATGACGTTCTGAACGCGCGGCCCATCGCATGGCCGTTCACATTGCTGATGTGCTGCCTCGTCACTGATGGCGGCGGCGCTATCATTCTGTCTAAGGCCGACCGCGCCAAGGACATGAAGCAGAAGCCCGTCTACATCATCGGCACTGGCGAGGGCGCCGAGACTACAATGGTCTCGCAGATGAAGGACTTCACCTCCTCCCAGGCTTTCCGGCTTTCTGGCGGCGAAGCATGGCGAACGTCCGGCATCAGCCATGATGATGTCGATCATCTGATGATCTATGACGCCTTCGCGCATTTGCCGCTCTATGGCCTCGAAGATCTGGGCTTCTGTAAGCGCGGCGAAGCGGCGGACTTCATCTGGGAGCGCAATACCGCACCCGGCGGCAAGCTGCCGATGAACACCAATGGCGGCGGCCTCTCCTACATGCATTCTGGCATGTATGGCATGTACGCCCTGCAGGAGAGCATTCGCCAGATGCGCGGGGTTTCCCCTGCCCAGGTGCCGGATGCACAGGTCAGCTTCTGCCACGGCGTCGGCGGCATGTTCGCCGCATCCGGCTCCGTGGTGTTTACGAACCAGGAGCAGTAAACGGCTTAGCTCCCCTCCTCGCATTCTCTTTAACCCCTCGCCCCCGCAGGGGGGAGAGGGCAAGGAGAGAGGGGCGATTACCGAATTGGGAAGTTTGCCTGTAAGCCGCAAGCTTCCCCCCTCTCCCTATCCCTCTCCCCCGCTGGGGGGGCGAGGGGCCCCTCACATAGGCTGCGTGTAAGCGGCCAGAGCACGTCACAATGTTTGAACTTTGGGTTCCCGTCACGCTTGCGGCTGCGTTTCTGCAGAACTTGCGTTCGGCGTTGCAGAAACATCTGAAGGGCCGCCTTTCCACTGCGGGCGCGACCTTTGCACGATTTGGCTATGGGTTCCCTGTGGCGCTCGGCTATGTCCTGCTATTGCACTACGCATTCGATTTCGCGATCCCAGAAACGAACACTGCCTTCTTCCTATGGACGGCGCTTGGCGGAGCCTCGCAGATCGGCGCTACGGCGTTGCTGGTCTATTTGTTCGGCTTCAGAAACTTCGCCGTTGGCACAGCGTACTCAAAAACAGAGACCATCCAGGCCGCCATTTTTGGAATGGTCTTCTTGAGCGACTCACTCTCTTGGCCTGCCATATTCGCCATCATCATCAGCCTAGTCGGCGTTATGTCGATTAGCCTCTCTAAGAGCGGCGCGGGGCTAAAAAACTTAGGCACGGCGCTGTTTGAGCGCACGACGGTGATCGGCCTTGCGTCCGGCGCGCTGTTTGGGATTTCAGCGGTGGCCTATCGCGGCGGCTCGCTTGCGCTTGGCGACCCGGAAGCGGCTGGCAATCTTTTCCTCATCAACGCCGGCTACACACTCGTCTGGGCCACGGCGATGCAGACGCTGGCGATGCTGATCTACATCCGCCTCCGCGAACCCGGCCAGCTCACCAAGATCATCAAAGCGTGGAAGGTCGCCAGCATTGTCGGCGCAGCTGGCGCGCTGGGTTCTGTCGGCTGGTTTACGGCAATGACCATTCAGAACGCAGCATATGTACGGGCTCTCGGCCAGATCGAGCTCGTCTTTACGCTCATCGCCTCCACCGTGTTCTTCCACGAGAAATCAACAAAGGGTGAGATTTTTGGCATTGTTCTGATAGTCGGCGGGATTCTGCTGTTGCTGCTGAAAGGCTAAGCGCCGCCGTCTCCCTGTTGGAAACGATCCGGATCGCCTGCCGCCACACGCCGCGTCATGAATGTGCCAAGGGCTGTGGCGCAAAGCACGCCCAAATCCGTTGTCACGTCACAGCGCACGACGATCGCCCTGCCCCCCGCCCGGACGATATCCGCCCGCGCTGACAGACGCGCGCCTTTTGCTGGCGCCAGATAGTTCACTTTGAGCTCCTGGGTCGCGACAAGGCGCTTACGAGTGTCGTAATTGCCGCCGCCAGCAGCCGTCCCCATGGCGATATCGATCAATGAGGCGACAACGCCGCCATGCCCAACACCGCGGACATTCACCTTGTCGCCATCTAGATCAATTGAGACGACGGCATAATCGTCCGTCATTTTGTCATAGGTGAGATCGAGCCACTTTCTAAAACCGACGTCCGGCATCTTCGCCCCGTATTCCAAACACAATACAGCGCCCACTGCGAATCAATGTGCGCGTATTTTGATTGAGATTTTGACGAATTTGCGGCTTCAGCGAAAGCCAATCAATGGATCAGCCTTAAGCGCTAATCGAAATTCCGCTGCTTGGCGGTTGGCCTGCCGGAGCTGCAGCCGGAGCGCCTGCGACTGGCGAAGGCGACCGGCGTACTGGCGCGGACGGCGCCTTCGGCACCGGCAACGGCATGTCCTCACCCCGGTTGGCGAGCTCGTTCCAGGAGCGGGAAAGCGGCTCAAGCACAGCGATCACGTCTTCAGCAGCGGTTTTGTCGTTGGACATATTGATGTCCTTCAACCGCCGCATCGCGTAGCCATAGATTTCACTGAGGTTCTTGGCGACTTCGCCGCCCTGCTCCATATCGAGCGTGCCCCAAAGGTGCGCGATGATGTTTGCGGCCCGGGTCGAATGATTGAACCGGCCTTGAATATCTTTGGCGTCGATAGATCGCATCGCATCGCGCAGCGCCATGATGGACCGGTCGTAGCACATCGCCACCAGCTTGGCCGGGGGCGCTGTCATGATCGACTGGGTCTTGTATACGTCCGCCGCGGAACGTTGCATTGCGATACTTTCTGCCTTTGGAACCAGTACCTTAAGGCCTAAATGGTTAACGATCTTGGAACATGGCCTCGGTAATCTGGGTTACTTGCGCCAGCGTTTGATTCATGGATGCGAGAGCAGCTTCCATACGGATAAACTTGTTCAGCACGCTTTCCCGCTCCCGCTCCAAACGATCTAGCATCGCTGTCGTACGCTCTTCAGCCAACTCATTCTGGCCGGTCAGGTTGTCGACTTCACTGGCGATCACGCCCGCGTCGTCATCCAGGATTTCGCCCAGATCAAAGAATAACTTGGCGCCGACGCCAACCGTGAAATCAAGCGATACGCCGCTTAAATCCGTGTCGCCGGAATAGAACAACCGGAGCCCTTTGGCGCCGCCGCTGTCGATGGTGATCGTGTTGCCCTCAGCCGAGGCCGTACCATCATCAAGCGTCAAGGAATTGATGACGCCGCCGCCTTCGTCATAGTCGATATCCATGGTGTAGCCGGCGGATGTGTGGGTAGTCTCGCCATCAAACCCCAGAAGCACAACGCGCGGATCAGAGGCCGCGAAATCAAACTGGAAGAGCTTTTGGACGTCCTCCAGATTGTTCAGTAGCGCGTCATCCAACTGCTCTTCGTTGAGCTCAAGCGTGTCCCGCAGTATTGTGTCGGAAAGGTCGCCGTTTGCGATGAAATCGATGCCGATCTGCGCCAGCACAGAAAACGCGCTGCTCACGCCGTCCGCCCCGCCGCCGACTATTGATTCAAGCCGCCGGTCCATCTCCTCCAACGCCGAATTGCCGAACAGCACGGAGTCTTCGCTCGCTTCGCCCGACGTAGGATCCACGTTCAGTTGGATATTCAGTTCCTGGCGCAAGGCATTGTAATTATCAATAAAGTTGGCGATTCCCGTTTTGACGTTTGAAAGATCGCGCTCAACATCCACCGAAATCGTGGTGCCAACTTCCGCCTGGAAAAGCGTCAACGTAACGCCTTCAAACAGGTCGGAGACGGTGTTGCTGGACCGCTCGATCACAAGATCGTCTTTGCCAATTCCGAGCGTGCTGACCAGCCCGCCAGAATCCTCCAGATTGAAGGAGCTGCTGCCGGATAGCTGTAGCGTTGAGCCACTGCCATCAGCACTAACGGATGCGGTAATACCGGCACCGGAGAGCGTACCGTCGCCCGTAATCGCGGCCGCAATGTCATCCATCGTATCCGTCGCCGTGTAAGCGATCGTGCCGATTAATGCGCCGGACGTGTCATTGAATGTAAGCGTGCCGTCCTGGCCAAGCGCTGTGACCGAATCTGCCTGTGCGACGCTGGAATAATTGGCGCCGTCCAGCAGCCCGTCAGCGTGGAATTGGGCCTTCTGTGCAGATTGCAGTTCGCTGGCGAAGCTGCCCCCCCCGGACGTCAGCACGCCCAAGTCTTCCAGAACGCTGTTTGGATCGTTTAGCGAAATGTCAGTCCCAATCGTCTGGCCAGTCTCATCTGCCGTCAGCACGAGGAAATGCTCAGTGTCCGATGTTGACACCACACTGGCCGAAACGCCGGTCGCGGTCTCACCGGAATTGGCGTTATTTATGCGGTCTACTAGGTCCGGCAGCGTATCTGTGGCCAGAACGGCGATGGTGACGCCGGCGATTTCAATGTCGCCGCTGATGCTCTCCGCCGCCTGCCCGCGCGCCGTCCCGATGTCACTATCGAGCGCGTTGAAGGAAGCGCTGCCGATCCGGTGCGCGCGCGCCGTCTGCAAAAGCTCAATCGTATGCGTGCCCGCCGCAGCCGTAGACGTAACGGCGACGCCAATTAAGTTTGCGGGGCTGGACGCTGCGCCACCGTCTGACCGGCTGGCACTGGCGAAGGCCTGTTTGGCGGCGAACAAATCCGTTGATTGGTCGAAGGAGACAGCGCCATGCAGGTCCTGCAAGGATTCCTGCAAGCCTACCGTGAGCGACCGCTCTGTTTGCAGCGCGGTCAGCTTCTCAGTGTTGGTCTCAATTTTGGTCTCAAGCCGATCAACCGGCAAACGTTTGGCCGCAATGATCCCTTCAACCGCCGCTTCAAAATCAATGCCCGAGCCAAGGCCAGAAAAGCTGACCCGCCCGTCATCATTGACTTGCAAACTGTTGAGATTGAGATCGACCATCGTCCCGTTTCGCGCCAATCCAAAATTTCGGATTGGTCATTATCGGACGATGACCTTTAAAGCGAGTTTAAGGCAATAGATAGAAATCAATGGCATCCGGCCTGCGAACATCAATGCAGGCCGGATGCCGAGTTGAACCTTAGCCGCTGACGCCCGTCGCCTTCGCCACGCCCGCTCCATAAGGCTGGGTCTACCTTTGCAAAGAGTGCAATCTGGCGCTTGATGATGTCTTCCGGCGCGCCTTGCATTGCCGCTGCAATGTTTGCGTATAGGCGGTCGCGGTGGGCGTCGTCGAAGAGGTCGAACAGGGCTTTGACCTGGCCGAAATCGTCATTGCCGACGCGGTGGTTATAACGGTCTGCGTCGCCATTGATCCGAAGCGGCGGTTCCTTGGCGGATGGCGCCTCGACCGGGCCGTTGAAGGAGTTTGGCTCGTAATACGCATCTGGATTGCCGGTTTTGACGCCGCCATAGACATTCATCTGGCCGTCCCGGTGGTAGTGATGCACGGGGCATTGCGGCTGATTGACCGGGATCGTGTCGTAATGGGTCCCCAAGCGATGACGGTGTGCGTCCGCATAGGAGAATATTCGCGCCTGCAGCATCTTATCCGGCGAAAAGCCGATGCCCGGCACGATGCTGGATGGCGAGAAGGCTGCGTTTTCGATCTCCGCGAAGTAGTTTTCCGGGTTCCGGTTAAGCTCCATCACGCCAATATCGATGCAGGGATAGTCCCCGTGTGGCCATACTTTCGTTAGGTCAAACGGGTTATAGGATGTTTTCTCCGCATCCATTTCCGGCATGATCTGCACCTGCACTTTCCAGCGCGGGAAGTCGCCTTCCTCAATCGCGCCGAATAGCGCTTCCTGGTAGGTCTCACGGCTATTGCCGATCACCTCGACCGTTTCGGCGTTGGTGTAGTGCTTGTGGCCCTGCTCGGTTTTGAAGTGGAACTTGACCCAGTAACGCTCGCCAGCGTCATTCCAGAGCGAGAGCGTGTGGCTGCCATAGCCGTTCATATGTATCGGGCTGACGGGAATGCCGCGATCAGACATCAAGATCGTGATTTGGTGCAGACTTTCCGGACTCAATGACCAGAAATCCCACATGGCGGTTGCTGAACGGAGATTCGTCTTCGGGTGGCGCTTCTGCGTGTGAATGAAGTCCGGGAACTTCACCGGGTCGCGTACGAAGAAGACTGGCGTGTTGTTGCCGACCAAGTCCCAATTGCCTTCCGGCGTATAGAATTTCAGCGCAAAGCCGCGCACATCGCGCTCAGCATCCGCAGCGCCAGCCTCACCCGCAACCGTCGAGAAACGCGCCAGCATGGGCGTCTCAGCGCCCGGCTGCAGCACTTTGGCGTTGGTGTATTTCGAAATATCGCCGGTGATTTTCAACGTGCCATGGGCGCCCCAGCCTTTGGCATGGACCACGCGCTCTGGAATGCGTTCGCGGTTCTGATGCGCCAGCTTTTCGATCAGCTGGTAGTCCTGCATCAGGATCGGGCCGCGTGGGCCTGCCATGACGGAATTCTGGTTATCCGGGATTGGCGCTCCGGATGATGTGGTCATAGTGGGGCGATCGGAAATTGGGAAACTCCTCGGCTGGCTGTTAATTAGAATAATTCTAATCTAACTACGAGCGAATGATGTTCAAGGGCTATCGGTAAACAATTTCACCACGGCCAGGTTCCATTCAACCATCGTGCGGCGCGCAGAAGATCAGGTTGTTGGCGAATGGATCGCGGATGCTCATGTCGTCCTGCCCCCATTCTTGGTGCTGCACGCCCGGCCTAGAAAATTTGAACGCTTTCTCATTCAATTCCAAGCAATAAGCATGAACATCCGGCACCTCTATCCGAACAAATGTGCCGGGCGTGCCATCGCCGAAATGCTCTGAGATGTGCAGGACGCAGCCATCGCGCTCAACGCCCATATAGAGCGGCGCTGCAGGATCGAACCGGTGCTCGAACTGAATCTTGAAACCCAAAAAAATCCAGATAGAACTCTCGTGCTTTGGCTTCGTCAAAGCTCCGCAGGATTGGGATTGGCGGCTGAAAACCTATCATGTCACACGCTCTATCGGAGAGAAATGCGCTGGGCTAGCGCGCCATATGGCCCACCGCTAACATTCTTCTGAGTTTCCGCTTTCTGCAAGGATGATCGCAGCCCATGTCTTGGCAAACCGAAATGGACGAACTTCGCCGCCGCGAAGCTTTCGCGGAGCAAATGGGCGGTGCCGATAAGGTGAAACGCCAGACTGACGGTGGCAGGCTAACCGTCCGCGAGCGCATTGACGCGATGCTGGACGAAGGCACTTTCCATGAAACCGGCAAAGTCGCCGGCATGGCGCAGTATGATGGCAACAATGATCTCGAAGGCTTCATGGCCTCGAACTTCATATTCGGGCGCGGCCGCGTGAATGGCCGCCAAGTTGTCGTTGGCGGCGATGATTTCACGGTGCGCGGCGGGTCTGCGGACGCGACAATCAAAGAAAAGCACATCATGTGCGAGCAGATGGCGAACTCCTTACGGCTCCCCTTGATCCGCATCATTGAAGGTTCCGGCGGCGGCGGGTCCGTCAAGACAATTGAGACAACTGGTCGAGCTAACGTGCCGGGCGTTAAAGGCTGGGAATGGGTTGTCCGTAACATGGGGACCGTGCCGCGCGTGGCGCTTGGCCTCGGTTCCGTAGCGGGCTTGGGCGCCGCCCATATGGTGGCGGCGCATTACTCCATCATGGTCAAAGAAACCTCGGCGCTGTTCGTAGCCGGTCCGCCTGTCGTCAAACGGCTTGGGCAAGATCTCACAAAGCAGGAACTTGGCGGCTGGAAAATCCAACTCCGAGCGGGTGCGGTTGATGAAGCCGTCGACACCGAAGAAGAAGCATTCGAGTATACGCGCAAGTTTCTCTCCTACCTTCCTCAAAACGTTTACGAACTTCCAGAACGCATTGAGCCAACGGATGATCCCGACCGCACAGACGCCAGCCTCATGGAAATCGTCCCGCGCGATATCCGCAAAGTTTACGACATGCGGAAGATCGTCAATTCCGTGGTGGATACAGGCTCATTCTTTGAAATGGGTAAGCTCTATGGCCGCTCAGTCATAACTGGCCTCGCCCGCGTTGACGGCTGGCCCGTCGCCGTTATGGCGAGCGATCCTAGGCATTATGGCGGCGGGTGGACGGCGGACGCCTGCCGCAAGGTCGAACGCTTCGTCGATATGGCGAATACGTTCCATCTGCCCGTGATCTATCTGGTGGATTGTCCAGGCTTCTTGATTGGCCTGGAGAGCGAAAAATCGGGAACCATCAAGGAAGGCGCCCGCGCGATGGCGGCCATTTGGCAATCGACGACACCATGGTGCTCCATCCTGATCCGCAACGTTTTTGGCGTTGCGGGCGCCGCACACCAGAACGGCGGACAGTTCAACCTCCGTTACGCCTGGCCCTCAGGCCGCTGGGGCTCATTGCCGCTGGAAGGCGGAATTGAGGCCGCATACAGCGCCGATATCGAAGCGGCGGATGATCCAGAGGCCAAGCACGCGGAAATCATCGAACGGCTGGAGAAACTGCGCTCACCCTTCCGGTCAGCCGAAGCCTTCTGGGTTGAGGAAATCATTGATCCCGGCGAGACCCGCAAGATGCTGGTAGACTTCGCAAATACCGCAGCGCCCTTGCGGGAAGCAGGTCCATACGTTCACGGCATCAGAGGATAGCGCCAATGATCGAGCTGCACACTTTCCGCGCCGCATTTGACCAGCCTTCAGGAACGCCGTTTGGCGTCAAAGCCGTGATCCTGCTCAAGATGGCCGATGTTCCGCACAAGATTGTCTATGTGGATGATCCGCGCAAAGCGCCCAAAGGAAAAATGCCGATCATCGTCGACGGCGACAAAACAATCGCGGACTCAACGTTTATTCGCCATCATTTAGAAGGCGCCCATGGCGCAGATTTCGATGCAGGGCTTACGGATGAACAGAAGGCGGTATCCCCAACGGTTAGCAGAAGAGCATCTCTATTGGTCCATTGTCACCGGACGTTGGGTGATCGAAGAGAATTGGGCAAAGCTGCGCGATATTTTCTTCGGCGCCATTCCCAGCTTGATCCGCCCTTTGATCGCAAGCCAAATCCGCAAGAAAATGATGCGCGATATGCATGGTCACGGCATGGGGCGACACAGCATCGACGAGCAGATGCAGATGGGTATCAGGAAACTGACAGCGATCTCTGACTGGCTTGGCGATAAACAATTCATGCATGGCGACACACCGACCGCGGCAGACGCCAGCGTCGGCGCATTCGTCGGCAATATCTGCGGCGATACATTCCCCTCGCCGCTTCGTGACGCAGCCCAAAACAATCAAACGCTCATGGATTACGCAGCGCGCATCAAAGCCCGCTATTATCCAGACGGAACCTGAAGGACCTAACCCCATGATCGTCGATGTTCGCTGCTACACGATCCAGCCCCGTAAAATGAAGACCTACCTCAAGATTTTTGAGGATCACGGCCTGCCCGTGCAGCAACGCAATGGCTTGAAGCTGTTAGGCTATTTCGTCCACACCGTCGGCAGCCTTAATAAGGTCACACATTTCTGGGAATTTGATAGCTTGGCCGACATGGAGCAAAAGCGCAGCGCCCGTGACGCCGATCCAGGCTGGGCGGCATATCAAGAGAAAACAGATGGCCTTGTGCAGGCGCAAGAGAACAGCCTGACCACGCCAGCTCCCTTCTCACCAATTAAGTGAGCAGCCGTTCAGTGAATGCCCAGTAGGTGACCAACCAACCGATCCGGCATTATCCGCCATCCATTCCAGGCGGCGAAAGGCGTGCGCCAATCCCGCGACGCCGGGCAGACGCAGCGCCACAACCGGAAGAGCAGACCATCGCTGCCCGCTCGCCCCGGTCGCCTAGTTCGCGGAAGCTCTATTACGGCTGGGTGATTGTGGCCTGCGCCTTCGCGACGCTTGCAATTGGCGTCAACACACGGACGGCGTTTTCGCTGCTGTATCCTGAAATCCTGGCGGAGTTCGGCTGGTCGCGCGGCGAGACTGCCGGCGCGTTCGCCATGGGCTTTGTATTTGCCGCAGGCATGGGACCGTTGGTTGGCTTGGCCTTGAACAAGTTCGGCCCGCGAATCGTGATGCCTGCGGGCTCCGTCATGATGGCCTTGGGCCTTGTCGGCACAACCTATATTTCAGCGCCCTGGATGCTCTATGTGACATTCGGGGTTCTGGTGGTCGGCGCATCAACGATCCTTGGCTATATCGGCCATGCCGCCACGCTGCCGATGTGGTTCCAAAGGCGGCGCGGGCTGGCCGTCGGCTTGGCGTTTTCTGGCGCTGGCGTCGGCGCGCTGCTGCTCATTCCGCTCGGCGACGTCATCCAGGACCTTGGCTGGCGCGAAGCCTGCTGGGCGATGGCTGGCGTCGTGCTTAGCTTGCTTGGCCCTCTTAACATCATCGCACAACGCCGCCGCCCAGAAGACCTTGGTCTGTTGCCTGATGGCGACACCGCCCCGCCGGTTACAGCCGAGGCCCCGGCAAAACCGCTAGGCGGCCCGACCCTCGGTGAAGCGATGGCGATGCCATCATTCTGGTTCATCGCGCTCGCAGCGTTCGGAATGCTTTGGGTTTGGTATGCGGTTCAGGTGCATCAAACACAGTATCTGATCGACATTGGCTTCAGCGCTGACATGGCGACGCTTGGCCTCGCGGCTGTCGCAGCCTTTGGCATAGCGGGACAGATCAATGGCGGGTGGATGGCGGACAAGATCGGCCGCGAAAGCGCATGGACCATCGGCTGCCTTGGGTTCGCCGCGTGCTACGCCATTCTTATCCTTATGCGGGAAGCGCCAAGCCCGCTCCTATTCTGGGCGATGATCGCAGTCCAAGGTCTCATTGGCTATGTATTAACGGCAGTGTTTGCGTCTGCCCCGGCGGACCTATTTCAGGGCAAGCATTACTCCACGATCTTCGGAATGCTCAGCGTCGCTTCATCCTTGGGCGGCGGCGCTGGGCCATATTTCACTGGCCTGTTCCATGACATTTTCGGCGACTATGAGATCGCCTTCATGGTCTGTATCGCCTGGACGCTGATAAGCATCTGCGCCTTCTGGATAGCGGCGCCTAGGCGCGCAAGGCGGCGCAACATGATGGCGGCGCGCTGATGCTCCAAGCGTTGACAGTGCTGCTGGCGTTTCAGCTTGCAGGCGAGGCTCTTGTCGCATGGCTGAACCTACCCGCACCCGGTCCGGTTGTCGGCATGGCGTTGCTGCTTGTAGCGCTAATTATCCGCGGCGGTGCGCCAAAGGCGCTTTCCGAGACCAGTAAAGGCCTTTTGAGCCATTTATCGCTCATGTTTGTACCTGCGGGCGTTGGCGTCACATTGCATCTCACTGTATTGGCGGATGCTGGCGCCGCCGTTGGCGCTGCATTGGTCATCAGCACATTAGCGGCGATCGCTGTCACGGGCCTTGCAATGACCTGGGCGGTAAGGCTGGCCCGGCGCAAGGGTGACGCCGGATGAACGAATTCACAGAAATTTGGGTCTATCTCTCATCAAGCCCATTACTGCACCTCACACTCACGCTGATCGCATATCAGATCGGCGATTGGGCCTATAAGCGCTCGGGCGGCCTAGCGCTGTTCAATCCAGTGCTTATCGCAGTGTCAATGTTATCGGCAATCCTGATCGTTACCGAAACGGACTACGGCACGTTCTTTGAAGGCGCGCAGTTCGTACATTTTCTTCTAGGCCCGGCCACCGTCGCGCTGGCGATTCCGCTTTATAATCAGTTGGAGCAAGTGCGGCGGTCGCTTCCAGCATTTCTGGCGTCGTTGGCGTTAGGCTCGGCGACGGGGGCCTTAGCGGCGGCTGGGATCGCCTGGGCCTTGGGCGCAGGACCAGAGATCATCGCGTCGATTGCGCCTAAATCTGTCACCGCGCCGATCGCCATGGGCGTATCCTCCGAAATTGGCGGCTTGCCCTCGTTAACGGCGGTTTTCGTTATCCTGACAGGCGTCACCGGGGCGATGTTCGGCCCGGCCTTGCTCCGCCTTCTGCGAGTTCGGGACAGCCGGGCGCAGGGTCTCGCACTTGGCGCGGCAAGCCACGGCATCGGCACCGCCCGCGCCGTACAGATCGATGAAACAGCAGGCGCCTTCAGCGGCATCGCCATGGGGCTGAATGGTCTCTTGACCGCCGCCGCACTGCCCCTGCTCTACCGCTGGCTTTTCTAGCGGGTTCGGGTCACCATTCCTTAGCGCAACGTTAAGGGACGCTTAGTCCATGACCTACACAATCGTCGCCCGATGCCCAGATACTGACAAGCTCGGCATTGGGATCGCCACCTATTCGCTGGGCGTCGGCGGATATTGTCCGTTCATGGCGCGCGGCGTTGCAGCGCTTTCTACGCAAGCTTTTGCAAACCCAACACTCGGCCCCATCGCCGTTGACGCGTTGCGAAGCGGCAAAGCGCCAGACCAAGTGATGCGCGTGCTTAGCGAATCCGACCCAGGCTTCGCCTATCGCCAAGTCTGTATAGTCAGCCAAGATGGCACAATCGCCATACATACTGGCGAGAGTTGCCGCGCCTATGCCGGGCATTTAGTCGGCGACGGCTATGCCGCGTTCGGAAACGTGTTGGCTGGCGAGCCTGTCGTCGCCGCAATAGCCGCCGCTTTTGAAGCAAGCGACGGTCAGCGGATTGACGAACGGTTATTGCTAGCGCTCGAAGCAGGCAGATATGCGGGCGGCCAAGCAGGCGGAGACGGAACCCATTTGCCTGAACGCTCTGCTGCACTCATCGTCGAAGGTCCAGATATCGTTGAGGACATCAATCTCCGCGTAGACCTACACGACGACGCCGTCCGCGAACTCCGCCGCGTCCATGAAGGTTACGCGCCCTATCTCGAATACTACCAGCTTCGCGCCCGAGACCCCGCGAACACCCCGGCACAGGATGTATGGGCGCGGGAGAACCTCTCGTGAGGCGCCTACAAGGTCCGCCAAAACGCGCTGGAGCCTAGATAT
This sequence comes from Alphaproteobacteria bacterium, assembly GCA_038102935.1. Lineage (GTDB taxonomy): Bacteria > Pseudomonadota > Alphaproteobacteria > Bin95 > Bin95 > VMCJ01. The sequence continues at coordinate 31,213 of JAYNYG010000026.1, read as the reverse complement.
GAAATTTGGCGGCATGGTCGCGACCAATATTGGTGACTGGAAAATTTTCCAAGAGCTTGAAACGCTTGGCTACGACCATGGCTGGGCGCCGGACAGCCAAATGATCTGGTCTGATTGCTACGCGACGCTGGCGCTGGCCGCGTATCACACTTCCCGCATCCGGCTCGGCACGGGCGTAGCCATTGCCGGAACCCGTGCGGCGCCTGTGACGGCGCATTCTATCGCCTCCATCAACAAACTCGCGCCTGGGCGAACATTTCTTGGGATCGGCACAGGCCATACTGCTATGCGGATCATGGGCGGCAGGCCGATGAAAGCCGCTGCCTTCAGAGATTATCTGCGCGTGCTGCGTGGTCTACTAAACGGCGATGAAGTGGATTATGCGGGAAGTTTGATCGCGTTCGTGGACCGTGAGCTGGACAGTCTGAACTTAGATGATCCTGTGCCGATTTATGTCGGCGCCAACGGACCAAAAGCGCTGAGAGCGGCAGGCGCCTATGGCGATGGCCGGATTTGTGCTGGCAACGAACCGCTTGGCGTGCTGGCGCGCAACCTGGATATCGCCCGCGATGGCGCTGCTGAAGTTGGGCGCGCTTGGCCAGGATATTTCCACACAGCCGCCCTCACCTTCGCATGCGTCTTGAAACCTGGCGAAACGCTGGCGAGTGAGCGGGTGATTGATGAGGTCGACGCCGCCGTTGTTTCCACCCTGCATTACTGGTTCGAGCTTTATCAGGAACGCGGCCATGATGACTTTGTCTCAGACCGCGTGCGCGGAACCTGGGAGGACTACAAAGCCTATGTTGAGGCGACGATGCCGCCTGAGCGCCGCAATCAAACCCTGCACCAAGGCCATTGCGCCTTCTGTCCGCCCGAAGAACGGCGCTTCATCACGCCAGACTTGATCCGGGTCGCAGGCGGCCTTGTCGGCGAACCCGATGAGATCATTGAGCGGCTCGATCAGCTTGAAGCGGCTGGCCTAAAAGAGGTGACGCTGCTGCCGCCGGTCGCGTGCATGCGATCCAACTTCCAGGAATTCGCCGAAAGCGTTATGCGTCCCCGTCAAAGCCGATGAAGGATACAATTTCATCCGTTTCGCGGCGGACGGACTTGACGCCATTGGCCGGAAAATCATCTTCCGGATACCCCATCGCGACACAGGTCATAATCACCTGGTCATCTGGGATTTGGGCATGTTCGCGCACGACTGGCGACTGCATGATGCCCTGGCCGTTAATCACTGCGCCCAGACCGCGCGTCCACGCCGCCAACACCAAGCCATATGTGACAGCGCCCAGATCAAAATGCGCGATGGATCCGCCTGGGTCCAAGTCCTTGTCATAGGTCACGACGATAGAGACAGGCGCATCAAACTGCCGGAAGCCGCGCATCACCCAGTCATGGCGACGTTCTTTGTCGAAGCGATCAATGCCCATAGCGGCGAAAAGCTGCTTGGCGATATCAACCTGGCGCTGCCTGTGAATGCCTTCATACGCCCCATGCATCGGTATTTCCCGCGATGCCGGAACGCCAGCCAAATTACGTTCTGTGTTCCCAGCACGGATGCGGTCCAGCGGTGCGCCGGTGACCACATGAAAATGCCAAGGCTGCGTATTCATGGAGGAAGGCGCGCCCTTCGCGAGCCCAATGATCTCAGCGATCAGCTCCTTTGGAACGGGCTTCTGCTTATAACCACGAATGCTGCGGCGCTCATGCACCAGAGTATCAAAATCCATTGCTCATCATTCCGTTGCGGGATTGTTGGGCGAACTATACTGCCAATCCTTAGCCAAGTCCCGTGGCTCAGAGCCGCAAAACCTGCCATGTTGCGTTATCAGAGGATGCGATGGGAGCCCTTGATGGCGCGCACTGAAACGTTGCAAACTTTTCTTGATACGCTCGAGGCTGCCGTACTGAACGCCAGCCAGCCTGATTCTGATCACGCCAAGGTCGCCAAAAATACGTTCGCAGCATTGCGCCAACCAGGTAAGCAAACGCCGAGAGCGCGGTCAGAGAACCCGGCATGCGCCTATATTCAAGGCGCTCTCAACACCGCGTCGGACGTTGCAAGCACTGCAGCCCTCTCCGCAGCATTCCGTGCATTGGAGCCAGAACTTGCTTGGGCCGCCCGCGCGGACCGGAAGACAGACGATCCAAATTTCCCGAATGCGCATGCAACTGGAATGTTGATTGGCGGCGGTGGGCTCGAAGCGCATGATGACGTGCGGATGGGCGCTAGTTTGTTAGCGCCGAACACATTTTATCCGAACCATCATCACCCCCCGGAAGAGGTCTACATTGCGCTAACGCCTGGATCCTGGCGGCAAAATGCGGGCCCTTGGCGCGAGCCAGGTATTGGCGGGCTGATCTACAACCCGCCTAATATTATTCACGCGATGCAATCCGGCGCATCCGCGTTGCTCGCCATCTGGATGCTGCCGCCCAGCTAGCGATTCTAGCGCTATCGAGCCGAAAGCTTGCCGGAAGGATTGACCGGTTTGTTGTCTTTGCGCATTTCGAAATGCAGTTGCGGCGCTGAAACGCCGCCGCTTGTGCCGACAACGCCAACCGTTTGACCACGCGCGACCTTATCGCCCCGTGCCGCCAGAATGCGGTCCAAATGCGCATAGGCTGTCACCCAGCCGCCTGCATGCTTGACCAAAAGCAGCTTGCCGTAGCCCTGCAGCGCGTCCCCGGCATACACGACCTCACCAGCTTTAGAGGCCCGCACAGGCATACCCCGCGCTGCAGCGATATTGAGGCCATCATTCCGGCGCCCATCAGACTGATTGCCGAACTTCGCGATAACCGGCCCTTCCACAGGCGTCAGAAAGCCACCTGATGATCCTGGCTTGGCTGCGGCTGGGCCTCGTTGAATGGGTGCGGGCGCAGGGCGCAGGGCCGGTGCGGGCTTGATGCTTTCGGGCGCGGGTTTAAGCGGCTCCGCTGGCTTCACCCTTACTGGCGCTGGCTTTGGCGCGGGCGGCTTTGGCGGCTGCGCTGCCGCTAACTCTGGCGGGCGCCGCGGCGGAATGCGCGGCGGTGGTGTTCGCTTTGGCGCAGGCGCGGCTTGGGGCGCAGGCGCGGCCTGGGGCGCAGGCTGCGGAATACTGACAGCTGGCGGTGGCGCAGCGCCCACCTTAGGCGGCGGCAGAACGCGCGTAGGCGCAGGTCTGGGCGCAGCTTGCCGGACGGGTTCCGGCGGGCGAGCATTCACCGGTGGCGGCAGGTCCTGGCGCTGAACTGGGGCCTCCAGCTGGCGGCGTTGCACGGGTTGCGGTTGTGCCGGGCGCGCAGCAACCGCCCTGCTGCCGCGTTGGTTCGTCGGAATACCGATTTGCGAGCCGGCATGAAGCACATAGGGCGGCGGCAGATGGTTCAGGCGCGCGAGCGTCTCGGGATCAGTCTGATAGGCTGCGGCCAAGCCATTGACGGTGTCGCCGGGCCGAACGGTGTAAAGTTGCTGCTCAGGCGGCAACAGCAATCGTTGCCCGGTCTGAATATCGAAAGGCGGGCGCAAGTTATTCAGCGCGATCATCTGCCGGGGCGTGGCGCCATAGCGATTGGCGATGCCGTAGACTGTGTCGCCCGGCTGCACCAATACGGTACGACCACCCGGAACGGCGCTAACAACAGGGCCTGCGTTCGCCCCGGCGCCCGGCGGCGGCGGCGCATTGGCTGGCCCTTTGGGATCAACGGAAATCCAACCACAACCAGTCAACATCGCGGCGAGAGAAAACGCTGCCAAGCTTCGTCTGGCGTTTGGCAAATATCCGGTCCATCCGGTCACAATCATCAAGCCGCTCCTTGTGCAGACCGAAAGCTTGCCGCTTCCGCCACGTGGTTTGCCTCAATAGCGCCTGGCAAAAATGGCACGAATGCGACCGCGCCCAAATCTTCTGTCGTAAAACCTACATCGTCACGCCGGATACGCCAGAGGCTCTGCCGCCCCTCACTCCCCAATGGCAAGACCATCACGCCGCCCGGCTTTAACTGATCCGCCAACGCGCCTGGCATGTCATTCGCCGCCGCTGCGGCGATAATCCGGTCAAACGGCGCGCCTTCCGGCCAGCCCTTCCCGCCATCAGCCCAGCGCAGGAACACATTGTCGATCTTTTGGTCCTGCAGTCGCGTTTTGGCGCCTGAAAGCAGCGCCTTAATCCGCTCAACGCCGAATACTGCGCGGGCCAGCCCTGCAAGCGCAGCCGTTTGGTATCCAGACCCGACGCCGATTTCTAGAACACGCATCTTTGGGCCGACATCTAAGGCCTGCAGCATCGCGCCAACCACTGCTGGCTGGCTGATCGTCTGGCCATGGCCGATAGGCAACGGCGCATCTTCATAGGCGTCCATCCGCCAGGCTTCCGGCACGTAGCGCTCACGCTCAATCTGCTCCATCACGCCGAGCACGCGCGGGTCGCTGACGCCGGCGCGGCGGAGGCCCATAACCATGCGGATGCGGCGTGAGGAGAGGTTCACCCGAGCTTCTCCCTGGCGGCTGCCATATGGCCATAATCCGTCATATCGAGCGTTAGAGGCGTCATAGAAATATATCCGTCACGCGTCGCTTGAATATCGGAGTCTGCCGATACATCGCCATAAACCCGCTTGGATCCGATCCAGAGATACGGCTTCCCGGCTGGGTCCTGCCCTCGAGCGATTTCTCCGCCGGGCTTCCGCCTGCCGACAGTGGCGACCCGCCTGCCCTGCACCGCATCTGGCGAGACATCCGGGAAGTTTACGTTCAGCACCATACGATGAGGCCAGGACGCTGCGAGCAGCCATTGCAGGGTCTCAGCGAGATGGCGCTCAACGGTCTCCCATTTCGCCTCATTCTCCGGCGCCCGGTCGAGGCTGAAAGCGACTGCTGGAAAGCCCGACATTGCTGCCTCAGCGGCGGCGCCGACGGTGCCAGAATACATCACATCATCACCGATATTCGCGCCCCGGTTAACGCCGGAAAGCACAATATCAGGCGGGTTATCGCGCATCACTTCGCCGAGCGCGATGATGGCCGCATCTGCTGGCAATCCATCAACGGCAAACCGGCGCTCTGACGCCTGCCGGAGCCTGAGCGGACGATGGAGAGAAAAAGCATGCCCAGTCCCGCTCTCCTCGCGCTCCGGCGCCACTGTCCAAACCTCCCGGGCGAGCGGCGTCACCAGCTTTTCAAGCAGTTTCAGGCCAGGCGCTTCGAGCCCATCATCATTGACGAGCAGAACCCGCGCTCGGGCTAAGTCTACGCGCCATTCATCAGCCATCAACTCAACCCTGCCCCGGCGTAAGTTCAGTCATACCGCCAAGATATGGCTGCAGCGCCGCAGGAATGCCAATTGACCCGTCCTCACGCTGATGGTTCTCCAAAAGCGCCACCATGGCCCGGCCAACGGCAACGCCGGAGCCGTTAAGTGTATGGGCGAAATCCGTGCCCTTGCCTTCGGTGCGTTTGACCCGGGCGCCCATGCGCCGCGCCTGGAAATCGCCGCAAGTAGAACAGCTCGAAATCTCGCGGTACTTGTCCTGGGACGGCACCCAGACCTCAAGGTCATAGGTCTTGCGGGCGCCGAAGCCCATGTCGCCGGCGCATAAAAGGATCACACGATAGGGCAGTTCCAGTCGCTGCAGCACCATTTCCGCGGCCCCCGTCATGCGCTCAAGCTCGGTTTCAGACTGATCCGCAGCGACAATGCTGACCATCTCCACCTTGTCGAACTGATGCATGCGAATCAGGCCGCGCGTATCCTTCCCCGCAGCCCCAGCTTCAGAGCGGAAGCATGGCGTATGCGCCACAAACCGCAACGGCAGGTCTGGCGGATCAAAGCTTGTATCCGCTGCCAGGTTGGTGAGCGGCACTTCCGCCGTTGGGATCAGCCAGCGACCATCCGTCGTCTGAAACGAGTCTTCTTCAAATTTCGGCAACTGACCCGTGCCATACATCGCTTCGCTGCGGACAAGCACAGGCGGACGAATTTCGGCATAATCATGCTCCTGCACGTGCAGATCGAGCATGAAATGCGCCAGCGCCCGCTCCAGCCGCGCAATTTGACCGCGCATCGCTACAAAACGTGCGCCGGAAAGCTTGACGCCCGCTTCAAAATCCAAGCCGAGCGGTTCGCCAAGGTCAATATGGCTTTTGGGGGTGAATGTGAACGCGCGCGGCGTTCCATTCTCACGAACGAAGACGTTGTCATCCTCATCCTTGCCCGGCGGCACATCATCGGCGGGCGGATTGGGCAGCGTCGCGAGCAACGCCTCTAATTCATCGGACGCTTGCTTGGCTTCTATCTCAGCAGCGGCTGCGTCATCTTTCAGCTTAGCGACTGCGGCCATTGCCTCACTGGCGTCTTCGCCCTTGGCCTTCGCCTGACCAATCGCCTTGGATGCATCACGGCGGGCGAACTGCAATTCCTGAAAGCGTGTTTGCGCGGAGCGGCGCGATGTGTCCAGCGCCAGCACAGCAGCGGATACAGGTTCCGCGCCACGTTTAGCCATGGCGACGTCTAGGGCGTCCGGGTGTTCACGCGCCCAGCGGACATCCAGCATTGATGCGATCCTTCAAGGGTTCGCACCGGTTCTAACCGCCCGTGGACTCCCGTGTCCAGAGGCAGGCGCTTACAAAGGATTCGCCAGTAGAATCAATCGTCTTCGTCGTCGAACGCCGCTTCGCGCTTTCGCTCAATGCGGCGAGCCAGGAAGATCGATATCTCGTAGAGCAAAAGGCCCGGCACCGCGAGGCCGATTTGGCTGATGACATCGGGCGGCGTCAGTACTGCCGCCAGGCCGAACATTGCGACGACAGCATATTTACGCTTTTTCGCCAAACCATCTGCCGACACAATCCCTGCATGCGCCAAAAGCGTCAGTACAACAGGCATTTGGAAGAATAAGCCAAACGCAAAAATCAACGTGATGACGAGGCTCAGATACTCGGAAACCTTCGGCATCGCGACCGTCTCAAGCACAACCCCCGCAGCATTCGGGCTCGCGGCGACATCTTGATAGCCCAAGAAAAACTTCCAAGCCAGCGGGAAGATGCCGAAATAAACAACTGCACCGCCGAGGAAAAATAGAATTGGCGTTGCCGCAAGATATGGCAGCAACGCGCCTTTTTCATTCTTATAAAGACCGGGCGCTACGAACTTCCAGATTTGGTTTGCAATGATTGGAAATGAAACAAAAAGAGCGGTGTAGAAAGCGATCTTTACGTTGACGAAGAATTTCTCCGGCAAGCTGGTGTAGATCAGCTGCGCGCCTTCCTGGTCGCCGAATGCATCGGCCAGGGGCTGCGCCAAAAAGTTAAAGATTTCAGCCGCAACCGCCCAACTTGCAAAAAATGCGATCAACAACGCACCGAGCGACCACAAGAGCCGCCGGCGAAGCTCGATCAAATGTTCGAGCAATGGCGCTTTGTCTTCATCCTCTGCGCCATTCATGACTGAACATCCTTAGGCGCATCCTTGGGCGCATCTTTCGGCTTTGGCGCAGGTTCATCGACGGTCTCTGCAGCCTCCGCTTCGTCAATCGCCGCCTCATCTTCATCATCGACAAGGTCGCTGGCAGAAAACTCCTCCGAGGCGTCGTCGGCGGCGGCGGCTGTATCATCCTCACCATCAACTGGCGTCTGCTGCTTCTCTAATTTTCCAGCGTTAACGGTCGCCATCCATTCTTCGTTGGCCTCTTTATCAAAGTCGCCAATCATATTGTCGGCGATGTTTTTGACCTCTGTCTCGCGGGCGATGTCATCCAGGCCGTCTCGAAATTCACGCGCCAAACCGCGAGCACGCGCGATGATCTGGCCAAGCGAGCGCAGCGCAGCCGGCAGTTCACGCGGGCCGATAACGACCAGCGCTATTACGCCAATAACGAAAAATTCGCTCCAACCGATATCCAGCATGGAGGGCTTGCGCCTAAATCAAGGGAAACAATACGAAAGAATGGCTTAGCTGTTCGCCGCCTTATCTTTCTCTTTCGGCTTTTCGGAGACCCGAGCCTGGTTCTCCTCATCATCAGAGGAATCTAGTTCCTCTTTCATACCAGCCTTAAAGCTCTTGATGCCTTTGGCCATATCGCCCATCAGCCGCGGCAAACGCCCGGCGCCAAACAGGAGGATGACAACGACAACGACAATAGCGATCTGCCAGATCCCAATTCCGCCCATATTCAAGCCCTTCCAACGGTGCGCGGCTTTATCGCCGCCCTGTTGCAGAGTGTACTAGCGCAGTCAGCTGGATAAGGCGAGACTTTCCGCCGAAATAGCCCCGTCACCCTTGGACGCAGGCGCCCCGACTGTTTGATCGACTGCGAAGACATTCACATGGTCAGGATCAATCGCGACTTCAACCGGCTCGCCCTCTCCAGGCCAATGCTTGTCAGCGATCCTGGCGAGAACCGCCTCGCCTGTCTCCAGCCGGACCTCGATCAGCGCCGTCCGGCCAAGCCAACGAGCGAAACTCACATTGCCGGCGAACGATGCGCCCGTTTCTTCAGCCGCATCACCGACAAGAATATGCTCTGGCCGCGCCATGACGAGCGCTTTCGTTCCATCAGCCAAACTCGGGGCCTCGACTAGCCCCATGGGCGTGCGCACCAGATTGGCGCGAACAACGCCTTCAAATTCATTCACTTCGCTGAAAAATCGCGCGACATAAGGCGACGCAGGATTATCGTAGAGCGCTTTTGGCGTGTCGCATTGCTCTATCCGACCGTCCCGCATCACGGCGATGCGTTCGGCCATGAACAGCGCCTCTTCAGGATCATGGGTGACCATGAGCGCTGCGGCGCCTGCGGCCTTCAGCAAATGAATAGCGTCACTCCGAACGCTCCGGCGCAGTTCCGCGTCGAGGCCTGAGAATGGCTCATCTAGCAGCACGACATTCGGCCTCGGCGCCAATGCCCGTGCGAGCGCGACACGCTGTTGCTGGCCGCCAGACATTGTCGTCGGGTATCGGTCGGCGAATTCCGCAAGGCCGACTTCCGCCAGCGCTTCAAGCGCCTGCTCGCGGCGCTCTGTGCTATCCAAATGCCCAAGACCAAAGGCGACATTGTCGGCGACGGTTAAGTGCGGAAAAAGCGCATAATCCTGGAACATCATGCCGATATTCCGGTTCTCCGCCGGGACATGCACGCCAGGGGCCGCCGCCATCTGCCCGCCAATCCGCAGCGCGCCTTCTTGCAAGCGCTCAAGCCCAGCAATCAGCCGCAGCGTCGTCGTTTTTCCGCAGCCGGACGGACCCACCAGCGCCACGATCTCACCAGGATGCAAACAAAGCGATACGTCCTGCAACGTTGCGCCCTGATCGCCGTATTCATGCCTCAGACCGTCAACCACCAATGCCGCTGCATCCTGCCGTGCACAAGCCCCGCAGGACTTCGCTAACAAATCGTCAGGAATGGATATGGCGGACGTATTTTGATGGGCGCGGGCGCCGAATTTCAGGCCGAAGCGTTTCATTTCTTAAAGCTAATGAAAATCATTCGCAATTTCAATGGCGGTTATGTAGGACGCTAGGCACTAACGCTAAGCTCCACGCCAGGAAATCCATCAATTTGATAGGTCGCGTGATCACCTACAGCGGCAAAGCGGGTCTGTATCGTTGAGCCGGTTATCACGATATCGCCCTGCTTCAGGCTAAGCCTGCGCTCGACCAAGTTGTTGGCGACCACTGCCAATGCGACAAACGGATCACCCATCGCATCGCCAGTAACCGCTGTTTCGATCTTGCCATTGTAGTGGAGCGTGACGGGCTGGCTGGTCCAATCAATCGATTGCCAATCCGGGATGGCGTCACCCAGGATGACGCCCGCGTTCCATGTATTGTCGGCGATTAGAGAATGCGCATCGAAGCCGTCATAGTCAGCGTTGCGGTCGTCAATCAGCTCAAATGCAGGCATGACAGCATCAACATGGTCGCGAATGCTCTCCGCATCATAAGGTTGGCGCCGCATGCCAGCCGTGGAGCCCATGCGCACAGCCAATTCGAACTCGAGGCCAAGGCGTCCATAGTCCGCTAGTGACGCCTGCATCGGGCTCCGATGGATTGCTGTGTCGAGCATGCCGCCGACACAGGGCTGATCAATGCCGCAAAGCGCCTGCATGGCTTTGGACGTGATCGCGATCTTCCAACCGCCGACTTTGCCGGCGCCTGTCGATTCCCAAAGGCCAAGCAACGCGGATTGCGCGGAATAGGCATCCGCCAGCGTCTCTGGGCGGA
>JAYNYG010000026.1:13570-20992 GCA_038102935.1 Alphaproteobacteria bacterium | reverse complement strand
CACCGTCCAGCCATTGGAACGTTTCACCTGCTTGACGCCCGTCGAATAAAGCCTGCGCAGTTTTAGCCGCCGCCATCTATTTCATCTCCTGGTTCTTATAGCCGTAGTCCCGACGCGCACCTTCGGCGGTTACGTAGCCATCAGCCAGATCGGCTTCGACCTTTGCTGGATCACGTTCCATTGGATCGCCATACCCCCCGGCGCCCGAAAGCTGGAAGCTGACGATATCACCCTTCTCTAGGTTGACGACTTCCTTTGATCCAAGCGCCTTGGCGTTCCGGTCCGGGTTCAGCACTGTCCGTGCAATGGCGCCGGGTTTGCCGCCGAAAATGCCATATGGCGGCGTTTCATGGCGGTCGCCAAGGCCGGTCATGACGGCGCTTTCGGCCAAGAGTTCGACGTCTTTGCGCAATCCAGCACCGCCCCGGTATTTGCCGGCGCCGCCGCTATCCGCCATCAACTCCAAGCGGCGGATGCGTACCGGCGTTTTGGTCTCATGAACCTCAACCGGAATGTTGCGGCAGTTCATGACGGGCGCCAGGCCCTCCGCGCCGTCCTTATCCGCGCGGCCGCCATAGCCGCCGAAGCCCAGGTCATACATGACGAAAGGCTTGCCGGTTTCAGGATCAACACCGCCGATATTGGGATTGCTCCAATGGCTAAAGGCGCCCATGCCCCGGTGCGGCAGAGCTTGAGACAGAGCGCCGTTGATGGCGTCAAAAATGCGGATCTGCACAGCAGCCCGCCCGCCGCTGGAGGCGGGAAAGGTCGGATTGAAGAAACTGCCCTCGCGCGCGACGGTTTTGATCGGCCGCATGCCGCCGTGGTTTTGGGGCAACAGCGCATCACAGAACACCTTCACCGCAAACATCGTATAGGCCCGGGTATAATTGATGTAGGAATTGAGCGCCGCCGGGACCTGATCGCTAGAGCGCGAGAAATCTACCTCGACTTCATCTCCCGCAACCGTTACGTCCACCGCTACGATGATCGGCGGCGTTCCAGGGCCGTAATCATCCAACTGATCTTCAAAGGCATAATGCCCATCCGGAATATCGCCGATCAGTTCCCGCATGCGCTGTTCGGATCGGTCCAGAATGGCTTCGTGCGCGGCTTCGACGGTTTGGACGCCCTGCTCCTCGAAAAGCTTGGACAATCTGAGCGCGCCCGCCCGTGTCGCATTTGCTTGCGCCCGCAGATCCCCCTCCACTTTTTCCGGCACACGCACATTGCCAAGGATCATGCGCAGCAAGTCTTGATCAAACGCGCCGCTGCGAATGAGTTTCACCGGCAGAATACGCAAACCTTCCTGAAACGCCTCCGTCACGCCATGCACCCGCTGCGAGCCAGGCGCAGCGCCGCCAACATCAATGTGATGCGCCGTCGTCACGACGTAGCCGACAATTTGATCGCCCAGAAAGGCTGGGCTTACCAGGAAACAATCCGGGAAATGCCCAGAGCCAAGGAAGCTATCGTTGAGGAGAATGCCATCGCCTGGCTGTAGCGTTTCCGCCGGGAAATAGTCCAACACAGTTTTCACGACATAAGGCATGGAGCCCAAATGCCCTGGCGTGAAGTTGCCCTGTGCGACCAAGCGCGCCTCTGCATCAAACACGCCGGTTGAGAAGTCCTCGCCTTCGCGCACGGCTTCAGAGAATGCAGTGCGGCGGAGGGTCGAGCCCATTTCTTCGGCGATAGAAAGCAGGCCGTTCCAAACAACGGTGAGCGTGATCGGATCAATCGGCATGATCATATCCTCCGCCAGCGCTAACGTTCGTGTCGATCAGGATATGGCCGCGTTCCGTAACCGTTGCTGACATGCCGCCAGGTACGACGAGCGTTGATTCTGGGTCTTCAATGATCGCAGGGCCTTGGATGACAGCGCCCGCCGGCGCTTCGCTGCGATCATAGATCGGCGTATCAACGAAGCCGCCAGCCTCCGGTTGCCAAGTTTGGCGCTCACGCGGCGCGGGCATTTCACCCGCTGGCGGCCGCCATCCGAGGTCAAGCGCGCCCGCAGGCTGTGGCAAAGTCGCCACCAGATGCCAGTCCACCGCTTCAATCGCCGCCGTTTCATCGTGATAGCCATAGGCTGTTTCATATGCGGCGTGGAACGCAGCGGCGGCAGTTTTTGGGAAAGCTGCATCGATCTCGCCCCCGGGCAGGTCGGCGCGAATCTCGTAGCCTTGGCCGCGATATCGGAGGTAGCCGTAGCGCGTCCATGTTGGCGCGCCTGATGCGCCCAGCCGCGCTAAATCTTCATCCGCGCGATCTTTTAACTCCGCATATATCGCGACGATATCCTGCTCAACACCCCGCTCCAACGCCATAACGCGCGTAATGGAGGCTTCGATCTTGGGCGTCGCCTGCAGCAGCCCAATCGCACTGCCGACCCCGGCCCCAAACGGCGCCAGAACCTGCGGCACGCCAATGGATTTAGCGATCCGGGCGGCATGCAATGGTCCTGCCCCGCCGAATGCGACAATCGCGTAGCGGCGCGGGTCTCGCCCGCGCTCGACCGAGATGATCCGCATCGCCCGTTCCATGTTGCCATTCGCGACAGTGTGAATGCCCCATGCGGCTTCTTCCACAGGGAGCCCGAGCGGCTCCGCCACGGCACGTCGCACACCCTCATATGCGGCCCGTCGGTCTAGCTCCATGGCGCCCGCATTGAAGAAATCCGGGTTCAGATAGCCCAGCACCAGATTGGCGTCCGTCACCGTCGCCTGATCGCCGCCACGTCCATAGCAGATCGGCCCAGGATCAGCGCCTGCGCTCTCAGGGCCAACATGGATGACGCCTAGGTCCACCCGCGCGATGGACCCGCCGCCCGCGCCGATTTCCAGAAGCTCAACGGCAGGTACATTGATCGGCAGGCCGGAGCCAGGTCGATAACGAACCGGGTCCACTTCAAAAGTCGGCGTGACAGCAGGCTCGCCGTTATCGACCGCGCCGAGCTTCGCTGTCGTGCCGCCCATATCAAACGTGATGACGTGATCCGCGCCCTCCTCAGCCCCCACCATCGCCGCCAAGAGAACGCCAGCCGCCGGGCCAGATTCAACAATCCTTACCGGTTGTTCGCGCGCAATTTCTGGCGAAACCAGGCCGCCTGCCGATTGCATAATGAACATCGATTTCTGGAAGCCATGATCCTTCAGCGCACCCTCAAGCCGTTCAACATATTGTTCGACGATTGGCCGGACATAGGCGTTGGCGACAGCCGTAGAAGTCCGCTCATATTCCCGGAACTTCGGCGAAATGCTTGCGGCGAGCGTCACAGGGGTGTTTGGCAGCCGGGCGGCAAGCGCCGCACCCACAGCTTGCTCATGCGCCGGATTTGCATAGGCGTGCAACAGCGCCACTGCAACCGATTCATACCCGCCTGCGGCGACAGCAGTTACTGCGGCTTCAACAGAAGCCTCATCCAACGGCTCAATCACATGACCGTGCTGGTTCAGCCGTTCCTGCACCTCAAAGATCGCACGACGTGGCGCGAGCGGCGCTGGTTTATCCATGTAGAGATCATAGGTCTCGTAGCGCTTTTGACGCCCGATGATCAGAACATCGCGAAAGCCTTCGGTGGTGATTAGGGCCGTCGGTCGGCCTTTCCGCTCAATAATCGCATTGGTGGCGACGGTCGTGGCGTGGAGGACGGCGTCTAAATCCCCGCCTGACGCCCCGGCCGCATCCAGAAGCGTCTTGAAGCCCTCGATCACGGCGCGGGCCGGGTCATCCGGGGTCGAGGGCAGTTTCAGGAAGAGCGGCGGCGCGTCTCTCGCGGCAAGCACGAAATCCGTGAATGTGCCGCCGATGTCGAAAGCCATTCTGTACATATGACGAATGGTGGACCGCGCGCGCGAAGGCTGCAAGCATGTTGCATGCAAACACCAAACAACGGATCAGGAGATGAATTATGGCAGGCGATGAAGCTGCGATGCAGCGCGGGCGCGAAACCCGCATGAAGCTTATGGGCGAAGAAATGGCGGGCGATATGGCCGCAAAAGTCTATGACGACCCTATGATGCGGAAATTCGGCGATTACGCGATTGAGGCGGTATTCGATGGGCTTTGGAACCGCCCAGGCCTCGACCATAAAACCCGCGCGCTTATTTGCTGTATCTCGGACACATCAACGGGTCGCTGGCCGGAACTCGCGATCCATTTACAGATGGCGCGGCGGCTTGGATGGACGGAAGATGAGCTTTCCGAAGCGATCTTGCATCTCGCCGGATATGTCGGCCTGCCACTGGTGCGTGAAGGCATGATTATCGCGCGGGAGACGTTTGAGAAAATGCGCGAAGACGAAGGCTAAAACCAAACTTAGAGACCCAACACAGCCTTCGCATATATGTTGTGCTGAATCTCATTTGAGCCTGAGTAGATCGAGACCTTGCGCATGTGCAAATAGCGCGGCGTGACCCCGTTGGCGTATGCGGCGCCAACGGGGGCGCGATTGCCCCAGCCGTTCTCTAGCGCATCCAGATCATAGGGCATCGCATCTGCGCCCAGCGCCTCCATGCGGAGTTCTGTCAGGCGTTGATGCACTTCTGTGCCTCGAATCTTGATTACGTTCGCCTCCGCCCCAAGCGCCTTGTCGGCGGAGACTTTGGCGAGCGTTTTCAGCATAACGGCCTCAAGCGCCCGCAATTCTGTTTCGAGCGTAGCGATGCGGCGCGAGAAGCTTGGATCATCGGTAAGCGGGCGACCATTGGACCGCTGATCGCTGGCCGCCAGCGCTTTCACCTGCGCCAGCAGCAACTTGTGCTGCCCAAGCGCGCCGCCGCCCATGCGTTCATGCGCCAAGAGATGCTTGGCGATTGTCCACCCCTCGCCAGCATTGCCTACGAGGTTTGCGGCTGGGATGCGCACGTCCTCATAAAGAACCTCATTCGTCTCGTGCAGACCATCGAGTAGATGAATGGGGCGGATGGTGATGCCGAGCGTATCCAGCGGAATCAGAAAAAAGGAAATCCCAAGCTGCTTCTTTGGCTCGTCAGACGTGCGGGCGAGCAAGAACACCCAGTTCGCCATGTGCGCCTGAGTAGTCCAGAGCTTCCGACCGTTGATAACCCATTCATCGCCTTCCAGCCGCGCCCGTGTCGTGAGGCTGGCTAGGTCCGATCCAGCGCCCGGTTCAGAATATCCCTGCGCCCAGACATGTTCGCCAGACAGCATGCGCGGCAGATGGAAAGCTCTCTGTTCCGGCGTGCCGAACGCCATAATCACCGGGCCGCACATACCAAGCCCGAATTGAATCAAGCGTGGCGCTGCGGCCAGGCCTTGCTCCTCGTCAAAGATATATTTCTCGGTCACGGACCAGCCGGGGCCGCCGTATTCTTCGGGCCAATTCGGCGCCACCCAGCCCTTCTCATAGAGAATGCCATGCCAACGCATGATGTCTTCCCGGCTGAGCGCTTGAGCGTTGGCGGTCTTCGCCTTCAGGTCAGCGGGCAGATGGTCGGCGAAAAATTCCCGCACCTCTTGCCGGAAGGCGATATCAGTCCCACTGAAACGAAAATCCATGCGGCGTCTCCTTGAACCCGAAGCTCTGATGCAGAGCGTCGGCGAAGGCGGCGTGAGGCGTCAAGGGGCCGCAGCGCTGGAACTCCGCACGGGATTGCGCATTTGCATTGCATCATTCCGAATTCAGGAGCCATGCAAATGAGCATCTATGAGGCCATCAAAGCAGACCACGACGAACACCGCCGCATCCTCAACGACCTGGCGGAAACCAGCGGCGATTCGACTGAACGCCGGGCGCTCTGGACCAAATTTTATTACGACGTCAAAGCCCATGCCGCTGCCGAGGAAGAAAGCTTATACGCCGAGCTGATCGCCACCGTGGACGGTCAGCCGGAGGCGCGACACTCGGTCCATGAGCATCAGCAGCTCGACGACATTATGGAAGAACTCAACGAGATGGATATGGCGTCCAGCGGCTGGCTAAATCGCTTTAAAACGCTGCATCACGACTACGATCATCATATAGAAGAAGAAGAGAACGAGATATTCGCCAAGGCCAAAGACGCGATAGGCGGCGATACGAGCGGCAAAATCGCCGACAAGTTCCGCAAGCGCAAGAAAAACGAGATCGACCTCGTAGACCAGAAGGCTGAGGACGCGCTGGAAGACTAGACTGGTCCGCGCTGAATTCTCAGTCCGCCTTGCGAAACAACGGCGCCCGACGGCGCACAGGCTCTAACAGCGACCAATCACCTTCCGGCGGTCTGTAGCCCTCGGGAAATGGCGGGCGCGGCTCCATGCCAAGCGAGGCCATTACGCGGCGGTCGCGGTAATAGGCCTGCATCGTTAGCGCTTCGATCATGTTGGCGCTGCCGGCATGATCGTGCTGGAACTGCTCTGCCGTGGCCGCCCGCTTGTTTGAGTCGAGCTCAGCAAATGGCGCGCCGCGCGTCGTTTCCGCAAGCGCATTCAACTCGCCAATCGCCTGCTGCAGTCGTTCAGTCTTGCGGGCTCCAGCGGCAATACTTAGACATATCTCTGGATCGCCGGCGCCAGGAACGCCGTAGGCCTCGCTTGGCGGAATGATAATATTCGCAAGGGCCGCGAGCGTCTGCATTTCATCATGCGTTAGGGCTATTGGGTTGGTCATGATTTCGGCCCTCAATCAAACAATGTTGCGAGGCGGTTTTTCATCTGGTCCGCCACATAGAGCGCCAGTGCCTGGATGGTGTTGGTCGGGTTCACTCCTGCGCTCGTCGTGAAGATGCTGCCATCGACGATGAACAAGTTCTTCACGTCGTGGCTTCGGCCCCATTCGTTCACGACCGAGTTTGCGGGATCCCGGCCCATGCGCGCCGTGCCCATCAAATGCCACCCGCCATAGGTAATCGGCGCTTCGCTTAATACATCCACCGCGCCCGCGGCTTTCAGAATTTCAGACGCCTTTTCTACAGCATGCTCCATCATCCGCTTGCTGTTATCGCTGAGTGTGTAATCGATCTTAGGCGCCGGTATGCCATCGCTGTCTCTGAGATCAGGATCAAGCGTCACTTGGTTATGCAGTTCGGGCAAATCCTCGCATACAGCAACCATGCCAGTGGTGCGCTTGAACATCCGCCTGTAGTCATCGTGGTGGCTTTCACCCCAGCGGATGCGGCGATGGCGGAGGCCCGTCATCGCCGTGCGCACAGGCGCCATGCCACGCTGGATTTCCAAGGTATAGCCGCGCACAAAGCCTCGATCGGGGTCGGTTTCATAGAATTCCTGGCTGCGAATGGCTTTATGCGGCCCCTCGTAGCCATCCAGCTCTTCATCGAAAATGCCTTGGATCATCGCATAGGGATGAAACATCAGGTTCTTGCCAACGAGGCCCGATGAATTCGCCAGCCCATCGGGGAACTGCGCGGATTTCGAGTTTAGGAGCAGACGTGGCGTGCCTATGCCGTTGCTGGCCATGAC
>JAYNYG010000026.1:0-13560 GCA_038102935.1 Alphaproteobacteria bacterium | reverse complement strand
CCATGACCACGACATGGGCGTTGATCCGCTGCTCGTTTCCATCACCATCATAGTAAATCGCGCCCGTCGCCATACCATCATCGCCGACGGTGATTTCCCTAACGCGGCAACGGGTGCGCAGCTCGACGCCAGCCCTGAGCGCATGCGGCCAGTATGTGACGTCAGCACTGCCTTTGGCGCCTTGCGCGCACCCAGTTCCGCAGGCGCCCAAATTGATACACGGCGCACGGCCATCATATTCTTCGGTGATGATCGCCGTGTCAGACGGCCACCAATGCCAGCCGAGCTTGTTGAAACCTCTCGCCAGCACCTCACCAGAATTCCCGAGCGGCAGCGGGGGTACGCGGCTCGCGTTATCTGGCGGATAAGCGGGATCGCCGGGCGCGCCCGCTACGCCCGTCATGCGTTCGTTTTCGGCATAGAAAGGCGCTAATGCCGCATAATCAATCGGCCAATCATCGGCGACGCCATCCAAGGATTTGACGCGAAAGTCCGATGGATGGAAGCGCGGGAAGTGCCCGGCATAGAGGATCGTCCCGCCGCCAACAGCATTAAAGTTCGCGGCCTTGATTGGCGAACCCGCTTCATTGATCGGATAGTCTGATGGCAGGCTGCGCACATTCGGGTTGGTGTTCATTTCGCCCGCGGCCTGCTGTTCCCAATCCATGCTGGCGCTTGGATATGTGAGCGGGTTCATCAGCGGCCCCTGCTCTAAGCAAACGATGTGCATCTTCGTGTCCGCCAGGCTCCACGCCATCGCGGCGCCGGATGCGCCTGCGCCGATTATCAGCACATCAACAGTTTGATCAGTCATCGCCCTACCCTTGCCTTAAACATCAGCGCTCAGCGCCGCGAATGGTGACGCCGCCATCGACGACAAGCGTTTGACCGGTGATGTAGCGCGCTTTCTCCGTGAGCAAGAACGTGACGGCGTTGCCGACATCCCATCCGCTGCCCTCAATCCCGAGTGCCGATGCAGCTTTCCGTTTGCCACGCAGCTCCTCGCTCATGCCCCGGCTATAAACCATCGGCGTGTACACCGGACCCGGCGCCACGCAATTCACACGAATGCCTTCGCCCGCATGATCCACCGCCATTGCCCGGCTGAGTGCGATCACGGCGCCCTTCGATGTCGAATATGCGGTCAGGCCTTTAGGGCGAAGCGCCGAAATCGACGAAACATTCACAATGGCCCCGCCGCCCCGCTCGCTCATGGAAGGGATCGCGTATTTCGACATCAGGAACATGGACTGCACGTTGACGCGCATCACCCGGTCCCATTGCTCAAGGTCCTCGTCTACGACGCTGCCTTTGCTGCCGATGCCAACGTTATTGTCGAGCAGATCGACGCCGCCGTACGCATCTCGCGCTGCATCAACAACGACCTTGCATGCTGCCTCATCAGTAATGTCCGCAGCGAGCGCCATCGCCTCGCCGCCTTCATCCTGGATCATTTGCACGGTCTGTTGCGCCAGATCTTCGGCCAAATCCACCACGACGACCTTCGCGCCGGAGCGCGCCAGCAAGATTGCGGCAGCCCGGCCATTGCCGATGCCGCCTTCCTTGGCGCCGCCGCCCGTCACAATGGCGACCTTGCCGTCTATCCCGTCATCTTGTTTCGCCATCGCCTACCCTGCCTGAATATTCAGCAGGAAGCTTAGATTCAGGAATGCGCGATGCCTAGCGCTGCGTAGGCGGCATCCACAAGCCGCTGCCCGCGTTCGTTCAACAGGAGGCCAGGCCCCTGGCGGTTCATCACATAACCGAAGGCCAACCCTGCATCAGGATCAGCAAAGCCGAGTGATCCGCCCGCCCCCACATGGCCGAATGCCCGTGGCCCAAAGATCACGCTATCGCCGCCGCCGGGCCGACGCCTGTTATCCATGGGATGCATAAAGCCTGGCCCAAACCGCGTCGGCATTTGCAGCGTTGCGTCCATATGGGTTGCGGATGATGTTTCTGAGAAGCCTGCAAGCGTCTGCGCCGAAAGCCCAAGAGCGCCGCCGGGTTCAAGCAACGCATGGAACATACCGCAGAGGCCGCGCGCATTTGTGATACCGCCGGCAGCGCCGATTTCGGCGGCATGGCCGGCGCGTGTGTTGACGCCGCGCGCCATCCAATCGCCGTGATTGAAGATGAACAAGTTCGCGATGGAACCTTTCATGCGCGCCGCCTGAATAAAGGACGGTTCGTCTTCGCCTTTCTGAAAGCGATAGGGTGTGATGGGCGCAACCCGCACCTCTTCACTTTCTGGCAATCCAATCCAGAAACCGATGCCAAGCGGGTGCGAAATTTCATCCGCAAAAAATTTTCCGAGCGATTGCCCGCTCACGCGCCGGACGACTTCGCCAACCAAATATCCGAAGGTGATGGCATGGTAGCCAACGCGCGTTCCCGGTTCCCAGAACGGCGCTTCAGCCGCCAAGTGGCTCGTCATAAAGTCCCAATCGAGCAAACAATCAGGTTTCAGCGGCGCTCTGATCGCCGGGAGACCCGCCGTATGATCCAGCAGCATCCGTGTCGTGACGCCTGCTTTGCCTGCTTGAGCGAACGCTGGCCAGATGGATGCGACTGGCGCATCCAAATCTAGCAGCCCACGATCCGCCAGTACGTGCGCCGCGAGCGCTGTCGCGGCTTTGGTGCAGGAGAATACGACCGTGACAGTGTCGCTCAGCCAGGCAGCTCCAGAATTCGGGTCCGCCAATCCACCCCATAGATCGACGACTGTCTCGCCATTCACAATCAGATTGACGGCGGCGCCTAACTCATCCCTCGCGTCGAAGTTTTGACGAAAAACGTGGTAGACGCCTTCAAATTCTGGCGCGCACTGGCCTTCAATCCAGCCATTACCAATGCGCTCATTGATCATAATATGCGTCAATGGATACGCCTCAACGCGCCGTTCGGCCCAAGTTCTCCGAGCCACCTCGCCCACCCGGCGCGCCAGGACTGATAAGAACCAAGTCTTCGTAATTGCTCATCGCGACGGAATTGATAATGCTGACATATTTTGGCATGCCGCCATTATAAACAAAGTAGCGGATCGTGCCTTCTTCATGGCCTTCAACGTTGGAGTTATAGCCCGTAAACCAGGATTTCGCCTTCCGCATCAGCATTGTCGAATACATATCGGCGACGTGCTTGCTCCAACGCTCTGCGACCGGCTTCGTCACCTCGAAGCGATCAATCCCGCCTTCTTGAACGTAGGTCAGAAAATCAGAAGTCCAGTTGACGCCAATCTCTATCCCGCGTGGGTAATTGCCGGATGCTGAGCCGCTTTGCGGACCGTTTGGCATGATCATATTCGGGAAGCCGTCAACAAACATGCCGAGATATGTAGTCGGCCCTTCGCGCCAATAATCCCGCAGGGTCTGGCCGCCAACGCCTTGAATATCGATCTTGTCATAGGCGCCCGTTATCGCGTCGAACCCAGTCGCGTAGATGATCAGATCGAATTCATACTCCTGATCAGATGTGCGAAGGCCCTTCTCCGTCACCCGCTCAAGCGGCGAGGCGTTGATATCGACCAGATGGACGTTTTCCTGGTTATAGGCCTCGTAGTAATTCGTTTCTAACGGTACGCGCTGAACGCCAAAGCCGTGATCTTTCGGCACCAGCAATTCGGCTATTTCAGGATCACGCACACGGCGGCGGATGCGGTCTGCGATATAAGCTGAAATCTCGTCATTCGCATCATCGTCAGTGAAGGTTTCGCGGAAATTCTGCAGCCAGATGCCGAAACCTGGCTCATCATAAAGCTTGTCCCAAAGGGCGATCCGTTCCGCGCGGCCCACTTCATGGAACCCGCGCCTGTCCGGTTCATGGTCGAACGCGCCGGGCGTGCGGGCGCAAATTTCGAATATCTCGTCATAGCGCGCACGAATGCGCTCCATCTGCTCGGGGGTGATCTTACTGTTGTTGAGGGGGGCCGCCCAGTTTGCGCGGCGTTGGAACACGGTGAGTTCGCCCACTTTATTCGCAATTTCTCCAATCACTTGGATTGCAGTAGCCCCGGTCCCGATGATGCCAACGCGCTTACCCGTAAGGTCAGGCGGATCATGCGGCCAATCGAAAGTATGGAAAGATTGGCCTTTGAAGTCCTCCATCCCTTCAAGCCTTGGGTAAGTCGGGATGGAAAGCAGGCCGAGGGTCATGATCAGGAATTTACAGGTCAGGCTGCGGCCATCATTTAGATGGAGGGTCCATCGGTTATGCGCTTCATCAAAATGCGCTGCATCGACCTTGGTGTTGAATTGCATATGGCGGCGCAGATCAAACTTGTCCGCAACGAAGTTCAGGTATTGGAGATTATCTGGTTGCGGCGAGAACATTTCCCGCCAATTCCATTCATCCAGCACCTCTTTGGAGAAGGAATAGCCGTAGGTATAGCTTTCAGAATCAAAGCGCGCGCCAGGATAGCGATTGTTGTACCAGGTGCCGCCAAGGTCCGGCGCCGCTTCCAACACTGTCGCAGAGACGCCAAGGTCGGCCAGTCTTTTGATCTGGTAGATGCCTGCGACGCCTGCGCCAATAACGATTGCTTCAAAATCGGTGTTGGTTCCGCTGGCCATCGGGTGCTCCTGCCTAAGATCTCGCCGTGTTGAAGCGCTAGTATACGTAGGCTATCGCTCCGTTGAAATATCACCTCCCGGACGATGCTGGTCGATTGACGTGTTCAACCTGCACATGTTCCCCTTGCCTCTAGACCTCAGATTTGTCGAAAGCGCTGGAACCACAATATGACCAACTCAAGTTCCACAAATGGTATCGGCGCGCCGGTTCGCCGGACTGAGGACGTCAGGCTTGTTACTGGCCGCGGCCTTTATACCGCCGATGTATTCCCAGATGGCCTGACCTATGCCGCCGTGATCCGTTCTCCGCACGCCCATGCCGATATCGGCGCCATAGTTGCGTCAGCCGCCATGGCGATAGATGGCGTCCATGCGGTTCTGACCGGCGCAGATGCTGCTGCCGATGGCCTGAAACCTATCCCGCACAATGCCGAATACGCTGGCGGACCGGATGCCGTTCTCAATATCCCCGATGGGTTTGAAGTATTCGCGCCAGAGCATCATGCGCTGCCGCAGCACCGGGTGCGTTATGTCGGTGAACCGGTTGCGATCGTGATTGCAGAGACTGAGGCGCTCGCCTTGGATGCAGCAGAGGCTGTGGAGATCGAGTATGCGCCCCTTCCCGCCGTTACCGACGCCCGCGCCGCCCGAAAATCCGGCGCGCCGCAAATCTGGGACGCATGCGCTGGAAATCTTTCGCTCACCTGTGAGGTTGGCGATAAAGACGCAGCGGATGCAGCCTTTGAGAACGCCGCGCATGTCGTAAAATTCGACACCTGGGTCAATCGGATCACCGGCGCGCCGATGGAGCCGCGCGCAGTCATCGGCGAGTATGACGCCGCAAGGGATTTTTACACCGTCCGTACAGCGTCAGGCCGGGGTGCGGTCCAAACCCGCGAACGCATGGCATATATGCTAGGCGCGCCACTGGAGAATGCCCGCGCCGTGTTCGGCGATATGGGCGGAAATTTTGGCACACGCAACGCCTTTTTCCCGGAGGCCTTGTTGATGCCTTGGGCGGCGAAGCGCGTTGGTCGCCCAGTGAAATGGATCGCCAGCCGGAGCGAATGCTTCCTGAGCGATTACCAGGGCCGCGACCTAGCCGTAACGGCAGAGCTCGCCTTGGACGCCGATGGAAGCTTCCTTGGGCTCAGAGGCGTCAACACGTCGAAC
This sequence comes from Alphaproteobacteria bacterium, assembly GCA_038102935.1. Taxonomy (GTDB): domain Bacteria; phylum Pseudomonadota; class Alphaproteobacteria; order Bin95; family Bin95; genus VMCJ01. The sequence continues at coordinate 7,816 of JAYNYG010000026.1, read as the reverse complement.
CTTGGCGCCTATACCGCCTATTATTGGCCGCTCCGCAAAGGCCTGTCCCTGATGCAGAGCGTATACAATATTCCCGAATTGCACTTCGAAGGCCATGCCGTTTTCACCAATACCGCGCCGACTGCCGTATACCGCAGCGCCGGGCGCCCAGAAGCCATTTATGTGATTGAGCGGCTGATTGATTTGGCAGCGACGCAATGCGGCTTTGATCGAGCGGACCTCCGTCGCCGCAATTTGATTGCAGCCGATGCAATGCCGTTCACCACAGCCGTGGGCGTCACCTACGACAGCGGCGACTACACAGATGCGATGGATCAAGCGCTGGAAGCCGCCGACTGGGCCGGATACGCCGCGCGGAAAGCCGAAAGCGCCAGCCGGGGCCTTTGCCGGGGCATCGGCATTGCGAACTACATTGAAGTCACCAGCGGCATCCCCCGCGAACGCGCTGAAATCCGCATCCTAGCGGACGGCATAATCGAACTCGTTGCAGGCACCATGAGCAGCGGCCAGGGCCATGAAACCAGCTACGCCCAGGTGCTAAGCGATTGGTTGGAGGTTCCCTTCGAATGCATCCGCTACATCGATAATGACACAAACCGGGTGACTGTCGGCGGCGGGTCCCATTCGGGGCGATCCATGCGGCTTGTCAGCATCGCAATCGATCATGCGATCAAGGACCTCCTGGCGAAAGGCAAAGCAATCGCCGGGCATCTTCTGCAAGCGCCAGAGGGTGCGATCACTTACGCCAGCGGGATATTTACCGGCCCAGGCGGCGGCGTGGTCACATTGGCTGAAGCAGCTAACACAGCTGCGACATTGAACAGCCTCCCTGCAGACCTCTCCGGTCATTTCGAAGGCGTCGGCGATATCGTCAATCGTGACGGCGGCTTTCCTTATGGAACCCATGTTTGTGAAGTCGAGGCTGATCCAGAAACCGGTTACGTCCAGGTCCTCTCCTGGACCGGCGTCGATGATGTTGGCCGGGCGATCAACCCACTGATTCTGCACGGCCAGGCCCATGGCGCCATCGCCCAAGGCCTTGGCCAGGCGCTCCTCGAAGGCATTCATTATGAAACGGACAGTGCGCAATTGCTGACGGGCTCATTCATGGACTACGCCATGCCGCGCGCAGATGTGACCCCGCCAATGAACACAATTATCTCCGAAGTGCCTTCTACCTCGCACCCCCATGGCGTTCGGCCTGGCGGCGAAGGCGGCACGACGCCAGCGCTTGGCTTGGTGGTGAACGCAATTGTCGATGCGCTCAAGGACCATGGCGTTAAACACATAGAAATGCCCGCAACGCCGGAGCGCGTCTGGCGGGCGATCCAAGCAGGAAAAGCGTCATGATTGCTCAAGGCGGCCAGCCAATTTACGGGATCGACGTCGGCATTCTTATGTTGGATGCGCAGTTCCCGCGCATTCTGGGCGATATGGGCAATGCTCGGACGTGGCCGTTTCCTGTGCGTTACAAAATCGTGCGCGGCGCCTCACCTGAATTGGTTGTGCTGCGTGGCGCGGAAGGCACGTTGGACGCGTTTGTCGAGGCGGGCCGTGAACTTGTGGCGGAAGGCTGCCGTGTGATCACCACGAACTGCGGGTTCCTGGCGAAGTTCCAGGCGGAATTGTCCGAAGCGCTTGGCGTGCCCGTGGCGACCTCAGCGCTCATGCAAGCCGCCGCGATCCAGGCTGTGCTGCCGCCAGACAAGCGCGTCGGTATCCTGACAATTTCTGCCGATACGTTGACAGCAACCCACCTTGCCGCCGCTGGCGTACCAGACGGCACGCCCATCGCGGGCGTGGCGGATGGTTGCGAATTCCAGCGCGCTATACTTGGCAATGCGCTGACATTGGATGTTGAAAAGGCGCGCGCGGACCTTGCAGCCGCAGCTAAGGCTTTCCAGGACGACCATCCCGAGCTTGGCGCGATCCTGCTCGAATGCACGAACATGCCGCCCTACAAGCAAGCCATCCGCCAAGCGACCGGGCTGCCCGTATTCTCTATCGAGACCTATGTGAAATGGCTGGTGGAAAGCTTACCTGAGTAAACTGAATACTCACCCGACTTCTGCCCAGAAGACAACGAGCGTTGCACAGTCGAGCGGCATGGATGGGTTTGAATAAATCATCCGGGAATGCGCGCCGCGCTCTTTGAAAACACGATTGACCAAGTTCGATGCGCCATTCAGAGCAGTCGGCGTGTCCGTGAAATCAGCCGTGGCGTTGGCGACACCTTCGACGCGATGAATGCGCTTGATCGCAGACAATTCGCCAACGATCGATTTTAGTAGGGAAATGCCGTTCAGCGCTGAGAGCTGGAATGCCTGATAGCCTTGCTCGACCGTCAATGCGCCGCCCATTTTGCCAGCGAACTTCAGATCGCCACCAATCCACGGCAACATGCCGGATGTGTAGATAATTGGGCCAATCTGGGTATGCGTCACGTAATCGGCGACAGCGCTCGGCGCGGGCGGCAATTCCAAGCCAAGCTCGCTGATTCGCTCTTCCGGTGTGCCGCCTTTTAGCGCAATATTCATGCTCAGTAACTCGGTTTCGTTGAGAAAGGCGTTAGCTGTAATTCATGCGTCCAGACTGAGCGGTCCTGCGTGTGGAGGTAGTAGAAAGCCTCCGCGATCTTGACCGGGTTCATAATCGTCTCCGGCGCAGCCTGCGCTTTCGGCAGCGCACGGGTGCCGGGGGAATCAATGAGACCGTCGATCACGATATTCGCCACATGGACGCCGTGTTCGGAATACTCCTCGGTCAGCACCTGCGCCAATGTCCGCATCATCACGCGCGGATAATAGAGAGACTGGCCCGTCATACGCTTGCGGCCACGCAGCGAGCTTGAATTGTTTGAGATCAGGAATGAACCTTCACCTTTTTTCCGCATCGCAGGCAGCACTTCCTTCGCCACCAGGAACGGGCCGCGGCTGGCGATATGCTGTGCTGTATCAAACATCTCAACCGGGATGTATTCCAGCAGTTCCATTTCAGGCGGCAAGTCGCGGCCTTCAAGGTAACCTGCGTTGTACACAAGCACCTCTGGATCGCCCGCTTCGGCGCGGATTTTTGCGAAAGCAGCGGAGATCGAGTCTGCGGAGGAGAGATCAAGCTCCACCGTCATACAATCCCCGCCTTGCTCGTTGATTGCCGTCTCGAGGGAGGCGGCATTGCTCGCTGTGCGGGTCGTTAGAACCGTGAAGAACCCTTCTGCTGCAAATTTCTGCGCAACGGCGCCCCCAATACCCCAGCGGATACCAACCGGGAGCTCTGAATCATCCAGCGCTTGCCCATGGGCCAGCTTGGTATTCCGGCCATCCGATTGCCATTTGGATGTTGCGCCGATGACGACGGCGACGGGCTTCTGAGCTTGGTTCATCGTCAATCCTCAAAAACGGCGAGCATGCGCATTTCGATGCTGCGGCGGGGCGGCGCATCTGCTGGCGCATCTGGATTATCGAAGGATGTGTGCGGGCAATAGTTTGAGCGATCTGGCCTGCCATCCATCTGCTTGAACATCAGAATTTCGTCGGGCGTCATATTCGGGAAGAAACACCATTTGTGATCCGGGTTATAGACGGGCGCCGCCACAAGGCTATCTCGATTGCGGCCCGTATAGAAATAATCGATCACATCATCCGCTGGCAGCGACTCCCAATCGATGAAGGCCAGCGGGTTATGGGCGGCGACATGGTCAAACGGCTGCCAGGTATTGTACCAAACATAGGTCCAATTCTTCTTTGGCTCGACGCCGTGCTTGGTCAGAACGTCTTCGGACATTTCCTGCAAACGCTTGACGTTATAGTCGCAGTGGACAAAGCGGGCGTAGCCGTCGTTGAAGTCAATCGGCGTTTCGGTGCGGACGAGATGGCCGTAAACGAAGGCATGATCGGCGCCCGCCTCACGTTTCACCAGGGCTTCTATCTCTGGATAATATAACTTCTCAACCTCGGCCTCATCGCGAAAATCTTGCACCGCGTGCTTGAGTGTCGAGAGCGTGTAGCCGTTCTGATCCAGCGACTTCTGGCCAGCGGCATGGGCTGCGCGAACATCATGGACGCGGATCATCTGATTGGATGTATTCGCCCGGCGCGTTTCCTTAGAGCCAATGCGCGGAATGTCTTCCCGCCCCTTCCACTCTGCATTCACGTAACGAACTTTTGCCGGCACGGACCGCGCCTCAGCATTCAATCCCATATCATTCATAGCCCCGCATCCTCGCCAAAATTCGCATAACCGTATTGGAGCGCAACGGCAGTGGCGAGGCAAGCAATGCCCATCTGCGCGCGGCTGTGCTGTAATCAGGCTGAACCACGACCCAAGACGGATGAGATAGATGCGGCTCCAGAACAGAACAGCAGTTGTGACCGGCGGGGCGTCCGGCATTGGCAAAGCCATCGCCATGCGATTTGCGGCGGAAGGCGCATATATCATCGTCGCAGATATGATTGAGGCGCCTCTGGAGGGCGGCGCCAGGACTGTCGATGCGATCCAAGATGCAGGCGGCAAGGCCGCATTTCATCAGTGCGACGTCCTGAAATCTAAAGACCTTGAAGCCGCCGTCGCCGCAGCAGTCGCCGAGACCGGACGCCTCGACATCATGGTCAATAACGCCGCCGCGCGTTGCCCCAAGCCCATGCATGAAACCACTGAGGATGATTGGGATCGCGTCGTTGGCGTCAACGCCAAGGGCGTCTTTCTCGGCTGCCGCGCCGCTGTCCGTCAGATGCTGACGCAAAAGCTGCAGAATGAAATACGCGGGCGGATCGTCAATCTATCGTCGCAGCATGGCATGGTCCGCGCGCCGAATGCGTTTGCATATGGCGTGGGTAAATCCGCCGTCGTTTATATGACGAAGCAGATCGCAGGCGATTATGCGGAGCACGGCATTGTCTGCAACGCTGTCGCCCCAGGTAAGATCCTAACCGGTAAAACCGGTGCGCCCGCAGCGCCAAACGTCCTGGCCTATTCCCATAACCGCACCCCTTGGCCTCGCCTAGGCCGCCCAAGCGATGTCGCCAATGCCGCGCTGTTTCTCGCGAGCGACGAGGCGACGTACATCACCGGTGAAAACCTCATGGTCGATGGCGGCTGGATGGCGAATTAGGTGTTCGCGCGCCCAATTGTGACGCCGCCGCAGATATACAGCACCTGCCCCGTCACAAAGCTTGACCGATCATCGAGGAAAAAGCTGACGCCGTGGGCGATGTCTGCAACATCGCCGAAACGCTGTACCGGAATCCGATCACGGTAGGCGTTGTAGGCGGGCGTATCTTTGCCATAGACCTTATGCAGCATCTCGGTCTCAACCGGCCCTGGCCCGACGGCGTTCACTGTGATGCCGTGCGCAGCCAATTCCTCAGCCCAACTCTTTGTGAGGCCAACGACCGCAGCCTTCGTCGCCGCATAGACTGTCTGCTGCGCCGCGCCGAGCGATGATCGGCTGGCGATGTTAACAACACGGCCAAAACCGGCCTCCTTCATGCCGGGCGTCACCGCTTTCATAACTTCTATATAGGAGCGCACATTGACGGCCATAAGCTGGTCAAAGGTTTCCGCCTCGACCTCCTCAATCGGGTGCGTCATCACAATCCCCGCACAATTCACGACGCGCGTCACCTGGCGATTATCGAGGGCCCAAGCCATCGCCTGCGCCGTATCAGCGACATTGCTAAGATCGACGCGGCGGAATTCGCCAAGAGACGGATCTTCCGGGTCAATCACATCCAACATGATGACGCTGTAGCCATCCGCTTTCAGGCGCGTCGCGATCGCCCGTCCGATATTGCGGGATGCGCCGGTGACAAGGGCGTATTCGGTCATGGGCCAAGTCCTTCTCAAAGTTCACGTGCGACCGAAATGGTAGCGGCAATTTTGAGCATCGCGCCAGGGCCGGCATGGATGAACGCACTGCCGGAGTTGCAGCGCCATCCGTGAGAGCGTTAGAATTCCGGCGCACCAGCAAGGAGACGCCAAGGTGGCAGGGTCGACATCAAGCGAACGCAACGCCGCTGGAGATTGGCGGCCCTCCGCGGCCATTACGCTTGCCCCGATCAACGCATGGCCGCCGGCGCCTGCAAAAGTGGCGAAATGGGCTTTTCGATTTCCGGGATTTCTTTGGCCGTATAACGCCTTCTGGCTGCTCGTCGCCGTTGTCACTTGGACATGGCTGACGCCAAGTCTCGCCTCAATGCAGACATTGGAAGCATGGTGGATTGGCCTGCTGCTCGCGCGCAATACGGCCCTCATCCTAGCGTGCTTCGGCGGGCTGCACCTGTATTTTTACGTCTTCCGCCGCCAGGGTGATGATCAACGTTATACGACGCGAGAGTTTGCCAAGGGATCGCCGAGGTTTCTGTTTAAGAACCAGGTGCTGGACAATATGGTCCGCACGCTTGTGTCCTCCGTGCCCATCATTACCGCCTATGAGGTGGCGACATACTGGCTCTTTGCGAACGGGTTCCTTGGACTGTTTGATTTCGGCGCCAGCCATGCGCTGTTTTGGGGCTGGTTCGCGCTAATGGTCGTCCTCGCGCCGTTCATTCACTCCGTGCACTTCTACCTGGGCCACCGGCTATTGCATGTGAAATGGCTCTATAAAACAGTGCATTCTGTCCACCATCGGAATGTGGATGTCGGGCCGTGGTCCGGCCTTGCAATGCATCCAGTGGAGCATTTGATCTACTTTTCGACCATCGTCGTACCTTGGGTCTTTGCGTTGCACCCGCTGAATGCGCTTTACCAGTTGCAGTTGGCGATGTTCCTGCGGGCGTTATCCCATTCCGGCTACGACCGGCTGAAGGTTGGCAAATCGCTGGAGATTGACGCTGGCGCGCATTTCCACACCCTCCATCACAAATACTTTGAGTGCAATTACGGCGGCAGTCTCTTGCCGCTAGATAAAGCCTTTGGCACGTTCCACGATGGCACGGACGCAGCCCATAAACGCATGCGCGCCCGCATGAAAGAACGCCGGGCGGCGATGCAATCCGCATAGCTCACAGGACCAACAGCCATGCGCCAAACGTTTGAAGGCCCCTCAGTTTGGGCAGGCCAGGAACTAGATGCTGACCAGAGTTGGCGCTGGCCATGGACAGATGCTGAACTCGCAGAGATCGACGCGGCGCTTGAGCATGCGCGAGGCGTTGATTGGCTAGACGTCACCCGCGCACAGTTTCCTCTGCCCAATGTCCGCGCCAAACTCGCCTGCGCCGCTGACGCGTTAGAGAACGGACGTGGCTTCGTCTTGCTAGAAGGCCTGCCCGTAGACCGATATCCCGAAGCAGACCGGCGCCGCTTATGGATGGGCCTTGGCCATTGGATCGGGACGCCCGTATCCCAAGATAATACCGGCAAGATGATGCTCGATATCCAAGCAGAGCCGGGCGACCTCGGCGCAAAGCATGAGCGCATGCAGGACAAAGATGGCGGCGAGTTCCTCTCGTCCAAGGCCCACACATACTCCAATGGCTTGCTCCGTTATCACACCGACCGAACGGATGTTGTGGGTTTGCTGATGGCCAGGCGATCAGCATCTGGCGGCGAAAGCAATGTCGCCAGCACGGCAGCCGTGCATAACGCTTTCCTGGAGCGCCGCCCGGATCTGCTGGAACTGCTGTATCAACCCATCTACCGCTCCCGGCTCGGCGAGGAAGCAGGCGGCGGCGATGAGGTTTATCCGCTGCCCGTGTTCGGCGTGCAGAATGGCAAGCTCACCAGCCACTATTCCCGCACATATGTCGAAGCCGCACAGTTGATGCCTGAACTGGCCCCCATTTCGACCGGACAGTCGGCATAGCAAGGGAGGCTTAGG
>JAYNYG010000070.1:0-14955 GCA_038102935.1 Alphaproteobacteria bacterium | reverse complement strand
AAGAACGCTACGGTCCGACGCTCAGTCGCTCAAGTCAGATTGCTCTGACAGTGCCCCCAGCGCTGCAGGTGGCGGTGCGCAAGGCTTGTTACTTGGCTTCTGCGCCTTCACGCCAGAAGAACTATCGGCCGCGATGGACGTTTTGGCAGGCGTTATAGCGGCCAGAAGAACATGATCGCCGGGATCGCGACAATCACGATGATGATCTCCAACGGCAGGCCCATCCGCCAATAGTCGCCGAAGCGGTATCCGCCCGGTCCCATCACCAGCGTATTATTCTGGTGGCCGATGGGCGTAAGGAAGGCGCAAGAGGCCCCGACGGCGACGGCCATCAAATACGCGTCCGGGTTATTGCCAAGCGCCGACGCGACATTGGCCGCCAAAGGCGCCATGACAACGGCGGTCGCGGCGTTGTTCAGGATGTCGGAGACAGTCATCGTAACCACCAGAATGAGCGTCAGCACCGCCCAGGGCGGCAGATCAAGAGCGAATTCCGCAATCGCATTGGCGGCGAGGCCGGTCGCGCCAGACGCCTCCAAGGCGCTGCCAAGCGGGATAAGCGCGCCCAGCAGCACGAGCACGGACCAGTTCACGCTTTCGTAGAGCTGGCGGGCTTGTAAAACGCCGGCGAACACCATCGCTAGCGCTGCGCCCGAAAGCGCTACGGCAATCGGCAGCACCCCAAGGGCGGCAAGGGCGATGGCGCCGGCGAAGAAGCCAACGGCCAGAATCGGCCCCCGCCTTTTCCCGCCGAAGCTTTTCAGGCCGCGTGCGGCTAGCGGCATGCAGCCGAGTTCAGAGATCACGTCCCCCAACCGCTCGCCCTCGCCTTGCAGCAACAATACGTCGCCCGGCGCGAAACGGAAGTTCCGCAAGCGGCCCCGATGCGGCTGGCCCTGGCGCGACACCGCAAGTAGGTGGATGCCGTAACGCCGCCGCAGGCGCGCTGACATCACTGTGCGATTGGCAAGGCGCGAGCCTTCCGCCACCACGGCCTCAACCAACTCGACGTCTTCCGACTGCAGCAGGCTGGCGCGCGGCGTGGTTGGGTCAATCAACTCGACCCCAAGCGCCGCCACAAGGTCTTGCAGCCCTGTCGGCGCCGCCTCGATCAGCAGAATGTCGTCCTGTTCAAGCCGGGCGAAGCGTGGGGCCGAGGGGAATACCCGCTCGCCTCGGATCAGCCCGACGACTGTCGCATCAAGATCGCCAATCAACGGGTCCAGCTTCCGGACAGTCAGGCCGATTGCCTCTGAACCTTCAACAACGCGCACCTCCGCCAAGTAATCTTCCATGCCGTAGGCGGACGCCACATCGCTGGCGACGGGGCGGCGGATAGGGATCAGTCGCCAGCCAATCAGCGCCACAAACAAAAGCCCGGCGATGGCGACGGCGGCGCCGACAGGTATGAAGTCAAACATATAGAACGGCTCGCCAAGCGCCTGGTCCCGGTATGTGGCGACGATGATATTCGGCGGCGTTCCAATCAGCGTCAGCAACCCGCCAAGGATTGAACCATAGGCCAACGGCATCAGCAGCAGGCTTGGCGAACGTTTCGCATCCGCCGCCGATTGCACGGCGACAGGCATCAGCAAGGCCAACGCGCCGACGTTATTCATAAACCCGGAAAGTGCGGCTGCGACGCTGGACAGCCCGGCGATATGCGCGAACCGGCTCCGGAACAATGGCGCCAGCGCATCCGCGATGATTTGCGTCGCCCCCGATTCGGCAAGGCCCCGGCTTAGGATCAACACAGCGGCGACAGTGATGACGGCGGGATGACCAAAGCCGACGAAAGCCTGCCCGCCCGGCACAACGCCCAGGATCACGCCTGCCAGCAGCGCCGACAGCGCCACGACGTCATAGCGGAACTTGCCCCAGGCGAATAATGCCAGGGCCAAGCCAAGTACGCTCACGCTCGCAATTTGATCGTAGGTCATCGCCTGCCCGTGTTATCGGTTTGCCGCATTCTATAATCGCCCATAAGAATGCTTGCGCTGGGTAAAAGGACGAATCCATGGCCAAAGGTCAATCTCGAAAGCGGCAAGCTGGTTCCACCAAAAGCCGGGATGCGCTCACGCGCGCTGCGGCGGCGGAGCGTGCAGGCGATGGCGAGGCTGCGCTTTCAGCGCTTTTACAGGGCGTATTGGACAATCCCGACGCGCCCGAACTTTACCCGCCCTTGTCCCGCCTGCTCGCCGATATGCGCTTTGAGGAAGCGAGCCCCGCTGTTGCGCGCGCCGTTGTTCATGCATTGCACGCGCCTTGGATTGATCCGCAGCCATTGGCGCCAGCCGCGATCTCGCTTTTGCTTGCAACGCATGGCGTCGTTGATACGGCGGCGCCGACCATTGGCGCAGTCATGGCGCGCGACCCGTTGCTGCTGGCGCTCCTCGAACGCACCATGTTGCCCAGCCCAAAACTGGAAGCGATGCTGATCGCCGCCCGCCATGAGCTCCTGAAATTGGCGGCGGAGGGCTATACGCCGGAAGGGGAGGCTGTACGGTTCGCCCAGGCGATGGCGGCCCAAGCGCAATTGAACGGTTGGATGTGGGCGGAAGCGGAGAGTGAAACCCAGGCGCTCGCCATTCTCGAACCACGCCTCGCGGCGTTGCCGTTCGGCTATGTCCATATCGTCTACGCGCTTTACCGCCCGCTGGCGGATGTGCCAGCGCTTGCGGATCAGCAGATCAAGGGCCATTGGCGGGAAGCAGCGCGATTGCTCATCCAGGAACCTTTGGAAGAACGGCGGATGGCGGCCAAGCTGCAGAGTGTCGGCGGCGTGTCTGAAGGAGACGGCGCATCCGCTGCAGTTAAAGCGCAATATGAGGCGCATCCTTATCCCCGCTGGACAACCGCCATCCGCCGCAAAGCGCAGCCCATTCGCGAGATTGCAGCCGGGCTGTTTCCACATGCAGACCTGCCAGACTGGCCCAACAAACGCCTGGATGTGCTGATCGCCGGATGCGGCACCGGCAAGCATGCGGCGGATGTATCAACCCGCTTTAAGGGCGCCCGCATCCAGGCGTTTGATCTATCGCGCACATCGCTTGGCTACGCCGCACGCATGCTGAAAAGCCGCCCAGGCGTGGCATTCGCTGAGGCAGATATAATGCAGCTTGGGGATTGGGAGCAGCGCTTTGATCACATCGAAAGTGTGGGCGTGTTGCATCATCTGGCGGATCCGTTGGCGGGGTGGCGAATTCTTGTAGGGCTGTTGAAGCCGGGCGGATCAATGCGCGTCGGGTTCTACAGCGCCCGCGGACGCAGCCGCATTCAGGCTGCGCGCACGGCGCTTCGGGATGCTGTGTACAACGGCCAAACCGATGCCGATCTTCGCGCCGCCCGCGCCTATGCCATGGCTCAGCCTGAAGGATCGGATGCGCGGCTTGCGGCGGATGAGCTGGATTTCTATGCCGCCAGCGGCGCCCGCGATTTTCTGTTCCATGCCGAGGAGCACGAACTCTCGCCAGCAGAACTCGCCGATATGACAGATGCGCTTGGCCTCAGCATACTTGGCCTCGAGTTGACGCATCCTGAAGCAGCGGCGCTCTACCGCAAACAGTTCCCCGATGATCCTGCGATGGCGGACTTACGCCGCTGGGATCAGGTTGAGGCTGAGCACCCGGATATCTTCCGCCATATGTGTCAGTTCTGGTGCGTCAAGGCGCAATAATAAGATTGAATATCGCCCCATCTGTGCACTAAGCGCAAAGCGGCTTTTGCTGCATGCTGCATTATCATTGCATCAGCCCTCCGCCATATTGGGCTATAAGATAAAGCAGATATATTCATTGCTGAAGGAGCTCTCGCCATGCCCGACACCGCATTTTCGCAAGATCAGGCCGCCGCCCAATCCGTGATCGAAGCCGCGTTCAACTACATTGAGCCCATTGCTTCCGGCGAGAAGCCCTACCGCCGCATGGACCCGCCCGGCCCCGGCCAGCTTGAGACCAACGCGATCTATACGCCGATCCCAATGCCCGTGCATGACCTTCGCCAGACGGACGGCCAGCAGACGTTGGATAAGGAGGGCTTCGCGCTCGTGAACGCGCCATCTGTCATTCAGAATTTTGAGGATGAGGGAGCGATCCGCACGGCGTATTACGCGCAGTCGGAAGCGATTGTTGCGCAGGCGACGGGGGCCGCCCGCGTCATCACCTTTGACCACACCATCCGCCGCGCTATCCCAGGCGCTGACCGGACGCCGGTGGCGCGCGTCCACAACGATTACACCGAGAAATCAGGCCCCCAACGCGTCCGCGATCTCATGGGCGCCGAGGCCGAAGACTTGCTGAAGGGCCGCTTCGTTATCGTCAACCTGTGGCGACCCATCGGGCATATGGTCGAGGATGCGCCGCTGGCCATCGCCTCCGCCACAAGCGTTCCGCCGAAGGATTTCATCGAGCAGGATCTAATTTATGCGGACCGTGTCGGCGAGACGACGTTGGTGCAGCATTCTGACGAACACCACTGGGTCTATCTCTCGAAGCAGACGCCGGATGAGGCGATCCTGATTAAATGCTTTGATTCCGCCAAGGATGGCCGCGCCCGCTTCACCGCGCATTCGGCATTCTTTGATCCGAACGCGCCTGAAAACGCGCGCCCGCGCGAAAGCATCGAAATCCGCACCCTGGTATTTTTCGACGACTGATTTTTCAACGACTGACGTTCGGGTCAGCCGAGGGCGCAGAACGCTCTAGCGCAGCTCGCGGCCCATCCGTGTCACCAGCGCCAATGTGGCTTTGCCGGTCGGTTGAACGCCGATCTGCCGTTGGAAAGCTTTAACGGCGTCCTCGGTCTGCACCATGTCGTCAAAGTTCGCGTCAATCGGGCCGGTATAGTGGCCGAGTGAAATCAGGTAGCGGCGGGCGAGCACGGTGATGAACCGTTCTTCGCGCTTATCCCAATCCCAGAAATCGGGGTCAATTTTCTTGGCGGCGCGGAGGTCGGCGCGGGCCTCCTCCAGCCTGCCGGTCTGCCAATACACAAAGGCGCGACTGTCGAGCGCCTGAAAATGCTCCGGGTCCTTGGCGATGGCGAGTTGGCAATCAGGCAACGCGCGCTCAGGGTCCGGCATGAGCGCTAGCGCCCAGCAGCGGCCATTCCTGGCCTGCGGACTTTCCGGCGTTGTGTTGACCAAGGCATCCATGATCTCAACGGAGCGTTCGAACTTACCGTCATGGGCATAGGCGGTGCTGGCGGCGTGCTGCGCCTCATAATATTCGGGCTCGAGTTCGGCGGCGCGATTCGCGTCTGCGGCGGCGAGCGCATATTGCTTGCGGTCCATAAAGATATCGAATCGGACCAAATGCGCGCTCGCCATTTCCGGGTTCAGGCGCAGGGCCGAACGGGCGGCGCTCAACGCGTCGTCATCCTTGTCGAGGCCCAGCAGCGTGATGGAGCGGAGCAGGTGGAGCTGCGCGAATTTGGGCGCCATGGTCAGCGCTTCGTCGAGATCGCCCAGCGCAAAGGCGAAGTTTTTCTGGCCGATATAGGCCTCAGCGCGGATCGCGTATCCGGCGGGATTGCGGCGGTCGAGTTCGATGCCGCGGGACGCGTCGGCGATGGCCTTCTGGTGATTGTCTTTCTGCGAATAGATGGCGGCGCGGGTGACATGGGCGACCGGTAGGTCCGGCGCTGCGATAATGGCCTTGCTGGCGGCGTCGAGCGCTTTGTCTTCCTGCTTGAGTTCCAGATAGGCGTTGGCCTTGCCGATCAGCGATATCCCAAGCGGTTTCCCGTCAACGGCGCCGCTATCGATGATGTAGTTGCAGGCTTCCAGGCGCTTTTCTGGCGTCATGGGCGCCAGCATGCATACAGCGGCTGCGGCTTCTTCCCGGCTTGCAGGCCGACGCTCTTGCGCGGTGGCGGAAAGGGTCGACCCCAGGATCAGGCCAAGCGCTCCAATGGCGATAAATTTCCGGCTCAATGTCTTTGTCCCCAAACGTTCCGCTACAAGCTTAGCCAAATTTCGAAGGCAGGAATAAGGCATGTTTTCTAATATGACGTTTCATGCATTCCGAAGCATTGACCCCGCCGGTAATCGGAGCGCCCGCCATACGCCGAACGCGCCGGTCGATACGGCCAACGCTAACGCCAGCCCTGCCGGGATAGCAGCCGCTGGAACGGAGATGACGAAATCCGTCTGCAGCAGGAATGTGACAATCGCCCAAGCGCCAAGACCGCCGACGCCAACTGCGAGCACAGCCGTCACCAAGCCGATCAACGCGAATTCAATGCCTTGCGCGATGATGATCTGCGCGCGTGTGGCGCCCGCCGTTTTCAGCAATGCCGCTTCATAGACGCGCCGCCGTTGGCTGGCGGCGACAGCGCCCGCAAGCGTCAAGGCGCCTGCGATCACGGACACCGCGGCGACGCCTGCTAGCGCGCCGCCGATGCGGTCCAGCATCTTCCGCGCGATTACAACGGCGTCTTTGACGCGAATGACCGTGACGTTCGGCAGAGCATCCGTCACGCGCTTGGTTGTTTCGGCTTCCATTTCTGGCGGGGCGGATGCGGTCGCCAGAATGGTGTGCGGCGCCGGCTTCAAAGTGGCGGGATCAAAGATGGTAGAGAAATTCATAGCGAAGCTGGAGTAATCGAGCTGGCGGAGGCTTGCGATCTCGGCTGTGATCGCACGGCCGAGCACGTTGAATGTCAGCGTATCGCCTAGGCCGATGCCGAAGCCTTCAGCGATAGCGGCATCGAACGAAACCAGCGGTTTCCCTTGGTAATCCTCTGGCCACCACGTACCGGCGACGATGGGTGTGGCGGCGGGCGGCGTTGCAGCGAAGGTCAGCCCGCGTTCATTGCGGATAGCCCAGCGCGTGTCGTCTGTGATTGTGGCCTCAGCCGCCGCCACGCCATTGATATGCGTGATGCGGGCGCGGAGCATCGGGGCCTCGCCGTCCAACGTGACACCTGGCAAATCACGCAAGATTGCGCGGAACGGCTCTAGCTGATGCGGTTGGATATCGATGAAAAAGAACGTCGGCGCTTTGGTTGCGACAGTCCGGTCGAGACGGCTTGAAAACGCGGCCTCGGTCATTGTGACGGAAGTTAGTGCGGCCAGGCCGAGGCCGAGCGACAATGTGACGGAGAGCGTCGGCGCGCCGGGCCGGGCGATGCCGGAAATCGCCAGCCGGAACAACGGCCCGCCCCAGCGCGGCATACGGCGCGCCGTGCGGATCAACAGCATAGCGCAGCCAAGGAACAGCACCGTCGCTCCTAGCGCGCCGATAACGAATGAGAACGCGACCTTCTTGTCTGCCGCCGTCAGCACTGCCAGCGCCGCCAGCGCCAATGCGCCGAGAGCCAGCAACCATAACCGCTCACGTGCCGGACGAATGCCGGATATGCCGATCGCCGCTGCCCCGATCAACCGTGCGGCTGGGAGTCGTTCAGCGGCGGCAAGCGGCCAGAGTGCGAATACGAACGCTGTCACCAACCCAAATAACGCCGCCGTGCCCATGGCGGCAAATGCGGGCGTAGCTTCCAGGCGGACGCCCAGGATTTCCACCAGCACGCCGGTGAGCGCCAAGGGGGCCGTTCCGCCGATCACCGCGCCGAGGATCGATGCGCCCGCTGCAATCAGCGCGATCTGCATCAGATAAGCGCGGAAAATGACGCGGGCGGGGGCGCCCAGGCATTTCAGGATCGCGGCTGTTCTGGCTCTGCCGTCCATATAGGCCTTGACCGCATTGGCCGCCCCGACGCCGCCGACCAGCAGTGCCGCAAGGCTCGCAAGGGTGAGGTAGAGGCTCAACCGCTCAATCATCCGCCGAAGTGTGGGCGCGGCTTCTGCCGATGTGCGGAGGCGCCAGCCCGGATCGTCGAATGCGGCTTTCAGATCTGCCCGCGCGGCGTCAGCGCTCGCGCCCGGCGGCAGGGCCACCCGGTAGCGCCATGTCACCAATGCGCCCTGCACGGCGAGACCTGATGCAGCCAATGCGTCATGGGATATCATCACGCGCGGGCCAAGCGATAACAGGCCGACGCCGCGATCCGCTTCTTCTTCGATCACAGCGCGGACGCGGATGTCCGTTCTGTTCAGCTTGAACTGGTCGCCGATCTTCAGGCCCGTCGCGTCGAGAAACGCTTGCTCAACGGCTGCGCCGAACGCACCGTCTTTCAGGGCGAATGCCTGTTCAGGCGTTAGGCCGAAGGACAGCGTCAGCCCGCCATAAAGCGGATACGCCCCATCAACGGCCTTCAACGACGCCAACTGCCGTCGCTCGCCGACAAGCGCCATGCTGCGCATTTCGGCGATGCGGGCGAAACGGCCAAGGGATTTCATGTAGTCTTGTTGCTCAGGCGAGGCTTCACGGTAGAGCAGCCTGGCTTCCAGATCGCTACCGGCGAGGCGCTGCGCATCCCGGGCGATGCCGTCTTCAACCGCCGTTCGCGTCGCGCCGACAGCAGCGATGGCGGCAACGCCGAGCGCTAGACAGGCGATAAAAATTCTAAAGCCGGAGAGACCGCGTCCTAGCTCATCCCGCAACTCACGCCGGGCGATTGTCCATGCGGCGCGCCAGTCATTGGCGGCGCGGTCATTGGCAGCGTTCTGGCCGCTCACGCTTCGCTCACCTGGCCGTCGGCCATGCGGAACTGGCGGGCGCAGCGCGCGGCGAGCGATGTGTCATGGGTGACGAGCAGGAGGGCGGCCTTTTTTGCTTCGGCCTGCGCGAACATCAACTCGACAATGCTGGAACCGGTCTCGCCATCCAGATTGCCGGTGGGCTCATCCGCGAGCAGAATATCGGCGTCACCGGCGAAGGCGCGGGCGATAGCGACGCGTTGCTGTTCGCCGCCGGAAAGCTGGCTTGGCAAATGGCCGCCGCGTGCGCTCAATCCAACATCCGCCAATGCCGCCGCCGCGCGGTCCTGCGCATCGCGGCGTCCGGCGAGTTCCAGCGGCGTTGCGATATTTTCAAGCGCTGTCATGGACGGGATCAGGTGAAACGCCTGGAAAACAAAGCCGATGCGTTCACGCCGGAACCGGGCGCGGGCGTCTTCGCCAAGGGCAGTCAGGTCCTGCCCGCCAACCATCACCTGGCCGGATGTTGCAGGCTCCAACCCCGCCGTCACCAGCAGCAAGGATGACTTGCCGGAGCCTGATGGGCCGACCAGCGATGCGGTCTCTCCGGCGTTTACCTTGAAATTAACGCCGCGTAAGACATTGACCTCACCTGCGTCGCTTTCCAAGTTTAGGCGTACGTCCTGCAAATCAATCGCGAGGTCCGGCATGTTTGGTATCAATTTCCTGGGCCTGAAGATCGGGACCGGCGTAGCATTTGGATATGGCGCGCGCCGTCCAGTTTTCAACATAGCCGTTTTAGCAGCCGTATTCACGCTGCTTTTCGCGGGTCAGGCGGAAGCGCAACAGAAGCGTCTGTTGATCTTCGGCGATAGTCTCGTGGCGGGTTATGGGCTGCCACGCGAGGCCGGGTTTATCGCCCAGCTTGATCAGGCGCTGAAGGATGAAGGCCATGATGTCGTGCTGCTGGATGGCGGCGTATCTGGCGATACCTCTGCCGGCGGTCGGGCGCGCATAGGCTGGGCGCTGACGGAACGGCCAACCCATGCGTTGATCGAGCTTGGCGCCAATGATGCGCTGCGGGGCGTCAACCCGAAGGAAACCAAGAAAAACCTCGAAGGCATTCTCGAAGCGCTGGAACGCGCAAACGTGCCGGTGCTACTGGCGGGCATGCGCGCGCCCCGGAACTTCGGCGATGATTATGCCGATGAATTTGATGACATCTATTCGGATATTTCCGGCGGATCGATGGTTGATCTCTATCCGTTTTTCCTCGACGGCGTGGCGCTCGAGCCAGAGCTGAACCAGCCGGACGGCATTCACCCGAATGTCAAAGGCGTGGCCATCATCGTGCAGCGGATTTTGCCGGATATCATGCGATTGCTCCGCCGGAAGCCTGCCCGATGAGCGCCGCAACGCCATTTCCCTTCGCCTGGTCGGAAGCCGATAACGCCGCTGCCGCCGCCCGCGCCGTCGCTCAGGAACTGATGCCGCAGTTAAAGGCGAGCGGCAGGCCAAAGCTCGGTCTCCTGTATATTTCGGATCTGTTTGCAGAAGACATCGACGGCGTCGTTGAAATTCTCTCCAGCGCCACGGGCGTGCAGGAATGGACGGGCGCAGCAGCGCTTGGGGTGATCGCTGGCCGCAAGGAGTTGTTCGATAGCCCGGCGCTCGCCGTCATGCTGCTCGACCTGCCCGATGACGCCGTCCAACCCTTCGGCCCCATCACCGATAGCGCCAGCTTTGACGCGGCGGCGGAACAAGCCGCGCAGTTCTCAGAGGATGCAGGCGCCGCGCTCGGCGTTATCCATATGGACCCGGCGGGTAATCCTTTGGGCGACGGCCTTGGCTCACTGCCGGGCCTGCTGGCGGATATGGGCGGACTGTATCTCGTTGGCGGGTTGGCGTCCGGGCGGGAGGCGATGCCGATCGCTGCGTCAGGCGGTGTGGCGCCCCGTGCAGTAGGCGGCGCGCTGGTGGCGCTCGAAAGCGGCGTTGCGACAGGCGTCAGCCAGGGCTGCAGGCCGATTGGCCCGGCGCGCGAAATCACCATTGCAGGCGACGGCGTCATAAGCCGGTTGGACGATACCCCCGCCATGAGCGTGCTGCTGGCGGAGCTTGGCCTTTCCGCCGAACCGGATGTTGCCGATCTCCGGGAAGCGCTCCGGGATATTCATATCGCGTTGCCGATAGCAGGCGCAGACCGGGAGGATTATCTGGTCCGAAATCTTTCGGGCATTGATTTGGCGCGCGGGCTCGTCGGGATTGCAGAGGCGGTGGCGGATGGCGACCGCGCCATGTTCTGCCGCCGGGATCACGACAGCGCTGCCGAGGACTTGGAGCGCATGGCGAAAGACGCGCGCAAACGCTTGGGCCGCCCGCCACGCGGCGCGCTCTATGTGTCCTGCCTCGCCCGCGGCCCGAACCTCTTCGGACCTGGAGACCAAGAACTCGCGATCCTGCACAAAGCCCTTGGCGCCGATTGCCCCGTCGTCGGCTTCTTCGCCAACGGCGAAATCGCCCATGACCGCATCTACGGCTATACTGGCGTTTTGACGCTGTTTGGTTAGGCGCGGGTGATCTTTTCCGCCAGCTCCGGCCATTGCCGGTAGACGCCGCGCGAATCGATGATGACCGGGATGGACTTAGCGATGCCGGGGTAGTCGACGTCCTGGTGGTCGGCGATGACGAGGGCGGCGTCGAAGTTGGATAGGTGGTCGAGCGGGGTGGAGCACATACCCGCCAGGCCTGGATGGCGCCGGGTCTTGCCGATCTCCGGTACGAAGGGATCGTGATAGCTGGCGTCCGCGCCGCGCGCGCGCAGCATGTCCAGAATTTCGAGGCCGGGGCTTTCGCGGATATCGTTGACGTTTTTCTTGTACGCGACGCCCAGCACCAGCACCCGCGCGCCGTTAAGCGCCATCCGGCTTTTCTGGCTGAGCGCCTCGGCAAGCGCAGTGACGACGCCCGCCGGTTGGGCCGCGTTAATCTCGCCCGCAAGTTCGACAAAGCGCGTCGGCAAGCCAAGCGCTTCCGCCCGCCATGCCAAATAGAAGGGATCAATTGGGATGCAATGGCCGCCAAGGCCAGGTCCCGGATAGAATGGCATGTAGCCGAAGGGTTTGGTCGCGGCGGCGTCCACCACCTCAAACACATCGACGCCCATGGCGGCGTATACGCCCTTCAGCTCATTCACCAGCGCGATGTTGACGGCGCGGAACACGTTCTCCGTGATCTTCGTCGCCTCTGCCGTCTCCAGCGATGACACCGGCGTCAGTTTGGGTGAAACTAAGCCGTAGACCGCTTTGGCGGCGTCGAGCGATGGCGCATCCAGGCCCGCCAGCACTTTCGGGATGTCAGAGATCGCATAGGCGGCGTTGCCGGGGTCTTCCCGCTCAGGCGCGTAGGAGACGAGGATGTCCTGGCCGGGCGTGCGGCCCGCGGCTTCCAAGATTGGCAGCACACAATCCCGTGTCGCGCCGGGGTAGACGGTGGATTCGAGGCTGAGCAATGCGCCCGGTTTCAAGTGCGGCGCCAGGCTTTCGACGGTGCGCTCAACGAAGCCCATATCTGGCTGGCGTCCGGCGGCCAAGGGTGTGGGAACGGCGATCAGTACGGCGTCTGCCGCACGGGCGCGGGCCATGTCTGTTGAAGCGTCGAAGCAGCCACTGGCGAGTGCGGCTTGTACCGCAGTCGCAGGCGCCGTCGTCAGATAGCTTTCACCTGCGAGCAAGCGTTTCGGCTTGTCTGGATCAATATCGAGGCCGAGCACATTGACGCCGCGCGCAGCGAACGCCAGCGCCAACGGCAGGCCCACATAGCCCAAGCCGACCACGGCGACCTGTAATGTCCTGTCCGCCGCTTTTTGCGCAATCACCGTTGCTGCTGTCTCGCCGTTCATCATGCCTGAACCCATTCCTGTTGACGCAAGGCTGACTTCCGCGCTTTCTGTAGCGCATATCAAGGGAGGGTGGCGATGGCCTATTGGCTATTCAAGAGCGAACCGGGCGCTTGGTCCTGGGACGATCAGATGAATACAGACATCGAAGGCTGGGACGGCGTGCGCAATCACCAAGCTTGCAACAACATGCGGGCGATGAAAAAGGGTGATAAAGGCTTCTTCTATCACTCGGTCAAAGAGAAGCAGATTGTCGGCATTGTGACCGTGGCCAAAGAATTTCACCCCGATCCATCGGATGAAAGCGGGAAGTTCGGCATGGTCGGCATCAAAGCCGTGAAACCGCTGAAAACGCCGGTCACCTTGGCGGAGATCAAAGCCGATGATCGCTTCGAAGACCTGCCGCTGGTTCGCCAATCCCGCTTATCCGTCGTGCCGGTATCCGATGAGCATTGGGCCGCGCTCTGCGAAATGGGCGGCGTGAAACCGTGAGCGCGGCATCATGAGCTTTGAGGGACAGGCGCTGATCCCGCTCGCGGATGTGCCGGAGGATGACGCGCGCGGCGTCACCATTCGGGATGGCGCCAAGATGCGGAAATTCGTTGTGCTGCGCTGGAAGGGCGAGACCATCGTATACCGCAATCGCTGCCCCCATGCGGGTACGCCGCTTGACTGGATTCCGGATCGTTTCTTCGATCGGAGCGGCGCATTCATCTTCTGCGCAACCCATGGCGCTAGCTTTGAGCCAGATACGGGCCTCTGCGTCGACGGCCCATGCGTTGGCGACGTGCTGGATCGTTGCAAGTTCAAGATTGACAATGGCGTGGTGGTGCTGGATGAGCCGGTTTAGGCATGCGTGAGCCAAGGAACACGCTCAGCCAGTAACCCGGCGGCGACGTCTGATGCCGCAATAATGGCGGCTTTGTCGTCATCAGGCGCGTCGAAGTCAGCGCCGAGATCGAGCAGGAGGCTATAACGGGCGCGGGCGGCGAGGGCGCTCAATTCCTGCTGCGCCGCGCCAGGCATGGCTTCGGCAAGCGACAAGCCCTCATGGCAAAGCGGGATTGCGACGAAATCCGCCTGATCTTTATCGAGCAATGCGGCGATGGCGGCGCGATGCTCTGCAATCAAGGCTGGGCTAAAAATCACAATCCGCTCGCCCGGATACGCATTGGCGAGCGCCTCAATATCCGCGCGGCTAGCGTTGGCGGGCAGCGCGATGCGCTTGTCGCGCCGGATGCCCTGGCCAAGCGCCCCCAGATGGCCAGACATCTCCTGCACAGCAGACCGGTCTTTGGCCTTGGAGCCTTCGTCCAGCTCGGCATAGGGCAGGATATTGGGGTGGGTGCGCCGTCGGTCTGAACGCGGGCCTAACCGCCAGCCTGCCGCCAAGCGCTCCGCCATCCAACGCCGGTGTTCAATCTCCGCCAAGTGTTCCAATGCTGCGGGCGTGAATTCCACGCTGGCGTCATGAAGCGGGCCGATAGAGCAGCCCGCGAGCCGGAGCTTGGTTGCGATATGGTCCGCCTGCGCCCGGTTCGCATTCCGATATTGCTCACCGAGTTCAGCCCAGGGCTTTCCGGCCTCCGAATTGGCGGCTGCGCCATAGTCCGCCAGATAGCGTTCGTGGATCGCGCGGGCGAGCCGGTCACCCGCATCCTGCAGCAGATCGCCATCGGCCCAAACGTCTTGGACGGCGCCGAAGGTGCGAACGGTCGCGACAACGGCGCCGAACAGGTCTGTCATCCGCTGCACGCCAAGCGGGTTGGCCGTCGCGCGCTGGCGGAGGAAGACATGCGGGATCGAGCGATGCGCGCCTTTCAGAAAATCTGTCAACGCCATACAGGCCGAGAGGGACGCAGCATCGTCGCCAAGCGCGATGAAAGCCGCTGTCGGCGCCGGATGGCGCTCAAATGCTTCGGAGAAGGCTGGCTGGCGGCCCTTGTCTGTCAGGGACGCCTGGATGAATGCCACGTCAGCGTAGAGCTCGGCCCAGGGCGCTGCCTCATGAAACGCCGCGTCGGCGGCCTCCGCATCGGCGTCAATCACGGTGATCGAGACGCGCTTAGCCGGATCATACTGGCAGGATTTCAGGATGTCCTGGACGATGCTGGCGCCCATCCGCCCATAGCCGACTACCAGGAAATGCGGCGCAGCAGCGCCATGCACGGCAGCCGCCAGTTCAAACGGATGCGTGTTGAAGATTTTGCGGAGCGCCAGGTATTTCTCATTGAGCAATGTTACGCGCGTTGTTGCGCCCGCTAGATTGCGGCGGTCTGCGGCCATGCGGCGGTAGAGAGGGGGATCAGAAATCCGCGCCAGCAGAGTGACAGGCTTGGTCTCGCCGCCCTTGTGTGTGCTGGCGATGGCGGCTTCCGCCGCCGCCAGGGCGTCCAGGTTAGCGGCGTCGCTCTCGCTGCCGACAACGATCTCTGCGGCTTTCCCCGCCCCGGCCAGGATGAATGTGGAGTTGCCCCTATTTCACCGGACAGTCGGGCTTGGTTATAGAGCGCGCCTG
>JAYNYG010000025.1:55558-60879 GCA_038102935.1 Alphaproteobacteria bacterium | reverse complement strand
ATCCTCCGTTAAAACGATCCCAATCTGATCCCAAATGATTTGATGATGGACAGTCACTTCAACCTCGCCAGATTTGATTGGCGGCACATCGGTGACAGAGGCGCATATCTCAACCATCACCGACTCAATCATTCTGCTGCGTTACGTTGAGATGTACGGAGAAATGCGGCGCGGTCTTGCAGTGCTGAAAATGCGCGGATCAGCTCACGACAAAGATATTCGTGAAGTTAACATTGACCATGAAGGCATGCATCTGGGTGAGCGGTTCCGCAATGTTGTGGGAATTCTAGCGGGCGCTCCTCGCGGTATTCGTATTTCAGAAGAAGAGCGCTTGGATCAATTGTTTTCCGGATAGTGTTGATATTAATGCCAGCTAATCCTTTAGAGACCGGCAATACATAAGGAGTTTGGCGCTCTCGGAAGCCTATGGCGCATTTCTGCACTTACGCTATACTTGGTAAGATGCTGGCAGTGCGCTAGCGCTCGGATGGGCGTGATCCGAGTTTGATGCAGGCGACGGCGGGGTCCATGCAACAAAAGACGCGTCCAATTCTACTTGTGGATGATGATGGCGCCCACGCCAATCTCCAATGCATGGCGCTGCAATCTAGTTAGAAGTTTTCTTCTGAGGTTGTCCATGTTGAGCGGTTAGGTGATGCGATTGATACCATTGGCGTGCAGGCGTTTGACGCCATTTTATTGGATTTGGGGCTTCCCGATAACATGGGTCTAGCCTCGGTTCAGGCAATTAGGGACGGCGCTCCCACAACGCCTGTGATCGTCATATCGGGTAATGAAGACCCTGAGACTGGTCGTGGGGCATTGGCGCTTGGTGCGCAGGATTTCGTTATCAAGGGACGTTCAGAGCCGGCCGCTATTGTCCGATTGATTGAATATGCGCTTGAGCGGCAGCAATTGGTCTCAGAGCTGCAAGCAAAGAACAAAGAATCTGAGATTGTGAGCGCGCAGCTGCGCAGGCTCATCGCGGATCATGGCGACGCGATGATCATCGTTGATCCTGAGGGGATCGCAGTCTTTGTAAATCCAGCAGGCGAAGGTTTTTTTGGTCGATCTTCGGCTGATCTTGTTGGCATGAATATAGGCATTCCAATTGGCTCGAATGCAGAACCTGAAATCAATATTGTGCGCCCTGACGTCCAGAATAGCACGGTTGATATGCGCGTTACGGAAACGTTGTGGGATGGAAAGCCAGCCTATTTGGCGGCTCTCCGTGACATCAGCGCTCGAAAGGAAGCTGAGGCGAACCTGCGCGTGCTGGCATCTGACGCTAATAAGGCGTCTGAGATGAAGTCTAGGTTCCTTGTGGATATGGGGCATGAATTGCGCACGCCCTTGAATGGCATGATCGGATACATGGATGCGATTAAGCAGGAGAGTTTTGGGCCGATCGAAAATGATAAGTACCTAGAATATATTGATATTGCGCTTCAGTCCGGACATGAATTATTGAATATGATCAATGATCTAATGGATCTCCCTAAACTGGAAGCGCATAAGGTTGAATTGGATGAGCAGCCGTTTCAGTTTGACGCGGTTGTTCGGGAATGCCTCGTTATTATCACCTCGTTGACGAACAAGGCAGGCGTTCATTATTACAGTAAAGTCGGGCGGGCTTATGTGACGGGCGACGCAAAACGCTTTAGGCAAGTGCTGTTAAATCTGCTTTCGAATGCGGTGCGGTTTACGCCGGCTGGCGGTGAAATCGTGGTCAGCGCTGAACTTAATTATGCAGGCGACTTTGTCGTCAGCGTTCGGAATACGGGTGTGGGAATAGCGAAGGCGGATCTGCAAAACCTGTTTGGCGACTACATACAAGTCGGCGATGAACGCGGTGATGCGCGGAAAGGCACAGGCCTTGGACTGCCAATATGTAAGCAGTTTGTCGAATTGCATGGCGGTTCAATTAACATTGACAGCGTCCTCGGCGAATGGACCTGTGTTTCTTTTGCGATCCCATTCGGGCGCGTTTTAGCGTCTCTCCCTCGGTAGGGCTCTGAAACCATAGGATCGGCAGCGATCCCGGCGCTGCAAGGTCTTTACCTTCGAGCGCTGACGTTGCATCTTGCCGCATTGGAAATTTGAGGGTGGGCTTGGGCGATTTCGGCCCCATGGACCATTCTCGCGTTAACCGCCAGAGAAAGACGGACACACATGATTGATCTGATGAAAATTGCGCGGACAGAAGCCGATGGCGGCGATTTGTTCGGCGAACTTGAAGCATTGTTTGAGCCAGCGGACGTAAAGCCTGATGGCTATCCGGATGCCGTGATCTGGAAGGGCGGCAACCATACGGGCGGCGCCAATCCTGTCGCGCATTCGCTGACGGACGCTTATGCGCTTGTCGGCACCATCGGTGCGATTGATGTGCTCGGCTTGCCTTACTACGCCGTGCCGATGTGGTCTCAATACCGCCATGATCATAAGCTTGAGCCGCTCAGCTGGTTCGGCAACATGCCTGTGACCTCCATCAAATGGTCCACCGCTGGCGACGCCTATGTGAATGACGGCAAGGGCGGCAAAGTCGTTGTCATGGGCAAGTCCGGCAATGCGCCGCTCCGCACCCAGGCTGGCGTTTTCTGTAACGTCCGCCCTTATGGCCCGATCACCGCCGTGCGCTGCATGCCTTGCCTGCCTTATTCCCAGGACCGCGCGAAGTTCACTGTCAGCCCTGAAACCGGCATCATCCACTCTGAGATGAACACGCCGGGCATGCAGATGGCCTATGCGAACCGGTTGTTCCTGAAAATGGTGCACGAGACCGGCAAAATCGGCCGCGTCGCCATGAAGCCGACCCAGGCGATGGAAGATGGCATCAATGCCGGCATCCATTCCTGGATGCTTCAGGGCACGAAGTTCGAAGTTGGCCGTAAATACGCGGTTGATGGCTATGTCGAGCACAAAGAAGCCGTCGACGCGATTGTCGCGCTCCTGCCGGATGACTTCAAAGACGGCATGGAAAACTGGGGCGGCCGCATTGAGCAGCATATTTCAGACACCAACTACGGTATCCTGCTTTGGGACCTTATCGAGCAGCAGGATTCTATCGTCCTCGCGACCGATCTGGACGGTGATCGCCTGACCGATCTGATGGCTGACGTGTCTGATCCGCTCCGCGCTTTCGCGGATCGCGTTCTGAAGCACACTGGTTCCGACAAGAGCATGCGCACGCTCTGGAATGAAATGGGCTACACGACAGGCAATGGCCGCGACATGACCAGCGTCATGCACCGTATGTCCGGCCCGCCCATCCATGAACAGACGCTTGGCTCGGCGGACGCGATGTTGTTGCGCTTGCTGGATGGCGACGAAAGCATGGGCGGCACCAAGCAGCCCTACGATCCGCGCATTCATTTCGTGCTGATCCGCGATGCATATATTGACGCTAACCCAGGCAATGCCGAGGTCAAAGCCTATCTCGACAATGCGCTGGACACCTTCGATAAAGTCTACGGCGATACCCGCCCTGGCTTCCTTGAAGGCTACAAAATGCTGAAGGAAGCGATCACGCCCTGGGGCGCCTGATCCTTCTCTAAAGCTTTGAATAGAGTTAAACGCGCGCCCGGGAAACCGGCGCGCGTTTTTCTTTGGGCTGAGGTTCACCGTAGATCTGAAAATATGCGGCGCGAGTGCATTTCCGTCGATAGTAAGAGGCTTTGCCGTTCGTCAGGGATCACATGAGGGATCGGTTTGCAGAAACGACCACTCGACAGGTCCCCACGGCTACTTGTCGGCCCATGCAATGGCGTCTGCGATGCTCATAAACTCGCCACCGCTCGTTGCTCCAATGTAATAGACGCGACCGTCTTCTGTATCAGGGATCGGCAAGTCTTCGTCGATCACGAGGACTCCATTCTCTGAATCTTCGACGCCCCGAGATGAGGCACCAGCTACAGGCAAAGCTAACAATTCGATGTGCATTGGAACACTGGCGGCGTATATCCATGTGACGATGGCTACCACGACGAAATCGCTATCCTCGTACATTTGTAACTCCAGTGTGCATAGGTTGTATTGAAGCCCATTTACGCACAACCGTCCGGTTGGCGGCGTGGGCACCAGTTCGATGAAACCTAACGCTATTGTAAGGCCAGAGCATTAGTTCATCGACACGGTCGTCTTCTCCTTGTTAGATGCCGTTGCTGTTAGTGATTCGTCTGTAGTGAATAAAGCTATTTAATACGTGGTCTCAACGTGAGTATCGGAGATAGAGCGGGCTTGAGTAGAAGCCGGCATCTTCACAAATCCCGCAAATTTTATGGAAAACTTTGCGGAAATGCGTCTTCCAGTTGTTTAGCGCCACGCAAGTGCGGCTGGTGATACTCCCTCTATGAAGTTTGTATGTCTGGAGGGACACATTATGGCTTACGAAGCAGATCAGAACGCCGGCGCCCAAGTCATCAAGGAATTTGAAGCGCTGTGGCTTCGCCAAGCTGGCGAGTCAGAGCTGCCATGTGCGCAGTCTGTGGCGCCTGGCGAGATCGCTGGGCTCATGCCGCACCTTATGCTGTTGGAAGCATCTGGCGCTGCGGGCGAGCAGTTCCGCACCCGCCCTGTCGGCGCGCAGCACCGTTATGTTGAGAAAGCTGTCCAGGCCGGAGACATTCTGGACGATGTCGACGCTCCGCATGCCGAGCGCGTCAAGATCGCCGCGAAAACCCGACGCCCTGTCTACTGGCGTTCCGGCGACGACGACGGCATTGAGATTGGGGATTTCCCCTTCTCATCAGACGGCGTCACCGTAGACCGTGTCGTGTCTGTAGCGTCGGGCGGCAAGCGCCCGTTCGCGTTCGGCTAAGGCCTAGTTCGAGGCGCGCGCGAGCCGTTTGAACCCGGCGTCCATATCGGCGATCAGATCGTCGATGTGTTCTAAGCCGATATGAATACGGATCAGCGGGCCGGGGCCATTCCAGGTGGTCGCTGTCCGGTTGGCGCCGGGGTCCGCAGGCAAGATCAGGCTTTCGAACCCGCCCCAGCTTGCGCCCATGCCGTATAGCTCCAGGCCGTCCATCATCGCGGCAAGCCCAGTTTCTGTCGCTTCTTTGAGTACGAAGCCCATCAGACCAGACCCGCCTGTGAAGTCCCGTTTCCATAGCGCATGCCCTGCGTCCTTGGGGTGCGGGGGATAGAGCACCCGATCAACCTCTGGACGGTTCCAGAGCCAATCGGCCATCGCGAGCGCACTTTCTTCGTGTTGGCGGAGACGGACGGCGAGGGTGCGCATGCCGCGTGTGCCGAGATACACATCGTCCGGTCCAGCGAACACGCCAAGCGTGCCAGCCATATCGCGCACGCTTTCTTCG
>JAYNYG010000025.1:33152-55548 GCA_038102935.1 Alphaproteobacteria bacterium | reverse complement strand
TTGTAAGTCACTGCGCCCAACATGGCGTCCGAATGGCCGACGATATATTTCGTCGCTGCATGGATCGAAACATCGCATCCATGGGCGAACGGGCTGAAATACAGCGGTGTGCCCCAAGTGTTATCAGTCATGGAGATGGCGCCGCGCTTACGGGCGACTTCGCAGATTGCAGGCACATCACACATCTCAAATGTCTGAGAGCCGGGGGCCTCCATGTAAACGACAGTGGTGTTGTCCTGGAACAGCCCGTCGATATCAGCGCCGATGGCCGGATCGAAAAAGGTTGTCGATACGCCGAAGCGCGCCAGGATTTTGTTGGCGAAGTTCCGCGCTGGGCCATAGACACAATCCGCCATCAGCACATGATCGCCCGCTTTCGTCTGTGACATCAGGGCAAGCGCGATGGCGTTCAGTCCAGATGATGCGATGACGCAGCCCGCACCGCCCTCAACATCCGCAATCACATCTTCGAGCGTGAAGGTCGTAGGCGTGCCGCGGCGGCCATAGCGCTGGTCCCGCGGACCTTTGGCGCGCTTATATTCCGCCATGGATGCTTGAAGAATCGTGGAAGCCCGGAAAATCGGCGTGTTGACGGCGCCGAAATGCGCTTGCGGGTCCCGACCGGAATGGGTCAACAGCGTCTCGGGATGCTTGTTGCTCTTATCTTCCATCATAGCGTTTCTGTGCTTCCTCATTGATCGATCGGCGTGTCTTGCCGGGCGCCCCATTCGCTCCAGGAGCCATCGTATACGGCGACATTTTCAACGCCCGCTTGGAATAGCGCTAGGGCAAGCGTTGAGGCGGTGACGCCAGAGCCACATGTGGTGGTGATTGGCAGGTCAAGATTCACGCCAGCGCCAGCAAATACGTCGCGAATTTCATCTGGCGTTTTGAAGGTTCGGTCCTGGCGGATGACTTCGGGGAAGGGGACGTTCAGGCTGTTTGGAATATGTCCGCCCCGCATTCCAGCGCGCGGCTCCGGCTCACTTGCGTTGAAGCGGCCTGCGCTTCTGGCGTCAACGACCTGTTCCGCTTTGGAATCGATGTTTGCCAACATGTCTTCGCGACTTCGCACCAGCGCTGCCTGGCGTCGCGCCGACCTCTGCTTTGCGACAGGCTGCTTGACCTCTTCAGTGACCGCGCGCCCTTCGGCCAGCCATTTCGGTAAGCCGCCATCCAACACCGAAACGCGTTCATGGCCCATCGCGCGGAAGGTCCACCAAACGCGGGCAGCACCTGTCGTGCCGATGGTGTCATAGATCACGACGAGATCATCATCCCCAACGCCGAGCGCACCGACTTTTACAGCGAATTCACCTGCCGGCGGCAGCATATGCGCGAGATCCGTGTTCTTGTCGGCAATCTCGTCGATCTCGAACAGCTGTGCGCCAGCGATATGACGATCAGCAAATTCAGCTTTGGCATCGCGGCCAGTGGTCGGTAGGTGATGGCTGCCATCCAGAATGACCAAGCCGGGTGTTTCCAGATTGTCCGCAAGCCATTCGGTTGAAACGAGCGCTGGTACGGTGGTGGTCATGCCGGGTCCTCCAGGGTGATGTTGACGCGGCGGTTGCGTTTACCTTTGTTCTCAATCTTGCCGACGACGATGCGGCCGATTTCCGAAACATTCCTCACATGGGTGCCGCCGCAGGGCTGGAGGTCAATCGCATCATCGCCAATAGAAATCAGCCGCACTTTGCCGCTGCCGCGTGGCGGTGCGACCGACATCGTGCGGACGAGATCGGGGCTTGCGTCCAAATCTGCATCGTCGATCCAGCGGAATGTAACTGGGGCGTTTTTGCCGGAGACTTCGTCCAATGCAGCCTGGATATCTTCCTTGACCAGCGTGGTCTCGCCAACATCGAAATCCAAGCGGCTCTTCGCAAGCCCAACTTGGCCGCCGGTGACGCCTGCCGGAACGATTGAGCAGAGGAGATGCATGGCCGTATGCATGCGCATCAACTTGTGCCGCCGCTCCCAATCAACCGTCACGGTGACGGCATCACCAGCGGAGAGGCCATCCGCGCCGTCTTCAAGTATATGAACAGATGTTTCTGGCCCATCGCCTTTGATCGCGTTTGCGACCACGTACTCTTTGCCGTCTGGGCCAACCAGCACGCCCGTATCGCCGGGCTGCCCGCCGCCTTCAGCGTAAAAAACCGTTCGATCCAGCCAAACGCCTTTGTCGTCGATTTTCTGAACAACAGCCTCGCAGCTTTCGGCGTAGGCATCCGCCCGGAAGATCAGTTCCATAGTCGCGATGTCCTCATTTTGCGGCGCGAGTTTCGTCGATGGCAGCATAATCGGCTTGCGGCCATATCGCTATCGCCCACAAGAATTTGTTTTACGCCTTGATCCAAACGCAATGGCCGGGCATCCATAGGAGAACAACGACCGGATCCTGACGCATGCGTTTTCTGAAAAGCTTGATTTACCTCTACCTGATCATTGGCCTCGGCTTTGGCTTGGCGCGATTCGGCTGGGGCGCGCTTGTCGCAGCGATGGCGGAACCGGAAGAGGCGCCATTCTTTGCGGGCGTCGTCGAAGCCGCAATCAGCGGCGCCATCCGCGTCGTTATGTGGGCGCCGAGCCTGATCACCGAAGTCGTGATGGGCGGCGGCGATTTCTTTAACTGGCTGCTCTATAGCGTTTAGGCGTCACCAAGGCCAATAACGACCGCCAGACCCTATCGCCGTATTCGCCAAACCAATCACTAGATTGATTGCGACGATGCGGCGAATCTTCGGTATTTGCGCCGCAGCGGCTGGGAAATCATCGGCAGCAAGCGCTTTCTTTAGGCGTCCGTAGGGTGCGAAGAACAAGTGCAGATATAGGGCTATCATCACCAGTCCAAGCCCATGCATCACATGCAGATATGCGGGCGCCAGTGCAAAGCCGCCATACGCCACCAGCAGCATCCAGTAACCGGTAATCACCAGTACGATGATCGATAGCCATACCCAGTTGAAGAAATTGTAGAAAACCCGGCCCCATAGTTTCACAGGATCAGGTGGGGAGAGAACCGGCATGGATGGGCGCAGCGCCATATAGGCGAAAAACATGCCGCCAACCCAAACAACAGCAGCGAGCAGATGCGCACTTAAGGCAAAAGCGTGGAACATGGGCAGGGCGTCCTTCGTCGGCTATGATTTTTTCGGAACTGACACTGCGGCGCATCGGCGCCTGAGGTCAAGCGGAACGCGCTGGGAGGATCAGATTATGGGGCAGCTCGAACATGGCGGCGAGGGCCAACTCGGTTGGTTTTACTGGCGGGCCCGCGCCGCATATCCGCACAAGACGGCGGTGATTGATGTCTCGCAGGGATACGAACGCCGGATCAGCTTCGCTGCGTTAGATGCCGCCATGAACCGCGTCGCTAATCTGCTCGTAGCGAACGGCCTCAAGCCCGGTGACCGAATGGGCCTTGGCATGTCGAACCGCTGGGAGTTCTTCGCCGCGATGTTCGGCGCGATGCGGGCTGGCGTCGTGCCTGTGCCGATGAACACCAAACAAGCGCCAGATGTTCTGGCCTACATTCTGACGGACGCAGACGCCAAAGCCGCCGTGATTGAGCCCGCCGCCAACCCGCGCCTCGCAGATGCAGCAAGGGATGTTGGCGTCAAATTTGCGCTTGGAGATGCGCCAGCTGGTTGGCTGGGCTTCTGGGACGCGGCCTCTAGCCGATCTAGCGAATTCCAGCCGCTGTCCCTCAAAGGCGATGATCCCGCTTTTCATCCCTATACATCCGGATCGACAGGCCGGCCCAAAGGCATGAGCCTGACCCACCGCAACACGACCTGGCTCATCGAAATGCGCCAGAAACATTGGCCTGCGCGACTGGACCAGCGCGGATTGATCGCCGCACCGCTCTACCACAAGAACGCAATGACGATCGCCTTCAAGCCGAAGCTTAGGGCAGGGGGCTCAATTGTGCTGATGGGTGGGTTCGAAGCGCGCGCCTATTTGCAGGCGCTGGCAGACCACGGGGTGACTGAGGCTGGCGGGGTGCCGACGATGTTCTCGCTCATGCTGCAGCAGCAGGATCTGATCAATGCATTGGACTTCTCCCGCCTCGAAATTCTCCGCCTCGGCTCCGCCCCGGCCCATGGCGAGCTGATGGACGAATTGGCGCGCACCTTTAACGTGCCAACCGCACAAGGATATGGCTTGACGGAAACAGCAGGCGGTTGCCTCTCGCCGCCGCTAGATGGCCGCCCGGTCCCGCGTGCGTCTGTCGGTTCAGTGATGCCTGAAACGGAGGTTAAGCTCGTTGGCCCGAATGGCGGCGAGCGGGATGATATCGGCGAGTTCTGGATCAAAAGCCCAGCCAATACGCCCGGATATCACAATCTGCCAGATGTTACGGCGGAGCGCTTCGTTGATGGTTGGCTGCGCACCGGCGATATCCTGTCAAAGGATGCGGATGGGTTCTTCTATTTCGAAGGCCGTGTCGATGATATGTTTAACTGCGGTGGGGAGAATGTGTACCCGAAAGAAGTCGAGAACCTGCTGTTGAAACACCCAGCGGTGGCGCAAGCCGTTGTCTTGCCGCACGAACATCCTTCAAAGGGCGAGTGCCCTGTCGCTGCGGTGGTTCTGCATGATGGATGCGTCACAGAGGCGGAATTGAAGGCTTATACACTTGAGAACGGCCCGGCTTACGCCCATCCGCGCCGAATTCTCATCAAAGACGCCCTGCCGCTGACAGGCGTCAACAAGGTCGATCTCCGGGCGGTGGGCGCCGAACTTGCCGCGCTCAAAATCGAAAGCGCCGCCTAAACGCATTCACGCATTGCTAAAAGCGCGATATACGTATGCCCGCACCATAAAACTCCGAAACAGGGATGCTGCATATGAAACGGATTTTGCAAGCGACGGCAGTCTTCGCCGCCGCCGCCGGAATGATGGCGGGCGCTGCGAGCGCTAAAGACATGAAAATGGGGCTGATCACGCCGCCCCCGCATATCTGGACCAAGGAAGCCAACGCTTTTGCGGCTGACCTCAAAGCCGCCTCTGGCGGTAAGCACACGGTCACGGTCTACCCATCCCGACAACTTGGCAACGAAGCCGAAGTGCTGCAGCAAATGCAGTCCGGCGCTGTTGATATGGCGTTCATGACGGTTGCTGAAATCTCGAACCGCGCACCTGAATTCTCCGCGCTCTTCACGCCATTCTTGGTGAAAGACAATGCGCAGGCCGCGACGCTCCTGAAGACATCGCCGACAGCCAGAGCGCTGTTGGAGACGCTGCCAAGTAAAGTCGGCGTTGTTGGCGTGGGCTACGGCATGGCGGGCGTTCGCCAAATCGTTTCCGCGAAGCCAATCCAAAGCATCGCTGACTTGAAAGGCCGCAAAATCCGCGTGACGCCGTTCGCTGCAACGAAGGATTTCAACACGATCCTCGGCACCGCGCCAACGCCAATGCCGCTGCCAGATGTCTATGATGCGCTTTCGAACGGGCAGGTGGATGCGATCGAGATGGACCTCGAGCTCACCATTAAGCTGAAATATTGGGAGTTGGCCAAAACGGTCGTTGTCTCTAACCAGATGATGTTCCCTATGGTTGGCATCGTTTCCGGCCGCACCTGGAAGGGCCTGAGCGCCGATGACCGCAAGATGGTCTCCAGTTTGATGCAAAAGCACCTGAATGTGGTGCTGGATGCTACGGAAGAGGTCGAGCGCACCTTCTTGCCGAAGCTGAAAGAAAAAGCGGGCCTTGAAGTTCGCGAAGTCGGCCCGGAATTCTATGGCGATGCTGTGGCTGAATGGGACAAGATTTGGCTCCCGAAAGCCCCTGGCATCCCCGCACTTCGGGCTGAAGCCAGCAAGCTGTAAGACTTAGGCTGCTTCCACACTCAAGAATCCTCTCCTCCCAACGGGGGAGAGGGTTTCTCTTGATTCTTTTGGATCAATCTGCCGCGTCTGCATCCTGTGAGCCCTGGACAGATATTGACCTCAACCCGCGCTCCCATCCTGTCCCGTATCAGCTTGCGCCTGGCCCAAGTCGAAGCCGTAGCTGCTGGATTTCTGGCGGCTGCAGTCGCGGGGCTAATTTTGCTGAATGTGGCCACCCGCACGGCAGGAGCGGCGCTGTTCTGGGTGGACGAACTGGCGATATACGCCATGGTTTGGATGGCGTTCCTTGGCATGTCGATTACCATCCAACGCCGCTCCGGCGTGTCTGTGACAATCCTGACGGATGCGCTGCCGGCTGCGACGCGCAGGGCTGTCAGCTTGCTGATTGATGCGATTATTCTAGCATTTTCTATCTTCCTATTGTGGCTTTGCTGGCGCTGGTATGACCCGGTAACGCTCGCATCGTTCTCCTACTCGGTAGACGCATTTGTCGGCGAAACATTCAATTTCATTTACCGCGAACCGACCCAGACGATTGGCGTCTCGAAGTACTGGATCTGGCTGATTGTCCCGCTGACGGCCTTGGCCATGACCATCCACGCGCTCGCCAATTTGGTTGATGCGCTGCGCGGGTCAGAGGCAGCGGCATGACGGTCGCAGCCGCATTCATTATTCTGCTCATCCTGGCAACGCCAATTGCGCTTGTGCTTGGCATCACTGCAGTGGCGCATATTATGTCGTCCGGCGATCTCGTGCTGTTTGAGAGTTATCCGCAGCAACTCTTTAGCGGGCTTGAAAAATATGGCCTGCTGGCGATCCCGCTCTTCATGCTTGTTGGGGAGTTGATGAATGAGGGAGGTGTCACCAGTCGTCTAATTCAGGCGGCGCGCGTATTCGTTGGCGCGTACCGGGGTGGGCTGGCTTATGTGAACTTGTTGGCGAATATGATGATGGCGTCCATCGTTGGTTCTGCCGCCGCCCAGATCGCCGTCATGAGCCGGGTGATGACGCCAGAGATGACGCGTCAGGGCTACAGCCCTGCATTTGCGGCGGCGACGACCGCTGCGGGCGGTCTGCTATCACCGATCATTCCGCCGTCGATGCTGTTCGTCATCTATGGCGTGTTGGCGCAAATCCCCATCGGCGACATGTTTATGGCAGGCATTTTGCCGGGCCTGCTTCTGGCTTTTGGCTTTATGTGCGCCATCGCTTTCGTCGGTTGGCGGACGGGCTTTCCGGCAGGCGACGCGATCAAAGGCAAAGCGGCGCGCCGCGCGTTATTGCAGGCAGCCCCGTCCGCGCTCGTGCCCGCCATCATCATCGGCGGCATCCTGGGCGGGATCGCGACGCCGACGGAATCTGCCGCGCTGGCGGCTTTGTCTGCGGCGGCGCTTGGCCTTTTCATCTATCGGGACCTTAAGCTTTCATCGCTGCCCAGGATATTCCGGGAAACGGCGATCACATCCTCGATTGTGCTGTTCTTGATCGCCGCCGCCAACGTGTTCGGCTGGATCATCCTGCATGAACAAATCCCGCAGAATGTTGCTGCATGGCTGAGCGGGCTGACGGAGAACCCCTTCGTCTTCCTCCTGCTCGTGAACGTCTTACTTTTGGGCGTCGGCGCGATGCTGGATGGCATCGCCGCAATGATCATCGTCGTGCCAATCTTGCTGCCGATTGCACAATCCGGCTACGGGATCGACCCGTTCCATTTTGGCGTCGTAATCAGCATCAACCTGGTGCTGGGCCTGCTGACGCCGCCCGTCGGTGCTGGCCTCTATATCGCCGCCGCCGCGAGCAACGTGAAGCCCGGCGACATCTTCAAGGCGCTCAGCCCTTTCTTGGTCGCGACCTTGATCGCGCTCATCATTCTATCTTGGCAGCCGTCCATCGTGACGGCGTTGATCCGGTAGAGTGGTGTTGAATGCGCTTGTCTGGCTTGGCAGGCAGCGCGGATGGGCGCTTGCAGCGCTTGTTATTTTCGGAATTTGCCTGCCGCCGTTGGGAGCAGCGTTGCGGCCTTATGTCGGCGTCACGGTCTTTCTCCTGCTTTCACTCGCGTTTCTGCGCATGGATAGCGCGGCGCTTGGCGAAGTTCGGTGGAAGCCTGGCGCTGCATTGACGGCAACTGCATGGTCGACATTTATTCTGCCGTTTATTGCTATCGGCGGAGCGATGGCGGTGGGCTTTGATGATGTACATCCCATACTCTTCGCCGCAATTGCACTGCAGGCGCTGACCTGCCCGATGATGGCGGCGCCAGCGCTTGCGGGAATGATGGGCTTACGCGTGGCTTTGGTTCTGGTTGCTCTCGTGCTGGCTAGCCTGTTGACGCCGCTTTCAGCGCCAGCATTTGCTGCATTTGCTGGGCTTGATCTCGCTCTGTCGCCATGGAGCCTCGGGCTGATGCTAGGCGGTATGTTGGCTGGGTCCGCCGTTCTTGGATTGATTTGCCGCAGGGGGCTCGGCGCTGGTCGCGTTGCCGATAATCGCCTGGCGCTTGATGGCGTAAATATTGTGCTGCTGTTCGTGTTTGTGTCCGCCGTGATGGGCGATGTTGGTTTGGCGCTCATTGCAGCGCCGCGGGATGTTCTCCTCCTGATGGCGCTCGGTTTCGCGGTGAATATGCTCTTCTTAGCGCTGACTTGGCTGGTATTCCTTCCGTTTGGGCGTTCAGATGCGCTGGCGATCGCGCTTATGACATCACAACGCAATATGGGTTGATCCTCGCAACTGCTGGACCATTCCTGGATGATCGCATCTGGCTTTACTTCGCCGTCAGCCAAATCCCGATCTATCTAGCGCCAATGCTACTGTCGCCCGTCGCACGGCTTATTGGCGTTCATCCTGAACAGACGGACGGCGCATGAGCCCTTCGACAGCGTCGCGTATGGTGATTTTTCCTGCGGTTACATCATCCACCGCAGCCGTAATCGGCGCTTCGACGCCGAGGCGTTCGGCCAATGCTCGGGCGGCAGCGGCGGTGGCGACGCCCTCGGCAACGGTTTGGCGTTCTGCCAGAATGTCCGCCAAGGTGCGGCCCTGGCCAAGCGCCACGCCGAGGCTGTAGTTGCGGGATTGCAGGCCAGAGCATGTCAGCATCAGATCACCGATGCCCGCGAGTCCCATCAGCGTTTCCCGCTCTGCGCCCAGAGCGACGGCGATACGGGCGATTTCGGCGAGGCCGCGTGTTGCGACAGCGGCGCGGGCATTCTCGCCAAGGCCAGCGCCTTCAATAGCGCCTGCCGCAATCGCCATTACGTTCTTTAGCGCGCCGCCAAGTGCAGCGCCTGTGAGATCACCGCTGGGATAGAGCCTAAGCACGGGCGTCGCCAGATCATGGGCGAGGCCAGCGGCGGCAGCGAGGTTGGGGCCAGCGACCGTGGCCGCTGCAGGGAGGCTGCGCGCGACTTCGCCCGCGAAATTTGGGCCGCTCAACATAAAGATTTCAGTGCCAGGCAGCGCCTCAGCGGCAGCTTCCGGCATAAGTGCGCCGCTGCCGCGCTCGACGCCCTTGCAGCAAAGAACAAGGCGGTTCGCTTGCCCCAACGCCGTCAACGTTTCCCGCAATGCCTGGGCCGGCGTTACGGCGAGCGTTGTCGCCGCGCTTCGGCACTCAGCGAGGTCGCTCGTAATGGTAATATTGTCAGGTAGCCGGATATTTTCCGGCAGATAGGGCGCCACATGCCGGTTACGGGTGATTTCCGCCGCACGCTCTGGCCGCCTGGACCAGAGCAACACCGATTGGCCCGCTGAAGCCTGCGCAATAGCCAGCGCAGTCCCCCAAGAACCGGAGCCGAGAACGGCGATATCGTGCTGCATTCCCGGCTCCGTTCGTTAGAGGTTAGGCGTTGCCGACGGCATCCTTGCCAGCGGCTGTCCCAGCGATCTTGCCGAATACGGACCCGGCCATCAGGCCCGTGCCGCCAGGATAGTTATTGTAGAATAACCCGCCCACAAGCTCGCCCGCTGCATAGAGACCAGCGATTGGCGAGTCTGCTGCATCCAGCACCTTACCATTCTCGTGATTGATCTTGAGGCCCCCAAAGCTGAATGTGACGCCGCAGGTTGTCTGGTAGGCTTCGAACGGCGCCTCATCCAACGTGTTTGCCCAGTTGGTCTTGTCGACTTTGAGGCCGTTCGTGCGAAGACCGTCTTTCACATTCGGGTCAAACTTCACGCTTGTATCAACTGCGGCGTTGTATTCTTTGATTTCGCGGAGGAACGCTTCTGCATCCACGCCTTCAAGCTTCTGGGCCAATTCTTCCAACGTATTGGCGCGGACTTTTGTCACCTGACGGATGCGGTATTCGTCCCGTAGCATTGGGATGATTTTGTTGTCGAACACCTGCCAGGCCATCTGGTTCGGTTGCTCAAGCACAGCGCGGCCATATTTCGCGTAGGTGTAGTTGCGGAAATCAACGCCTTCATCGACGAAGCGTTCGCCATTGGCGTTGATCATCAGGCCCCAGGGGTAGGAGTGCTTCTGGAAGTTGTCGCCGACGGCCAGATCGCCAAATTCCGGCGCATTGTAATCCCAGCCGACTGCGTGACAGCCGGACCAGTTGCCGTGGGGGCGGGCGCCTGCTTCGAGCGCCATTGCGATGCCGTCGCCCATGTTGTAGCGGGTGCCGCGCACCTTCGCCAAATCCCAGCCTGGGCCAAGGTAGCGGGTGCGCCATTCAGCGTTGGACTCAAACCCGCCGCATGCCAGCACAACGGACTTGGCGTGGATTTTGTAGCTCTTGCCGCCTTGCACTTTCACATGAACGCCATGCACGCCGTCGTCGTCATGGATCAGCTTGGTGGCGCGGGAGTGGTAGCGGGTTTCAATGCCGTCTTTGGACGCCTTGTCATGGAGCGCATCTACAAGGCCTGGGCCGCCGCCCCAGGCGGAGATAACGAGACCGCCCCAGAACACAAACCGGCCATCAATCTTGTAGGCCTGCTTGCCATAGATCGGCAGGAACTTGACGCCCTTGTCTTTCATCCAATGCATGGTGTCCAAGGATTTGGTGATCAGCGCCTCGCACATATCTGGATCAGTGCGGTAATCGGTGATGCGGCCCATGTCGTCATAGAACTGGTCTTGGGTATAGGTGCCGAAATCGCTGATCTTGATTTCTTCTTCGGACAAGTCCTGGCAGAGCGCGATAACGTCGTCATTGCCATTGAAGACTGTGCGGATATTGCCTGCGGTATAGGCCGAATTGCCGCCGCGATTTTCTTCGTCAGCCCATTCGAGCACGATGACGGATGCGCCATTTTCACGAGCGGAAAGGGCGGCGCACATGGCGGCGTTGCCAGCGCCGACAACAACGACGTCAGTACTTGTATCCTGCATGGATCGAATTCCCGGAAATGTCAGTTTTATTGATGGTCGTTAGAATAGCCGCATTCTCGCGGCACTCAAGCGCCAACCGCTTAGGATTCAGCGCAAAGGGTCGCGGTCCAGGCGGATGATCTTGCCGTCGAGTTCCGGCGCCAGGGCAGGGTAGCGGCGCGTGACTTCCGCATCGTGGCCAGGCACGATCAGATCAGGGCGTTCGGCGCGGGCTTTCAGCTTACGAATGCTCATAATCATCGCGCCCATATCGTGGAACACGGGGAAGGGGCGCTCGGTCTCCAGCTCGCTATAGGTGTGAACGGCGTCCGACGCGACAATGACAGGCCCGCGCGCTGTATCTACCTCAAGCGCCAATTGGCCGGTCGTATGGCCGGGTGCGATGAAACTGCGGATGCCGGGGAAAACTTCATCCTCATCGTCCAAAAACCGCATCCGGTCCTCATAGACAAAGCCAACCAGCGTTTTGACGTCCCGCTTGCCGAACCCCGCCCTGGTCGCCGGATGCGTCATCAACGGGCCAGTGACGGACGCCATTTCCGTTGTGCCCATGTGAAAGCGGGCATTCGGATAGTCGCCTAGATTTCCTGTGTGGTCATAGTGGGCGTGGGTGATAATCGCGTCTTCGATCGCCGCTGGATCAAACCCGGCCATCCGCACGCCGTCTGCCGGGCTCAAAAGCGGCGCATGTCCTATGCGTTCTGCCAGTCCTGCGAAAAAGCCGGTATCGACAACGATAGGCTTGCCCTGGTCCGTGACGATCAGCCAAGTGAAGAAGTCCATGCCTTCAACGCGGACAGCGGGATCGCCGTTGAACGCCATTTCAGCGTCCGTATGGCCGTCGGGATGCCAGCCGTAGCGGATGGCGTAGAGTTCATGGATGGGCATATCAGTGATCGCTGCCGTGCAGGATTTTGTCGCGCAACCCAGTCTCGTAGGCTTTACCAGCTGCCGTCAACGCCGCCGCTCCGTCTGGCCGCGTAGCCATGAGACCTTTGCGGCCAAGAGCTTTCCATACGGCAGGATTAGACAATCCTGTCGCATCCTTCCCCATCACCACCACAGACCCAATATGAAAGTGGTTCCCATGGGCAGGCGGCAACATCTGGATCACACATTCCCCCGTCGCCTCATCCTCCGTCACATACATCGGATGCTTCGCGATCTCCTGCAGGAGGGTAAGCGTTTTGAGTTGGAGGGCGTTTAGTTTGGCGGGATTGGGGGGCATTCATTTGGCCTGCTTGGATTGTGTTGGGAGGGCAATGGTTTTTGGAGAACAAATCGGCGTCTAGGATCCAGGTGCAATCTCTGCAGCTTCTAACGTTGCAGTATGAGACGCTTTTGCTTCGTTGGACGCTTGGTTGAGAGTTTTCTCATAGTCGCTGCAGGCAGGTTGCTCTTCATCGTCGCCGCATTGGAATCTGTTCCAATAGTGAGAATTAAGGGCGTCAGTGCGCTTGTCATGCTCAGTTCGCCATGCCTTTGAATGCGCTTCTTTTTCAGCTTCAGATGCGAACTTTGTCGGGGTCAGATGTACGACGGCGCCTTGCAGGTAGTCGTTTAGATACACACTATTTTTGCTGAAGCTTCCACGATACGAGTATCGCTCTAACATACCAATGAATGTCACTTTCGCTGGCGCATAGCCATCGGCGATGCAGGTGATCGTATTGGTCATTCTGTTTGTATTCAGTGTTATCGACGGTGACTTTTCAGTCCGTGTATTATCCTCAGGGGTTTCCTCGCCAATCCGCTTGCATTGGGCATTGGCTGGCACTGTTTTCAGCAGTATTCAAGTTTCCTCGGGAACACCAGCCAGGTGTTGGTTTCGTTTGGCGCGCTCAATTGCGGCAGCTTCCGCCGCTGTCTGCAATGCAGCCTGCGCCGTGATTTGAATGACGGCGCCAATGCAACCCGAGAGTAGAAGCGGCAAGCTGGCAATAAGGATTAGGCGGAGCATGGCAGCATCCTAGATATTATACGGAGAACGGCGAGATACGGGATGTCGGAGCGTACTGCGTTGTCAGCCAGGTATGCAATCGCTGCATGAGCAAGTAATTGACCGATGCCATATCAAATTGCGCTTAGCTGCTGCTTTGAATGTATGGCGACGGGGACCGAGCAGGCCGCATTCAAGATGTCCGTAAAACCTATGTTAGTCGCGCCAAATATGAATCGAACACGGTCATAAGGGCTTTCAAGCCAAAGCTCCCTATTTTTCCGCCAAATACGCAATCGCAGCATCCACCCCGCCATTCCCATGCGGAATGCCCTTGCGCTTCATCGTCGCTTCAATCGCCGCGAGCGTGCCCCATACCATAGGTTCGTTCAAGTCACCGAGATGGCCGATGCGGAAGACTTTGCCTGCGAGCTTCATCAATCCGCCGCCGAGCATCACGTTGAAATCATCGCGGACGGCGAAGCGGAAATCGTCAGCGTTGTAGCCTTCCGCCATCTCCACAGCAGTGACGGAGTTGGAGCGCCGAGCCTCATTCTCGACGAAGAAGTTGAGCGCCCCGCCTTTTGACCATTCGGCGATGGCGCGGCGGACGGCTTCCGCCAGGCGGGCATGGCGGGCGAACACGCCGTCCAGGGTTTCCTCTTCGATGAAGGCGATGCTTTCTTTCAAGCCGTAGAAGAAATGCGCGGGCGCCGTACCTGGGTTACGCATGTTATAGGGCATCTGCAGCGAGCGGCGGATATCCCAGTAGCGGCGCGGCACATCGGCTTCGTCCGCGCGGGCAAGCGCTTTGGCGCTGACGCCCAGCAGTCCAAGACCCGTATGCAGCATCAAGCCCTTTTGCGATCCGCCGACAACGACATCGACGCCCCATCCGTCCATCTGGAAATCCATGGAGCCGAGGGATGAGATCGTGTCGCAAAGCAACAGGGCAGGGTGGCCTGCGGCGTCAATCGCTTTGCGGATCGCTGCCAGGTCATTGGTGAGGCCAGTCGAAGTTTCATTATGGACGACGCCAACGCCTTTGATTTTGTGTTCGGTATCAGCGCGCAGGCGTTCTTCAAGCTTGGCGGGGTCAATGCCCTGCTTCCAATCACCCTTCAGATATTCTGGTTTCAGGCCAAGTAGGCCCGCCATCTCAAACCACCACTCGGAGAAAGAACCAGTTTCGCAAATCAGCACTTCTTCCCCAGCAGAGAAGAAATTGGCGAGAGCGGCTTCCCATGCGCCATGGCCTGTGGAGGCCCAGATGAAGATGTCATGCTCGGTCTTGAAGATTTTGCGGAGGCCATGCTGCACCTCGACGGCAAGATCCGCAAATTCTGGGCTGGTGAAGTCTATCGGCGGGCGGTCCATCGCCTGCAGAACGCGCAATGGAACATTGGTCGGACCAGGGATCGCCAGGAACTGACGGCCGCGTGCTAGCGCCATAGGAAAATCCTTCATAAAAAGGGAGAGCGTTCAGGCTGATATAGACTAGCTCGGCTGGATTTCCGACTCCATCCGGCGACGATATTTCACGGCGAACTCGTCTTCCGAGAAATCGATGTCCGCCCAGGTCACAGGATCACCCTGCTTAATCGCATTCTTCAGCGTAAACCCATGGGCAAGCCCAATTGGCAGCGCGCCGACTGCGATACTATCCTTAGCGGGCATGAGCTTGCCCCAAACGGTATATCCGCCTTCGCCGTCAAGGTCCTTACCGGCTGGAAGATCGAATTTGGCGACGGCTGCAACATCGCCGCGCCATGCGTCCGCGACACCCGTCGGCTCTCCCCGAAGCGCCAGATTGGCGACGGTCAAGCCAAGCTCCAGGCCGATTAGATGGAACGGCCGCCACATGGCGCTGTAATTGCCGCTGCTATCTGTGACACAGCCATATTCCTTGAAACAGGTCCGGGCATATTCGGTATCGCCCGCGAAGGACACATAAACGCCCCAGCGTAGGTTCTGCTCAATCGGCGATCCGTCCCGGCGTTCACTTGCGACGACCTCGACCATGCCGCGCCCGTCCAGCATGCCGCCATCGGCGCGGGGCTTTAGGCCGTCTGCCAATTCATCCAACGCCAACGCGGGGAAGGCGAGGCCAGCGCTTGGCGGCGTCAGCCCGCACGCATTGGCGACCGCAGCCATTTCGATGGCGGATTTGGTGCCGTCCAGGAAGGAATTGAACATTTGTGCGTTCAGGAGATTGCTTTGGGCGTGGGCGGCATCAATGCCGTAATGATCCCATACCGTCGCTGGCGTCGATTGGTGCAAGTTTGGCTGATAACGCGTGCCTTTTCCGGCAGCGATCACCTCAAACCCAACCGTGCGCGCCCAATCCACCAATTCAACAATCAGCGCCGGTTGATCGCCATACGCCAGGCTATACACAACGCCGGCGCTCGCGGCTTCTCGCGCCAGCAACGGCCCGGCGAGCGCATCAGCTTCCACATTCACCATCGCCACATGCACGCCCGCATCAAATGCAGCGCGCGCATGGCGAATGCCGACAGCGGGATTGCCAGTGGCCTCAACGATCACATCTAGCCCTGGCGCGTTAATAAGCGCCATTGAGTCATCTGTAACAAAGGCGACGCCGGTCTGAAGCGCTTCATCGAAGGATTGGGTCGCATATTGCTCCGGCGTCCAATGGGTGCGCCGCAGCGCTTCACGCGCGCGCTCCACATCCAAATCCGCAACGCCCATGACGTGGATACCCGGCGTGCGGATCGCCTGCGCTAAATACATCGACCCAAATTTGCCAGCGCCAATAACGCCAACGCGCACAGGGTTTCCATCCGCCTGACGGGCGGCGAGCATACGGGAGAGGTTCATTTGTGGGATATGTCCTATGTGCGAAATTTAACCAACAATATGCCGGTCGATTTTGCTGCCCGCAATTGAAGAAGCTTGACGTCCTCCCTCAGAGCGTCCTAGGCTTTCAGGCAAGAGCATCCGCCAAGGATGCCTGACTCACTAAAATCCATCAGGGAGAAACTGAATATGTCTACTTTCCGCCAATTGGCGGCTGGGTCCGTATTTGCGCTAGGAGCGGCTTTTGCCGGTCAGGCGCTTGCGGATGGGCTGCCGAAGAATATCTCTACAACGGCTTACGGCAC
Organism: Alphaproteobacteria bacterium; assembly: GCA_038102935.1. Lineage (GTDB taxonomy): Bacteria > Pseudomonadota > Alphaproteobacteria > Bin95 > Bin95 > VMCJ01. The sequence continues at coordinate 39,285 of JAYNYG010000025.1, read as the reverse complement.
GACATCAGCCGGTTACGCGGCCATGGTCGCGGTCGGAAATGCGATTGCTGATGACGGCTACAAGCTCCGCGTTCTACCAGCAAAGAATGACGTATCGCGCATGACGCCGCTGATGCGCCGCAAGGTCGAATTCTCGGCCATGGGCGTTGGTTCGTTCCAGGCGCAGGAAGGCGTGCTTGATTTCGGCAAGCCGCAATGGGGCCCTCAGCCGGTCCGCCTGTTGCTTATGGGCTGGTCTGACACGAACAATGCGCTGCCGGCGACGGCTAAAGACGCCAACATCATGAAATCCTCTGACCTTCGGGGCAAACGGATTGCATGGATCGTCGGCGGTCCGGCATTGAACCAGAATATGCAAGCATGGCTCGCCCATGGCGGCATGACTTGGGATGATGTGACCAAAGTTACGGTTCCAGGCTGGAAAGCTTCCATCCAGGGCATCATTGACGGCAATATCGATGCCGCCATCGCGTCTACGAACTCTTCGATGCTGTTCCAGGTGGCGAGTTCGCCGCGCGGTCTCCGCTTCTTCGAAGCGCCTGCGGATGAAAAAGACGCTTGGAAGCGGCTTCGCGCTGAGGCGCCTTGGTTGGTGCCGCATGTTGCGACATCAGGCGTTGGCCTTTCGGAAGAGGTTAAACATGTCGGCGGCACCTTCGGGTATCCGGTCTTCATGACCTATTCCTCGATGAGCGACCAGGCCGCTTATGACATGGTCAAGTTGATGCATGACAAGTATGGCAAGTACAAAGATGCTCATGCTTCCGCTAAGGGCTTTGCGTTGGATCGCCAAGTCATGCAGTGGATCCTTCCGTTCCACGCTGGCGCAATCAAGCATTTCAAAGAGCAGGGCGCATGGACGGCTGAAGATCAGGCCCACAATGACAGCCTGATGGCGCGTCAGGATATTCTGATGAAAACCTGGGATGCATCAGGCAAAGGCGCTGACTACGCGACTTGGATGAAAGCCCGCTACGAAGCGCTGACCGCTGCTGGATATGATGCGGTATGGCAGGACTAGACGACCAGCTGGAGGAAATGGAGGCGGCCGAAGCGAAAGCGACGTTCGGCCGTCTCCGGCCTCTTTCCGGGTTTTGGCGAGCGGTTTTCCTCGCCTTCACCTGCATCGGCATCTTTTTGTCAGTAAATCAGATATTTAATCTGAAACTGTTCATCAGTATTGTCATCCTAGATAACAGCTATCTGTACCTACTGCTCGGCGTATTTTTCAGCCTGGTATTTTTGGTTTTCCCGATGCGGAAGGCCGATCTCAGGAAGCCTGTGCCTTGGTATGACGTGATACTTTTCGTGATCGCGATAAGCATCGCGATCTATTATGCCTGGAACGGCCTGCGGAGCATTGAAAACGGCTGGGAGTATTTCGCCCCGCCGCTGCCGACATATCTGGCCTTTATAATGTGGGGCATGGTGATGGAAGGCGCCCGGCGTACGGGCGGCTTGGTCATTATGTTTATCTTCGGCACGCTCTCGTTCTATCCGATTGTGGCTGAGGCCCCTTGGATGCCGAGCGCCATCACGGGCAAGGCGTCCACTTTTGCCGAAACTGCTGCATATCACTTGATGAGCGAGGAATCCGTTCTCGGCATTCCGATGAACGTGTTTGGCACGCTCATCATCGGCTTCATCATCTTTGGCGTTGCGTTGCAAACGACCGGCGGCGGCCGCTTCTTTATCAATCTGGCGTTTGCGCTTTTGGGCGGAGTCCGTGGCGGACCGGCCAAGGTCGCCATAGTCGCCAGCGGTCTGTTCGGCTCGCTCTCTGGCAGCGTCATCACCAACGTGTTGACCACAGGTTCCATGACGATCCCGGCGATGAAGCGCACGGGCTATCCCGCAACATATGCTGGCGGTATCGAGGCCTGCGCCTCAACCGGCGGCGTGTTGATGCCGCCTGTCATGGGCACCACGGCGTTTGTTATGGCCTCGTTCCTTGAGATCCCATATATCTGGGTGGCGATTGCGGCGATTGTGCCGTCGTTCCTATATTTCTTCGGCCTGTTTGTGCAGATCGACTCTTATGCCGCCCGCTATGGCATCCAAGGCCTGCCAAAAACTGAGTTGCCGTCAGCAATGAAAACGTTGAAAGAGGGCTGGTACTATATCTTCGCCTTCTTCCTGCTCATCACGCTGTTGGTTTATCTGAAACGGGAAGCGCAAGCGCCCTTCTTTGCGACCGCTGCGCTTTTAATCCTAAGCCAATTCGGCAAGCTAAAGCCGAATGACGTCTGGTTCTATGTGCTAGCTGGCACGTTCATCGCGTTCCTGGGGTTGGTGCTGCTCAGCGTCAACTTCCCGCCAGAATTGGTGACGCTCATTCCGGTTGGCGCGACGATCTTGGCGCTGATTATTTCTCACATACCAAAGCATATCCGCATCACGCCTGATCGGATATGGGACTTCTTTGACCAGACCGGGAAGCTCCTGGCTGAACTCGTCGGCATCCTCGCCGCTGTTGGCCTGATCATCGGCGGCGTCATGGGCACAGGCGTCGCTGGCGCTTTTTCTGGCGAGTTGGTCCGATTGGCGGGCGGTGAAGTGATGCTGCTGCTGTTCATGGGCGCGTTGACGAGCTTCCTGCTTGGCATCGGTATGACGGTAACGGCGGCCTATATTTTCCTGGCCATTGTGCTTGCGCCCGCGCTGATTGAGCTTGGGCTTGATCCTATCGCTGTCCACTTGTTCAGGCTTTATTGGGGCATGGTGTCCTTCATCACGCCGCCTGTTGCTTTGGGTGCGTTTGCAGCGGCGACAGTCGCTGGGGCCAGTCCGATGAAGACCGGGCTGGAGGCGATGCGTCTTGGCAGTGTTATCTACTTCCTGCCGTTCTTCTTCGTGCTGAACCCGGCGCTTGTGTTGAACGGCGCGCTTTCCGAAATCATCATAGAAACCTCGACCGCGACGCTGGGGGTCGTCCTCATCGCATCGGGCATGCAGGGGTATCTTGTGCTGGTTGGGAAGCTGGAAAACGCGCTCGGCTTGCTTTCGCGAGTCTTGCTTGTTGGCGCTGGATTGTTGCTGGCCTATCCGGAGATGCAGTCAAACATCATCGGTCTTGGCGTGATGCTGGTGGCGGCGTTCCTTGGCAAGATGGGCGGCGGCGGCAGGGCTGCAGTCCTGACGCGGAATTAAGCAAATGGTCGGCGAAGTCTGGCGGATCGGGGACGTTAAAATCTCTCGGATTGTGGAGATTGAGGCGACTGGCGGGATGACCCGGATCATTCCGGACGCGACCCGCGAGCGGGTGATGGGAATGCGCTGGCTTCAGCCTCACTTCGCGGACGAAGAAGGCAGGATGCGCGGCGCGATCCATGCCCTTCTGGTTGAAACACCATATATGGCCATTGTCGTCGATACCTGTGTCGGCAATGACAAAGACCGAGCGCTCGGTGCCTGGAATCACCTCCAAACCGCCTTTCTTGATGATCTCAAAGCTGCTGGCAAAGGCCGTGAAGAAGTTGACCGGGTACTCTGCACGCATCTGCATGTGGACCATGTCGGCTGGAATACCATGTGGGTCGACGGCAAATGGATCCCGACATTCCCGAATGCGCGTTACCTAATGGGCCGTAAGGAGTTTGACCATTGGCGGGCAAACGCGGAAGACGGCCAGGCCGATGTGATGGTGGACAGTGTGATGCCGGTTTACGACGCTGGCCTTGTCGATTTGGTTGAACAAGACGCTGAGATTTGCCCGGAGATCACGCTCATTCCATCACCGGGTCATACGCCTGGCCATGCCAGTGTGCATATCCAAAGTGCGGGCGAGGCGGCCTTGATTACCGGCGATTTCCTGCATCACCCCGTGCAGTTTGCGCATCCGGAATGGAGTTCTGCGCCGGATGTGGACCGGCCCCAGGCGATCCAGACGCGGAAGACGATGTATGACCGCTTCGCTGATGGTCCAACGCTCATCATCGGCACGCATTTCGCCACGCCAACCGCCGGATACATTAAGCGGGATGGCGAGGCTTGGCGGTTGGACGTCTAACTTTAAGCCTCGATACCTGCGCGTGCCAGGAAAGCCGCATCGCGGACATTGACGTCCTGGCCTTTTAAATCATCCGGCTTTGCCGAAAGCAGCCATGCAACGCCTGCCGCAGGCAGGGACGGCGGCGCCAAGTTCTCGCGCGGTATCTGGCTGATGGGGTTCACACCGGACGCGCGGATCTGCACCTGCATTTCCGTATCCACAGTGCCTGGGGATGCGCCATATACAGCGATCTGATCGCCTTCTTCCAGGTGCAACGCTTGCGTCGCCATCCAGAGCGCGGCCTTAGTCGAGCAATAGGCGGACCAGCCTTCCAACGGCCGATGGGCGGCGCCGGAACTAATATTGACCAGCGCGCCATCGGCCGCGCGCAAATGCGGCAAGGCCATGCGGGTTAGGACAACAGGGCTCACCAGATTGATGTTGAAGATATGCGCCCAGTCCTCGGCTTCCGCTGCCTCCAAGCGAGCGATCGGGTCGATCATCCCGGCATTGTTGACGAGACCGTCCAGCCCGCCAAACTCTGAGACTGTCTGCTCCAGGACTGCCGCCATCGCGTCCATATCGCCAGCGTCCGCCGGGAGCGCTAAAGCTGTGCCGCCCGTCGCCTGAATGCAGCTCGCGACATCGGCGAGGGCGTCTGCTGAGCGTGCTGTCAGCGCTACCTTGCCGCCTGCAGTTGCAATCGCTTCCGCAATCGCTCTGCCGATACCGCGGCTGGCGCCGGTGACGAGGTAAGATTTTCCTGAAAGGCTCATCGGTTATTCCAATTATACAATTAGAAAGGGCTGGCAGGGTCGCCCCTGCCAGCCGCATCCGTCAAGCTAAGCTTGAATTTAGTTGGCGTAGTCGTAGTCGCCATTTTTCCATTCGTAGAAGACGTAGCCTGGCAGGGTTACGTCGCCTTTGCCGTCAAACGACAGATCGCCGAGAACGGTGTTGAAGGTAGTGCCCGTCATCGCTTTCAGCAGCGCGTCGAGGTCGGCGGAACCGGCCTTCTTTGCGGCTTGAGCAAACACCTGGATCGCAGCATAGGTGTAAAGGACGTAGCCTTCCGGCTCGATACCTTTATCGCGGAAGAGCTTTACCAGCGGCGCAGCGCCGGGGTTCTTGCGCGGGTCGGGGCTGAAGGTCATCAGCGTGCCTTCGCCGGCGGCGCCCGTGATGTCCCAATATTCCTTCGTGACGAGCGCGTCGCCCGAAATCAACTGGGTGGACATGCCCTGATCACGCATCTGGCGCACAATCAGGCCAGCTTCCGTGTGGTAGCCGCCGACATAAACAACGCCGACATCCGCCTGCTTCATTTTTGAAACGAGGGCAGAATAGTCTTTTTCGCCAGCGGTGTAGGCTTCATACATCGTGTCTTTTTTGCCTGCAGCGATCATGGCGGCGCGGGTCGCGTCAGCCAGGCCTTTGCCATAAGCGGTTTTGTCGTGGAGGACAGCAATGTTGTCGCCGCTGTGGTTCTTGGCGAGATAGCCGCCTGCCACAAGGCCCTGCTGGTCGTCACGACCGCAGACGCGGAACACGTTCGGGCCGCCTTCGTCCGTCAGCTTCGGGTTGGTGGAAGCGGGCGAAATCTGCAGCACGCCTTCTTCTTCATACACGGCGGAGGCCGGGATGGAGGAGCCGGAGCAGAAATGGCCAGCGACGAAGACGACGCCTTTGCCGACGAAATCATTCGCGACAGCGACAGCCTGCTTTGGATCGCAAACGTCGTCGCCGACTTCCAGTTTCAGCATCTGGCCGTTGACGCCGCCGGCTGCGTTGATGTCTGCGACAGCTTGTTCAGCGCCCGCTTTCATCTGTTGGCCGAAGCTTGCGTATTGGCCCGTCATTGGGCCAGCGGTAGCGATGGTGATATCTGCCGAAGCGGCGGACGCCACCAGGCCGGCAGCGGCGAATACCGTTGCAGCCATGATCGACTTCTTAAACATGATTAGCTCCCTCGAGTTGTCGCGCTTGGTCTTGCTGCAGCAATGGCCGCATGCAAGCGCTTAGTCGCACTTTTACGCCTGTCGAGGGCTTGCCTCAACGACGGATTTGTAGAATTTCCAGGAAAACCGCCTATTGGCGCACTTTCCAGCCAAATGGACCAGCGGCTACATAGAGCCAGGGGTA
>JAYNYG010000025.1:7383-33142 GCA_038102935.1 Alphaproteobacteria bacterium | reverse complement strand
GTACTGCGTCGTCATTTTTGCCGCCAATCGCATCCGCCAGGCGAGCACTGCCAGCAGCGACAACAACGCGCTATCCCGCAAATAGCCGATGAGGGACAGCAACTCGCCGTCAAACAGCCCATAGGTCAAAAAACGAGTCGCGAGCGCCAACAGAAAAGCGGAAGCCACCGCTTGCCATACAGGCCGCCAGTTCTCTGCGACCGCACGGCCTGACATCCACGCCGCCGCGCCGCCAAAGCCGCCAACCAAAATGATGAGGACGAGCGGGTCTTCGCCGAGGAAAATTCCCATCAGCCTTGTCCTCCTTCGAGATATGCGGCGCGAATTTCGGGCCGCGCCAGGAGTTCTTTGCCCGGGCCGGTCATTTGGATTGAGCCATTGACCAGCACATATCCGCGATGCGCTAGGCGAAGCGCGTGATAGGCGTTCTGCTCGACCAATAAAATTGTAACGCCTTGCTGCACATTGATCTGCTTGATCGCCGTGAAAATCTGGCGAACCAGCATGGGCGCGATGCCAAGCGATGGCTCGTCGAGCAGGAGAAGACGTGGGCGGCTCATCAATGCACGGCCAATGGCGAGCATCTGTTGCTCGCCGCCAGAAAGTGTGCCGCCGCGTTGCTCTGCGCGTTCTTTTAGGCGCGGGAAGAGCGTGTAGACCTGTTCCAGATCATCATCGAAATTCGCTGGGTCGCTGAACGCCGCGCCCATCTTCAGGTTTTCCAGCACCGTCATGCGCGGGAAGATGCGGCGGCCTTCTGGGGATTGGCTAATGCCTTTCCGCATAATCTCATGCGTCGGCGTGCTGGTGATATCCTCGCCTTCGAACACGATGTTTCCGGCCCGCGCTTGGGGCGAGCCGCAGATGGTCATTAACAGCGTAGATTTACCGGCCCCATTCGCGCCGATAAGCGTCACGATTTCGCCTTCGTCAACGTGGATGTCAACGCCATGCAGCGCCTGGATCGCGCCATAGAATGTTTCGACGCCGGATACAGTCAGCATGCTCATGGGCTGTCTCCCACTACATCGGCGTCGATATCGTCATCTTCCTCATCGTCGCCGAGATATGCGCGGATAACATCCGGATTGGAGCGAACGGCCTCAGGATCGCCTTCCGCGATTTTCTGGCCGTAATCCAACACAACGATATGATCCGAAATCTCCATGACCATGCTCATATCGTGTTCGATCAACAGCACGCCAACGCCGCTTTCATCGCGGATGAAGCGTAGCAAGCCGTTCAAATCAGCCGTTTCGCGTGGATTGAGGCCAGCCGCGGGTTCATCGAGGCAGAGGATTTCGGGTTCGGTGCACATGGCCCGGGCGATCTCAAGGCGCCGTTGGTCGCCATAGGGCAGGTCGCCTGCAGGGGCATCGGCGCGCTCAATGAGGTCGATCTTCTCCAGCCAATAGCGGCCTAGCTCGACAGCGTCTTTCTCAGCTTTGCGGTAGCTAGGCGCGCCGAACAAGCCTAGGATCGACCAGCCCGACGCCCGCAACAGTTTATTGTGCTGCGCGACTAAGAGGTTCTCAAGCACTGACATCGCTGGGAATAAGCGGATGTTCTGGAAGGTCCGGGCAACGCCTGCGACCTGGCCAATGCGGAAATCATCCATCCGCTCCAAGAAATGTTCGCCTTTGCCGCCGGAAAGGATGAGGCGGCCAACAGTCGGCTTATAAAAGCCGGTTAGGCAGTTGAACACTGTCGTCTTGCCAGCGCCATTTGGGCCGATAATGGAGGTGATCCGGCGCTTTTCCGCCACGAATGATACATCATTCACAGCGATGAGGCCGCCGAAGCGCATGGTCAGATGTTCGACGGTGAGGAGGGGATCGCTCATGGTTTCGCCTCCTTATCCTCGCCGAGCGTGACAGTCGGCTCCCGGTTGGCGAGCAGGCCGCGCGGTTTCCAGACCATGATCGCGACCATGGCGGCGCCGAAGGCCAGCATGCGGAATTCTTCGAGACCTCGGAACATCTCCGTCCCGCCGATGAGCACCACCGCAGCGATGACAACGCCGATCTGGCTGCCCATGCCGCCAAGCACCACAATCGCCAGGATCACAGCGCTTTCGATAAAGGTGAAGCTCTCCGGGCTGATAAAGCCCTGGCGGGTGGCGAAGAATGCGCCCGCGAAGCCGCCAAACATCGCGCCGATGGCGAAGGCTGTGAGCTTTGTGTTGGTTGGGTTCAGGCCAAGCGAGCGGCAGGCGATCTCATCTTCCCTAAGCGCTTCCCAGGCGCGCCCGACTGGCAGCTTCCTAATGCGGAGTGTGAAGGCATTGGTGATAAGCGCCAGAATTAGAATGAGATAATATAGGAATATGATGCGGTGGAGGGACGCATAGTCCAACCCAAAGAATTGGTGGAATGTCTCTCCCTCGCTCGATGATCGCTTGAACGGCAACCCGAAGAAATCTGGCCGAGGGATCCGCGATAAGCCATCAGGGCCACCGGTGAATTCGTACCAGTTCAGCAGCACGACGCGAACGATCTCGCCGAACCCAAGCGTCACAATCGCTAGATAATCGCCCCTGAGCCGCAATACTGGAAAGCCCAATATTACGCCAAAGAACGCGGCGAACAGCCCTGCAAGCGGTAGGCAAATCCAGAACGACCAGCCGAAATGTGCGGCGATCAAGGCATAGGAATATGCCCCGACAGCATAGAACGCGACATAACCAAGGTCCAGCAAACCTGCTAGCCCGACAACGATATTGAGGCCCCAGCCAAGCATTACATAGGTCAGCACGAGAATGCCGATATCAAGGTAATACCGGCTCTTGTTATGCAGCCCGAGGCCTTCGGTGAGGTTCAGTGTGAAGGGTAGCGTGATTGCGAAGGCGAAAGAGGCCCAGCCGATCCAGATAGCGATGGATTTAAGCCGCGCAGATTTTTCCGTCTTGGTCTCTTTCTGACCGCGCTGTTGCAACGCGTGGCGGATCAGATTGATCACAAAATGCCCAACAGCAACGCCGAGCGCCGTTAACGCGGCATCGCCCATGCGGATATCGATGATCATCCCGTCCTGGCCGGACTGGGTTCTCAGCCCCATCATCGGCACCGTCAGCGCCAATGCGACGACGCCTGCAAAGAATGAGTCTTTAGCCTGCTTCGTGTAATCGATTGCGGCCATGCCCTTAGACCTTCTCGACTTCGGGGCGGCCCAAAAGGCCGGTTGGCCTGAAAATCAGCACCAGAACCAGGATCGAGAAGGCGGCGACATCCTTGTATTCAACGGTGAAGTAACCGGACCAGAATGTTTCAATCAGCCCAATCAGAAGTCCACCGAGCATGGCGCCTGGCAGCGATCCGATACCGCCCAGAACAGCCGCCGTGAACGCCTTGATGCCAACTAGGAAGCCGATGAAGAAGTCGATTACACCGTAATACAAAAGGAACATCATGCCTGCGACAGCGGCCAGCGATGCACCCATCACGAAGGTAAGGGAAATAGTGCGGTTGACGTCCAGGCCAAGCAATGCGGCCATTTTCATGTCTTGCTCACAGGCGCGCTGGGCGCGGCCAATGGGCGTCTTCGCGATCAACAGCGAGAACCCAGCCATCAGCACCACAGTGGTCACAACGATGATGATTTGGAGGTAGGAGAGGGTGACCGCGAAGTTGCCTTTCTGCATCAGCACAAACCCGCCATCGACCATCGGCTGCAGCGGCTTCACGCGTGCGCCCTGGCTCAACTGCACGAAGTTCTGCAGGAAGATCGACATGCCGATCGCGGAGATCAGGGCTGCAAGGCGGAAGGAGCCGCGCAAGGGGCGGTAAGCAATGCGCTCCAGCGCCCAGCCATATACCGCCGCAATTAACATAGCGCCGAGCAGGGCGACGATGATCAGAGCACCGGCGCTGCCGAGCCCAAGCGCGCCCAACCCGACAATGACAATCAAAGCGCCGAACGCGCCGACCATAAAGATATCGCCATGAGCAAAGTTGATCATGCCGATAATGCCGTAGACCATCGTATACCCGATGGCGATCAGGCCGTAGATTGATCCGAGCGCCAGACCATTGATGAGCTGCTGAACGAAATATTCCATAGCGTCGGCGCGTCCCCCTTAGGCAGCGTACTATTTTTAATCCTGTTAGACCCTTGTGGAGGTTGACGCTAGTTCCGCAATGCAGATTCTGCGGCTATGGTCGCTGAAACTGAAATTTGTTGTGGGAATCCCCGTATGTCAGACGATCTCGCCGCCGCCAAAGCTGAAGCTGAGGCTGACTTCCGCGCTATGAAAGCCAAAACGGCGCGCCTCTCGGATGACGGGCTGGACCTGCTCTTCCGGGACGCACGAACCTGTTACGGCTGGCAAGATAAACCTGTAGCCAAGGAAACGCTTAAGCGTTTAGTGGCGATGTCCTTGTTGCCGCCGACAAGCGCCAACATGTCTCCGGCGCGTTTTGTGTTCGTGACATCCGCAGAAGCCAAGGAGAAGCTGAAGCCGTGCCTCGCTTCTGGAAACGTAGAGAAGTCGATGGCCGCACCGGTGACGGCGATCATCGGCTATGATCCAGAATTCTGGCGGCACATGGACAGGTTATTCCCCTGGGGCGACATGAAGACGATGTTTGAAAAGAGCGCTGAAGCAGCTGAGGAAGCTGCATTCCGTAATGGCACACTCATGGGTGCGTATGCGATCATGGCCGCCCGTGCGTTGGGGTTGGACTGTGGGCCGATGTCCGGGTTCAATCCGGCGGCAGTCGATGAAGCGTTTTTTGCGGGAACCTCCTACAAGGCCAATTTCCTCTGCAATCTGGGTTATGGCGACCCAACCACCGTCAAGCCGCGCGGCGATAAGTTCGCGTTTGACGAAATCGCCACCATCGCCTGAGCCTAAGGATTGACGATTATGGCCGATCAGCCTGAATTGCTTGAATTGATGCAAATGCCGCCCCGCGTCGCCGAAACCATGGGCGGGAGGTACAAGGTGCATGCGCTTTGGAATGCGGCAGATAAGGACGCAATGCTGGCCGAAGTCGCCGACAAGATCACGGGCGTCGTCACCATGGGCCATGGCGGCTGCAACGCAGCCCTGATGGGCAAGTTGGCGAACCTCAACATCGTGAGCGTATTCGGGGTTGGTTATGACGGCGTGGATGTGGCGCATGCGACCGCCAACGGCATCAAGGTCTCAAACACGCCAGAGGTACTGACGGCTGAGGTCGCCAACCTTGCGGTCGGGCTAACACTGGCGCTCACTCGCGAAATTCCGAAGGCGGACGCCTATGTGAGGGAAGGGCGTTGGCTAAAGGGCGATATGCCGTTTAATCGCACCATTGTCGACAGACCTGTCGGTGTTGTCGGCATGGGCCGGATTGGGCGTGCCACGGCAGATCGGCTGGCGGCGCTCGGCTCCCGTGTTTCTTGGTATGGGCCAAGGCCAAAGCCGGATGTGCCATATCCGTTTGACCCTGACATCGCGCATCTGGCGGCGAACGTTGATGGGCTGGTTTTGTGCTGTCCGGGCGGGCCTGCCACGAAGCATTTGGTGAACCGCGCTGTCATCAACGCGCTCGGCGCTGATGGGTGGTTGGTAAACGTCGCCCGTGGTTCTGTGGTCGAGGAGGACGCACTGGTTGAAGCGTTGCTTGGCCGCCGCATCTGGGGCGTAGGGCTAGATGTATTCGCGCATGAACCCAAAGTTCCATCGGCGTTGTTTGATCTGGACAATGTCGTGCTGCAGCCGCACCAGGCCAGCGGCACAGTCGCAACACGAAACGCCATGGCGGACTTGGTCGTCGAGAATTTGGACCTGTTCTATGCAGGCAAGCCGCTGAAAACGCCTGTAACGTCTTAAGGGAGAGATGCCGTGGCGGATCGGGGCGTAGACTATCTAGAAGGCGCAGCAAGTCGGATTGAGGCTTACAGCGACGACTGCACCCGCTGCGGCGCATGCTTCGATGCTTGCCCAATGCCAAGCCCTGCTGGGATTGCAGATTCGGACGGTGACGGCGCCATCAAAGGCCTCATAGCGCTGCTCGGTGATGGTGACGCGTCTGCTGCAAGCGAAGCCTGGACGCGAGCCTGTTGTGGATCGGGATACTGCAACGCCGCATGCCCAGAAGGCATTGATGTGCGCTTCCTGCAACGCATTGGCAAAATCGCGCTGCTGCAGCGGGATGGCGACCCGAAGGCGATCAAGCGCCGATCTGTCGAGACCTATAATGCTATGGCGGGCAGCGTTCGTGCGATCTCAAGCTTGTTGACTGAGGCCGAGGATTTGGCGCGGTTGCAGAACACGAGCCCAGCTGCGGATACGACGTCTGAACCTGCGGAAGTCGTGTTCTACACAGGCTGCAATGTCTGGAAGACGCCGCATATCGTGTTGGCGGCGTTGGACGCTCTAGAGGCCGTCAATGTATCGGCGCGGGTGATGGGGGGGCCAACGATGTGTTGCGGCGTTTATGGCTTCAACCAAGGGGACGGCAAAGTTTCCGGGCGCCAGGCCTTTGGCACAATCGAGAAACTAGCGGAAGCGGAGACGGAGCAAGCGCTTTCCTGGTGCCCAAGTTGCCAGATCCAGATCGGCGATCTAGCGCTTGGCAACTGGCAAGCGACTAAGGGCGAGCAGCCCTTCGATATGGCCCCTTTCTATGTTTTTCTGGCGGAGCGGATTGAGGCCCTCCGCCCGCATCTTCAAGCTATTCCGGCGCGCCGTGTCGCGTTGATCGAACGACCGGCGATCCCCGGCGCGATGGCGGCTGTCAAAACCATCCTTGGCGCAATCCCTGGCGTTGAGTTAGTTGAGCTTGATGTGCGGCCGGCTGGCGTTATGGAGAACACCCTGGCTGTGCTGAAATCATTCCGGGATAGCCAGCGTGCGGCGCTTCTATCCGGTGCGGAAGAGGCGAGCGTGGACGTACTCGCGACCGTCTACCATGCCTGCCACCGTGAACTTTGCGCCTACGATGATGGCCGCCCGTTCGAAATTCTGAACGCGATGTCGCTTCTGGCGGATAGCATGGGCGCGCCTAGGGAGGATAGGTACAAAGCATTGAAAGCGCTTGGATCAGTTGATGCGGTAATCGATGCGGTCGCACCGAACGCAGAGGCGCGCGGTCTTGATATCGGCGCGATCCGTGCAGCGCTGGCGGCGGATATGTTTGCCGCCGTGCCGCTCGCGACGCCGCCAAGCAATTAAGTTACTTCAAAAGGATATAACAATGAGTGGTCAGCTTGATGGCTTGAAGGTTTTGGTGACGGGAGCAGGCGGCGGTATTGGCGCTGCGGTGGCGCTCGGAATGGCTGAAGCCGGCGCAGATGTGTGCGTTGCTGACATCGATATGGCGCGCGCCGAGGCCGTATCCAGCGACGCGCGCAAGCATGGCGTCAATGCCTATCCGATGCAGGCCGATTGCGGCGATATCGGTGAAATAGACACGATGATCGAAAGCGCTGTGGCGCATATGGGCCGCATGGACGTGATCGTGAACAACGCCGGCGTTACCCGGAACGCCTATATCATGGACATTGACGAGGCTGATTGGGACCGGATGCACCGGGTGAATTCCAAAGGCGTATTCTTCGCGATGCAGCGCGCAGCCCGCCAAATGATTGAGCAGGGCGGCGGACGCATCATAAATATGGCGTCTATCGCGGGGCGTGGGTTCTCCGGCACCTCAAACGCGGCGTACGCGGGCAGCAAAGGCGCAGTGCTGGCCATGACCTATGTGGCGGCGCATCAGCTTGGCCCGAAGAACATTAACGTCAACGCGATTTGCCCGGGCGTTACCTTCACGGACCTCGTGAGCAAGCTGATCGAAGACCGTGCGGCTGAACAGGGCCGCACTGTCGATGAGATGCGGGAAATGTTTGAACGGCCTATTCCAATTAGGCGCGGCAACGAACCATCTGATATCGCGTCGCTCGCCGTGTTCCTAGCTTCCCCCGGCGCGCGGAATATTACGGGACAGGGCTATAACGTGGATGGCGGGCTGATCAACAGCTAGCGGATGCTTCTACCGCCATCGACCGGCACCGCCATTCCCGTCATAAAGCGTGAGGCTGGTCCGGCCAGAAACGCGATCACATCCGCGATTTCGTCTGGTTGGGCAATGCGGCCAATGGGGTGCTTTTGCCGGGAGACTTCCATCGCGGCCTCGTGGCTCGGCGCATTGGACATCATGGCAGCCACCATTGGCGTGTCGACTGTGCCTGGGCATACGGCGTTCACGCGAATATTGTCTGGCGCCAAATCCAACGCCAAGGAGCGGGTGAGGGCGACGACACCGCCTTTAGAGGCTGAATATGCAGCGTGATTATAGTTCCCTCGAATGCCGTCAATCGAAGCGACATTCACAATCGCGCCGCCATCTTGCTTACGCAATTCCGGGATCGCCGCCTTGCAGCCAAGGAACACGCCTTTCAGGTTGACGCTGTGGATTAGGTCCCACATGTCGACGCTGGTGTCTTCCGGGCTCGCTTCACGTAGGACGCCTGCGTTATTCACAAGCACATCCAATTGACCAAACTCTTGAACTACCCAGGCGACCGTGGCCTTCCATTCATCTTCTGAGCGGACATCGAGCACACGGGCATTGTTGAACGCTGCGGCTTGCTCGTCTGTCTCGACGGCTGCGGCGACAATCGCGCCCGCTTCCGTGAGGGCGCGCGCTGTTTCTTTGCCGATACCGCCTGCAGCGCCCGAAACCAGCGCAACTTTGCCAGCCAATGTCATAACCTGAAGCTCCTGGAAGATTTAAACCAGGATATCCTCATTGCCGATGTCGGCTTTCGCAACCCCTACGACGATCAGCTTGTCCGGCCCGGCAAAATCAAATTCAACATTGCCGCCGACATCGGTTGCGAAGGCGAGAGCAGCGGCTTCATTTGCGAAGCTGAATGAAGTGAAGTCCAGCAGGTCTTCAGCCACGTTGAAGTCGGTGATGGAATCCTTCTGATCGCCCGCATTGAAGACAAACCTGTCCGCGCCTTGTTGGCCTGTAACGCGATCATTGCCCGTGCCGCCATTGATCACATCGGCGCCGCTATTGCCAAAGATGCGGTCATTGCCAGCGCCGCCGTTGATCACGTCATTGCCGACAAGCCCAACGAGTTTGTCATTGCCGCCTTCGCCGCTCAGCGTATCGCCGCTATTGACCTTGTTGGCGCCAGTGATGCGGTCTCGCCCGCTATTGCCTGTGAGCGCGAGGCCGATATCGGAGAATTTGCCCACCAGAAATTCGACATTGGCGACGTTGGTATAGTCAGCCGACGCATTGATCCGGTCATTCCCCTCGCCAGAAGCTTCGATGACGATGTCGTTGGTATTGTCGACCTCATAAATATCGTTGCCGCCGCTGCCCGTCATGGTATCGGCGCCTGTGCCGCCGTTGATCCGGTCAATGCCGCTGCCGCCTGTTAGGGTGTCGTCACCGCCCCTGCCAAGGAAGATGTCATTGCCGCCGCCGCCAGTGATGGCGTTCGCCGTCTCATCGCCGTCCAGCGTATTGGCGGCGCTATTCCCGGTCAGCAGATTGCCGCCAATCGCAGTGCCGTTTTCAATTGAGCTTGGAAGGGTGAACGCGATGGATGCGACTACTTTATCGGTGCCGTTGCTCTCAAAAATCTGGTCGCCGACATTGTCGATGAAATATGTATCGTCGTCTGCGGCGCCTTGCATCTGGTCCGCGCCAGCGCCGCCATCCAGAATGTCGTCGCCATCCTGGCCAAAGAGTGTGTCGTCCCCATCATCGCCGAAGAGCGTATCGTCGCCATCATTCCCGACGAGCTGATCAGAACCTCCGGCGCCATGGGCTTCATCATTGGCGCCAGCGCCGGTGAAGAAGTCGTTGCCGGCTGACAGGATCACATTTTCGATTGAGGTAAAAGTCTTTGATCCGGAATTGAAATTGATCACTGTCTGGCTGCGGTCTGTCGCATTAATTGTATCGTCGCCATCACCGCCATCGAAGACCGTCGTATCGAAACGGTCGATCAGAATGTCATTGCCGTCGCCGCCAAAAAGCTGTTCCGTATGGCCTGTGGAGATATTGCCAGTGACCAAACCAAGGCCGTCCAGCGTGTCGTTGCCAGCGCCGCCGCGCAGGATGTCATCGCCCGACCCGCCAATGAGTGTATCGTCGCCAGATTCGCCGTCGATTTCATCATTGGCGGCGCTTCCGAAGATGCTGTCATTGCCCGCGCCAGCATCAATATTTGTATCGAAGTTTGGCGCGACGAATTTATCGGCATTGGCAGTGCCGATGATGTCGATTTCGCTGTTCGCAGCGTCACTGGTGATTGTCAGCCCATCAAAATTGAAGCCATCTACGTCGCCATAGAGGAAGTTCATCGCCTGCTTATCGAACGTGCCGATATCGGTCACAGCTTCGCCGGCGCCGACGCTTTTCATAATCGTGTTAGCGACGACTTCGAGACTGGGATCGAGCGTATTCGTGCCCTCGTCTGAGTGGTCAAGTCCAAGTGCGTGGCCGATTTCATGTAGCAGAATTCTGAAACCAGCAGAGCCAGAATCAATTGGGAAATGCGCATGGTTCATCACTACATGGCCGATGGAGGCCTGAGTCGCCGACGTCACTGGCACATTGGCGAAACTAACGACATTGCCGTTGCTGGTGATGCTGGTCGCATCAACGAATTGCAGCATCCCGCCATCGTCAATCTCTACGAAGCGAATGCCGGCCACTGCCTCAAACTTCGATAGGGCGTCGCGTACCGTCGCTTGCTGAGTGGCGTTGGCGAACCCGGTTTGAAAATCGCCGATGACTTTGTCTGGGAATTCCGACTCGTCCGGCAGCTCCGAAACCAGATCATCAAAGCTATATGTCACAATGACTGGCGTGGTGGGATCACGGTCGTTGTTCCAGCGGAACGCAGCATTGTCGAAAATCAGGGCGGTAAAATCCGTTACAGTCGGCATATCGCGGGCTCCTCATGATCGTCGTCGGGCTATATAGGCCAGAATCCAGCCTTTGACATGTGACGGCGATCAAAGAAACAGCGAAGACCGTTAGATCAGGAGATCATCGGCGCCGATGGCCGCAGTTAACACACCCTGCACGACAAGAGACGCTGGACCGGCAAAGTCAAATACCGTGCTGACGCCAACATCGCTCGCCAATGCCAAAGCTTCGGCAGCACTCGCAAAGCCAAAGTCCGTCAGATCAATCTTATCGATGCCAAGCTCCATATCGACGATTGTATCTCGTTGGCCTAGCTGTGTGATGACGAATTCGTCAGCGCCCTGATTTCCAGAAATTCGGTCATTGCCGAGGCCGCCATCAATGATGTCGTCGCCGCTATTCCCAAATATCCGATCATTGCCGTCGCCGCCATTCAAGAAATCATTGCCGACGAGGCCGACAAGCTTGTCGTTGCCGCCATTGCCGCTCAACCTATCACCGCCGTCTATGAACGCAGCTGAGCCGACGATAACGTCGCGATTATTATTGCCGTCCAACGTCAATTTCTCCTCAGCAAACATGCCGACAAGAAATTCCACATTGAGCGCGTTGGTAAAATTGACAGATGTATTGATCCGGTCAATTCCGGCGTTTTGGCCTTCGATGACGGAATCATTCACATTATCAACATCGTAGATGTCGTTATCGGCGCCACCGACCATTACGTCAGCACCTTCGCCGCCGTTCATCCGGTCAGCGCCATCACCCCCATTCATGGTATCGGCGCCGCCGCGGCCGAGCAGAATATCATCTCCAGCGCCGCCGTTCAGCGTGTTGGCGATCCCGCCGCCATTAAGCGTATTAGCGCCGGCATTGCCCGTCAGAGCGGCGCCTGTAATTGCTGTGCCATTTTCGACGCCGTCCGACAGGGTGAAGGCCACAGATGTAATCACCCGGTCCGTGCCGCTGGTCTCGACAATCGTGTCCGCCACGTCGTCTACGAAATATAAATCGTTACCGGCCAAGCCGCTCATCGCGTCTGCGCCAGCGCCCCCGTCGAGCTCATCGTCGCCTTCGCCGCCGTTAAGGGTGTCAATGCCGGCGTCGCCGAAGAGTAAATCGTCACCCGCATCGCCGGTGAGTTGGTCTGCGCCAGCGCCGCCATGAGCTTCATCATTACCGGTTGCGCCAGTGAAAACATCGTTTCCGGGAGACAGAAGCACGTTTTCTATGGATGTGAACGTCTGCACGATGGATTGGAAATCAATTGTAGTGCTGCTGCGGTTTGAGGCGTCGATTGTATCGCGTCCGTCGCCGCCATCGAACACAAGCGCGTCCGCACTATCCATCAGCGTATCGTCGCCGTCTCCGCCAAACATCTGGTCGGCGCTGCCGGTTGTTGTGTCGCCGCTGACGAGACCGAGGCCATCCAGAGTATCGGCGCCAGCACCGCCGCGCAGGATATGGTCGCCCGCGCCGCCAAAGATTTGGTCATCGCCTGCGCCGCCATCGACTTCGTCCGCGGCTGCGTTGCCAAACACAATGTCATCGCCGCCTGCGACGGAGATGTTGGTATCGAAGTTCGGCGCGACGAACACGTTGGCTAATTCGGTGCCGAGCACATCTATCTCAGCATTTGCGACATCGTGGCTCAGCGTTAGCCCGTCTGTGTCGAATGCATCGGCTGCGCCGTAGAGATGGCTGAGGGCGTCCTCGTCTAAGGCGCCGAGTGCTGTGGCGGTTTCACCCGCCTCAATGGTCTTCATCACCGTGTTGCTCAGCAGGTCGAGCGCTGGATCGAGCGTGTTCGTTCCGTTTGCTGATTGATCTAGCCCAAGCGCTTGGCCGATCTGCTGCAGCAGAATGCGAAAGCCCTCTGTGCCGGAATCTAGCGGGAAGTGGTCGGAATTCATGACGACATGACCCAAAGACCCCGTGGTCGCAGAGGTCAGCGGGGTTTCTGCCGTGCTGTTGCTGGCGCCAAGCGTTACGAGATTGGTTGCCTCGGCGAATTGCAGCATGCCACCGTCAGCGACTTCGACGAACCGGATCCCGGCGGCTGCTTCGAATAGGTCGAGCGCGTCGCGCACAGCCGCCTGCGCAGCGGCGTTCGCGAACCCTGTTGTGAATGCGCCAAAGTTCAAGCCGGAAAAGTCCGCTAGATTTGGCAATTCAGCCAAGAGGTCATCGAAGCTGAATGTTACGACGACCGCGGCGCCCTCCGTGCGATCTGCATTCAGGCGAATGTTGGCGTCGTCGAAGATCAGAGCGTTAAAATCTGTTACGATCGGCATGTGGTCGTCTCCTAACGAATCGTCGATGAATGTGAGATGGACGGCGCCAAGTTGAGACAAGGTTCAAGATCAATCATGCGCCAAATGCGTTCCTGGGTTGTAGAATCGCAGAAGTTGTTTTGAATTTAAGGGAGAGCGTTAATAGTGAATAAATCCGCTAAAAGTCGCCCAAAGGTTGGATTGTTTGTGACCTGCCTTGTCGATGCAATGCGGCCCGCTGTGGGCTTTGCTTCTGTCCGAGTGCTGGAAAGCGCAGGAGTTGAGGTTTCAATTCCAGAGCGGCAGACCTGTTGTGGCCAACCCGCATTCAACTCCGGCGCTGCCGCCGAAGCGCAGAAAATAGCCAAACAAACTATTGAGTTATTCGAGGGCTTTGACTATGTCGTGGCGCCCTCAGGCTCTTGCGCTGGGACGTTTAAACATCACTATCCCGAGATGTTTAAGGATGATCCAGACTGGCTCGCCCGGGCGGGGGCTATGGCCGTCAAAGTCTACGAGATCACAGACTTTCTATTCTCTGTCATCGGCTGGCGGCCAAAGGGCGTTTCGCTGGATGCAACCGCTACTTATCATGATAGCTGTTCTGGTTTGCGTGAGTTAGGCATACATGCACAACCCAGAGCACTATTGTCTGTAATCGATGGATTATCGATGCAACCTTTGCGCGGAGCGGAAAAGTGCTGCGGGTTTGGCGGCACGTTTTGCGTTAAATATCCGGATATTTCGGCGGCGATTGTTTCAGAAAAAACAACGCGTATTTGCGAGACCGGCGCCGATCTTTTGCTTGCGGGCGATCTTGGCTGCTTGATGAATATGGCTGGTAAGCTCTCCAGAGAGGATGCCGGCGTCAGGTGTTTCCACGTCGTTGAAGCCCTGGCCGGCATGGCTGATGGAGACGGTATATGAGTGGCCAGACCGCGACGCCCGCGGCATTCAAATCGGAGGCTTCTGTCGCGCTCGCCAAGCCGCAGTTGAAAGTGGCGTTGGACCGGGCGACGAACCTGTTGCAAGGCCGCCGCATCGATGTGATGGCCGAGTATCCTGAGTTTGAGGCGGCACGGGATCAGGCTGCAGCCATCAAAGACCATACGCTGAAATATATGGATCATTATCTGGAGCAGTTTGAAACGGCGGCGCAGGCATCTGGTGCGCAGGTTCATTGGGCCTCAACGCCGGAGGATGCGACACGTATTTGTGTGGAGATTTGCCGGAAGCGTAACGCCAAATCTGCAACCCGCGTTAAGTCCATGCTCGGCGAAGAGATTGGCTTGCCGAAAGCGTTGGCGGACGCTGGCATTGAACGCGTCGAGACGGATTTGGCTGAACACATCATTCAATTGGCTGATGAGCGCCCATCGCACATCGTCATCCCCGCACTTCATAAAACACAGGAAGAAGTGGCTGATCTGTTCACGGATCACCACAATGCGCCACGCGCGTCCGATGACGTTGAGGAACTCGTTGCCAGCGCCCGCCAGGAGCTGCGGCAAAAGTATGTCGGCGCGGATGTGGGCATCTCCGGCGCTAACTTCCTGATCGCTGAAACCGGGGCCATCGTCACCGTTACGAACGAAGGCAATGCGGAACTGACGACGGCGCTGCCGCCATGCCATATCGTTACGGTCGGCATAGAGAAGCTTGTGCCCAATCAAGAGCATGCAAGCTTGTTTCTTCGGCTGCTATCACGCTCTGCTCTTGGTTCTGAGTTCACGCAATATGTGACCTTCTATAACGGCCCTAAGCGCACCGGCGACCATGACGGACCGGAAGAAATGCATATCGTGTTGGTCGACAACCGCCGCACAGACATGCTGGTGGGCGAGATGCGGGAGATGCTGCGTTGTATTCGCTGTGGCGCTTGTATGAACCATTGCCCGGTCTACGGCGCTGTTGGCGGGCACCCCTATGGCGGCACATATCCGGGCCCGATGGGGTCCGTGTTGACGCCAGCGCTCACCAGCTTGGAGGAGGCGGGGGATCTGCCCAACGCGTGCACACTGAATGGACGCTGCCAGGAAGTATGCCCGGTGAAAATCCCGCTGACAGACATGATGCGCTCCATGCGCGAACGCCAATGGCGTGAGCGTATGGTCAAGCCGCGCGCCCGCCTCGCAATCAAGGCTTGGGCGTTTGCGGCTCAGCGGCCTGGCCTGTATCGGCTTGGAACCCGCGCCGCCGTTAAGGCGATGCGCTTGTTCCGCAGCAAGAATAGCCGCATCCGCTCACTGCCGTTAGCCGGTGGATGGACAGTCTCCCGCGATATGACGACGCCAGAGGCCAGCACTTTCATGGCGCAATGGAAAGCCGGCAAGCGACGCTAAGTCAGCTTACTGCGCCGAAGATGAAATCTGTTTGATCAAGCGCGCTCTCCGGAACGCCAGAGAGCACGACCCGCCCGCCATCGGCGAATTCTAAAACCGCCTTGCCCGCAATTTCTCTGATCAGCGGGGCAATCTCAATCGCGAAGTTGTTGAAGCCAAAGTCCAGTATATCAATCTGATCTTCGCCGTCGCTGAAATCAAAGATGATGTCTAGGCCGCCGCCTTGCTCGAGAACGTAGGTATCTGCGCCGGTCGAGCCGATAATTCTGTCAAACCCGGCGCCGCCGCGAATAACGTCGTCGCCACGCTGCGCGATCAGGAAGTCGTCGCCATCGCCGCCATTGATAATATCTGCGCCGCCGCCTGCTTTGACGATATCATTGCCCGCGCTGAGCTCGTAGGTTTCGGCGCCGGACCGGCCGATATAGAACAAGTCGTCGTCTGTTGACGTTATCTGTTGATTGGCCGCTACGCGCACGCGCTCAATGCCAGCGAATTCGTCCAATAACGTCAGGTCGAGCGTACCTGTTGATTGAATGATCAGAGTATCCAGCAGCCCTTCGCCGCCAAAGATACTATCGCCCGCTTTCAACTGATTGGCGCGTTCGAAGATCAGATCATTCCCGGCGCCGCCATGGGCTGTGTCATTGCCAAAGCCTAGGACGAGCCGATCTGCGCCGTCGTCACCGAATAGAACGTCATTGCCCAAACTGCCATTGATAACGTCATCGCCGGAACCGCCAAAAGCGCGATCATCACCGCCGCCGAGCGAGCCTGTATCCCGGCCTTCGCCGCCGCGCACGACGTCATTACCGCCGCCAGCGTTGAAGGTGTCGTCGCCCTGGCCAAGGATCATCACATTAGCTTGGCCATTGCCAGTTATGGTCTCCCCGGCTGACGTACCTTGTTGCGTCACTAGCCCGGCATGGTCGCCACCAAAAATCACAAAGCTTGAACCTGTTTTGTCGCCGCCCGGCGGCGTGTCGTTTTTGGCGTCGAGGCCAATGTCATCGAAGCCGTCCCCATTGATATCGCCCAGTCCGTTTACGCTATCGACGGCGAGTTGGAAGCCATATGCTGCGATGGCAGGACGGATATTGACGCCTTCTGAAGCATCCAAATTGGCTAGGTCAAACGCGGCGCTGAAGCCGTTCTCCGTGCCGTAGATGACATAAGCCTCGCCGACATCGACCGGGTTGCCGAACTTTGCGAAACGGGCGAGCACCAGCAGGTCTTCGAAGCCGTCGCCGTTGAAATCGCCTGCGCCGCTGACGCCGGAGCCCAGGTTATCCCGCACTTCCAGGCCATCGATAATGAAACCGTCGGCGCCGTCCAGGTCACTGTGGGTCAGGTTGGCGGGGAAGCCAGCGTCGCCGCCAAATATGATCGCAACACGGCCTGAATTTGTTGCAACTGTATCGTCGCCATAGGAGCCGATCACGAAGTCATCCAAGCCGTCGCCGTTGATATCGCCAGCGCTGCCAAGCGACCGGCCCGTATAGCTTCGGTCGCCGAATGCGCTGAAGCGGAACCCGTCTGCGCCGTCCAGCGTGTCGAGGCTGAGGGAGGCAATGCCATCATCCCGGCCAAAAACGACAAAGACTTTGCCGTCGCTTTGATTGTCAGGCCCGAAGCCAGCGATGGCGATGTCAGCCAGGCCGTCGCCGTTCATGTCGCCAGCTTCCGCCGTTTGTCGTCCGGAGAAGTGGAATTCCCGGAAGCCCTCCAGATGCATTCCGTCAGCGCCGTCCAGGTCTGCCAGGAAGTTGTCTTCTGCAAACGGGGTGGTTTTGCCGAAACCGATATGGGTTATTCCGGCCGTACTATCGCCGTTCACTGTCGCGCCATAACCGGCCGTCACAAAGTCCGCGATGCCGTCTCCATTGAAATCGCCGACGCCAGTAACGTCTGAGCCCGCGCGTTCCCGAAATTCGCCGCCGAAAAAGCGAAAGCCGTCCGCGCCATCGAAACCTGTTGTGTCGAATTCGGCAGCAAGCGGCGCGTCTGTTCCGAACAGAACTGTCGTGACGCCATCATTACCGAAGACATTGGATGCGTTGCCGGAGCCAGTTAACAGGTCGGATTTTCCGTCACCGTTGATGTCGTTGCCGGTGGCGTGCTTGAAGGCTGTGTTCGTCAGGCCCAACAGGCGAAAGCCGTCTGCGCCGTCTAACGCTACAAAATCTGATGTCGCTTCAAACCCGGTTGCCGCCCCGAATACAACGTTGATGACACCGTCAATGCTGTTCGCCCGCTCGGCGCCCACTGCAAAATCGTCGAAGCCATCGCCATTGAAGTCGCCAATGCCTTCCACGGAAAATCCGGCATAATCGCCGGCCGCCTCCCCATTCATGCGAAATCCATCCGCACCGTCCAATGTCGTCAGATCAATAATCGTTTTCGCCATGGCCCCAAACTCCATCCTGGAATCGTTCCGGTCAGCAGAACAATGGTTTGAACGCTCAGAACAGAGGACTGGGATAGCTTGCAGAATCCATGTGCTCTGGCCCACCATATCGATTGTCCAGGTTCAAAGGCGGTGTTTTTATGGGTTCAGATAGGTCGAAAGTGGTCGGCATCGTCGGCGTTGGCGTGATGGGCGGGGGGATGGCGCGGAACATTCTCGCTAAAGGGTTTCCCGTTGTTGCGTTTGATGTGGATGCTGCGGCGTTGGCTGATGTCGTCTCCCATGGCGCTACTGCCGCAAATTCCGCCCGCGATGTCGCCGAGCAAGCCGCGACGGTGATTTGTATGGTCGAAACGACAGCTCAGTCTGAAGCTGTGATCATCGGCGACTACGGCTTTCTGCCTGCATTGCGCCAGGGCGATACGGTAATTTCTGCCGCCACCATTGATCCAGTCGCCGTTAAACGCTGGTACGGAATTCTGGCTGAAAAAGGCGTTGCTTTGCTGGATACGCCTGTGTCAGGCGGCTCAGAGCGGGCGGACAAAGGTGATCTATCCGCCATTGTGGGCGGAGATGCGGCAGCGCTTGAAGCCGTGCGGCCAATCGTTGAAGCCTATGCGTCCCGCGTCTTTCATGTAGGGGAGGCGGGGCAGGGGCTGGCCATGAAGCATGTCAACAACATGATGATCCAGACGACCACTGCGGCCTTGGCCGAAGCCTTCGTGATGGGGAAGAAGGCGGGGCTTGATCCGCAGCAGATGTATGACGTGCTGAGCGTATCAACCGGAGCATCGACCGCTTTGGATATGCGAGCGCCGCGTTTTATTTCTGGCGATTTTGCGCCTGGCGGCACTGTTGATATCACCTGCAAGGATCAGGGTTTGCAGGTTGATTTTGCCAAATCGCTTGGCGTGCCGATGTTCATGGCGAATGTCAGTCTGCAGATCTTCGAGATGGCGAAAGCCAGAGGGTTGAACAAACTTGATAGTTCGTCTGTGATAACGCTCTACGAAGAGATGGCCGGTGTGCAGCTTGGCCCAAGGGAGAACTAAGGCATGGCTTTAGACGCGCCGCATGAACTCAGCGAGCCGATGGAGTGGCCGGAAGGCGGGATTACACGCATTCCCTACCGGCTGTTCTCCGATGAGGAAATCTACGCGCTGGAGCAGGAGAAAATCTTTCGCGGGCCGGTATGGAATTTCCTCTGCATGGAATTCGATGTCGCGGAGCCTGGCGACTTTAAAACCACATTCGTTGGTGAAACGCCGATCATCGTTACACGGGACCGGAATGGCGATCTGCATGCGCTCGTCAACCGTTGCGCCCACAAAGGCGCGCTGGTTTGCCTGAAAGACAAAGGCAATTCACCCACACTGACCTGCGTCTACCATTCTTGGAATTATTCGTTGGATGGCCGATTGCGTGGTCTGGCGTTCAAAAACGGCATTGGCGGCAAGGGCGGCATGCCGGATGATTTCGACATGACACAGCACCGCTTGCAGCCGCTTCGGGTCGAGGCGTTCTGCGGCATGGTGTTCGGTACGTTTTCCGATGAAACGCCGCCGGTCGAAGACTATCTCGGCAAGACGATGGCGGATTTTGTGCGCCGCAATCTTGGCCGCCCCTTGAAGCCTCTGGGTGTGCAGAGCCAGATCATCCACAACAACTGGAAGCTCTACGCCGAAAACCTGCGCGACGCCTATCACGCCACACTTCTGCACACCTTCTACACCACCTTCAAAGTGAACCGGCTGGACATGGACGGTGGTATCATTATCGCGCCGGATAAGTGGCATCATATCTCCTACGCCAAGCGGAAAACGCTGTCCGAGGATGATGAGTATGAGAAAGCGGAAGTCCATTCTGCCCAGTACGATAACAAGCTTGAAGGCCCGCAACTGCTGGAAACCTGGGATGAGTTCGAAGATGGGATCACGCATTCCATTCAGGCGTTTTTCCCAAACCTCTGCATCCATTTCACGCTGAATAGCCTCTGCGTCCGGCATTACCTGCCGCGCGGCGTCGATAAGACGGAACTGTTCTGGATCTATCTCGGATACGAACAGGACACTGAAGAAGAGACCGAAAAGCGTGTTATGCAGGTGAACCTGACGGGGTCTGCCGGACTGGTCTCTATGGAAGATGGCTGCATCAACAATTTCGTGCAGCGCGGCACCAAGGGCAGCGAGGATTATCACTCGTTTATGGAAATGGGCGGACGCGATGATGAATCGAGCGAAAACAGTCGCGCGACAGAGTCTGCAATCCGCGGGTTCTGGACGGGTTACCGACGGATTATGGGGTTTTAGTGGTGATGACGCCTGATCTTCGCCTAAGCCTGGACGACCTTCAGACGGATTATGCTCATGCCATCGACGATGGCGATCTTGAGGCTTGGCCCGGGTTCTTTACCGAAGACGCCCGCTATAAAATCATGACCCGCGAGACCTATGAAGCAAGCCTGCCGATGGGCGTGCTCTATTGCAATACCAGAGGCATGATGTCGGACAGGGTGCTGGCGCTCCGCACTGCGAACATCTATGAGCCGCACACATACTGCCATTTGTTGAGCCGGGGGCGGTATCAGCAGGATGCAGATGGCGTCATCACGGGCCGAACCAACTTCTCCGTCACCCGCACGATGGAGGATGGGCAGATGGATCTGTTTGCAGTCGGCAAATATCTGGACACATTCGCCGAAGAAGATGGCGCGTTTAAATTCAAAGAGCGGCTTGCGATCATTGAATCCCGCAGGATTGATGTTCTGCTGGTCTTCCCGCTGTAGGAAATGCCCATGCGGCTGACGGATTATACATCCTACGCCGACGCCCAGGCGCATTTCGCCTCAGAAAAGCTCTGGGAGTTGTTCGACGGCGACCGTGAACGCTTAAACATCGCCCATGAATGCATTGACCGGCATGCAACGAATCCAGATCGCGTAGCGCTGCGGGTCGCCCATGCCGATGGCGGCGACGAGGCGCTCACCTTCCGCTATATCGCCGATCAATCCAGCCAGTTCGCGCATTTGCTGCAGGCAGAGGGCATTGAGCCAGGTGAACGCGTCGCGATCATGCTAGAGCCTGGGGAGACGTATTACGTGGCGCTCTTCGGCTGCATGAAAGCCGGATGCGTCGCAGTTCCGCTGTTCACCGCGTTCGGGCCTGACGGGCTTCGTCTCCGCATTGATGATTGCACGCCGAAAGTGCTGCTAACCACAGCGGATAAGGCCAGCATTGCAAGCGATATCGCAGGTCTGAGCATCTGGATCGCTGATGCTGCGTTACAACAACGGATCAATGCTTTTCCTGCTGTATTCGATGTCGATACCAGCGCCAATGATATGGCTGTGTTCCAATATACATCGGGCACCACGCGGGCTTTGCCGGATGCGATCAAGCATACCCACCGCGCGGTGGTGGTCGTGATTGTGGCCGCGCTTTACGGCACGGGCATTCGGCCAGCGGATAAGTATTTCTGCCCATCCTCGCCGGCTTGGGGGCATGGGCTTTGGCATGGAACTTTAGCGCCGCTGGCGCTCGGCGTGGAGACGGGCGCTTATGCGGGGAAGTTCGATGCCGACCGGTTAATGCGGGCGCTCGTCGATTTCGGAACAACCAATCTGTCCGCCGCCGCCACACATTACCGCATGATGATGAATGCTGGATCGGCGGGAGATTATGCGTTCAAGTTTGAGAAGCTCTCGTTCACTGGCGAACCAATGGATAGCGAAACGGCTGAATTCTGCGAGCTCTCCTTTGGTTTCCCGGTCCGCAGCATGTACGGCACCACTGAAATCGGCGTGATTCTGGTGAACTATCCCGGCGCTGCTGATTTCGCGGTGAAGCCAGGCAGCCTTGGTAAGCCACCGCCCGGCGTTGAAGTTCAAGTGCAACGCGCTGATGGTGCGCCGACAGCGCCCGGCGAAATTGGTGAAATCATGCTTCGGCGGCGCGGGAAATGGTTCCCGACCAAAGATCTCGGCACGATTGACGAGGATGGCTACTTCTATCACGGCGGACGGGCGGACGATGTCATTATCTCCGCCGGATGGACGATCAGCGCTGTCGAGGTTGAGGATGCGCTGTTAAAGCATCCCGATGTGTTGGAAGCCGCTTGTATCGGGGTTCGTGACCCAGAACGGGGCCAAGTCGTCAAAGCGTTCTTGGTCTCCAAGAAATCTGGCGAGGCGTTTGCGGATGAAGTCCGCTCGCTTGTTCGCAGCCGGTTGTCGGCGCACGAATATCCCCGCATCATCAAAACGGTTGATCGCTTGCCCAAAACGCCTGCAGGCAAAGTGAACCGCAAAGTCCTGCGCGAGGCGGAAGCCAGCCGCGCATCCGAGTAAGAGGCAAAGAAGAGTATGTCTGAGCAGTTTCCAGTCATCACAGATGACGGTCTGAACGCGTTGAAGCGGCGGATTGGCGTCGAAATCGTCGGCTCCTTAGCGCCCTGGTGCCATGAGGCGACACGGGACAATATCCGCCATTACGCCCACGGCATTGGCGACGACAATCCGCTATGGTGCGACCCGGACTACGCTAACCAAAGCCGGTTTGGCGGCATCACAGCGCTGCCAAGTTTTCTGTTTGCGTGTGACCGGATTGTATCTGGCTATGTTGGCGGCCTACCCGGCGTGCATGCCATGTGGGCGGGCGCCGACTGGACCTGGCATAAGCCAATCCGCCGGAATGACGAGCTGCACACTAAAGCGTATCTGAAAGACCTTATCGAGCATGACACCCGCTTTGCCGGGCGGGCTATTCAGCAGGTCTATCATGTCGATTTCTACAATCAGCACAATGAGTTGCTCGCAAGCGCTGATAGCTGGTGCTTCCGCACGGAGCGCGACACAGCGCGCGAACGCGGCACAAAATATGACGCAACGAAGGAGCGTGGCGTTCGCCAATACACCGAATCTGAGTTGGAGGAATTCTACAGCCTCTACGCCAATGAAGCGCCGCGCGGCGCGGAGGTGCGTTATTGGGAGGACGTAAACGTCGGTGACGAGTTGCCGCCTATGCCCAAAGGCCCAATGACGGTCACCGGATTTATCGCCTATGCGCAAGGATGGGGCGGGCTTTATATCCGCGCCAACCGGATCGCCTGGAGGCAGATAGACGCGCATCCTGGCCTTGGCATCAAGAACAAGTTCGGCATCCCAGATTGCCCGGAACGCGTGCATTGGGAAGAAGATTTCGCCCGCCAGGTCGGAACGCCAGGCGCCTATGATTACGGCCCCGAACGCTGCTCTTGGCTCACCCACCATATGACGGATTGGATGGGCGACCACGGCTTCCTCCGCCAAGCCTCCTGCAAAATCCGCCGCCACAACCCCGAAGGCGACCTCCTCATCATCCGCGGCAAAGTCACCGGAAAACGCGTGGAAGATGGTCGCCATCTCGTAGAGATAGAGCAGGAAGCAAGCCAGCAGGACGGTGAGCTGTCAGTGCTGGGAACTGGCGTTGTTGAGTTGATTTCACGCGGATAGCAGCATGACAACTCAAACCGCCATCGCCGCCCATCGGGGCGGGGCGTTGGAAGCGCCGGAGAATAGTCCGACGGCATTCCGACATGCGGCGGGGCTGGCGGTAGAGTATGTGGAGTTTGATGTGCATCCCTCTGCCGATAGGCGGCTAGTGGTGCATCATGATGCTGTGTTTGGGCGGATGACGGACCTGACCGGTCCGGTCGTTGAAACACCCTGGGTGGATATCGCCGCCGCAAAGATTAACGGCACAGATGGCGAGCGACCGCTGTTTCTGGATGAGGTCATTGATATTTTTGAGCCGACGGCTATTGATCTGAGGCTGGAGATTAAGCCCGATGCGGAGGGTGTTCCGTATCCAGGCCTTGAAACCGAGGTCGTCAATGTGCTGATCCAGCGCGGTATTCTGGCCCGAACACTCATATCTGCCTTTAATATCGATACCTTGGCCCGTTTTCGGGATGTGGCGGTTGCGGGGAAGGGACTGCTTTGGCTCGTTAGCCCGCAGACCTTCCGGCAGATCGGCGGCATTGGGTCTGTTATCGAAGTCGCCAAGCGCTTCGATGTGCCGGAAATTGCGCCCCGCATTCAGAATATGAACGCGGATGTTGTGGCGGCGGCGCAGGATGCGGGGCTGCGGATCGGCGCCTATGCCGTCAATGAGGCCGATCAGATTGAGGCGATGTTGGCGCTTGGCATCTCCACTTTCACGTCGGACAGGCCGAGCTTAGCCTTGGAAATACGCGAAAAGATGACGCAAAGGTAATCTCGAGCAGACAACGCGAAGCAGGAGGCGCAGCAGGGCTGGCCTCCGATAAACGGACAGGCGTCTCCAATGCGGGCAAGCGCCGCCAGAGACTGAATTAAGTCTTCAAATCAAGCAGAATGCCCGTCATTTGTTCGCCAGATTGAATAGCCTTCACGCTAGCTTGGAAGCTGCGCTCAGCCGTAATCAGGTCGATGGCGTACTTAGGATTGGTTGCTTCTGCGCCGCCTTTGGCGATGCGTTCACCCGCGTCGCCAGCTTTTTGGGCGGCGCGGTTTAACCCTAATATGCTTGTCTGTAGCGATCCTTGAACGCTCACAGCTCGGTTGCTCCTGGTTGGGGGCCCTACCTGGACCTATTCCCAAACCTCAGATGATATGCAGGGGCTGTTACGACGGCGTTAAGATAATGCTGATGAATCTTGGTCTTTCTGCGCATCACCGGCAGACCCAAGCTCCAAATCCGCGATTTTGGCGCCGCGCCGTTCCAGCGCGCGGACGGATATGTCAATGCCATCCAGATCACCTTCCGCCTGCGCTAAATGGCGTTTGAATGCGTCGGCGCGTTGGGTGAGGCGACCTACATCACCCAGCAACGCACGCACTTCGTTTTGAAGGCGTCCAGCCTCTGCGTGGAACTGCGCATCTTTCAGAATCGCGCGGGCGGTATTTAGCGTGGCCCAAAGCGTTGTCGGCGATACGATATAAACGCGCGCCGTAAACCCGGTCTCAACAACGTCCCGGAAATTGGCATGAAGCTCGCCGTATACCGCTTCGCTCGGCACGAACAGCATGGCGCAGTCGGCTGTTTCGCCCGGCAGAATATAGCGCTCGCCGATATCTTTGATGTGCTTGGAAACATCGCGGGCGAAGGCTTTGCGGGCAATGTTTTCAGTCTGCGCATCTGTGGCGGCGCGGATGTTGAGGAAGGCTTCTAGCGGAAATTTGGCGTCGATAGCGATGGAGCCGGGCGGGTTCGGCAGAGTGATCAAGCAGTCTGGCCGTCGGCCATTCGACAAAGTCGCTTGCTCTTGAAAAGCGTCAGGCGGCAGCGCATCGCGAACCAGATCATAGAGCCGGACTTCGCCATAGGCGCCGCGCGCCTGCTTGTCGCTCAATGCGGATTGCAGGCCAGAGATTTGGCCAGAAAGCTCCGTCAACCGTCCCTGGGCTTGATCAATGCGGCCAAGGCGCTCAGCGAGTTTCTGCAAGCTTTCAGAATATGTGGCGCCCGTTCTATCAAGCGTCGCTGTCATCCGGTCAGAGGATGCCGCTAGCCGTTGTTCTACGGCCAAGGCGAGGGCGCTTTCTTGGGCTTGTAGGCGTTCGGTGAGCCGAGCATCCGCCGCCTGCCGATCCTCCGCCAACCGCATGATCCTGTCCTGCAAAACGGTATGGCGACGCCACGCAAGCAAGCTGCCCACAACGATAAGGATCAAGAGAACAGCGATGACCCCGGCGAATGCGAGCGGCGCCCATTCAGGACTCGGCGCCGCCGGATCGAACGCAGATTGCAGCCAATCAAGAACTTGCTGCACTGGCGGAGATCCCGTCAGTCGACGTCGAGATAGACGACGGCGCCAGCGTTGGCGATCAGCGTGCAGTCA
>JAYNYG010000025.1:0-7373 GCA_038102935.1 Alphaproteobacteria bacterium | reverse complement strand
AGCTGCCCCACCACCCGCATGGCGTCCGGGGAGGCGATCACCACGTCGAAGTTCATCTCACCTTTCTTGACCTGCTCAGCGAGCTCATCCATGCCCACGAGATCAGCGCCAGCGGCGGTGGCCTTGTCGGCGTTCTCGCCCTGGGTGAACACGGCGACGCGAACCGTTTTACCGGTGCCGTGGGGCAGGACAGCGAGCACCTGTGCTTTATCGACGGTCTCTGGGTCGGGCGCCCCGATGGTGACATGGACGAACATCGAATCGGTTGGCACATCCAAGGCTTTGGCAATGGTGAGCGTGTTGTGCCAGAGCGCATCTTTCAGCGCGCGGACGGCGGCTTTGGTGCTGTCGCCTCCGCGAATATCTGTACCCATCCCGATTTCCAGGACCATGCGTTTCATCGCCATCTGCTTCATATCCTTAGAGGAACCGGGTTGTTGAACGAGTATATGCTGAATGCGCCTATGAAGGAATCCCCAACTACTCGGCGCCTGCGGCATCAGCCGCATTGCGTTGGGGGCGGGACTATGAGAAACCGCAAGATACAGTGTTTCACGCGACATTTAGAGGAGCCGCGCGACCCATGAACGCGCCTGCGCCAGCCAACGCCGTACCAAACGGCTTTTTCACGACAAGCCTATCTGATGCTGACCCAGAACTCTTCGGGTCTGTCGCCAATGAACTGGCGCGCCAGCAAGATCAGATTGAGTTGATCGCCAGCGAGAACATCGTCTCCCGCGCGGTGCTGGAAGCCCAAGGCAGCGTTCTAACGAACAAATACGCAGAAGGCTATCCAGGCCGCCGCTATTATGGCGGTTGCGAGTATGTGGATGTTTCTGAACAGCTCGCGATTGACCGCGCCAAACGTCTGTTCGGATGTTCCTTCGTCAATGTGCAGCCACATTCTGGCGCGCAGGCGAACCAGGCGGCATTTATGGCAATGGTGCAGCCGGGCGATACGATCCTCGGTATGTCCTTGGCGGCCGGCGGGCATTTGACCCACGGTGCGGCGCCAAACCAGTCCGGCAAATGGTTCAATGCGATCCAATATGGTGTGCGCCCGGACGATGGCCGAATTGACTTTGATCAGGTCGAGAGCCTCGCGCGGGAGCACTCCCCGAAACTGATCATTGCTGGCGGGTCCGCCTATCCGCGTGAGATCGATTTCGCGCGTTTTAAAGATATTGCGGATGAGGTTGGCGCTAAATTCATGGTGGATATGGCGCATTTCTCTGGCCTCGTCGCCACCGGCGTCCATCCAAGCCCGCTGCCGTTCGCTGATGTCGTTACGACCACGACGCACAAGACCTTGCGTGGCCCACGCGGCGGCATGGTGTTGTCGAATGATGATGCGCTCGGCAAGAAAATCAACTCTGCTGTGTTCCCAGGCCTGCAAGGCGGGCCGCTGATGCATGTCATAGCTGCGAAGGCCGTTGCGTTTGGCGAGGCTTTGCGCCCTGAGTTCCGGAGTTATGCCGAAAATGTTGTCGCGAATGCGCGCGCGCTGGCGGAAACGCTCAAGGCCAAGGGGATGGATATCGTCTCTGGCGGCACCGATACGCATCTGATGCTGGTTGACCTTCGCCCGCTTGGCCTGACTGGCCGGGATGCGGAAGCTAGCCTCGAGCGGGCTGGGCTTACCTGCAACAAGAACGCCATTCCGTTTGACCCCGAGAAGCCGGCCGTTACGTCCGGCCTTCGTCTCGGCACGCCAGCCGGGACGACGCGCGGATTTGATGTGTCGGAATTCACACGCATTGGCGAGATTATCGGCGACGTGCTGAATGAGCTTTCTAAAAGCCGCGATAACAACGGCGCCGCAGAGGCTGCCGCCCGTGCCGAAGTAGATGCGCTCTGCAAGCGTTTCCCAATCTACGGCGCCTGACGGACGAAGCCGGAGCCTATATCCAATGCGATGCCCATTCTGCGGCCATGACGATACCCAGGTGAAAGACTCCCGCCCGACGGAGGACAACACCGCCATTCGCCGCCGCCGCGCCTGTCCTGAATGCGGCGCGCGTTTCACGACGTTCGAGCGTGTGCACTTGCGGGAGCTTACGGTTGTCAAAGCGAACGGCAAGCGGGAAGCGTTTGAGCGGGAGAAGATGGAACGCTCCATGCGGATCGCGCTCCGCAAGCGGCCGGTTGAGGAGGATCGCATCAGTCGTGTCGTAACCTCGATGGTCCGCCGTTTGGAAACGATGGGCGAGACGGAGATACCGGCAGGGCAGGTCGGCGAATTGGTGATGGAAGCGCTGCGCTCGCTTGACCCGGTGGCCTATGTCCGCTTTGCATCGGTTTACAGAGATTTCCGTGAAGCCAAAGACTTCAAGGCCTTTATTGGCTCGTTGGATGAGGATGACCGCTAAGATCGACGCCCAGCATATGCAGGCCGCTCTGGCGCTCGGTCGCCGCGGTCTGGGGCAGGTGTGGCCAAATCCAGCGGTTGGCTGCGTGATTACAGATGCGAATGGCGCTGTCGCTGGCCGGGGTTGGACCCAACCGGGCGGTCGCCCGCACGCAGAAGCAGAAGCTTTGGCGCGGGGGTCGCGCGCGAAAGGCGGCACAGCTTACGTTACACTTGAGCCATGCAGTCACCACGGCCAGACGCCGCCATGTGCTGAAGCGCTGATTGAAGCAGGCGTCGCGCGCGTCGTCGCCGCATTGGTCGATCCAGATGATCGGGTTTCTGGACGCGGGCTTGCGATGCTGGACTCTGCTGGAATCGCAGTAGAGCAAGGCCTTTGCAAGGCTGAAGCGCGGTTCGACCAGGCTGGCTTCCTCTCTAAGGTCACGCTCGGTCGCCCAATGATCGCGCTTAAGTCCGCCGCCAGTTTGGATGCCCGGATTGCGACCGAGAACGGCCATAGCCAATGGATTACTGGCGCAGCCGCCAGACGGCGTGGGCATCTGCTGCGGGCTGAATATGACGCGATCATCGTCGGCATTGGCACCGCATTGGCAGATAATCCTAGCCTGAATTGCCGAATTGCAGGGCTCGCCGCCGCTTCGCCGTTGCGAGTGGTCATTGATAGTGGATTGAGGCTTGAGGCGTCGTCTGATCTGGCGAAGCGGGCGCAGGAACAAGCCACCTGGGTTTTCACGACCACAGCCGCACCTGATGATCGGCGGCGTGCACTGGAGGCGCTCGGGGTTCGTGTGATTGAAGCGGCGCAGGATACTGATGGTCGCGTCGATGTCGGTTCTGTCGCGACGTTGCTTGGCAGCGAAGGCATCACGCGGGCTTTGATTGAGGGTGGCGGGGCGCTTGCAGCGGCGTTCCTGAAAGCAGATTTGATTGACCGCATCCACAGTTTCCGCGCCGGGCTGGTCATTGGCGGAGATGGCCGTGCGGCTATCGGTCCTTTGGGGCTGGACCGCGTTGACGTAGCGCCTAGATTCATGGCGCATAGAGTTAGAAACGTTGGCGATGATTTAGAGCAGCTCTTTGTCCGGCAGCGGAATGGCTGATCGCAGCCAGGATTGAAAGGCATAGTTTCGATGTTTACAGGTCTCGTCTCAGACGTCGGGCGCGTTATGGACATTCAAAAGTCCGCAGACGGCGCCCGTCTTGTGATCGAAACGGTCTACGACGTGAAAACCATTGAGATGGGCGCGTCGATCTCAATCGCTGGCGCTTGCCACACGGTCGTCGCTAAGGCGTCAGGGCGAGTGGCGTTCGACAGTTCAAACGAAACGCTGGCTCGCACCACCATTGGCGACTGGAAAGTCGGCGACAGAATCAACATGGAGCGTTCGTTGACTCTAGGCGCTGAACTGGGCGGGCATATTGTGTCAGGCCATGTGGACGGCGTTGGAACAGTTGCAGAGCGCGTTCGGGACGGGGATGCATGGCGCTTTACGTTCACTGCGCCTA
This sequence comes from Alphaproteobacteria bacterium, assembly GCA_038102935.1. Lineage (GTDB taxonomy): Bacteria > Pseudomonadota > Alphaproteobacteria > Bin95 > Bin95 > VMCJ01. Next base: position 3,496 of record JAYNYG010000025.1, on the reverse strand, counting down.
AGCCTTTGCTGCGCTTCATCGCCGAAAAAGGCTCCATCGCTGTAGACGGCGTTTCGCTTACAGTGAATGGCGCGGATGACGAAGGTTTTGACGTTGCCATCATCCCGCATACGCTGGAGAACACGGCGTTTGATGCGCTGCAAAACGGCAGCCGGGTCAATCTGGAAATTGATATGCTGGCGCGCTACGTTAAGAGATTGCTCGAAACGGAGGGTTTGGCGTCGTGAGCGTCGATATGAACGATATGGCGCGGGTCAGCCTCGATACGATCGCTGAGGACCTCCGCCGCAAGGACGAAGATCTCGCGTTCCTGTCCCCGATTGATGAAATCATCGAAGACGCGCGTAATGGCCGGATGTTCATTCTGGTGGATGATGAAGATCGCGAGAATGAAGGCGATTTGGTTATCCCGGCGCAAATGGCGACCCCTGAAGTCATCAACTTCATGGCCAAGTTTGGGCGGGGATTGATCTGCCTGTCGCTGACTTCAGATCGCGTTGAGCAGCTTGATCTGCCGCTGATGCAAAGCGATGTGCGCCAGCGGCAATCAACTGCGTTCACTGTATCAATCGAAGCGCGGGAAGGTGTGACAACCGGCATTTCCGCGCCCGACCGCGCGCGCACTATCGCCGCCGCGATTGATCCGCAGAACGGCAAAGACGATATCGTGACGCCAGGCCATGTGTTCCCGCTCCGTGCTCGCGATGGCGGCGTTCTGGTTCGCGCTGGTCATACTGAGGCCGCAGTTGATATCGCGCGGCTAGCGGGCCTGAACCCAGCTGGCGTGATCTGCGAAATCATGGATGAAGAAGGCGGCATGGCGCGCCTGCCAGAGCTTATCCAGTTCGCCCAATTTCACGGTATGAAAATCGGCGCGATCGCGGACTTGATCGCCTATCGTCGCCGCTTTGACCGGACGATTGAGCGCGTTGTTGAAAGTGATCTCGAGAGCAGATTTGGCGGCGATTTCCGCCTTGTCGTCTTTGGCTCGACCCTGGAAGGCACTGAGCATGTCGCGCTTGTGAAAGGCGATGTCGCGGGCGATGAGCCTGTTATGGTGCGCATGCACGCCATCAATATTATGGAAGATTTGCTTGGCGATCATCATCGTCAGCGCGGCGGTGGGCTGCAGCATGCGATGGAGATGATTGGCGCAGCCGAGCGAGGTGTCGTCGTGTTGATCCGCGAGACACAGGCGACAAACTTGTCTGATCGCATTCGCGCCGAGCTTGGTTTTAAGGCTGAAGGCGTTGCTTCCACATTGAAGGACTATGGCGTCGGCGCGCAGATCTTGCTCGACCTTGGCGTTAAGAACCTCATTCTGTTGTCAAATGCGCCGAAGCGCGTTGTCGGCATTGAGGGCTACGGCTTAAACATCATCGAAACCCGCCCTGTGGTGCGTGACACCACCGGCGGCGCATAACAGCATTCCCAGCAGTTCCTTGGAGGACTTTATCTTGGCCGACGCGTCGCAATATCTAGACTTGGAGCGTGCGGAAGGGGCTCATGTGCTCCTGCTGACAGCGCCCTATTACGGCGAAATCACAGATGAGCTTCGGCGTGGCGCTGTCGAAACGCTGGAGGAGTTCGGCGTCACGCATGAGGAGATCGCCGTCGGCGGCGCATTCGAATTGCCGGCCGCCGTGATGCTTGCGGCTTCGCGCCGGGATGGCGGTAAGGAATTCGATGGGTTTGTTACGCTCGGCTGCATCCTTCGCGGCGAAACGAGCCATTACGACCTTATTTGCCAGGAAACGGCGCGCGGCTTGATGGATCTGACGGTTAATCGCGGTCTGGCTGTCGGCTTTGGCGTTCTGACCTGTGAGAATGAAGCACAGGCGCTGGAACGTGCGCGCGTGGATCGCAAGAACAAAGGCCGTGAGGTCGCACTTGCCTGTCTCGGCATGATTTCGATGAAGCGGTTGTTCCGCGGCGGGGCTTGATGGCGTCTGAAGATCAAAACACTGCTGATAATGGCGCGCCGCCTCTTAGAGCGCCCAGCCGTCGCCATGTCACACGCATCGCTGTTGTCCAGACGCTTTATCAGGCGGATCTGACCGGTAAGACGCTGCAGGTCGCTGCGAAGGAAATGCGCAAGCATTATCTTGGCCGCGCGGTGGATGGCGAAACGCCGGTTGCGGCTGACCCGAAATTCTTCGATACCGTGATTTCTGCAGTCAGCGACAATGGGCCAACGCTGATCGAGATGTTGCAGTCCTCGCTCAAGAACCGCCCGCTTGAGCGCATGGAGCTTGTACTACAGGCGATCTTGCTTGCAGGCGCGGCTGAACTCTACGCCGTGCATGAAGCGCCGCCCAAGGTGATCATCACCGAATATGTGGAGATCGCAGAGCATTTCTTCGGGCGGCCAGAGGCCTCCGTCGTCAATGCAGCGCTCGACAAAATCGGCCATCTGGTTCGCCCGGGCGAGTTCTAAGCCCCCGAATGGCGAGCGAGTTTGACCTTATCGCGCAATGCTTCGCGCCCCTGGCTGGCCCGGAAGGGCTCGGCCTCAAGGATGACGCAGCGCTTTTTCTGCCCTCGCCGAAGACTGAACTGATTTACACAGTCGATGCGATGTCCGCCGGTGTTCATTTCCTGCCGGATGAGGACCCAGGCGTCATCGCGCAACGACTGATGCGCGTGAATGTGTCGGATCTTTCCGCCAAAGGCGCGAAGCCGCGTGGATATTTGCTAACAATCGCCCTTCCGCGAGAGCTGGACATCGAATGGGTGCAGGCTTTTGCTGAAGGTCTGGCGAAAGATCAGGATGAATTTGGCATCAAGGTAATCGGCGGAGATACAGTTTCGACCGACGGCCCGCTGGTCCTTTCTCTCACGGCCATAGGCGAAGCGCCGCTGGGCGGGATGGTGCGCAGGGCAGGCGCCAAGACCGGGAACGACCTATATGTCACAGGAACCATTGGGGACGCCGCGTTCGGCCTAGAGGTCGCGCGCGGCGGTCTCGCAACACTGCCTGACGCCGACAGAGCCTATTTGGAAGATCGGTACCGGAAGCCGCAACCGCGCTTGAAATATGGCCAGATGCTCTCTGCAGAAAACATTGCGACGGCTGCGGCAGATGTGTCCGACGGTCTTCTAGCGGATGCGGGTCATATTGGCATCGCATCCGGCGTCGATATCGAAATTTCAGCCCGCTCTGTCCCATTGTCTGAGGCAGCGCAGAAGATTGTCGATGCAGAGAACCGCCTTGCGGATGCAATAACGGGCGGTGACGACTATGAGCTTGTGTTCACCGCACCCTCAAACCGCCGCCGCATCATCGAGAAAGTGTCCGAGAAGCAGGGCCTCCGGGTGACCCAGATTGGGCGCATTGTCGAAATGCGCGGCGAGGCTTCCGCAGTGCGTTTGATCGGCGTCGACGGATCCCCGATCACTCTAAAGCAACTCGGTTACCGTCACCGCTAGAGCATCGTCCGCAAACTATGAGGCGTCTCGCCGCCCTGAGCGCGTCTTCGGCAAGGCGCGGTGCGCA
>JAYNYG010000119.1:0-2977 GCA_038102935.1 Alphaproteobacteria bacterium | reverse complement strand
TAGAAATCGCCGGGGTTCATGGTCCCCTCGCGCTCACGGATCATGGCGCGGACGGATTCGCCCATGGAACCTAAATGCACCGGCACATGAGGCGCGTTGGCGACAAGGCTGCCGGTCGCGTCAAAGATCGCGCAGGAGAAGTCCAGGCGCTCTTTGATGTTGACGGAATAGGCAGTGTTCTCTAGCGCCGCGCCCATTTGTTCGGCGACGGACATGAACAGGTTGTTGAACACTTCCAGCAGCACAGGGTCCGCTTCCGTGCCGATAGCATGGGCGCGTTCCAGCACCTCCACCCGGCGCATGACCAGATGGTCCCGGCCCGTGATTTCCGCCCGCCATCCGGGCTCAACGACATTTGCGCCGGTGCGCTCGATGATGACGCAGGGGCCAGATACGGCGGCGCCCGGGGCCATGCTGTCCCGATCATAGAACGGCGCATCGACCCAGCCGGATTGCGTGTATACGGGATGCGTTGCGATCACGGCAGCTTCGGCGGATGGGTCCAGGCTATGTTCAATTTCGTCCGCGACGTCCGTTTCGCCAACGGCTTCGGCGACGGCGGTGGCGACGATCAGGCCTTTGCCTTCCATAATGAAGCCGTAGCGCTGGCGATGCTCCGCCTCGAATGCTTCCCGCAACGCAGCCGCAACATCGCCGCTATCAGGATATGCGACTTCTAGGGAGGAATCCGTGCCGTCATAGCGAAGATGCACCCGCCGCTCGACCCGGAGCGTATCGCCCGGCGTTAACTGCGGCTCAAGCTCAGCCTCAGCCTCACTGCCCAGGGCCGCCAATGTGGCTTCAATATCGCCAAGCGCGGAGGCTTCCAGTGCGGCCTCAACGGAGCATTCTTTCACCGCCCGCAAGTCCGCCAAGCCCATGCCATAAGCGGATAATACGCCAGCGAACGGGTGGATGAAGATTGTCTCCATGCCCAGCGTATCGGCGATCATGCAAGCGTGCTGGCCGCCAGCGCCGCCGAAGCATTGCAGCGTGTATTCTGTCACGTCATAGCCGCGCCGGACGCTGATTTCTTTGATGGCGTTGGCCATGTTTTCAACGGCGATTTGCAGGTAGCCAAGCGCTACGTCTTCGGCTTTGCGGGTATCGCCGGTCTCCTCCGCGATCCTGCCGCCAAGCTCTTCGAAGCGTTTCCGGGAAGCGTCAACATCCAGCGGCTCGTCGCCATTGGGGCCGAATACTGGCGGGAAATGTGCGGGCTGCAATCGGCCTAGCAGCACATTGCAATCGGTCACGGTCAGCGGCCCGCCACGGCGGTATGCCGCCGGGCCAGGACTGGCGCCGGCACTTTCAGGGCCAACCCGATATCGCCCCTGCTCAAACGCTAGGATCGACCCGCCGCCCGCTGCAACGGTGTGAATTTGCATCATCGGCGCGCGCATGCGAATGCCCGCCACCTGCGTTTCAAAGGCGCGCTCATAGTCGCCCGCATAGTGGGATACATCTGTAGAGGTGCCGCCCATATCGAAGCCAATGATGCGATCAAATCCCGCCATGCCTGCGGTTTTGGCGGCACCCACAACGCCGCCTGCCGGGCCGGAAAGGATGGAATCCTTCCCCTGGAACCGCCGCGCATCCGCCAGCCCGCCGTTGGACTGCATGAACATTAGCCGGGCGCCCGAAAGCTCGCCCGCCAAGATGTCCACATAGCGGCGCAAAACGGGGGAGAGATAGGCGTCGACAACGGTGGTGTCGCCGCGCCCGACAGCCTTAATCAGCGGGCTTGTCTGGTGGCTGACGGAAACCTGCGTAAAGCCCAATTCACGGGCGATAGCGGCGGCCTGCTCTTCATGCGCGGGATAGCGATACCCGTGCAGGCAAAGAATTGCGATTGAGGTATAGCCCTTGTCCCGCATGGCCTGGAGGTCACGGCGGGTCGCTGCGTCATCCAGCGCGCGCTCAACCGTGCCATCCGCCAACACGCGTTCATCCAGTTCCACCACATCAGTGTAGAGCTGTTCCGGCAGCTTCAATTCCAGATCAAACAGGCGCGGGCGGTTTTGGTAGGCGATCCGCAACAGGTCTCGGAATCCGCTGGTGACAGCTAACACAGTCCGCTCGCCCTTGCGTTCCAGCAACGCATTGGTGCCGACGGTGGTGCCCATCTTCACAGCGTCAATGACGTCTGCCGGAATGGGCTGACCCTCCGGCACATCTAACAATTCCCGAATGCCCTGGGTCGCCGCGTCTTTATACCGTTCCGGGTTCACAGACAGCAGCTTATGCGCCACCGTCTCGCCATCCGGCTTCCGCGACACGATATCCGTAAACGTGCCGCCCCGATCAATCCAAAACTGCCATTTCTTCTTATAAGTCTCTGTTTTTGTTTGATTATTTTGAGACATATTTTTGCACACCTTATGCACACCAACTTACAAGTCGCTATAAAATCAACTGCTTATCCCAACACGATGCACACTTTTTGCACACCAATCGTGACTTTCAGCGACTTACGACCGCCTTCATAGCACCGCAGATGTGAGCGCTGAAGATAAATGTCTCGCAAGACCCTGAACATCCGGCATTGACCCGCCGCCGCTACGAGATGCCTATAGCGCTCCCTTAAGGGTATTTGCTCCATTCCCACTTTCTGCCAGACTTCCCCTATGAGAAACCTGACCGGCACGCTCTGCCTCGCCGTTGCCCTGCTTCTTGGAAGTGCGGGGGTGTCTTGGAGCCAAGATTTCCAAAAGGGTGTGACCGCATACGAAAGTGGTGACTACGCAACTGCTCTGCGGGAGTGGGCACCTCTTGCGAAACAAGGGATTGCCGCTGCCCAGTACAATCTGGGTGTGATGTACAGGGACGGAGAAGGTGTTTCCCAGGATTATAAGTCTGCGGTGAAGTGGTTCAGTCTTGCTGCTGAACAGGGGGATGCCGATGCCCAGAACAATCTGGGTGCGATGTACTACGAAGGACGAGGTGTTCCTCAGGACCATCAGACTGCGGTGAAGTG